>CACZBD010000011.1 GCA_902779305.1 uncultured Lachnospiraceae bacterium | reverse complement strand
ATGGACACCCTTGCTGTTCAGCTATGTACTTCGTCGTTGCCTACGCGTACTCGGGACTTCCACCCGTTAGAGCGCGCCCATGGCGCGCAAACCAAAAAAAGCGCCTCATCTCTCATGAGGCGCCCCTGATACCTGTCATGACCGATCCGTCATTTCCCTGCCGGATCAGGCTTTCGTCTTTGACGGCTCACCCTCGAAGAAATCGTCGTCAAAATCATCATCAAATTCATCATCCAGATCGTCTTCAAAATCATCCAGATAATCCGGTGTGAAATAGCGGTATAACGCATACGCGATCCCTGCGATCACGATCAGGCCCACAACGATGCCGATCACGATCACGATCGTGTTGTTCTTCTTCTGCTCTTCCTCTTCCTTCTTCTGCAGTTTTGCAAGTTTCTTGCCTGCGTTCAGAAGTTCTCCTGCCTTCGCCAGACCTGCTGCTTCCTGTTCCTTCAGTGTTGCTACAAAGCCGTTAAATTTATCCATACCCGTCCTCCTTGGTCTTGTACATTCAAGAATATTTGTTATTAGTTTAACATAACTATCGGAATTTTTCCATGCTTTCCAAAAATTTTTTTACAATTTTTTCAATTTTGCAAAAGAGGCAAACATTTTCTTGATCCCGTAGTTTTCAAAATCAACGGTCACTTCAAAATCACGGCCGCCGTCCCGGATCTCTTGCACGACACCTGTTCCAAACTTCACATGGCTGACCCTGTCGCCGGCTTCATAATCCGGGGCCTGCTTTCCCTGAAGCAGCTCCGCTCCCTTTTTTACGACCGGATAAGGATTTGCAGGGTTGAACTGCTTCTCCGGAAGTTTCGCATAAGGTTTTTCCCGGACCATCCTTCTGCTAAACTCCGTCACGGAAGGACTCGGGATATCGCTGTCGCGAAGTCTTACGGGTGCAACTTTTCCATCCAAAAGAGTCTGATCGATCTCCCTTACAAACCTTGAAACCGCATTGTACTGTGTCTCACCGCGGATCATCCTTGCGCGTGCACAGGTCAGTGTCAGATGTTCCATCGTTCTGGTGATCCCGACATAGCACAGGCGCCTCTCCTCTTCAAGTTCCGAAGGGTCATCATCGGTAATGCTCATATATCCGGGGAACAGGCCGTCTTCCATACCCGTTAAGTACACATAGGGAAATTCCAGCCCCTTTGCCGCATGCAACGTCATCAGCATCACATGATCCGCATCCGCATCCACATTGTCGATATCCGCAACCAGCGCAACTTCCTCAAGGAAACGGGAAAGCGAAGGCTGTTCGTTCTCTTCTTCGTAGGAGATCACCTTGTTAATGAATTCGTCGATGTTGTCGACCCGGGTCTGCAGCTCGATCTCGTCTGCCGCATCCATCTGCTCGATGTATTCCGTCGTATGCAGGATCACACTGATCAGTTCCTCGATCGTGCACTGCTCCGCCTTTTTCCGGAAAGTCTCGATCATGTCCACAAAGCCCTTGATCTTCGAAGCGCCCTTTGCCGCCTGCGGGATCTGCTCACAGATCTTTAATGCTTCGTAGAAGGAGATCCCGTTCGCCATCGCATAGTCACGGATCCGGTTAACCGTTGTGGTTCCGATCCCGCGCTTTGGCACATTGATGATACGGCTGACCGCCAGATCATCCCTGGCATTGTCAATGGTCTTCAGATACGCCAGCAGGTCCTTGATCTCGCGCCTGCTGTAGAAGTTCACGCCCCCGACCACATCATAGGGGATGCTGTTTAGGATCATTTTTTCTTCCAGCAGACGGGACTGGGCGTTGGTCCTGTACAGCACGGCAAAATCATGGTAAGAAAGTCCTTCTTTTCTGACCCGTCTTGCGATGTCATCGGATACAAACTCCGCTTCCTCATAAGCCGTGTCGAACTGGCAGAAGCGCACCTTGCTGCCTGCCCCTTTGTCCGTCCATAAAGATTTGCTTTTCCTGGACTCATTGTTTCTGATCACGGAATTTGCCGCATCCAATATCGTCTGCGTGGAGCGGTAATTCTGCTCGAGCCGGATCACTTTCGCATCCGGATACACTTTTTCAAAATCAAGGATATTGCGGATATTGGCTCCGCGGAATTTATAGATCGACTGGTCGTCATCGCCGACCACGCAGATATTTCTGTTCTTTTGCGCAAGCAGACGGATCAGTTCAAACTGGACCGTATTCGTATCCTGGTATTCATCCACCATGATGTAGAGGAAGCGGTCCTGATAATAGGAAAGCACCTCCGGATGGGCCTTGAACAGTTCCACGGTCTTTAAGAGCAGGTCGTCAAAATCAAGGGCATTGTTCTTCTGCAGCGTCTTTTCATATTCCGCATAGATCTTTCCCATTCTCTTTCTGCCATAGTCCCAGGGTTCCGCAGCAACAAAGTCATCCGGTGAAAGCATCTCATTCTTGGCCTTGGAAATGGCGGAAAGAAGGTTTCTCGGACTGAACTGTTTTGTGTCCACATCCAGACGTTTGCAGACTTCCTTCATGACCGTCTGCGAATCATCCGTATCATAGATCGTAAAATTCGTGTCATATCCGAGTTTGTCGATGTAGCGGCGCAGGATCCGCACACAGGTCGCATGAAAAGTCGCCACCCAGATGCTCTCCGCGTATTCGTCAACCAGCTTGTCGATCCTCTCGCGCATCTCTCCCGCTGCCTTGTTCGTAAACGTGATCGCAAGGATATTCCACGGTTTGACATCGCAGTCGCTGATCAGGTAGGCGGCACGGTTCGTGAGCACCCTGGTCTTGCCGCTGCCTGCCCCCGCCAAAATTAAAAGCGGCCCATCAACAGTCAGAGCCGCTTCTCTTTGTTTCTCATTCAGTGTATCAATGATCTGATTCATATGATCCTCTCAGTTGCTGTCCTTCTTCATCCGGTTTAAGACCATGTCATAACCGTCGTTTCCGTAGTTTAAAGAACGGTTGACCCGGCTGATCGTTGCAGTAGATGCCCCCGTCTTTTCGGCAATATCCAGATAGGTCTTCTTCTCTCTGAGCATGCTGGCCACTTCGAATCGCTGTGACAGGGATAAAAGCTCGTTGATCGTGCAGATATCCTCAAAGAAGATATAGCATTCTTCTTTACTCTTCAGCTGCATGATAGCGTCAAACAGAAAATCGACCGCTTCGGTATGGATCTTGGGATTCATAACGACATAACTCCTAATCTCTCAAATAATTTCATCAGGGAATTCTTCTCAAGGACCAGAAGCATGTTGGAATTGATCTTCTGCTCGCCGATCTCGAACTCCTCATCGATCACCAGGATCTTCTCCCCCGGTTTTACCATGGATTGGAACGGGATCTTTAAGATCTCGCCGATCTTTGCACATTTCTGGATCGGTGCGCCGATATTGACAAACAGATTGGTCAGAGTCGCAAGCGCGTTCGCATAGGCACCCGATGTGATGTTTGCCATCTCGCTCAAAACGGAGGTGTCCATTTCATCCAGATTTGCGAGGTCTTCGAGGTGCTTCTCGTAAAATGTGTTGATGATCCGCTCCGCAAAAGGCTTGCGGACAATGTGGAACATCATGCCGTCCAGATCGTCCGTGACATCGATCTGGATCCCCAGGATCTGATTTTCCCCACCGCCCAGATACTGTGAGGTAGAGTCAAAATCAAGGATACGTACATGCGGCACATCCATATTCACTGCCGTGCCCAGCAGAACAGACAATGCGGTGCAGGCATTTCCGGCTCCGATGTTGCCGATCTCCTTGACCACATCCAATTGCATTTCATTCAAACTGCCATTTACTACCATTCAGATACACCTCAAAACTTATTTGTCATTATTTGAAATGTCATACATAACAGTTTATCATGTTAAAGTGTTTTTTTCAACCGTATTTGACAAACCCTGATGCTTGTCCTAATATGGTAAAGTTGTGAGGTGAGATGACATGGCGATACTTTTAAATGTTGCATTGGCCCTGTTGGCCGGGCTTATGATGACCAGACTTTTCAAGAAATGGAACCTGCCGGACGTGACTGCATTCCTGATCTCCGGCATCCTGATCGGTCCCTTCGTGATCGGCAGGATCGGCGGTGGCTATCTTGGTCTATCCACTTATGAGGAAGTCGCAAGATATGATCTGGTCAATGAAGTGGCTATGGGCTTTATCGCTTTTTCGATCGGCAGTGAATTCCGTCTGTCCGCTCTTAAAAAAACCGGAAAACAGGCCTTCGTGATCGGCATCATACAGGCAGTCCTTGCGACCGTTCTTGTCGATATCACGCTTTATATCTTCCACCGGATCCGGCCGGATCTCTTAAGCCTGCCGAGTGCCATCACGCTTGGCGCCATTGCTTCCGCTACGGCTCCTGCCGCAACACTGATGGTCGTCAGACAGTTTAAGGCCAAAGGCGAACTAACGGATCTCCTGCTTCCCATCGTCGCGCTCGATGATGCCGTCGGTCTGATCCTTTTTGCCGTATCTTTCGGAATCGCCAAAGTCATGGTCAGCGGGCAGATCAGCATCGCCTCCATTATCTTCGATCCCCTGATCGAGATCGTCTGCTCCCTGCTTTTGGGAACGGTCTGCGGATATGTGCTGACGCAGATCGAAAAGCTCTTCCATTCCAACACCAACCGTCTGTCCATGACCATCGCTTTCGTGATCTTAACGGTTGCTGTCGCGAAGCTTCATTTTACCGTCGGACCGGTTACGATCGGTTTTTCATCCCTTTTGACCTGCATGATGCTCGGAACCATATTCTGCAATATCTGTCCTTTGTCGGAAGAGATCATGGAGCGCGCGGACAAATGGTCAAGGCCGCTGCTTGCCTGCTTTTTTGTATTAAGCGGCGCGGCGCTTCGTCTGGAAGTGTTTAAAGAGGGAATGCTCATTATGATCGGCGTGATCTATATCCTGTCAAGAAGCATCGGGAAATATGCCGGGGCTTATGTTTCTTCAAAAGCCGTCGGCTGTTCCAAAAAAGTCGTGCACAATCTCGGCATCACGCTGCTGCCGCAGGCCGGTGTTGCCCTCGGCATGTGTGTCTCTGCGCAGGCACTCGGTGAAGCGGAAGGGACACTCATCAGAAATATCATCTTGTTTTCGGTGCTGATCTATGAACTCGTCGGACCGCTCCTTACAAGGGAAGCGCTGATCAGATCGGGAGATATCACGGAAATGCCCGTCGAAGTGAAAGAAAGAAGACAGCGCAAATTAAACGGCTGATCATCTGACGGATGACGCCCGCCTGTTCTTTTTGCTCTTATACAGTTCTCTGTCCGCTGCATCCAGAACATCCTGCATGTTGATGTCCTCGTTGCAGACAAAAGTGATATACCCCAGAGAACACTCAATATAAAACGGTTTATCGGACTGCTGATTGAAACTTTCAGCAGTCTTTTTGATCTTTTCACAAATACTGTCGCCCGTTTCGCCTTCAGAAGGCACAACGATGGCCACAAACTCATCTCCGCCGAGTCTGCCGAGGATCTGCTCTTTACCGACACTGCCGCGGATAAAGTCCGCAACGGATTTGATGGCAAAATCACCCTCCGCATGTCCGAACCGGTCGTTGATCTCTTTGAGATGATCGAGGTCTGCAAAGATCGCCACACAGGTCAGCCCCGGATTATCGTTCTTCAGATTGACCGCACGCTCGATAAAGCCTCTGCGGTTCAGGCAGTCCGTCAGGGAATCATATTCCGAAATAAACCGCAGCATGCTGTTCTTGTCTTCGACTTCCTTGATCAGCGTTTCAAGCGCCGCCTGCGCCTCTCTCTGTTTCCGGCTCAGTTCATTGTATTTGAGCGCTGTGCCAAGCTGCACGCTGACATTGAACAGCCCCTTGGTATCCAGCGGTGCAACTTCCGAAACCAGCATCCCGTACTGGATCCTGTCGGAATAGATCGGAAGCAGTGTCAGATGGAACTGCTTATTGCCTCTTTCAACGGAAAAGTCCGCAAAACTGTGTTCCTTCGTCAGGACCGGACGTTCGTCCCTGTCAAAAGATTCAAACCGGTCGCCGTTTGCGGACGTATAGGCGGAAAGATACAGCGCTTCCGGCGCCGTCCAATCCTGATCCGCTTCCACGACCATAGGCTCTTTGGTCGTATATACATAAGTCGCGCCCATCTTCAGGTTTTTAAACCGGCTGATGGCATTACGGAACATTTCCTTCTCGGAGTCGACATGATTGACCATGTCCCTGACCATCATGGACATGAACCATGCGTCATTTTCAAACTCATACAATCCGTCCGTTGCCATTTTATAGGTAAAGCCCTGCAGGTATTTCACGCCCTCCAGCATGATCTCCGTCAGCATGACTTCCTCATCATGATCATTGGTCTTACGGATCACCGCAGACAGAAAGTCGGAATAGGTCTTGGTCAGCGCCGTCGGGGAAATATATTCCGCGTAAGGCCCGCTCATCAGATTCCTAAGCTGTTCCACCACATGCTTGATCGACAGATGTTCCCGCACGTATCCGAGATAGATGATCACATCCGCATACAGGATATCGTAGATCGTCTCATAGACTTTGTCCGCGATCCCTTCGCTGACATCCGATACGATGATGGCATCCTTGATCTGTTCGGCCAGTTTGATCACGTAGAATTCCGGATTCTGCTTTTCATGTTCGCTCATCGGCTCAAAATCATGCTGGTCAGGATCCTGGCAACCGCATGAATTCCTGCAGATCAGCTGCGTCTGCAGGACAATGTTTCCGGCATCCTTGCTCTCCTTGACTTTCAAAAGATCGAGAAGATTATAGAGCGCCTTGTAACCGATCGCGAACTGGTTCTGTGCGACCGTTGTCAGTGACGGATCCATGATTGCAGCGATCGCCGCATCATCATATCCCGTGACCGCGATCCCTTCTCCCGATTCAATGTCAACACCGATCTTATAACGCAGCGGGCTGTTCTTCATCCACTCTCTCGCCCGCGGCGTCATCTGGAACAGTTCTTCACGCCTCTGTTTGCAGACTTTGTAGACCGCTGTGGCCATGGTGTCGTTTGCGCACACAAACGCATCGATCCGCGGATTATGGTCAAACAGGTATTCCACCTGTTCTTCCACCGATTCGGTAAAATCACCCACCTGTACCATCTCGTCGGTGACTTTGATATGGTATTCCCCAAGCACATCCTCAAACGCGCGGAATCTCTCATCCGCGTCCTTATTGCCGATTGGGCCTCTTAAATTCACGAAATGCCGGTAGCCGTGATCCTTGACCAGGTGCTCCACAACGGAACGCATCCCGTTATAGTTGTCGGAGATCTGGTATCTGGTGATGTCATTCTCCACCAGTTCTTCCAGAACGATTTTGGGGATCTTGTCGTATTTGTCCAGAAAATGACGGCGCTTCGCTTCCTGCAAAAAGACAACAATCTCGCCGTATGAGATGATCAGGGCATCCACATTTGCCAGATCCACATAATCAAAGACGGTCATGATCTGGTAATCGTAGCTGATGTCCTCATCATAGAATTCTTTGAACTTGTATTCCGTATGCACGCCAAGAAAAGTCAGGGTATTCACCCCGGCTTCCTTTGCGGCCTGTCTGATGCCCTGCAGTGTGTTGATCGAATGCGTGGAATTGGCGTTACCGATCAGCACGCCGATTGTAAGTCTCCTGTTTTCAGGCATGGATCTTACTCCTTCGCATTTTTCAGCGGGCGGATCCGGTAAACGGTCATCACTTCTTTTTCACTGATATTACGGGAAACGGACTGTTTCACGCGCTCCATGATCTTCACGGCATTCTCAAAGGAATCGGCCGGGAACAGGATCGCATAAATGTTGTCCGAATACCTGCAGATACTGTCGCCGCAGCGCAGTTCATGGCGCAGGATATCCAAAAGGGAAGACATGACCTTCTCATGCACCAGAGGTTCGAACTCCTCTTTAGCCTTTCTTTCCATCGAAAGCATGGACAAAAACATCGTATCGCCGGTCCTTGCAAGCAGGCGGCGCTGCAGATGATAAATATCGCGGAACACTCCATATTCGCATACAAACGCGGTGTCCTCTCTGTCCTCGGTCTCCATATCTTTCTGCACATCCGAGATCAGTCCTTCGATCTTCTGCAGGCTGACGATCGTATTCTCATAGCGAAGCGACAGTTCCTGGCTCACCTTGCCTTTGGCGATCGCCGCCTCCTCTTCCATGGAGATCAGGGCAGAAGGGCCCGCAAGCGCAAGCGCGTTATGGCAGATGGAGCGGATCTCATCATAATCCTTTTCTTCTTTGAGGATCTCGACATAGGCCATCACATCATGCAGATACAGATCCCTGTAATAGACCGCTTTGGGCACGACCCAGTGTTCTTCGCCGGAATCGGGAAGAAGCGGTCCCGTATAGAGATCGATCGCGCGTTTTAAGCACTGTTTGCGCTTCGCAATACTCATCGACTTGTTCAGGCCGATCTTGGAATATTCGTCAAAATCAAAAATATCGATGGAAACATCCAGCTCGGGATTCCACTGATAGGCGCCGCGTCTGGAAATGATCGAGTTGGAAAGCTGCTTGATCCCGGTGCTGTCCACAAGCGCCCTGTATCTGTACAAAAGGGTACGAAGCGCCGTGCCGGGATTGGAATAATCCTCGCCGGACCAGAGCAGTTCAAACAGTTCCCTGTGGGGGATCGCTTTCTGCTTGTGAAGAAGCAGATACGACAAAAACAGCTTCGTCTTTCTCGTATTCGCAAGGCTCACCAGGATCGGCTCCCCGTTCATTTTGATCTCAAATTTGCTGAATAAAGTAATCTCTATTCTGGAATGCATAATACTCTCCTTATGTCACATATAATCATTAATGTTATCTTATCACTTAGTAATTGTATATGCAACCATTTCTGTGGGGCATGGTTCCATCCCCCTGTACACCATACCGCCCATATATTCCTTCAGCAAAAAGACCGGATCGGCATCTCCTTTGGCGCATTCTTCCTCAATGATCCTGCGCATGATATCCCGGTTGGAAACGATATTGTTGTTCCCGCGGACATAGATCCTGTCAAGCGCATAGATCAGGCCTTCCACATTGCAGTCCGCTTCAATGATCACGTTTCCGCTGGTCATCACGGCACCGGTAAAATCACCTGATAACGTCACATCCGTGTTGGACAGGATCTTTCTGTAGCGGCCCCTGTAGGTTTCATCATTTTCCGAATCATAGTAATAACTGAAATTATCCAGGTTTCCTGCCGCCGCATCCACAAGTTCCACCGCTTCCGTGTATGCCTCCCCGTTTCTTGCCAGGATATTTCCCACAAGCGTGTAATTGGTATGCATGAAATAGCCGGCGATCTCGTTGATCTCATTCGCATAGATCGATACCGGTTTTTCGTCCGTTCCAAATGCGGCAAAAGAACCCTTCAGATTAATGTCCCCTTCCGAAATGATCTTGTCCGCTTCCACACCCAGCTGCGTTGCCATCAGATTGATCCCGCCGTAGATCTTTCGTTCTCCGTAGCCTGCCTCCGCTTTTCTGTATTCTTCCGCGGAATGCGTTCCCGCAAACAGATTTCCGACCACGGAAGAGGTGCTTCCGGTAAAATAGATCCCTTTTTTGCCGATCAGGGAATACTCAAACAGCTGGTCATTGCCGTTATAAAATGTTGCCGATGGCAATGCGATCGTATAGTCAAGGCCGGCTTCTTTGCGGTAACTGTCCAGATAGGTGTAGGCGATGTTGACGTTTTTGATCGCATAAGCGGTCATTTCACCCTGTTCGCTGTCAAAAAGGATCTCGTGATCCGGTTCCTTTCCGAACAGTTCGACCGTCCCCTTTTCTTCCTTTGTTCTCTTTTTAAGTTCTTCGGAAAGCAGGGGCAGTGTGCAGGTCTCGGACAATGCCTCGCAGTACCGGAGCCTGTAAAGCCGCAAGGCCTCCTCTTCACTTAAGGACGGGGCATCCGGTTTCATCAGTTCTTCCTGTACCCTGACATACACCTGCGCGGCGGTATCTTTCGCCGTTTCGTTTAAGATCTCCTTCAGCGCTGCTTCGGCCTGATCCAGTCCCATGGTGCTCTTCATCTCCACCCTCTGGTTTAAGAGCTGTGTGGAAACGATCATGCCTCTCGCAAGAAACATGAGCACGAACAGCACGATACAGACCATGCCGAAAACCGCGGTAAGCAGGACCAGAATATGAAAACTGTCCAATGATCTACGTTTTTCCATCTTTACATCCCGCTGACCATGTCATAAAACTCCATCATCGGCTGTACCATAGCCGTAACGGCGATGCACATCACGATGCCGAGAACGAGTACAAAAAATGTTTCCAGAATCACTGCTTTCCTGTGCGCTTTCAGTTTCATGTTCCGTTCAAAATAGTCGGCCATGTCATCCAGTATGGACGGCAGCGTGCCGCTTTCCTCTCCGATCGAGATCATCTGCAGGATCATCGGCGAAAACGAAGAGGATTCTTTCAGGGCATTGGACAATGACATTCCGGAAGCCACCTGCTCGGAAACCGCCTGCAGTTCCCCCCTGACTCTTTCATTGCCACCGACGGAATCCTCCATCACGCGCACCGCTTCCTGCATCGGCATTCCGTTTTTGAGCAGCGTTGAAAGCGCTTTGCAGAACTGTGCATTCAACCGGCTTTTGTTGACAGGGCCGGTAAGCGGCAGATGCATCTTCAATGTGGCGTGGAAGCTCTTTCCGAACCGGGTCAGCATGAACAGCAGACGAAGCAGGACCAGTCCCAGAAGGACCGCCAGGATATATTTTCCCTGCGCTCCGATGAACGTACTGACTGCAAGGACCCGTTTCGTGATGCCCGGAAGTTCATAGGTGATCCCGTTAAACATCCCGAGAAACCTTGGAACCACCTGCAGTGTGATCACAGCCAGAAGTCCGACACAGAGCACCGCCGTCAAAGCCGGGATCCAGGTAGATCTTCTGTCGCTTTCCCTAAGGCGTGCCTGCATCTCAAAATAGTCTGCCAGACTCTGCAGGGCCTTTTCCCACTCCCCGCTTTTTTCCGCGCCTTCCATTGCGCTGATGGCGATCTCCGGAAATCTGTCACCATGCTGTTTCATGGCGTCGGAAAGCTTATCGCCGCCGGAAAGATCGCCTGCAAGCTGTACCACGATCTTCTTGAGTTTTTTATTTTCAATCTGGTCGCTGCAGATCTTCAGTGCATTCAACGGACTGATATTCGCCCGCATGATCACCGACAGTTGTCTGCAGAGTAATGCGTAAATACCGCCTTCGTTCATGGAACTTCCTCTGTATCTTCTGTATTTCCCTGATCTTCCGAATTTTCTGTAAGATTATCCGTATCCCGGTCTTCTTCCTCGATGATCTCGCCGTTTCCCACAACGGCTTCCCGCATGGCAGGAACAAAGGATGCATAGTCCACCATGCTGATGTTCAGATCCACGACACCGTCGATCCCGGGCATCTGTCCGGCATCCGTGTACTGCCAGATCGTAAAATCGTACATGAAGTCATTTTGATCCAGATACTGCGGTGCCCAGATCTCATAGGGCTGCAGCATGGACGCATCCAGATCCCTTCTGAGCCAGTTTTCGGAAGCATAGACCATGGGATAATACCCCTGCTCTTTGACTCTTTCGCAAAACGCGATCAGAAGCGCCGTACGTTCTTCCTTTGTCATCTCGGCCTGATTGGTCCTTGCGCTGCTGCTGGAAACATACTCACTGTCGATGACGACCGGATAGCTGATCGGATAATCTTTGATCAGATCCAGAACAAAATCAGCCTCCGCCACAGCTTCTTCCTCGGTCAGCGCCTGCGTAAAGAAATACACGCCGATGGGAAATCCCGCATCCACCGCAGCCTGTGCATATTCGTGGAACTTCTCGTCTTCCACAAGCCCGCCCTCGGTGTAGCCGCGATAGCCGCATCTGAGCATGATGAATTCGCAGGGAGATGCTTTCAATGCTTCCCAGTCGATCTTTTTCTGGTGATAACTGATATCCACGCCCAGATGGGAGATCTTGTTCCCGTTCTCATCATAATAGGCCATGAACCCGTCTTCGATCCGGAATCCTTCCGGGTCATAGGAATTGACCGGGATCGTCCCGTATCTGACTTCGCGTTTCGGAACGTAAACCTTGACATATTCCGTACCGCCGGAAACCTGGATCGTAGTGGGTGTCTTATTCTGATCTTTTGCGGATTCTTTTTCCGCTTTTTTGTTATCTGCGATATGGATCAACAGCATGCCGATGATCAATCCGAAGAAAAACACGGAAAAGATCAGGATGATGAGCATGGCGCGGTTGTCTTTCTTTCTATCTGCCAATCACTTTATCCACCTTGTCTAATAGGATGTCTTTTCCGGGAGAATCCGACCCGTAGACCACCGGAAGCGATCTGACGGACAGGCGTTTGCAGATCGTATCATACACTTCCTTCTCGCTGACGTTCAGGATGGGACCTGCGATCAAAAACGCATCTACCGTTTCCTGCTTCAGAATATCGATGGCTTCGATCACGGATAACACGGCCGAGACTCTTAAGCCGGCCGATTCCAGATCCAGTTTGGTAAGACGGATATTTGCAGCATCATTGCCCAAAATGAGTACATGCGGCTTTTGCTGCGTGCCCGCATGCTCAAAGAAGATCTGTTTCAGTTTTTCGGCCAGTTCCGGTCCGGGAAGATCGGCGGGCAGAACGCCTGCCAGCCCTTTTTCCAGATACATTCTTTCTGTCTGAGGCGTCAGAACCGGGACCAGCATGACCACGGGAGTGGGCTCATGCGTCTTCTTCTGCCAGATCTCAAACACCTCCGTACCGCTCATTCCCGGAAGATCTGCTTTCAGAAGGATCATGTCCTGCCGGTATTCGTCGGTATGTTCCGCAAAACGCTGTCCGGCATTTTCCAGGCGGATCTCAAAATCATCCTCCAGGCTCTTTTTCAGCGTCCTGAGCGCCAATATATCATCATGAATGATCAAAATCTTTCTTTTCATCTGTACCCTGTATCACTTCAAAGTTGATAGGACCGCATCGACGGAACGTCTCAGTGCGGCTTTCTGTACCGGTTTTGTCAGGATGCCGACAACCCGTTCCTTCTGACATTGTTTTCTGACGGTTTCCGACATTTCGTCCGCAAGAAAGATCGCCGGCACTTTTTTTCCGTTCGGCTGCCAGCGGATGCTGTCGAGAATCTTTAAGCCGTTTAAGATCGGCATGCTGTAGCTGATCAGCAAAAGGTCCGCTTTACGGCGCACAAAATAGTCGATCGCACTCATCCCGGTGGAAAGCGTCACAACATCGTAGTCACTCTTTAAAAACAGTTCACAGAGTTTCCTGTTTTTCTGATCATGGTCCACAAGCACGATGGTGCGTCTGTTTTCTTCTTCGGAAAGGATCTGCTCCACTTTGGAACCGTTCAGGCGGTGCAGTGATCCGGCAGGATCCCCGTCATTGTCAAGTGCCTGTTTCTTCTGTTCCGCGGCCGCTTTCTCTTCTGCAAGGATCTCATCTTTATATTTCAGAGCGAGATCCATGATCTCCCTGATCTTCTCCTGTTTCTTTTTGCCCCGCTCCAGTGCCTGATCAAGCTGTGAAAGCTGCTCTTCATGCTGCAAAACGATGCTGCGCTTAACCGTATCCTCTGTTTCTCCGAAAGGTTTGATGGATTGTCCGAAGAGCCGCTCATCCGGATCTTTTTCCCGGAAGGAAGGTTCATAAATCTCTTCCGATGCCATCTCTGCAGCATCGATCACTTCCATGACTTTCATGAAAAAATGGTCCGGATCGAATGCCCCCTCATAATATTCGGCATCGCCGGTTTCCAAGAAAGAAAGCGCCTCATCGGAAAACGCATCCCGGCAGAGTAACAGGACGGGAACACGTTCCAATCCCTGTTCGTTTTTGATCCATGAAAAAAAAGCCGGTGCCGATCCCGCGCCATCCTCAGCATTCATGATGACAAGGTCGGTCTTTCTGTTATCCTGCTGCGGACGGATCTGGTTTTTGGCCGATTCGGTGAAGCCGCTGCAGATTACATCAATGTAATCCGGCAAAGCTTCTCTGATCTGATTTTTTCTGATGCTGTCGTCATCGAGAACGACAACTTTCAGCTGGTCCGGCATCCGTTTTGTTCCTCACTGAGCGTCCTGTTCTCATACTTCCACAAAATCGATATCTTCATCATCAAGCGGTGCGCTGGCATGATTTAAGGATATTTCCTGATCCGCATTCAAATCTTCCTGTGCAGGAACCCCCTGCTCGATACGTCCCATTGCGGCAGCCGCCGCTTCGGATGCGGATACGATCTTCTCCGACTTGGCAGCTTTCCGTTTTCCTCTTCCGCCGTTCACGGGAACCTCGCGGTTCATGTAGCAGTTTCCCTGGAACACAGACTCCTCGTCGATCAGAAGACTCTTCGTGGTGATATCGCCGTAGATCTCGCCGGTCGGTTCCACGTTGACTTTTTCCCTGATCTGCATGTTTCCTTCGACGACGCCTGCAACGACGATATTTTCAGCCATGATGTTGCCCTTGATCTTTCCGTTTTTGGATAAGATCACTACGCCTTCCGCGGATACGCCGCCGATCAGCGTCCCATCGATCCGAACGGATGCCTTCGTAATGATCGTTCCTTCCACAACCGTATCATTTCCGACAATGGTCGTAATGGTATAGTTGTTCAGATTGATCTTGTCACTGTTTTCCTTTAAAAACCCAAACATTTTTTCCTCCTCTGTTTAAAACCCCCGCCGTTTCATTTTTTGCTTCGCAAATCGGCTCAGGCAACTCTTATGTATAAGAACTTTCTAGCCCTGAATGTCCATCATATCCAATGCTTCGACCGCTTCCCCGTTCCTGACGATCTCATAGGCAAACAGGGAATCCTCCTCGGTGATCACGAAAAGAACCTCCCCACGCTTGACTTCTTCGCCGACTGCCGTTTTCACACTTCCGGAACACCGGTAAATACTCTTGTAACCGTTCCCGTGATCTAAAACGATCTGCGTACCGAACACATTGTCATCCATCTTCAGGGAAACCGTCGCATCCCCGCTTGCCACAACAGCCGTTCCGATGATCGTATTGAAAACGACTCTGCCTTTTACGCTCTCTCCGGTTTCCGACGTGGGATCCTGCACGATCAGTGCATATCCCGTGACCGGATATCCTGTGGGAAGCGCCGCTTCGCTCATTTCCTGTTCGATCTTTCTTTCGTTTTCCTGTTTCTTGGCGACCACGCCGGTTAAGGAAACGACCTCCTCATACAGATCAGCTTTTTCATCCTGCAGTTTCTCGATCTGCGCATTCAGACTGTCGATCTCCAGCTGTTTGGAGTTGTCATGTTCGAGGCGGTAATTCTTCAAAACGAAGGATACCAGCAGGCTGATCAGCACGATCATCACAGCGATGACGGCAACGATCAGGCGCAGAATGTGATCAAAAGTCAGCTCGAACGTTTTGGAATGATCCGTGGAATCCGGGATCAGGAGAACCGTGTAACGCGAAGTCTTTTTTGTGGTCTTTTTCGGCTTCTCTTCCACAAACTGTTCGTTTCCCATCTTCTCTTTCATCTTGATGCCCATGAAATAATACTCCGTTCTGACGGGATTTCAAGCATAGTATCCCCTTACCCCTATAGAGTATGATTTTACATGAAATGCGATTAAATAGCAACTTTTTGTTTACAACCATTCCCTTGTATGCTAAACTGCAAAGTGACGTGGGCTTTGCCCCGTCTGTAGTAATTGTGGGCTTTGTCCCGTTTGTTGAAACGGAACAAAAGCTAAGATCCAGACAACGGAGGTATTGTACAATGAAAGGTACCGTAAAATGGTTTAACAACCAGAAGGGTTACGGCTTCATCTCTGATGAATCCGGCAACGACGTTTTCGTACATTATTCCGGACTGAACATGGAAGGCTTCAAGTCTTTGGACGAGGGCGCTGCTGTTGAGTTCGATGTCGTAAACGGCGAAAAAGGACCTCAGGCTACAAACGTAACCAAATTATAATCTTGTTGTTTACAATGTACCTTTTCTACTAAGTAATAGTATAACTTTTTGGGATATTCTTATGTTAGGGGAATAAGCAGTACTTAGAACACAGATTATAAAAGCCTCGCAGATCTCTGCGGGGCTTTTCATTTTCTCATTTCTGTGACCATATTCCGTTACTGCATTCCGTTTCTTTACTGCATGCCCATTCCGCCTCTTGCGTATTGCGCTTCCAACTGCCGGTGTGCTTCGTAGATATCCGAGTGCACTCTCTGGAACGCTGCGACCACCTGCGGGTCAAACTGCACGCCCGCGCCCTGTGTGATGATGTTATATGCCTGCTCGTGCGTCATGGGTTTTTTGTAACTTCTCTCACTGACAAGCGCATCGTACACATCGGCCACGGAAAGGATCCTTGCCAGGATCGGGATCGAGGCGCCCTGCAGTCCGTCCGGATACCCTTTTCCGTCATAGCGTTCGTGATGGGATCTGGCCATCTGGTATGTATAGGTAATGAACTTGGAATTCGGAAGCAGGTACGCGTATTTCTGGATCGCGTTGGCAGCATACACGGTATGATTTTTCATCTGCATGAATTCCTCCTCCGTGTATTTCCCGGTCTTCTGGAGCACGGCATCGGGCACGCCGATCTTCCCCATATCATGAAGCTGCGCGGAAAGCATGATCAGTTCAAAATCCTCCGCGGAAATGCCGTAATTGATCCCGGACATCAGCATTTCTTTCAGAAGGATCCCCATATATTTGGAGACAGCGACCGAATGAATGCCGGTATAGCCATCCTTACTTGCGATCAGATCGGTGATGATGCCGATGATAAAATAATGCAGCCTGTATGCATTCTGCGCCTGCTGACTGGCATTCTGCTGCAGCTGCGTATTATAGGCCGTCATATTCCGTTTGTATTCAAGCAGATTGATCTGCAGCTCAACACGCTTACGAAGAAGCTGGGCAACGACAGGCTTGCGGATAAAATCAACGGCGCCGAGCCGGTAGGCTTCGAGTTCCGTGGAATTTTCCTTATCTCCGGACAAAAAGATCACCGGGATCTGCTTCATCTTGTCATTGCTCTTCATACGCATGAGCATATCAAAACCGTTAATTCCCGGCATGGCAATGTCTAAGATCAGAAGATCCGGCATGATCGTAGCCTTGCTCAGACGCGCAAGCGCCTGTTTGGAATTGTTGATGGTGCTGACACGGTATTCTTTTTCCAGTGCTTTTTCGGCGATGACAAGTTCTGTTTCGCTGTCATCTACGACCATGATCGTATGCATTCCAATACCTCCCGGTAGTCGAGGCTTCCGCCGAACAGGGAAAGCGCACTGCCGATGGTGACATTGACACGACCTTCTCCGAGTTCACGGATCCGTCTGAGATCCTCTATAGAGGCAATGCCGCCCGCATAGGTGACAGGTATGGGCGAATCCTTCAGGATCGTAACGACTCCTTCTTCAATACCCGATACCTTTCCTTCCACATCCACTGCATGGACAAGGAATTCATCGCAGTAAGCAGCCAGTTCCGACAACAGTTCACAGGAGAGGGCGGTTGTGGTGAATTTCTGCCAGCGGTCCGTCACGATCCTGTATGCATCTTCAGATCCATGAAAGTCAGGATCTGCAGACATTTTTCTGCAGCTTAGATCCAGCACGATATGCTCTTTTCCGACGGCTTTCTGCAATTCGGTAAGGTGATTATAGCATATCATTCCGTCCCTGAATACATAAGATGTAACGATCACATGCGATGCGCCTGCGTCAAGAAATTCCTGTGCATTCTCACTGTCGATCCCGCCACCTGCCTGCAGGCCTGAAGGATAAGCTCTGAGCGCGGAAAGCGCAGCTTCTTTTGTAGCCTGATAAGACGGCGAATCCTTTGCGTTAAGCAAAATCACATGGCCGCCTTTTAAGCCATCTGAAGCATACAGTTTTGCGTAATCTGCAGCGCTTTTTGTCGCAACAAAATTTTCGCTGACTGCGCCCTCATCACGAAGAGAGCCTCCAACGATCTGTTTCACGCTTCCGTTATGAATATCAATACAGGGTCTGAATTCCATATGAAGATATTATCATAATTCTGAAGAATTGAAAATCAACTGTTCATATGCTTTTTCGATCAGGGATATGGAAAAACCGCGTCTGTAAAACTGCGCAAACAGCTTCTGTTTCTGTTCGTACGAAAGCCCGGTTTCTTCTCCTTCTTTGGATAAAAAAGTGCGCAGTTTCTTCTTCATCTGCTCCTTCAGGATCTCAAGCTCCCGCTCTGTTTCATCCGTTTCATTTTCTGCCGCATAGGTTTCAAGACAATCAGAAACCAGGGCAGGATCGATCCCTTTGTTCTTAAGCTTTTCCAGGATCTGTCGGCCCGATAAGGAATCCGCGTGCGCTTCAATATAAGATAAGGCGTATCTTCTGTCATCGACATAGTGAAAACGCTTCACATAGGCGATCGCTTCCTCCGTGATATCATCGGGATAAAGCCCTTCTTTCAGTTTTCTGCGAAGGGCGTCTTCCGTATAGTCTCTTGCGGTAAGCAGGTTCATTGCACGCATTTTCGCACGCTTTACAAGAACTTCCTCTCGGATCGCGTTAAGCTCCTCCTCTGAAAGGTCTTTGCCCTCTGCAATGTCAAAATGACGCAGATCGCCCTTGTATAATACAAAGGCGAATGCGTCATTTAAATAGATCCTGTATTTATCTTTCCGGTATGGTTCTATCGCGGTAACGATCACTGTTTCTTCTTATCTTCCTGTGCGGCAGGTGCTGCCTCACTCTTCTCCTCTGCTCCCGGAAGCAGGCCGAAATGTTCCCTGACCTTGCGTTCGATCTCCTTGCAGATCTCGGGGTTATCGAGCAGATACTGTTTCGTGTTCTCTCTGCCCTGTCCGATCTTCTGTCCCTCGTAAGCATACCATGCGCCGCTCTTGTTGATCACATCGCAGTTCGCCGCAAGATCCAGAATATCGCCTTCCGATGAAATGCCCTTCCCGAACATGATATCGAATTCCGCCTCCTTGAACGGCGGCGCGATCTTGTTCTTGACCACTTTGATCCTGGTACGGTTTCCGACAACCTCACCGCCCTGCTTCAGTGTCTCGATCCTGCGTACGTCCATACGTACGGAGGAGTAGAATTTCAGCGCGCGTCCGCCGGTCGTGGTCTCCGGATTTCCGAACATCACGCCGATCTTCTCACGAAGCTGGTTGATAAAGATCACGGTGCAGTTGGACTTGCTGATCACGGCCGTCAGTTTTCTGAGCGCCTGCGACATCAGTCTGGCCTGAAGCCCCACATGGGAATCTCCCATTTCTCCGTCGATCTCTGCCTTCGGCACGATCGCCGCAACGGAATCGACAACAACAATGTCTACAGCCCCGGACCTGACCATGGTCTCCGTGATCTCCAGAGCCTGTTCGCCGTTATCCGGCTGGGAAATATAGAGGTTATCGATATCCACGCCGATGTTCTTCGCATAGACCGGGTCCAGCGCATGCTCCGCATCGATAAATCCTGCGATACCGCCTCTCTTCTGTACCTCAGCGATCATATGCAGCGTGACCGTTGTCTTACCGCTGGATTCCGGGCCGTAGATCTCGATGATCCTGCCCTTCGGGATCCCGCCGAGTCCGAGTGCGATATCAAGGCTCAAAGAACCGGTGGGTACCGTTTCGATGTTCATGTTGTTATTCGTATCGCCCAGTTTCATGACCGAGCCCTTGCCGAACTGCTTCTCGATCTGCGCGAGCGCGGCATCCAATGCTTTTAACTTTTCTTCTCTTTCCATAACTGTGATCTCCTTATCAAATATTCAGACCCCACACGCGAACAAATGTTCGCTTCCGATATTCAGAATAAAACATCTGTTCGATTTTGTCAACTGCCGATCTTTATTTTTTTATTTTTTTGCTGATTCTTTGCTGCTGTTTTTATTGGATATGTTATGTAAACTTGGTCTCGCTCAGATATTCCAGAATGCAGGTCCTTAGCATATTCAGCGCTGCCGTACAGGCGGATTCCCTGATCTTTGCGCGGTTACCGGAAAAACGGCACTCTCTGACTTCCGTCTTTCCCGCCACACTGCATCCGATATAGACAAGTCCTACCGGCTTCTCTTCTGTCCCGCCGTCCGGTCCTGCGATCCCGGTAAGCGCGATGCAGGCATCCGCTTTGGTATTGATACATCCGCCGCGTGCCATCTCTTTTGCCGTCTCTTCGCTGACGGCACCGAATTTCTTCAATGTCCCTTTTTTGACATCCAGATAGGTCCGCTTTGCTTTGTTCGAATAGGTCACGAACGATTCGTGAAGAACCGCCGATGCGCCCGGAACATTGATCAGTCTTGCAGCCACCATGCCGCCCGTACAGGATTCCGCGCAGGTGACTTTCATATTGTTTTTTGCAAGCAGTTCGACAACCGCCTGTTCTAAGGAGACCTCGGGTTCGGTCGTGTAGATCATGCTTCCGAAACGGGCCTTCAGCTGGTTTACGACGGGTTTGACAAGTTTTCTGGCCTGTTCTTCCGTTTCCGAAAACGCGGTCACACGGATATGTACTTCGCTGGTCTTGGCATAAGTTGCAACCGTCGGGTTCGTCGAACCGGTCAGATCGCGGATCGCTTCCTCGACATCGCTTTCTCCGATCCCGCACAGTTTGACCATCTGCGAATAGATGGAAGCCTTCCGTTTCTTCAGAAGGTAAGGCTCAACCTGATTTTGAAACATCGGGAGCAATTCGTTCGGAGGACCCGGAAGCAGGATCAGCGTCCTTCCGTCCTGCTCGATGATGATGCCCGGCGCCGTGCCGTTTTCATTTTCGAGCGCAATGCTCCCTTCCGGGATCAATGCCTGTTTCCAGTTGTTCTCCGCAATGGTTTTGTTTCTGATCTTAAAAAACTGAATGATATGTTCTTTGGATACGCTGTCTTCGACAAGTTTCAGTCCAAGCGCTTTTGCCGCCGTCTCTTTGGTCAGGTCATCTTCCGTGGGGCCGAGTCCGCCTGAGAGGATCACAAGTTCGGAACGCTGGAGCGCGATCTTTACAAGATGCATGAGACGTTCCTCATTATCTCCCACGACGCTCTGGTAATAGCAGGGGATTCCCAGATATGCCAGGCGCTCCGCAAGATAGGCCGCGTTGGTATTGACGATATTTCCAAGCAGCAGTTCCGTTCCCACACAAATGATCTCAGCGCTCATAACTTACTCCCCTACTCAGTTTTCCGAACTGTCAAGGACTTTCCGGTTCTTGACAATGTAATCAACCAGCGAGACCACGGTAAGGAACAGCGCGACCCACACGAGGATCTTCGAGGTCCAGTAGAAAAAGCCGGATACATAGACAAGTGCCGGCATGTCGGAATAAAATCCGGCGAGAAAATCGATCAGCGTCGGGCTTCCGATCAGGAAACCGATCATCACGATCTGGAAGACCGTTTTGAGTTTCCCCCACCAGCTTGCCGCGATCACGATCCCCTGATCGCTCGCGATCAGACGGAAACCGCTGATAATGAATTCTCTTGCGATGATGATGATCGCGATCCATGGATTCAGTCTGTTTAAAAAGACCAGGCAGATCAGCGCCGAACTGACCAGAAGTTTATCCGCCAAAGGATCCATGAATTTCCCGAAATTCGTCACAAGATCATATTTGCGCGCGATCTTTCCGTCCAGAAGGTCTGTGACGGAGGCCGCAATGAAAATGAAAAGCGCGATCCAGTCACCGATCGGACCGCACAGGTCCGTCAGCAGGAAAAATACAAAGAACGGTACCATTGCCGCCCTCAGGATTGTCAGTTTATTCGGCAGATTCATCTGCAAGTTCTCCTATCAGATCATATTCGTGGGCACCGGTCACGATCACCGGAACAAGTTCCCCGCTGATCAGTTCACGGTCTGTCTGAAGGAACAGGCA
The DNA here is from genome assembly GCA_902779305.1 of uncultured Lachnospiraceae bacterium. GTDB lineage: Bacteria > Bacillota > Clostridia > Lachnospirales > Lachnospiraceae > UBA2868. Next base: position 209,419 of record CACZBD010000011.1, on the reverse strand, counting down.
GCCGTCGACATCGGGTGCGTCACGGTAAGTTCTTGCCAGGCAGGCGTCCTCGTCGATCAAACGCCCTTCCACAAGAACATTCATCTTCTCTCCGACAAGATCCAGACTCTTGTCATAGCAGATCTCCTGCTGGAGTCTCATGATCTCATCCCGTCTGCTTCCGGCCGTTTTTTCATCGACCTGTTCGTCAAAATCATATGCCGGGGTTCCTTCCTGTCTTGAATAGGTAAAGACACCCAGACGGTCAAATCTCATCTCTTTTACAAAGTTTAACAGTTCCGCGTGATCTTCGTCCGTTTCGCCGGGAAACCCCGAGATCAGCGTGGTACGAAGGCAGATATCCGGGATCCTCTCACGAAGTTTACCGATCAGTTCCCTGATATCCTGCTGCGATGTTCTTCTGCCCATCCGCTTTAAGATCCGGTCAGAAGCATGCTGGATCGGGATATCCAGATAGTTGCAGATCTTTTCTTCCCGTGCGATCACATCGATCAGATCGTCATCGATCTCTTCCGGATAGCAGTACAGCAGGCGGATCCACTTCAAATCTTCGATCCCGCATAGTTTTTCAAGAAGCCGGCAGAGCGATTTTTCCCCATACAGATCCCTGCCGTAAAGTGTGGTCTCCTGTGCGACCAGGATCAGTTCTCTCGCGCCCTGTTTCACAAGATCCTGCGCTTCAGCAACGAGCCGCTCCATCGGGATGCTCCGGTAACTGCCGCGCATCTTCGGGATCGCGCAATACGTGCAGCGTTTGTCACAGCCTTCCGCGATCTTTAAATAGGCATAGTGGCCTGTTGTCAGAACCCGTTTTGCATCCGGCAGGGGAAGCGCATTGACATCGGAGATCGCATCATGCTTTTTCTGCGCAAGGACATCTTCCACGACGGAAACGATCTGATCATAGGCGGAAGCCGACAGGATCGCATCCACTTCCGGAAGTTCCCTGTGCATTTCTTCGGTATAGCCGGTCCCTAAGCACCCGGTCACGATCAGTGCTTTGCAGTTGCCCGTTTCCTTACAGGCTCCCATATCGATGATCGTCTGAATGCTTTCTTCCATGGCATCATGAATAAAGCAACACGTATTGATCACGATCACGTCTGCTTCGGATGCGTCTTCGGTAAACACGTATCCATGCGCCGAAAGAAGCCCGAGCATGGATTCCGCATCGACCAGATTTTTATCACAGCCTAGGGAAATAAAATGGATCCGGACATTATCCACAACTACTCTTCGTCTCCGACAATCTTGATGATCCCTTTGTTGACTTCTTCCACAGCAACGGAAAGGGGTTTCTTGTCTTCCGCATTCTCGATCGGTGTCGGTGCGCCGTCGATCAGCTGTCTGGCTCTTTTGCTGGTAGCCATCACGATGGAATAACGGCTGTTGACAACCGGTGCCTCGCCCTCTTCCACTTCGCTGTTTACGACCTTCATCAGGTCTGTGTAACTGGGATGTAACATGTCTTTTCTCCTATTACTTATATTTCTGAATCCTATCTTTATTATCCTGCATGATCGGTGCAGGCTTGTTACCGCCGCCCGGTCATCCGTGTTCTTTGAAAAAAGAAACGAACTCTTCCCGGATCCTTGCAACCAGATCTTTGTTGCGCTCCGCCGCATTTCGTGCGCTGTTTACCGTTTCATGCAGGCGCGTCACGGTTTCGTTCAGGTCATCGTTGATGAGCAGGTAGTCATACTTTGCGATCGTCTCCGCTTCTTCCTGTCCGCGTTTCATGCGCTTCAAGATCACTTCCTCGGTCTCGGTCCCCCTGCCTTTCAGGCGGTTGTAGATCTCCTGCACATTCGGCGGCATCACGAAGAACAATACCGCCTCGGGAAACAGTTCCTTGACCTGAAGCGCTCCCTGGCATTCGATCTCAAGGATCACGTCCTTGCCTTCGAGAAGCTTTTCCTCAACATATTTGCGCGGCGTTCCGTAATAATTGGAAACATACTGCGCATATTCAAGCAGTTCTTTTGCTTCGATCATTTCAAGAAAGCGTTCCTTCGGAATGAAGAAATAATCGACGCCGTCCTGTTCGCCCGGCCTTGGATCCCTGGTCGTTGCGGAAACCGAAAACGCGTAGTTGTCATACCTTTGCATCAGTTCCTTACAGATCGTTCCTTTGCCGGAACCGGCAAATCCTGAGATCACCAGTAATAATCCACGTCCTGCCATGCCGTCCTCACTCAATGTTCTGGATCTGTTCTCTCACCTTTTCGATATCGGTCTTTAGATCGATCGCGTGATCGCTGGTGATCAGATCATTGGACTTGGAAAGAATCGTATTCGCTTCCCGGTTCATTTCCTGTGCGATAAAATCAAGTTTACGGCCGACACTGCCGCCTTCGAGCAATGTCTGCTTGGTATGCTCCACATGCGAGCGGAGTCTGACGATCTCCTCATCCACGCAGATCCTGTCCGCAAACAGGGTTACTTCCGTCATGATCCTTGCTTCATCGATCTTGGCATCCGCAAGCATCTCGGTAACACGGTCCGTGATCTTTTTGCGGTAAGCTTCTATGATCTGCGGCGCGCGTTCGGCAATATAATCTACATGACCGAGCATTCCGTCAAGTTTTGCGATCAGATCCCTGGATAGATTTTCACCCTCCGTGATCCTGGCCTGTACAAACAGTTCCGCTGCTCCCCGGATCGTCTTTTCCAGATCCGCCCACAGCTCCTGCTCGTCCATTTCCGTTTCTTCGAGCGAAAGGACCTCCGGATATCTGGAAAGGACGGAAATGCGGACATCGTTTTCCAGTGAAAAGTCCTCGGACATCTCCTGCAGATATTTCATGTAGGAAGCCGCCATTTCCTTGTTGTAATGCAGGGCATAATGATTTTCGGTAAAATCCTCATATGTGATAAAGACGTCTACCTTGCCGCGCTGGATATATTCCTTCAGAAGATTCCTGATCGATGCCTCGAAAAAGTTCAGTTTCTTGGGCATCTTGAGGTTCATGTCCAGATAACGGTGATTGACGGATTTGATCTCGACCGTGATCTTTTTATTTTCATCAGCGAGTTCGAAACGGCCGAACCCGGTCATACTCTTAACCATGCGGATCTCCCATTTGCATTCCAAAAGCCACAGACCATTTTATTATAGTCTATCGGTATTTTGCAGTCAAGCAAAGCTCTTAAGAAACCGGCGCTTCATAGATCACCGCCTCATAAGGCCTAAGCAAGCCCTTTTTGGCATTTTGCTCCGTACCAAAGATCCATTCCGCATCCGAAATACAGGCCGGATCATAGGAAACTTCCCGGTTTGTAAAGTTTATAAAGATCGTGGCCTTCCGGCTTTCGTTCATCCGCCGGTAGGAAAAGATCTGCTCATTTTCAGGCATCAGTTCCGTATAGTCCCCGTCCGTCAGTTCCCTGCAGGTCCTGCGCAGTTTTGCAAGCCGGATATAATGATTCAGGACGGAACCTGGATCCTTCTTTTCACTCGTCCTGTTATAAACATCATGATCGGGATAGACTGGAAGCCACGGTTTTGCCGTGCTGAATCCGGCGTTCTCACCCGGCTCCCACTGCATCGGCGTGCGGGAACTGTCTCTGGAAAATCTGAGCACGCTCTCAAGCGCCTGCTCTTTGGAATAGCCTTCCGCAAGAGAAAACGCATAATGATTCTTCGTGGAAATATCGTCGAAATCCTCGATCGACTGCCAGGAAACATTTTCAAAGCCGAGTTCCTCGCCCTGCATGATAAACGGCGTGCCCCGCATCGTCAGAAGCAGCGTTGCCAGCGCTTTTGCTCTGGCATCTCTTTTATCATCCTTCGGAAAGAAATGGCTGATCGAGCGCGGCTGATCGTGATTTTCAAGAACGACCGGAAACCATCCGCCTGCCGTTTCGCAGGATTGCAGGCTGTCCGCAAAAAAAGATTTGAAATCCTTAAGGCTCCAGCTGCAGGTTTCGCACCAGTTGTTTTCATCGGGAAGATCGATGTCCACGAGGCCGAACTGAAAGATCATGTCAAAGACGCCGTTTTCTCCGATCCAGTCCGGAAGCTGGTCCGGGAAAACACCGTTTGCCTCGCCGACCGTGAAAATATCCGTCCCGTCCTGTACGGCAGACTTGAATTCATGCAGATAATCGAGAATACCGTCCGTGTTGGCCGTCATGGCGTGAATGCCTGCAAGAGTGTCCTTTGCATCCGCTTCCCCGTCACTAAAGCGTTCCGGCTTTTTGATATAGGTGATCGCATCCATCCGGAACCCGCCGACACCTTTATTTACCCAGAATTTTGCTACGGACTGCAGTTCTTTTCTGACCGCGGGATTTGCCCAGTTTAAGTCCGGCTGCTCCGGCAAAAATGTATGCAGGTAATACTGTTTGCGTCCCTCATCATAGGTCCATGCGCTTCCGCCGAAGATGCTCCGCCAGTTTGTCGGCGCACTCCCGTCTTCCTTCGGGTCCACCCAGATATACCAGTCGCTCTTATCATTTTCTGCGCCCCTGCGGGAACTCTGAAACCATTCGTTTTGATCCGAAGTATGATTGAACACAAGATCCATGACGATGCGGATGCCGCGTTTTTTTGCCTCCGCGATCAGGTGTTCCATGTCTTCCATCGTGCCGTAAGCCGGATCGATCCTGTAATAATCGGCAATGTCATAGCCGTTGTCCGCCTGCGGAGAAACATAGCACGGTGTCAGCCAGATCGCGTCGACTCCCAGTTCCTTCAGATGATCCAGCTCCGAGGTGATACCGTTCAAGTCTCCGATCCCGTCACCGTTTGAATCCTTGAAACTTCTCACATAGATCTCATAAGCGATGGTCTTCTGCCACCATTTCAGTTCTCCGCCGGTTTTGTTTCGCATGGTATTCCTCACTTTCATGATATCCATTATACTCTTTTCCCTTGATTTTTACATGAAAAAGTCCTTAACGGATAACGGAAGGGCTATTGCAAATCCGCACTGTTTTCGCTAAACTGTTAGCATTGAACTTAGAAAGGACGAAGCACCTTGGCTCTTGACGGATTTACGGTTGCAGCGCTTCGCTCGCAGCTGCTTGATACGATCTTAAACGCGCGGATCTATAAGATCGCGCAGCCGGAAAATGATGAGATCCTGCTGACCCTGAAAACGACGGACGGCCAGCAGCGTCTTTTACTGTGCGCCGATGCCACGCTTCCCTTTCTGTATCTGACCGATACGAACAAGCAAAGTCCCATGAGCGCGCCGAATTTCTGCATGCTGCTCAGAAAACACCTGCAGAACGGCAGGATCGTTGCCATCAGGCAGCCTTCGCTCGAGCGGATCTTAATGTTTGATGTGGAGCATCTCGATGAACTGGGTGACCTGAAAAAGAAAACACTGATCATCGAGATCATGGGCAAACACAGCAACATCATCTTTACGGATGAAGACGGCATGATCATCGATGCGATCAAGCATGTCTCCGCGCTCGTAAGTTCCGTGCGCGAAGTCCTGCCGGGACGCTCCTACTTTATCCCGAATACCGGTTCCAAACTGGATCCGTTCACGGCGGGTTTCGATGATTTTCAATCCGCCTTCTTATCGCAGCCGATGCCTGCCTGCAAGGCCGTCTATTCCGTGCTGACCGGATTTTCCCCCGTCATGAGCGAGGAACTGCTCTACCGCGCCGGCATCGATTCGCAGATCAGCGCGAATGCATTGGATGGCGATCAGGTCCGCAAGATCTACGAGGAACTGGAAAAGATGATGGAACAGACTCGGGCGGGTGATTTTGATGCAAATATCGTATTCAAAAAGGACGAGCCCGTCGAATTTGCCGTTTTCCCGCTTTCGATCTACGCCGGCGAAACAACGGTGCATGATACTTCCGTTTCCAGAGTCCTGAAAACCTTCTACGAAAAGAAAAACGCCTATACCAGGATCCGCCAGAAATCCGCGGACCTTCGCAAGATCGTGCAGACGCTTCTTGAGCGCAACGTCCGTAAATACGATCTGCAGCTAAAGCAGCTTAAAGATGCCGAAAAGAAGGAAAAATACCGGATTTACGGCGAAATGCTGAACACCTACGGCTATCAGTGCGAACCGGGGAGTGCTTCCTATACCTGTGAGAATTACTACACGAACGAGGAGATCACCATTCCTCTGGATCCGACAAAGAGCGCGCTTGAAAACGCGCAGAAGTATTTTGAACGCTACGCCAAATTAAAACGCACGCAGGAAGCCGTCAGCGTGCAGACTGCGGAAACCAAAAAGGAGATCGACCATCTCTCCTCGATCGCAGCTGCGATCGACATGGCACTGCTCGAGGACGACCTGATGCAGATCAGGGAGGAACTCATCGACAGCGGCTATGTCAGGAGAAAAGGTCCCGCAAAAAAAGTGAAGATCACAAGCCGCCCGCTGCACTACATCAGCTCGGACGGATTCGATATCTATGTGGGCAAGAACAATTACCAGAACGATGAGCTGACGTTCCGTGTCGCGACCGGAAATGACTGGTGGTTCCACGCAAAGGGGATTCCCGGCTCTCACGTGATCGTGAAAGCACAGAACAAAGAGCTGCCGGACAGGACCTTCGAAGAGGCCGCAGCACTTGCCGCCTACTACTCTTCCGCACGCGCTTCCGGCAAAGTCGAGGTGGATTACGTGCAAAAAAAAGAAGTCAAAAAACCGGGCGGCGCAGCACCCGGCTTTGTAGTCTACTATACCAATTATTCCATGATCGCGATCCCGAAGATCGACCACCTCACCCCCGCAGAATGAGCCCTTGGGGACGGGGTTAGTGGCTCATTTTTATGTCAACCATTCCGCGATTCGATCTCAGCAACCATCTCGGCGTACATTTCCTCATCAATCCTGTATTTTTTGCGGATAATGAAATAGCAGGCCAGCATGGCGGCCATCGGGATCAGCACCATCCCGAGACGCAGAATGAAGGTCTGCATGTCCGTTACGGTCGCAATATATCCGTTTGCCGTCTCCAGCGCTTCTTCACTCTCCATCGCGCCCCTTCCGACCTCAATCTCCAAGGCGCTGACTTTCTGGCTGATGTAATAGATTCCGCTGATGATCAGAACGAGCGCACTGATCCACTGGTTCAGGGCGGATGCAAATTTCACCGCAAAGGATCTGACCGTGGAGATCACGCTGTCATGCCGTTCATGGAATTTGTACTCGTCGTATTCGATGGTGTTGTTGATCATGACGATCATCGTCATGTTAAAGATCCCCTGACAGAAGAAGATCAGAAAACCGATCGCATTCAGAAGAATGACATTCTTCGGAAGCACATAACCGTATCCCAAGAGCAGCAGATAACCGATGCAGATCAGCACGATACTGTAGGTCATGATCTGCATGCGTTTCAGTTTCTTGGTAACCGCCGCAAAGATTGCCTGCGAGAACAGGGTCCCGAGTCCGAACATGACCGTAAAGATAAAGATCAGGTTTCCGGCTTTGGAATATCCGAATTCAAAGTTGAAGAAATTGTAACCGAAAATGATCAGCAGATTCGATCCGATATTAAACAGGAAAAACGCGATACCGGCCGGGATCAGCTGGTCATTGCGAAGGAAGATCTTCAGCATATCTTTTAAGGACAGTTTGCTGTCACTCTGTTTCCGATCCCGCTCTCTGACACCAAAGTAAACCAGGAGCTGAAAAGCCACAAAGCAGGCAGCTACCGTGATGGCGACGGCTCTGTATGCATTGACCGCATTCCCGGCGATCACGGTCGGAACGATCCCCGCCACCGCAAACTGTCCGACACAGACGAAAATACTCATCAGCGTTACCAGCAGATTTCTCGTGGAAGCATCACTCGAAAGGCTCGGCAGCATTCCCCAGTAGGAAATATCGTTCATTGTAAAAGTCATCCCCCACAGCAGATAACTGATCCCGAAGAAGACAACAAATGACCAGCCCTGCGGCCGCACCGTAAACAGGATCACGATCAGCGCCGCATTTAAGAGCGCTCCCATCAGGATCCAGGGGCGGTACTTCCCGCTCTTTAAGTGCGCGTTTTCAATGATGATGCCCATCATCGGATCGTTGACGGCGTCCCAGATCAGACAGCAGGCCATGATCGTTGAGATCGTTGCGAACTGTGCTGCGGTCAGCTTCATCGTGTACTGGATATATGTGATCAGGTACATCGAAACCAGCGCATAAGCAGCATCCCTTCCTGTCGCACCTACGCAATAGGACCATTTGGTCCGGTTGTCCAAAGGCTGCGTTTTCGCCCGGCTTAAATTGTTCTCTTCGGTTTTGATCTGTTCACTCATGTTCGGTTTCTCCTGTATGATGATGTATTTTGATCTCTTGGGTGGTCCCTTGGGGATGGGGTTAGGGGTTCATTTTGCAAATGAATGGCGCTAGTGGTTTGCATAAAAACGGACCACTAACCCCGTCCCCAAGGGCTCATTTTATGTTAACCAATAGATGTTGCACTCGTACGGTCTTAAGACGCCTTCTCTGGTGTTCTCATAATTCCCGAGCACCCTGCAGTCCCTGACGGTCGTGGCGGAAATATCCGATGTACTCCGCTTCCTGTCATGATCGCTTAAGTTGATCTCCACATACCACATTTCCTCGCTGTCCATCCTGAAATAGGTGAACAGATCCTTATGCGCTTTATTGGTAAACGAAATATCTCCGTAGATCAGCGTCTTGTGATCTTTGCGGATCGTGGTCAGTTTCTTCAGATAGTTCTGCACATGCACGATCCTTGCCGCTTCATCGGGATCGGACACATTCCAGTCGATCATCCTGCGCGCATGATCTCTCGTACCCGAAAGCACGATGCGGAAAGCTTCTTCGGGCGTTTTCTTGCTGCAAAGTTCCCGGTAGAGATTGATGCTTTCGATATCCTCCAGTTCCTCGATCGAGGAAAAATCATGGTTTGCCAGAGCCATTTCCTGCCCCTGATAGATGAACGGCGTTCCTTTCAGTGTCAGTTGCATGGTCAGAAGCGTCATCGCCAGTTTTTCATGGTAAGCGCGGTTTGGCTCCACCTTGGAAAGCATCCTCGGATTGTCATGATTCTCAAGGAAAAGCGCCTGCCAGCAGTGGTTGCCGAAATTCTCCTGCCAGCGGATATAAAATTTCTTCAGATAATTCAGATCGTAAACATAGTCATCGAATTTGGAGTGCCCCGGTGTCTCAAGATGATCGAAGCAGAAGAACATATCCAGTTCCTTCCGGTCATCCCCTGTCAGAAGTTTCCCGGTCTGCATCCCGATCCCGGGCATCTCGCCGACCGAAAAGGCCTGATAGGGTTCAAACGCTTCCTTCCGGATCTCCTTCAGATACTCATGGAGCCTCGGGCCGTAGAAATAGTGCTCGATCCCGCAGAATCCCATCATCTGTCCGATCATTTCATCGCCGTCGGGAAGTCCGTCGGCTTTGGAGATCAGATTGATCACATCCATGCGGAATCCGTCCACGCCCTTTTCAAGCCACCAGCGGACCATGTCGAGGATCTCTTTTCGAAGCGTGGGATTCTCCCAGTTCAGATCCATCTGCTTCGTCGAAAACAGATGCAGTCCCCACTCTTCGATCTCCGGATAGTAATTCCATGCGCTGCCGCTGAAAAATGATTTCCAGTTGTTGGGCGGCATTTCGGCGTTTCCTTTCCGGAAGATATAAAAATCATGGTACGGGCTGTCCGGATCGGATACAGCCTTCTGAAACCATTCGTGTTCGTCGGAAGTGTGATTGATCACAAGATCCATGATCAGCCGCATGCCCTTTTCATGCACGGCTTCAAGCAGCCTGTCAAAGGTTTCCATCGTGCCGAACTTTTCCCAGATCTTCCTGTAATCCCGGATGTCATAGCCGTTGTCATCCTGTGGAGAATCATAGATCGGGGAAAGCCAGATTGCATCCACCCCGATGGAGCGCAGATAATCAAGTTTACATAATATGCCTTCCAGATCTCCCATTCCGTCCCCGTTACCGTCGCAGAATGAACGCGGGTAGATCTGGTAGAATACCGCTTCCTTCCACCACTTCGGGTGCAGTGCGCAGTCGCCGGGCGCAGGCATGGCTTCCTCGGCATTTAACAGTCTTAAAAACGAGTCAATGAAGCCGTCGTCAAGCTTCTCCCCAAAGATCCGTTTCAGCGCCACGATCCTAAGATTCGCGATAAGCGGATTCTGCATCATGGAATACGGCAGCTTAAACTGCAAAAGAAGCTTATCGATAACGTCTTTTCCGATCGGTACCTGATAAACTTCTTTTAATCTCGAATTTCTGTTCAGCATTGCAGCCTCCTACAGATATTTCAAAAACTTTAAGGACAGCATTGTGATGTCATCGAACTGTTCCACTTCCTCGCCTGCATAGTCATTGACGCTCTGAAGGACGTCCGAACAGAGCTGCTCGGCGCTGATGTCATGGTCATGTTCCGTGATGAAGGACAGCAGCCGTGCTTCCCCGTACAGTTCTTCATTGATGTTGATCGCCTCTGTCACGCCGTCCGTATAAAGGAAGATCTCATCCCCGGGCTTGATCGTGAAGCTGCCGCTCTTATATGCATATCCTTCCATCGCGGCAAGCACCAGATTGCGCTTGGACTGCAGGTAGGAAAAAGTGCCGTCGCGTTTGATGATCGGCGGATTATGCCCCGCATTCACGAACTCGATGTCGCCGGTCTTTAAGTCAAGGATCGCCATCCAGGCCGTGATGAACATCTCGCCCGCGTTATTTTCACAGAATGTCCCGTTGGCTCTTGTAAGCACTTCACTGATCGGAAGCTTTGCCTGTGCAAGCGCCTTGATCGTGGATCTTGCGCGCATCATGAACATCGCTGCGGGAATCCCTTTGCCGGAAACATCCGCGATCAGAATGCCGATATGCGTATCGTCCAGTTTGTATGAGTCATAAAAATCACCGCCCACCTCTCTTGCCGGCAAGGTTCTTGCAAACAGATCCACCGCCTCGCTTAAGTCAAATTCCGTTGTCAGCGAAGACAGCTGTACATTCCTTGCAAATTCCAGTTCCTTGGCGATACGGTTCTTCTCTTCTTCGATCAGTTCTTTCAGATGGTCGACCATGGAATTGACGGAATCGGAAAGCATGTCGAATTCGATGGAGTTTCTGACATTAACGACTCTGTCGAGTTCTCCTGCCGTGATCGCATCCATGTTTTCGTTGACCTCATCGATATGCCGGCTGACAAGCTGTTTCATTTCCAGCGTAATGAACAGGAACAGGACCGCAAAGATCAGGATCTCCAAAAGGATCGTGACATAAATGGAAACATTGGTCAGGTACAGCGCATCCTGCGCGATGATGCTGGCCATCAGGATATAGCCGCTTCCGAAAATGAATTCCAGATAGTATTCATCTCCTTCAAACGAAGTCTTGAACAGTTTCTTCTGCGTCTGTCCTTTCAGCAGGTAGTTCAGATCCTCGCCCAGAAACTCGCCTTCCGTGACGACGACTTTGTCCAGATTCAGCACCCAGATCTCTCCGGTCTCGCCGACGACATAACCGTCGCCGACAAATTTCGCGATGTCGATGATGTTTGCATCCGGTCTTCTTTCGTGGAACCCTTCAACTTCTGCCACAGCCGCTTCCAGATTGGTCTTGCAGACTCTCTCCGTCGACTTCTCCGCGATATTCGTCTGTACGATGATCGTGATATAAACCGTAAAAGCTGCTGCCGCAATGACGAGCGAAAGCAGGCCGAACTGGAAATAAGCCAGGATCGTTTTCTTTTTCCTTACTCCCAGCGACAGTTTCTTCCTTTCCATCAGTTCGATCACGAGAAAGGCGATAAACAGCGCCAGGATATTCACCGTGATCATCGGAACGGTGCAGGCTTTGGCATAGGTATAGGCGACATCCAGATCTTTCTGATTGGTGATAAAGATCAAAAACATGTGGATCGTCTCGCTGATCAGGCCGATGATCACGCAGTAGATCGGTTTCGGACGTTTGTTGTCAAAGACAAATTTCCGTAAAAACGCGGCAAAAAGACCCGCCAGGATACAGGCGATCGAGCAGGCTACTTTCGTAAAGTGCGCGCCTCCCCAGTAAACGCAGAAAAACCGTTCCACGCCGCCGATCACGCCGGCAACGATCCCGGAAAAGCCTCCGAAAAACAGACCCGCGCAAAGCGGTGCCGCATCTCTTGCGTTCATTGCCGCGCCACCGATGGAAATACTGCCGAATTCCGTCGCATAGATCGCAGACAGACCGAACACGATACCGATCAGGCCTTCCCGGAGCCACTTGTTGCCGATTTTTCCGAGTATGCCTTTGTTATCGAGATAACGGAATATGATTGTCAAAAGCGCTGTAAGCAGCGCAGAAATGATCAGTTTCATCTTGCTCCTCGCATCATTTGATCACATAAATTATAACAGGAAAATCGCACAGATTCCACAGGCAAATTCAAGCCTGTAAACCCGTTCCCGTGAAAATCAAAAACCCCGGAAGCCTTTTTAGACTTCCGGGGATCTGCATTTTGTTATGTTCCGATCAGGACATCGTAAATTTGCCGACGACTTCCTTCAGCTGTTCGATGCATGCAAGGCTTTCTTCCACAAGATCGGAAGTACGGCTGGTGCTGGTCACCATATCCGTGGTCTTGCCGGCGATATCCGTAACACCGACCGTCGACTCGCCGACCGTCGAATTGATGCCCGAGATCGCATCTGAAATCTTTTCGATGGATTCCGTGAGGTTCACAATCGATACATGCACATCATTCATGCTCTGCTTAAACGACTTGGCATCCTCGCTGTACTGTTCGCTGACTTCGGAAAACTCCTGATAGTCCGTAAGTACCGTCTTCTCGAGAAAATCACCGGTTTCTTCCAGACAGCCTGCCATATTGGAAACGGCCGTATTCACTTCGCCGACGATGCCGTTGATATCGGCAACGGCTTTGGATGTCTGCTGCGCAAGGGAACCGATCTCCGTAGCCACAACCGCAAACCCGCGGCCGGCTTCTCCTGCCCTTGCCGCTTCGATGGAAGCATTCAGCGCCAGAAGACTGGTCTGCGAAGAGATCGCCATGATGGCTTCCGTCAGCTCGTTGATCTTGCTGACCGCCTTGGATTCTTCGATCGCGCGGTCAGAGCGCTCTTTGACGGAATCAAAGGTTTCCCTGGTCCTTCTGGTAGCTTCTGTAGTCTTATCATAAAGCGACTGCGCACGTTCCATGATCTCGCTGGATAGCTTGTCGCCGCTTTCCGAAAGCGCGGTAATGTCTTTCGCACCGGTCTGCATATATCCGATATTGGCATAGATGCTCTCGGTCGTTGCCGCAGTCTCTTCCATGCCTGCCGCAAGTTCCTGTGTCGTAGCGGAATTGTCCGTGCACATGCTGTTTACTTCATTTGTAACGTTCTGCAGTTCGTTGACATTATCGGAGATCCTTGTGGATGCCGAATCGATCTCGCCGACCATCTCTCGCAGGCTGTCACGCATGTCGCGCGCCGCTTTGAACATTACGCCGACCTCGTCTTTTCTCTTGGCAAGTTCAGCGGTCCCGGTAGGTCTGAAATCAAATTCCGCCGTCTGCTCGATCACGCCGGACAGTCTCATCAGCGGCTTCACGATCATGGATGTGACAAAGTAAGCCGCAACGCTGGAAACCACCAGCAGCAGTACGGCAACAACGATCGCTAAGTTTCTCGCCTTATCAACCGGTGCCATGATGTCATCATAGTCTGCCGTTACGACCAGAATGCACCTGTTGTAAGTCAATGCATAACTGGCAAATTTCTTAGAACCTTTATACTCGTATGTCACACAGTCGGGATCCGGCACATCCCCTGCCTGCAGTCTGGCAACAAGCCCTTTTACCACTTCATTTTCCACCGGTTCACCGATCTTGGCCTCATTCGGATGATATTTCATCATGCCGTCCATGTTGACAACATAAATGTAAGAGGAATCCACGCCGCCGACCTGTTTATCCGACAGAAACGCCTTATACTGATCTGTCGTAACAGCAACCGCACCGGTCTCAAGATCCAAAAGCTTCGCCTCTTTCTCGGCCATGTAAAGCATGTACTCCGAGATCTGATCCTGCATGACCTGTCTTTCATTCCTGATCACGATGAGCATGGAAACCAATACGGTGATCGCCATCCCGATCACGACCAGGCCGACGATCTTGGCCTGCAAAGAATTTAGAAATGATACTTTTGTTTTCTTCCCCATAAGATTAACCCTTTCCCATTGCGGATCATTCCGCCGTGTATCTCCATTCTATCGTATTCGGCTCTGTTTCTCAACTGATTTTTGCCGTGACTGTTCCATAAACGGGGTCAGTTTTCCTTAGCAAGCCAGCCCGCAACCTCCTCATCCGTGCCGTATACATAGTGCTTTCCGCCGACATGATGCAGTTCTCCGCGGTTATAATCCAGGCCGCTCGTCGCATAGTCATAGGACACGGCACTGCGAGATCTTTCCGCTCTCGGATTGGGACTCGGGATCGCAGAAAGCAGGCTGATCGTGTAAGGATGCAGCGGATTGGAAAAGATCTCTTCCGTTGTACCGGTCTCCAGCAGTCTTCCCAAATGCAAAACGCCGATCCTGTCGGAAATGTATTTCACCATGGAGAGATCATGCGCGATAAACAGATAAGCGCATCCGGTCTCTTCCTGGATGTCTTTCATCAGATTGACCACCTGTGCCTGGATCGACACATCCAAAGCAGAGATGCATTCGTCCGCGATGATCAGATCCGGATTCATGATCAGAGCCCTGGCAATACCGACACGCTGCCGCTGTCCGCCGGAAAACTGATAAGGATAGCGGTCATAATGTTCTTTTGCAAGACCGACCTTGGCAAGAATGGCATTGATCTTTTCCCTGCGTTCTTCCTGTGAAGAATAGGAATGATGAATGTCCAGGCCTTCCCCGATAATGTCGCCGATCTTTTTTCTCGGATTCAGGGATGCCATGGGATCCTGAAAGATCATCTGCATCTTGGTCCGCAGTTCCCAGTTGGTATACCGGTCCAGCTTTCCGGAAATGTCCATATCCCGGAACAGGACTCTTCCGCCGGTCGGATCGTAAAGCCTGATGATCCCTCTTCCGATCGTAGTCTTGCCCGAACCGGATTCGCCGACCAGTCCGTAGGTCTCTCCCGGGTAGATCTCAAAGCTGACATCATCCACGGCTTTTACGACATAAGAGCCGTTTTTGAAATACTGTTTCAGTTTTTCCACGCGCAGTAACGGTTCTGCGTTATAATCTACAGCCACTGTATTACCCTTTCGTCTGTTTCATGCGTTCGATCCGCTTTTTCAGTTCCTGCGGCATCTCGATCTTCGGCGCTCTCTCATCAAGCAGCCATGTCGCCGCAAAATGCGTGTCCGTCACCTTAAACATCGGCGGCTGCTCTTTCCAGTCCGCTTTCAGCGCATACTGGTTACGCGGTGCAAAAGCGTCCCCGACGACTTCATGCAGAAGATTCGGCGGTGATCCCGGGATCGTATACAGTCTGTCATCATCCGTATCCAGATCCGGCATGGCGGAAAGAAGTCCCCAGGTATAAGGATGTTTCGGATCGTAGAAGATCTCTTCCACATTTCCGACTTCCACGATCCTGCCGGCATACATGACATTCACGTAGTCCGCGACCTTTGCGACCACACCGAGGTCGTGCGTGATATAGATAACGGAGATCCCGTGCTCCTTCTGGATCGTTTTGATCAAGTCCAGGATCTTGGCCTGGATCGTTACGTCCAGCGCCGTTGTCGGCTCGTCACAGATCAGAAGATCCGGATAACAGGAGATCGCAATAGCGATGACCACACGCTGGCGCATACCGCCGGAAAGCTGATGCGGATACTGCTTATAGCGTTTCTCGGGGTCCGTGATCCCGACTTCCTCAAGCAGTTCGATCGCGCGCTTCCTGGCATCTTCCTTTGAGATCCCAAGATGCATGATCATGCCCTCGATCAGCTGGTTGCCGATCGTCATGGTAGGATCGAGACTCGTCATCGGGTCCTGGAAGATCATCGCGATCTTGCGGCCGTTGATGTTCTGTCTGACCCACTTCTTTTCTTTTTTCAGGATATCCACTTCCTGCAGACTGCCGTCATCCTCTTTGTAACGGAAAATGATCTCGCCGCTGTTGATCGTGGCATTTCCGGCAAGGATCCCCATTGCCGTCTTCATGACAACGGATTTCCCGGAACCGGATTCTCCGACGATCGCAACGGTCTCGCCGCGCTCGAGGTCAACGTTCACACCGCGGATGGCGTGCACATTGCCGGCTGTGGTTTTGAAAGTGATATCCAGATTTCGGATGTCCAAGATTTTATCTGCCATTTTGGTACCTTGTGTAATCGCTTATTTCTCGTACAAGTATAAGGTAATGCCACTCTACATATCTTCGATGCGGGGCGCGAGTGCTTCTCTTAAGCCGTCACCGACGAAATTGAACGCCAGCATCAGAAGCGCCAGCACAATGATCGGCGGCAGGATCTGATACGGCAGTGTCGTGATGTTATTGAATCCGTCCTCGATCAGGGAACCGATCGAACACTGCGGCAGCACGATGCCGACACCGACGAAGCTTAAGAATGCTTCGGTAAAGATCGCGGTGGGGATCGAGAACATCACCTGCGTGATCACTGGGCCGATCGTATTCGGAAGCACATCGGAAAAGATGATCCTGAAGTTCTTCGCGCCAAGCGTCTTGCTGGCCATGATGTATTCCTGCCCTTTGATCTTGAGCATTTCCGCTCTTGCGATCTTGCTCATGCCGATCCACTCCGTCAGCAGCAGGGCGACGATCACGAGCCAGACGCCCTTGGGCATGAACGTTGCAAGCACGCCCACAATGACAAGACGGGGAATACTGTTTGAAATCTCTACGAAACGCTGCATCACGCCGTCCAAAGCCTGTCCGAAATAGCCCGAGATCAGGCCGTAGCTCATGCCGATCAGCATGTCGATCAGGATCGTCACAAAAGCGATCAGAAGGGAAATACGCGCTCCGTACCAGACTCTCGTCCAGAGATCTCTTCCCAAAGAATCCGTCCCGAACAGGAATACCCTGTCGGCAAACGCATCCTGATAGGCTGAAGATGAAAACAGATTATGCAGAGCGGGAATGCGCGGAGACAGACTCTTTGCAACCACGTCCTGTCCGGAGCCTATGGAAATGATCTCCTTATATCCGTAGTTGGATAGCATCGGACCAAAAACCGCCAGAACAAAGATCACCAGAATGATCACAAGCCCGGTCATGGCTCTTTTATTTTTCCGAAAGCGCGTCAGAACGCCTTTCCAGAATCCCTGGGACGCAAAGTTTTTATCCGTCGTGAGATCCTTGCTGACATCCAGGACGAAGTCTTCATTTGTTACCGTACTGATCTCAGGCATGTTAGGACTCCTTTCTGTTTGCCAGACGGATCCTCGGATCCAGCAGGCCGTATGTAATATCCAGGATCAGCATGATCCCGATATAAAGCGCGGAATAAATGATCCCGAGCGCAAGCACATAGTTATAGTCAATCCCTTCCCCGGAGATCGCATCCACCATCAGTTTTCCGAGACCGTTGATCCCGTAGATCTTTTCCACGACCAGCGCTCCCGTCAGAAGATCGACGACGAGCGGCGCGATCACGGTCACGATCGGGATCAGCGCATTCCGAAGGATGTGCCTGGTCACCAGTTTCGTGCCGTACATGCCCTTGGATTCTGCTAAAAGCACATAGTCCGAATCCATGACTTCGACCATCTCATTTCTCGTAAACCTCGCGACCGTCGACATGGAAAACAGCGACAGCGAGACTGCCGGAATGATGGCAGATCCGAGAAATCTGGATGCATCAAAATAGAACGGGAAGATCGTGACTTTGTATGCCAGAAAATACTGCAGAAAGATCATGAACACATACGAGGGCACACAGACCCCGAGGATCGACAATACCGTACAGAAGGTATCCCAGAAACGCCCTCTGTTGAGGGCCGCGGCAATCCCTAAGATCAGGCCGACAACAACACCGATCAGAATGGACAGTCCGCCGATCTTAAAGGAATTGGCCATGCACTGCGGCAATACCGTTGAAATGGGTGCGCCGTTATAAAGCGAGCTTCCTTTTCCGAAGCTGCCTTTGGCGATCACATTTTTCAGATAATTTCCAAACTGAACGAAGATGGGGTCATCCAACCCCATCTCTGCTCGTTTTTTTGCGATTGCTTCGGCGCTCATACGCTCTGACGGGAAAGGATTTCCCGGCATGATCCGCACCAGCAGAAACAGCAGGAACGTTATGAGAAACAGCGTTACGAGCGCCATTATTACACGTTTGATAATATACTTTGTCATAGATCAGTTACTCAAACCGGATGATTTTTATTTCGCCTTGGTTGCGTTCTTGTAAGCTCTGTTGATCGCTACGGGATGGAACTCAACGCCCGTAACGGACGTGTTGATCAGATTCGCATTTGCCTTGGTGTAAAGCGGCGCGATGACTGCTTCGTCCATGACGATCTTCTCTGCGTCAAACAGAGCATTCCAACGTGCATCGTAATCGGATACATACTGGCCTGTCGTGCAGTCTGTGATCAGCTGGTCGTAATCAGCATTGCTCCAGAAACCATAGTTGTTGGCATTGTTGGTAACCCACATGCCAAGGTAGGTCATCGGATCCGCATAGTCGGGACCCCATCTGGTCAGAGCCACATCATAGTTATCATTCTGCATCTTGTCCAGACGCTCAGCCTTGGTCATCGGTGCAAGTGTGATGGTCACGCCGTCAAGTGTAGCCTCGATCTGCTCTTTTAACGCCTGTGCAACTTTGGTAACTTCATCACCTTCGTTGTTACCGAAGATCATGGTGAATTCAAAGCTGTCAACACCGAGTTCGGACTTGGCAGCCTCAAAGTACTGTTTTGCTGCTTCCGTGTTGTAATCGCAGACATCTTTGAAACGGTTCTGGTCAGCGGAGAAATCCTCACCCGTCGAAGCGCTTGCAGCGAACTGAGGCGGTACACAGGTGTAGGTCGCAAGGGAACCGTCCATTACATAGTTGTCTACGAGTGCCTGTCTGTCGATCGCATTCGTGAATGCAAGTCTTAAATTCTGATTTGCCAGATATCCGTTTGCATTGTTCTCTGTCTGGCTGAAGGATAAGTACCACATATAGCCGGCACCGGTAACCTGCAGATTCTTGGAAAGTTCCGCATCACCCTTTACGCTTGCAACCTGATCGCCGTTTACAACCGCGATATCCAGTGTGCCGTTCTTAAAGCCGGTCAGCGCATTGTCGGAAGATCCGACTACCTGATAGTTGATCCCGTCCAGCTGGATCTTGTCAGCATCATAGTAATCCGGGTTCTTGGTCAGGGAAAGGCTTGCGGTACCCGGTGTGTAATCAGACAGCAGGAATGCGCCGTTTGATAAGAATGTCTTTGGGCTTGTGCCGTATGTACCCTCTTCCAGTCCCTCATAGAATGCCTGGTTGATGGGATAGAATGTCGGGAAGTACATCAGTGAAGGGAAGAAGGAAACCGGAACTTCCAGTTCTACCTGCAGCGTCTTGTCATCCAGAGCCTTTACGCCGAGTGTCTCGGGGTCTCCGCCTTCATACAGGATGTTGTCCGCATTCTTGATGGCGCCTACCGAAGAGTCAAACATGTAGTTGTATTCCACGTTAGCCGTCATGGCAAGTTTCCATGCGTATTCAAAATCAGCCGCCGTAACCGGTGTGCCGTTGGACCACTTCGTGTCACGAAGGTGGAAAGTGTAGGTGCATCCGTCATCGGAAACATCCCAGCTCTCAGCGATCGCCGGAACTGCTGCACCTTCCGCATCCATCTGTGTCAGACCGTCGATACAGTCTGCGATGACCTCGAAGGAATCACCGTCAGTGGCAAGATTTGTGTCCAGAGACATCACGTTCGTGGACAGCATTACATTGATCGTGTTACCGGAAGCAGACGAACCGCCGCAGGCCGTCAGTCCCAGCGCCATTGCCGCTGTAAGAAGCAGGGCAATGCATTTGTTAACCTTTTTCATAATAATCCCTCTTTTCTGTTTTGGTATCACGTTAAAGCAACAATACGCTAAACAAGTGAATTATAGACGATTTGTCTCCAATTAGCAAGGGGAAAACAAACAGATATGATTTCAAAAGAACAGACCTTTTATAAAGATCTCGGCGCCTATGAAGATCAGGATGATCCCGCCAAGGATCTGTGCTTTTCCGGCGATCTTCATGCCGAGTTTCTTTCCGAAATGCAGACCGAAATAACAGATCACGAACGTGACGGCAGCTATGATCAAAGCACTTAAGATTGCGGGAAGTAATGTATACTCGGCGATCGTAAACCCAACCGAGAGCGCATCGATGCTTGTTGCAATGCCCATAAGCATCAGTTCTCCGAATCCCGTCTGGACGTCTTCTTCAGGGATCTGTCCCTTCAGACCTTCCAGGATCATCTTAAAGCCAAGAAACAGGAGCAGGGCAAGTGCGATCCATGGGATGAATTTCGAAAAAGCCGTAAAATGCTTAAGAAGCATATGCACGCAGGTATAGCCGATCATCGGCATGACTCCCTGAAATCCCGCAAACACGGAAGCGATCAGGCACATGCGCGACGTCTTCATCCCCTGCTCTTTCAGGCCGTTGGCAAGAGAGACCGAAAACGCGTCCATCGCCAGACCGATCCCGAGCAATATGCTGTTGATCACAAAAATGAATACAGTCATGCAAATCATTATATGCATTTCAAGCAGGGCAGGCAAGTCCGGAATCATGAAAGTTATGTAAACCAAATACCTTGACATCATCTTTTCTCTCATGCAAAATAGAAAACAGCATGAAAATGCAATACTAACCATATATTTTGTGCTTATAAGGAGGGTGTTTTGCTATGAAAAAAAATGGTCTGTTATCTGAATTTAAAGATTTCATCATGCGCGGAAATGTCATGGATATGGCTGTCGGCGTGATCATCGGCGGCGCATTCACCGGGATCGTGACCTCTCTGAACGAGGATATCTTAACTCCTGTCTTAGGGATCTTCGGCGGCACTGATTTTTCCAATCTTACCGTGAAACTCGGCAGTTCGGAAGCTGCGCCCGTTTTAGCCTACGGAAACTTCATTACTGCGATCATCAACTTTCTGATCATCGCGCTTGTGATCTTTTTGCTGATCAAAGGGCTGAATGCGTTAAGCAGCAAGTTTAAAAAAGAAGAGGAAGAAGCAGCTCCCACGACCAAGACCTGTCCGTTCTGCAAGTCTGAGATCGCGATCGATGCGACAAAATGCCCGCACTGCACCTCGGATCAGCCTAATGAATAAACTGTAACCCGGAAATCGTTATGGAAGAAGACATCAAGCTCGGTCAGGATTTTCATTTCCTGTCTTTACTCAAATATGTGATGCCAAGCGTTCTGGCATTTGTGTTCATGGGATTGTACCAGACCATCGACGGCATTTTTATCGATCACAATGCCGGCGAGATCGCCATTGCCTCCGTGAACCTGCAGATGCCGATGAACTGCATCTATATCGGGCTGGGAAACATGATCGGGCTTGGCGGCGATGCCGTACTTTCCAAAAAACTCGGAGAAGGGGACCGCAAAGGCGCCAACGAAACGTTTACGCGCTGCATGCTGCTGGCTCTCATTTTGAGCCTGCTCTGCATGGTCCTCTCTCTGGTCTTTCGGGAACCCATCATGCGCTTTCTCGGTGCCTCGGATGTCAACATCATATACCTTCGGCCCTATTACACGTGGCTTGCGGCTTTTGCGCCGTCCATGCTCATTCAGTCGATGTTAACGATCTTCTTCATGACCGAGAGCCGGAACACGATGGGGGCGGTTCTGATGTTTCTCGGCGGGATCTTAAACATCGCGCTTGACTGGCTTTTGATGAACGTTGCCGGCATGGGGATCAGCGGTGCCGCGATCGCAACGGGTGTCAGCTATGCCATTGCGCTTCCAGTCGCCTTCTGGTTCTACGTGATCTCGAAAAGATCACTGTTCCAATTTGTCCGGTTTCAAAGTCAGCCAAAGGAAACCTTGCAGCTTTGCTTCAACGGTTCCTCGGAAATGTGTGTGGAACTGTCCATCGCCGTCACCACACTGATGATGAACCGGATCATCTACACATTCCTTGGCGACAACGGCGTCAGCGCCCTCTCCGTTCTGGCATATTTTCAGATCTTCATCCTGATGCTTTTTGCCGGATACTGCGCGGCGATCGAGCCGATCTTCGGGTTTCATTACGGAGCAAAAAACGAAACCGCCACAAAAAAAACATTCCGCCTGTGCTTAACACTGGCGGCTGCTTTTACATTGCTTGGATTTGTGCTGATCGCGGTCCTTCAGAAACCTGCGGTCGGCCTGTTTTTCGATGTCGGAGATGATATTTACAGAATTTCAATGGACGGGTACTTTCTGTTCTTGTCCGGTACCCTTTTGGTCGGCTTCAATATGTTTGTCAGCGGAATGTTCACCGCTTTTTCAAACGGCGTGATCTCCGTAACGCTCTCTTTGCTCCGTTGCCTCGGATTCCTGGCCACGGCGCTCATCGTTCTGCCGAAACTGTTCGGTCTCACCGGATTCTGGCTTGCATGGCCGGTCGCGGAATTTCTGACGCTGATCGTCAGCGTCATCTTCCTGACCCTCTTCAGAAAACGTTACCACTATATGTGATCACCTCTTCAGGAACGGCCGCTCCCCGATGCGCCATCCTGAAATCCCTTCAGCATCCTGCTGATCTTTACATAGATCTCTTTGATCTCTTCTTTCGGAAAAGAAGAAAAACAGGCACAGACTCCGTCAAAATCAAGTCCGCACCTGCACATGGATTCCACTGCTCTCTTATCCTGATTACTCATACTGTCCCCTCCCACCGGGCTTTCAGCGGCGATCTTTCTTACCGCTATATTTAGTATAGCACGCTTTCAGGGAACACAATAGGCCAAAAAAATTTTTTTGCGCTGATTTTTGTTCTGCTTGATCTTCCACCCTTATTCTTCAAAATATCCCTGCAGATTCAGCACCTCGGAAGCCGGATGTCCGTTTACTTTCCAGCCGTTCTCACTGTCTCCTTCCACATAAAACCGGCAGATCCCCGCGGAACCTTCTTTGTCATCATACCGGTCGATCTCCATGTCTATAAAAGTCACCCCATCGGAGCGTACTAAATTCAGCCAGTCATTTTCCTGCAGCATACTCTTTTCCGGTGTCTCATCATGTTCGTCGGTAAAAATCTCAGCTTCAAACGGTTCGAGCACGGACATCGGTTCCACATTGTATTCTGCATGGAAGAGATCATTCAGTACCGGAACTCCGTCATCTCCGATCGATGCCGTTGTGAGCAGATCCAGTTCCCGGATCAGAGACGCTTCTTTTCTCAGAACCAGCCGTTTCGGATCAATGAGCGCGATCGACGGATCTGTGTTAAAATACGGGATCTTCGCGTCGATCTTTCCGATGATACTGTTAACATATTCAAATTTGCTGCCATCAAAACGGTAAACGAGAGTGCCCTCGTCGCCCGCGGAAACATACAGATACTCCTGTCCGCCGAAATGAACCGCGTAGGAACTGTACCATCTCTCGATCTCCTCCGGAAGCTTTGGGCTTGCATGATAGATCTGCTCCACAGCCCAGTTCGGAACAAATGTGACTGTATCATAGTCTGTCATGTAAGCATCCCCGCGCAGCAGATCCGAAACACTTTCAAACGGAATATAGGCAAATTCAAGGGCGTGCATCAGATAGCCGTCCTGATAGAACGGATCGGCGAGCACAAAGAGAAATCCTTTCGGGTCCACCGCCCATGCAAACAGGCCGTCATCCCGCCTTCCTTCGATGCTTTCCCGGATCCGGTTCACAAAACCTTCTTCCGTATAATGCGTTCCGGGTTTATAGCCGCTGCCCGTTAAGTAACTTTCGATCGCTTCCCCGATCCGCGGCGCCAGCGCTGACGGATCCGTAACAAAATCACTCAGTTCCAGTTTTCTTCCGCTCACGGGATCATAAGTATATCCGTGAAACTCATAAAAGTCCTTCTCATACTCACGGTTATACCGGTACACTTCCGTATAATAGCTGATGAGGCCGGTATCGCTTCGAAGTACTTTCATGCCAACGTCGTCATTTAAGCAGATAAAGGAATCGGGATCGATCCTGTGATAAAGGTCCCACCGTTCCTTACCGGCTGCAAGTTCCTGCTGTGTCCGCTCCTCCACCCAGGCATTATGGTCCGTAACGATCTTTTGCATGTATTCCGGCGCATCCCCTTCGATCGTGGCCTTTGCAAAATCCACCATGGAGCCGCCCGTGTAGGACTCGAAGTTTTCTTCCCGGACTTCGCTTTCTTCAAACGTGATCGTTACGGGCGCCCTCTCTTCAACCGGTGTAGAAAGCGGCTGAAAGGAATCCGGAGCGGCTGTTCCGTCCCACACCCAGTCATCGGACCTTACCTTATTTGCAAGTTCCTTCTTGGCTTCCAGGGAATCCTTCAGATTCCCAAGCACTCCGAAGTCCGGTCCGCCGGATCCGTCATCCCCGTTATTTTTTGTTGCACATCCTGCGATCAGAACTAGCGAAACCACCAGTCCTAAGATCGCCGCCGCTTTCATCACCTGCATCATATCTGATTTCCTTCTAAATAAACAAAAAACACTGCTACTTAGATTTTACATGATGATCGTGATTTTTACTACCTACGAAAGTCGGTATTCATAAAAAAACTGCCACCCCGGACCTGTTGGTCCAAAGCGGCAGATTAATTCATGACCTGATCGATCAAATATACATTTTCTCTGAAATAAAATTACCATTTATCAAAAGCGAAGTCTTATCCAGTAATGCTTCAAGATCGTCAACGCAATTTATACCTACTGACAGCACTTCAAACGGCTTTCCATTTTCATCCAAAATTCCTATTCCGTTTCGAAACAGTTCCCGTGGCCCGTCTACGATAACCGCTGTATTATCACCAATATTCATTGTCTTCAAGACATTGCATATGATCATATTTCTTCTCCTTTCAGTTCCGTGAGTTTTTGTCGATACCACTCTAAGGCCTGTCTTGTTTGTATGATTTCCGGATCAGTCAATTCTAATAATTTCGCATTGTTCAAAAGATACTCCTGTGCTTCCACTTCGCATGTAAGCATGTTTTCAAATGAACCGTTTATTTTTCCATTACGAAACTGCTTTGCATGAAACAATTCCTCATATACGGCAGCGCGTGACGGTCTTCTTGAAAAGAGGATCGTAAAACCGTCAATCGTCATTGCCTCGGCTTTCTGCAAAGATAAAAATTCCTCAGTTTCCTTATTGCAAATGTACTTGCCGCCAATCTCTTTAAACTCATGCATCAGTCTTAAAAACTGCTTTCTCGGCATGGGTTGAACATATGAATTCGATTTGGGTTTGCGATTCATCTGAAATGATTCCTTTCCATTTCAAACCCAAATATGAATCCTTTTCAGACAAGGATATTTTAACACAAATGGGTTCGCAAAAGTGACTAAATATTCATATTTTAGGGGAAATCATATGCAATGATAAAATAGACGTGTCAATTTCCGCATAACAACGGTAACACAATGTGTTATAAATGTCAATAACAAACGTACGAACGCATCCTGTCGATAAAAGCATCGACAAATGCAGGATCGGAGGCGTAGTAAAGATGTGCAAATCCGAAAACATAGTCGGCTGACACATGCATGGCTGCCCAGCTGATCTCCTCGCCCGCTTTCATAAGCAGCATATCGCTTCCGTTGTCGGTGCTGTCATAATAATGGAACTCATGCCCCCGCATTCCCGCAAGCGCATGGACAAGCGATCCTGCAGACAATTCACTGCCCGGTACAGTTTGCAGTGTTACATAGCCAAACCGCGTCAGGCCCTTTTGCTTCCTGCAGGACCCTTTGATCACACCCGCCATCGGATACGCGGTCCCCTCCTCATCAAAAAGTTCTTCATGCAGATACAGAAAACCGCCGCATTCCGCCAGGGAAGGCAGCCCGTTTCGGATCGCATTCTTTACGGAATCGATCATACCGGTATTCTCACTGAGCGCTTTGGCATACAGTTCGGGATAACCGCCGCCAAGCAGAATTCCCTGCACGTTTTCAGGAAGTGAGTGATCATGCAGCGGCGAAAACGGCACGATCTCCACTCCTTTTTGCGCAAACAGTTTTAGGTTTTCCGGGTAATAAAAGCAGAAGGCTTCATCCCTTGCAACCGCAAGCCGGAGCGGATTTTGCAGCGTATTATCCCGGATCGTATTTTTATGAAAATCACCCGTCTCATCTGCAGCTTGAGACCATGACGGTTCCGTACAGGCTTCACCAAGATCCCCCGCCGCCGACTCCATGATGGAAAGGACCGCAGGAATATCCCAGCAGGTTTCGATCGCATCTGCCACTTTCCTGATCTGCTCCGAAAAGTTTTCAATCTCATCAGGCATCAGGAGGCCAAGATGTCTTTTGGCAAAATCGACGCCGGAAAGTTTCGGCAGATATCCGACCGATCTGACATCATACCCGGCTGATCGCAGTTCTTCTTCCATCACAGGCTTCAGGCGTTCGTAAAATTTCGCGCTGACCTTGTTACAGATGATCCCCCGGATCCTGTGTTCTTTATCATCCGAAAGAATTCCCTTGACCAGGGAAATGACTGTCCTTCCGAGTCCCTGTGCATCCACGATCAGGATCACCGGTGTATCCGTTGCAGATGCTACATCATAGGAAGAGGCCTCTTGCATGAGTCCGCCGATCCCGTCATAGATTCCCATGACGCCCTCGATCACACAATATGCATGCGGATCAAAACGCAGGATCTTTCTGACGCCGTCCCTGCCTGAAAAGAACGTATCCAGATTCCCGCTTTCTGTCTGCAAAACCGCGCGGTGAAACATCGGGTCGATATAGTCCGGCCCGCATTTACAGGCGCAGACGTCCAGCCCGTGATTTTTAAGAACAGTTAAAAATCCGCAGGTGATCAGCGTCTTGCCGCCGCCGCTTTTTGTGGATGCAAACAGAATTCTCTTTTTGCTCATTACGGTTTTCTTAAGACTCCTCTTCATAAAGGTCAAACGCCGCGATCATCACGGGGTTATTCGCCATCAGCAGATGATGATCGCCAAGACCGTTCACGTCGCTTACCTGGATCATTCTGATCTTCAGATCTTTTACCGCCGGATCCCGGTACAGTTCTTTGATTTCCTGCATGGTCTCCAGACTGACCGCCGTGATCACTACACGGATCTTCTTTTGCAGATCTTTAAGCGCCTGCAGGATCCCTGTAAGTTTTCCGCCGCTTCCGCCGATAAAGACCGCATCCGGTGCTTCCGGACCGTTTAACGCTTCGGGTGCTTCCCCCTTTATCAAGATCATATTCGAGGCGGAAAAAGTCTCACGGTTCTTTTCCAGCAGCCCGATCGCATCCGGATTCTTTTCGATCGCATAAACCCTCAGCGTATCGGAAAGTTTTGCTGCCTCGATCGAAACGGATCCAGTTCCGCTGCCGATATCATAGAGCACATCCCCTTCTTTTAAATGCAAAAGTCCGATGCAAAGATGCCGGATCACTTCCTTGGTCATCGGCACCCGGTCGCGGATCAGTTCCTCATCTTCCAGATATGGAATCAGGCACTTCTTTTGCGGATGCGGATTATTTATGTAAACCGTATACAGCCCATCACCCGCAAACTGTTCCAGCTCGTCCAAACAGCAGGCCGTGATCATTTCATCTTCATAAGACAGCCGTTTTGCAACCGTCATCCGGATTCCCTCCTGCGAGCCGTCAGCAGCGTCAGGACTGTCAACCCCTTCATCGGAAGAAAACTCACACAAAGGCTCTTTGCATAACAGGCGTCCGAGCATGACCAGATCGTCCCCTGAAGACAGCAGCAAAAATGTATCGCCGTAATACAATATTTCTTTTGCCGCAACCTTCAGATCTTCTTCCGTATTCTTTCCGTGCAGACTGATCACCTTCGCATCCGCATAGGAAATACCGAGGCGGGATGCTAAGAAGGATACGGACGAGATCCCCGGATACCTGTGTACGGAAACGGAAACCTCTTTTGCATCAGCAGCCCACTGTATCAGTTCCGTTTCAAATGCCTGCGCACCGCTGTAGAAGCCGATATCTCCGGAAAACAATACGGCAACGGAAAGGTCTTTTGCACCCTGCTTTTCGATCTGATCGCAGATCACGGGAAGAATGTCTGAAAACCGGTAATACGGATAAGCCTTTTTCTCCTGAAACGGTGCAAGAAGGCGGGATGCGCCAAACAGAATATCTGCTTTTCTTATGGCATCAAGCGCTTCTGCCGTAAGTCCTGCCCGGTTTCCCATTCCCGTGCCGACGATGCAAATCGAAACATTATGTAAACTATTCAATCTGTCATCCGTTTTACTTTCCAGGCCGGGTTCCGATGCACGCTCCGTTCTGTTTTCTTTCGCATACGCTACAACGGCATCCAATACCTCATCGAAACAGTACCCACTCTCTTTTGGTCTTTTTATGCAAAAGCATGCGATCCCAGCCTTTTCAGCAGCACGGACCTTTTCCGCAAAACCGCCCGTCTTCCCGCTCTCTTTTGTGATGAGTGTTCCGATTGAAAACTGGCGGATCGTGGCAAGGTTCATCTCCTCCGTAAACGGTCCCTGCATGGCGATGATGTGGTCCCGTAAAATACCTGCATCAAGACAAGCCTGCATACAGACAGGATCCGGCAGGACTCTGGCATAAACACGGGACGGCTCCTTAAATACCTCTGTAAATAACGTCAGGTCTTTGGTTCCAGTCGTAAACAGCAGATTTCCTTTTGTCTCCCGGAGTGCTGCGGCAAGTGATCCTGCATCCGGAAAGAAGCGGACCTGATCCGGTCCAGTCTCCAAGACATCTTCCTGTCCGCATCCGGAGCAGTCTTTTGCTTCATGCAGTTCATCCGCATCCCGCAGGAGTCTGAAACAGACCGCACCTGCCTTTTTTGCCGCCTTCCTGATGTTTTCGCTTACTTCTTTCGCAAACGGATGCGTGGCGTCGATCACGATCCCGGCATCATTTGCAAGAAAAGCTTCCATTTCGCTTTCATCCATCCGTCCTTCATGGACAGAGACATACATGCCCGAAGGCTGCAGCAGTTTGCCGTATTCCGTTGCCACACAGACCGTGTGTTTGATCTTCATTTTTTCAAGTTCTTCCGAAAGCAGGCGTCCCTCCGTGGTTCCGGAAAACAGGATGATCCTTTTCTTTTCAGACATTGCCTTCATACCCTCTCGGCGTGACAAGTTTATGGTCGATCACGCGTGTAAAACTGTTCCCGATAAAAACCGTCGTGAACATGTCCGTTTCCTGATCGTATAGTTCCTCAAAACTGCCGATCCATGCACTTTCCCCGTCTCGTCCGATGTTTCTGACCAAACCGCAGGGGCGGTCATTGCCGATCACTTTCTGAAGCTCATTCAGGGCATTCTTCAGGTGATCCGGCCTGTTTTTGCTCGACGGATTGTAAAGCACGATGGCAAGATCGCCCTCCGCAGCGCTTAATAACCGCTTTTTAATGACGGTCCACGGCGTCAGATAATCGCTTAAACTGATCACGCAAAAATCATTTCCGATCGGCGCACCGAGCAAAGCCGCGCCGGAAAGCGCTGCCGTGACACCGCTCACGATCCTGACCGGAATGCTGCTGTTATCTCCTGCCACTTCCAGCATCAGGGAAGCCATGCCGTAAACGCCCGCATCCCCGCTGCAGATCAGGCTGACGGTTTTGCCTTCCTGTGCCTGCCGCAGACAGAGTTCGCACCGTTCTCTCTCCTGTTTCATGCCGGTCTGCAGGAACTCTTTTTCCGGATAAATGTCTCTCAGCAATTCGACATAGGTGGTATACCCGACGATCAGATCGCTTTCTTCGATCGCATGCTCTGCTTCTCTTGTCATATGCTCCTTATCGCCCGGGCCGATACCCACCACAAAGATCTTTCCCATAGCTGTCCTCATATTATTATTTTTTTCTCCGTTAAATTCCGGCCGCATACAGATCCGTTTGTGCATCAGATCACATATTTTGCAACAGCCACCGTGACCCCGTTTTCTGCCTGTTTTTTCAGCACCAGTTTCCCACAGCCGTTCGTCAGAAGGATCGCCGAACGCTCGCAGACATTGTCAACGCCTATCTGTTCCTTCACAAAAGCGGATGCGGAAAAATCACCCTCCACGGCCTGCAGCAGGTCTGCCGGAAATGTCACGAACGGCAGCCTGTATTTTGCGGAAAGATCAAGCAGCCCCTGTTCGTTCCGTTTTCCCTCAAAGGATGCAAAGGCAAAAATATCCTCATAGGAAATACCGCACTTATTCAATGCCTGTGTGACTGCATTTTCAATTTCTTCCAAAGTTTTCCCTTTCCTGCAGCCAATGCCCAGAACATAGCGTTTCGGCTTTAACCAGAGCGCATCTTCCGTAACCGTTTCCTCAGAGATCACGATGTCGGCAATATTATGCGGCATGTATTTGTTCACAGCGATCACGATTGGTTTCCCCGAAAGACTCTTTGCGGCAACTTTTTTGATCCCGTTTTTATTCGCGATGGTCAGGTGTGAAAGCACGGCATAGGTATCCGCTGCAAAAGCACCCTCCACATCCGTTGCGGTCGTGATGACAGGGATTGCATGAAGCGCCTCCGCGATCTTTCCTGCCAGGTCATTTGCGCCGCCGGCATGACCGGAAAGGACCGGGATCACAAACCGCATTTTTTCGTCAATGACAAGCACCGGAGTGTCCGTCAGTTTGTCTTTTACAAAGGGCGCGATCAGACGCGATACGATCCCGACAGCCCCGATAAAGATCAGCGGCGTCTGCTTTAAAAAGCAATTTCCGATCGTTTCTTTTACATCCCCTTCAAGTTTCACGATCCCGTCGGGACAAGGGCTTTCGCTCTTTATAAATCCTTCTGCCGAAACATTTGGAAATGCCTCTTTGATTTTTAAGATCACTTCCGCTCCGCTTGTTGTGAAGCAGATCATACACCATTTCAATCTTTCTCTCCCGTGCGCTTTCTGAACGCAGTTGTAAAGTTAGGATCATAAAGTCTGGATCTTTCATAGGCCGCATTTTTGATCGCATCTCCGACAAGGATCAGCGCAAAGTTTTTGATCCCGTTTTTTTGCATGGTCTCATGGATCGAAGATACCGTGCACAAAAATACTTTTTCTTCCGGCCAGGTGGCCTTATAGACGACAGCCGCAGGCGTATCTGCTTCATAACCGCCTGCAAGCAGCTGCTGCTGCACTTCTTCCGACAATGCCGCGCTTAAATAGATCGCCATTGATGCACCGTGTGTGGACAATGCCTGCAGGCGCTCTTTGACAGGCACTTTGGTTCTGCCCTCCGCACGGGTCATGATAAGTGTCTGTGACACGCCGGGCAGCGTATATTCCAGATTCAGGGATGCCGCCGCCCCAAAGCAGGCGCTGACCCCCGGACAGGAATCATAGGAGATCCCGATCTCTTCAAGCGCATCCATCTGCTCTTTGACGGCCCCGTATACGCTCTGGTCGCCGGTATGCAGACGGACCACTTCTTTCCCTTCCTCCACCGCTTTCTGTATGGTCAAGATCACCTCTTCAAGCGTCATTTCGGCACTGTTGTATGTCTCTGCATGTGCCGCGTAGGAAAGAAGCTCCGGATTGACGAGCGAACCCGCATAGATCACCACATCCGTTTCTCTAAGAAGTTCCATGCCTCTGACCGTGATCAGATCCTTTGCACCGGGGCCGGCCCCGACAAAGTGCACGCATGCTTCCTTGTTTTTGCGATCACTCTTTTGTTTATTTTCCGTTCCGGTCTTACTGTAACTGGCTTGTTCCCTCATTACGGATCTCCTCTAAAATCTCCATGGCATTTTCACTCTTCCCAAGCAGCCCTTCCTCGCCTGCAAACACGATGCAGCCGCTTTCCACGTTCTCCCCGGTGCGTTTTACAAGATGATAACAGATCCTGTCCGTAACGCTCTGCATCACGCGTTCCGCCGCGCCGGCTTCTTCTAAGATCCGAAGCGCTTCCGTTGTGGTCAGGCATTCTGATATTTGGTTTACATAATCTATCGATACGCCTGCCCGGACCGCTGCTGCCATCAGCAGTTCGATCCTTGCATCCGCTTCCTTTGAGTGCGTGTTCATGATCCCGCCGGAAACCTTGATCAGCTTACCGATGTGACCGATCAGCACAACCTTTTTAAACCCAAGTTCTGCGATCATATCCAGCGTATCTCCGATAAAATTGGAACACTTGACGGCAGCGTCCAGATCAAAATGCAGCTGCTCTTTCAAAAACGCCAGCCCGTAATTTCCGGGTGCGATCGCAACCGCCCGGTATCCAAGCGCAGCCTTCTGTTTCAGTTCCGTTAAGATCGTGTCTTTTACGGCCTGCGTGCTCATGGGCTCCACGATCCCGCTGGTCCCCAGAATGGAAATGCCGCCTTTGATCCCAAGTCTCGGGTTAAAGGTCTTTTCAGCAACGGCTTCTCCACCGGGCACGAAGATCTCAACACCGAGCACGCCCTCATGATCAAACAGATCCATGACCTCCAGAACCGCTGCTTCGATCATCTTTCTCGGAACGGAATTGATCGCCGCGTTTCCGACAGGCTGGTCCAGTCCCGGCGCGGTCACGATCCCGACACCCTCTCCGCCGCAGATCGAAACACTTCTGCCTTTTCCTGCGCTTTCCTCTGCTTCATAGAACACGCGCGCCATGATCTTTAAGCCGCCCGTGACATCCGGATCATCTCCCGCATCTTTGACCACGCCGCAGATCACTTCGTTTTCATGCCGTACGATGTCCGTCAGATCCGCTTCATAAACGATCCCCTTCGGCGTGACAATGGAAATATGTGTCCGCTCTCTTCCGCCAAGCAACATATAGGCGGCGGCTTTTGCGGCGGCTGCAGCGCAGCTTCCCGTGGTATAACCGTTCCTCATTTTCTACTCCTGACCGCTGGTCGGTATCCGTTTTTTAAGATCATATAACAGCGCATTGCAGATAGCCGCGGCCACGTTGCTGCCGCCTTTTCTGCCTCTGTTCACGATGCAGGGGATCGTCGTCTTCATGATCTTTTCTTTCGATACTTCCACATTGACAAAACCTACCGGCACACCGATCACAAACGCAGGCATTTTCCCCGCATCATAGAACTCACGGAGTTTCAAAAGCGCCGTCGGCGCGTTTCCGATTGCAAAGATCACAGGCTTTTGCAGTTTCATCCCCTTCTCCATGCTGACACTCGCCCTGGTCACGTTCCGCTCTGCAGCTTCCTTGGCGACTTCTTCCTCAGCCATATAGCAGTGGAGGCTGCCTCCGAACTGCGATAATACCTTCCTGCTGATCCCGGATAATGCCATGTTGGTATCGGTCACGATATCCGCGCCCTGCAGGAGCAGATCCTGCGCGATCTTCACAGCATCTTCAGAAAAATAAAGCGTATCGGCATATTCAAAATCCGCCGTGGTGTGGATCACGCGTTTGATCAGAAACGCCCGGTCTTTTGGCAGAATGATCCCGCGCTTTTTACACTCCTCTTCTATGATCTCAAAACTTCTCTTTTCAATTTCCTGTGGATCCAGATATTCAATCTCCAAGTGAAAGCACCTCTTTTACCGCGCGGATCAGGATCTCATCCGACGCATGATCCTTTACGGCGATCCTGTAATACCCTTCCCTAAGCCCCGCAAAGTTTGCGCAGTCTCTGATCAGGATCTTTTTTGCAAGCAGTTTTTCTTTTAAATTCACACCTGATCTTACAAGCAGAAAGCAGGTATCCGACGGATATACCTTAAGCCCTGCCTTTTGCAGTTCCTCCGTAAGATACGCTCGTTCCTTTTTGATCAGACTTCTTGTCGTTTTAAGATATTCCGGCCCTGTCAGAACGGCTGCGCCGGAAATTGCTGCGGCTTCGCCAAATCCGGACAGATTCCATTCCGGAAGGTTTGCCCTGATCCTGGCAGCAAGTTCTTCTTCGCAGACTGCATAGCCGAGCCTGACACCCGGAATCGCAAGCGTCTTGGTAAAGGCTTTGATAATGATCGCATTTTCTTTAAGCAGCTCCTTAAGCGAAGGGACAGCAGACGGTTCACAAAGATCGGAAAAACAGCAGTCGATCACCGGAAGGATCCCCAGCTCCCTGCAGGACTTCACGATCTTCTTTAAAAGTCCGGCATCCACAGTCTTCCCGGTCGGGTTGTTCGGATTACAGATCCAGACGGAAGAAAGATGCTCATCAAGCACTTCCCGGAACTCCTCTGTCAGCAGAAATCCGTTCTCTTCCGAAAGCAGGTACGGTCTGATCGGGATATCTGCCGCTTGTAAGGCATGCGCATAGCCGGAAAATGACGGCATGGGCACGACCGCCGGTTTCTTTGAAAGGATCCTTGCAATTGCCATAAACAGTTCCGAAGCGCCGTTTGTTAAGATCACGTTTTCTTCTGCCACGCCTTCGATCTTTGCAATGGCTTTGCGGGATCTTTCCTGTAACAGATCCGGATATGCCGTGACTTTCCCGACTGCATCATGAAGCGCCGCCGTCACTTTAGCAGGACAGCCGCAGGGATTTAAGCTGACGGAAAAATCATATTCCACATCATTTCTGTAAAGGTCACCGCCGTGCAGATCCATATCTTATCCTTTTATTCTCTTAAAAGTTTTGCAGACTGAGCAAAACGAGTACAAGTTCTGCGCATACCGCGCACAGAACAGCCGTCACCCACATGAGCCGGTTGGCCCGCCTGATATCTTCCTGTTCCGCTTCCCTGTTTGCATCCCCGATCCAGGGTTTCTCAACGATCTTTCCGAAATAGGCGCTGGGTCCGCCGAGACAGATCCCAAGTGCTCCGGCCATCACGCTTTCCGTCTGCGCACTGTTCGGGCTCTTGTGTTTCCTGCGGTCTCTTTTATAGATCCTGCAGGCATTTTGAAACGAGCACCCCGGGAGCAGCGCGGCGGCAAGGAGCATAAACACTGCGGAAATCCTTGCAGGGATAAAATTCCAGACATCATCCGCCTTTGCTGCAAAAAAGCCGAAATCCTCATATCTTTCGTTATGATAGCCGACCATCGAATCCATCGTGTTGACCGCTTTATAGAGCAGGCCAAAAACCGGACCGCCAAGAAAAGTAAGCAGAAGCGGTGCAATGACACCGTCCGAGGTATTCTCAGCCACCGTCTCCACTGCAGCTCTGATGACCGCTTTTTCCGAAAGATCCTTTGTATCCCTTCCGACGATCATCGAAAGCGCCGTTCTTGCGCCCGCAAGGTCACTCTTCTTCAGGGCCCTGTAAACCCGCATGCTTTCCGTATCAAGGCTTCTCGCCGCAAGCACACTCCAGGTAAGAAGCGCTTCCATGAGGATCCCGCATATGGCATGCAGCAGGTAAGCGCCGGTCAAAAGCAAGGCCGATACGATCAGCACAATCAGCATGACGATAAGCCACATCAAGAAACCCAGGAAACGTTCCAAAGATCTTCTGCGCGCTTCTTTTCGCATCTGCCTGTCAAGAAGCAGCCGGTCAAGTCTTAAGATCAGGTGTCCGATCAGCCGGATCGGATGCAGTGCAAAAACAGGATCCCCGATCAGCACATCCAGCCCAAGACCTGCCGTAAACGCGAGCATATGAAGAAAAACACAACAGCTGAAGTTTTCCATTGTTACCTTTCAATCTCAAAACAACGTCTTCTTAAAACAACACGGCTGCGCACAGTCCGAACAGCATCACGAGTTCTGCGACCGTTACGAAAAAGCCGGCACAGTCTCCCGTGATGCCGCCGAAATGCTTTCTGCAAAAGAAGGCATAATACAGGAAAAACAGACCCAGCATAACGATGATCCAGGTAGCCGACCGCCAGTCGATAATTGCTGCAAACGCAAGTCCCGCAAACAATTGCAGGCTCAGAGCGATCAGCATTCCCGTCTTACAATCCTTCGTCTCTTCTTTTAACAGCCCGTCCTGTTTTGCGCATTGAAGGACCAGGCTGCTGATCCCGCAGGCTGCCCTGGAAATGAAAAAAAGCAGACACAGGATGACAAGCTCTTCCCGGGATGACCGCTCCAGCAGGAAGAACAGCGCGAATCCCCAAAGCAGCGCATAAGTCACAAAAGCGATCACGGCAAAAGCACCGATATGCGCATCCTTGAGGATCTTCAGTTTTTCTTCCCTGCTCTTATAGGATCTTACGGCGTCTTCCACATCCAAAAACCCGTCCAGATGAAAGCCGCCGGTGATCAGCAGCGGCAGGGCCGAGTAGCCGAGGACCATACAGGGAACGGACAGCGCAAAATTTTCGCACAGCAGGAAAAAAAGGTAAGCGCACCCACCGATCAAAAGCCCGATCAGAGGCAGAAACGCCAGCATGTATTTTGCTCTTTCCTTTCCGATCCAATTTGCAGGAACCGGGATCCTCGAATAAAACGAGAGTGCCGCAAACAGATTTCTAAACGGATTCATATTGTCTCCACACAGTCAGAAAGTGCTCTGATCCTTTCATTTACCAGATGATTCAGCCGGATGTATCGTGTCGTTTCTTCATCAAAAGACGGTTCTTTGTCAAACTCGTTTCCGACCAGAACAAGATGCCTGCATTTTTGCGCAAGCCATGCGATCTCATCTAAAATATGGTCCACGATGCCCTCATCCTTACACGCCTTTCTGCCATCCGCATGCATTTCGTTGGCAACCAGATTGGAGATGCATTCCAAAAGACAGGTCGTCCCCTGAAAAATCGCATCATCCTTCAGGCGCATCTTCAGATCATACGGACATTCGATCGTAAGAAAGCCGGAATCCGCACGCATCAGCCGGTGCTTTTTCACGCGAGCTTCCCCTTCTTTTCCATAGGGGATCATGGTCGCAAGATAGATCTTTTGTCCTTCTTGCGCAAGCTCTGCAGTAAGCGCTTCCGCCCGTTTTGATTTTCCCGAATCCGGTTTCCCGATGATCAGCGCTATCATGGGTTTCTCCTGTAACTGTCAATGCCGGTGTCCGTAAAACGCAGCCCTTTTTTGTACAGCGCAAGCGTCATCTTTAAGAGCGGCACCAGCATCAGCGCGCCCGTTCCTTCTCCCAGAGCCATGTCACCCAGAAGAAACGGTTTTAGACCAATTTGGTCTAAAGCGATCCTGCAGCCTCTTTCCCTTCCTGCATGGGAAGGCAGCATATACGCTTTTGTTCCGGGCACAAGCGCTTCCGCGATGACAGCTGCCGTCGCTGAGATCAGGCCGTCAATGATGACGGGGATCCCGCAGACTGCGCCGCCGATGAATGTTCCCGCAAGCGCTGCGATATCCAGTCCTCCGAATCGCGCAAGCAGGTTCAGCGCACGTTCCCTTTCATCCGTGAAATGCTGTGATCTTCCGGCCAGAACCGCTTTTTCGATCACTTCCAGTTTCTTATGAAAGCCCTCGTCGGACAGTCCCGCGCCTCTTCCGGTCACCTCTTCCGGTTTTGCCTTGCAGAACAGACACAGCAGCGTCGTTGCCGTCGTCGTGTTTCCGATTCCCATTTCTCCGGTCGTGATCAGATCGGTACCAAGTTTTGCTTCTTCTTTCACAAGGGAAAGGCCGGTCTCAATGGCAAGCAGGGCTTCCTCTTTTGTCATGGCCGGCTCCTTCAGAAAGTTCCTTGTGCCATACGCGATCTTTCTGTTGATCACGCCTTCCGTTTCTTCCTCACAGGCGATCCCGACATCCACGGGCTTATTGATCACGCCGGCATATTCAGCAAGGATCGATGAGGTCCCGGCCCTCTTTCCGAGCATTCCGGCAACCGTTTTTGTAACTTCCTGCCCCGTCTGCGTCACGCCTTCTTCCACGATCCCGTTGTCGGCGCAAAAGACGAGATTCACGATCCTGTCAAGCCCGGGCTGTTCCTTTCCCTGCATTGCGCCGATCTTTGCAATGGCATCTTCAAAATCACCGAGCCCGTCAATGGGCTTTGCGATCGTATCCCAGTTTCCACCGATCTTTTCTTCAAGAACAGCGTCATATGGTTTGATTTTTAATGTAAACAGTTCTTTCTGATCCATCCGGTCATCCGAGTATCTTATAGATCTTTTGCATATTCAGGTTAAGCCGCATCATGTCTGCCAGCCTGTCAAGTTCTTCGTCCTGCCTGGCAAAATGATCTCTGATCTGCGTGATGTCTGAAGCAAGTCCCTTCCGCCTGGCAAGGGATCGCAGGATCATGCCAAGCACTCCGCTCTCATCAAGCAGACCGTGCACATAGGTTCCGTAGATGTTGTCCTGACAGTATCCGCTGCCTTTTGCACTGAATGCGTGCAGTCCGCCGTCTCCATCCGGCACCGTTTCTCCCATATGGATCTCATAGCCGCTGTAGACTGTGTTCCGAAGCCCTGCAAAGATTCCCGTTGCGTCTTCAAAACGGTCCCGCACCTGTCTTCTTGTCTTCTGCTTTTTCAAAACGGTCGTCACGCTCAGCAGCTTAAGTCCTTCGCAGTTCCTGCCGCTCTCCACGCCTTCCGGATCCTCCACCGTTCTGCCAAGCATCTGATAGCCGCCGCAGATCCCGAGCACGGGACAGCCGTTCCCTGCCAGGCGCCTGATCTCTTCTGCCAGCCCGTTTTCTTTCAGCCACAAAAGGTCGTCGATCGTATTTTTGCTTCCCGGCAGAATGATCAGATCCGCATCCTTCAATTCCGGGGGCTTCTTCACCCACCTAATCCCGACATCTTCCATCTCATCCAGACCGTTAAAGTCGGTAAAGTTGGAAATATGCGGAAATTTGATGATACAGACATTGATCTTGCCTTCGCTTTTTTTATTAAAACGCTCCGCTAACGAATCTTCATCATCGAGCGACAGATCCATATACGGCAGGACGCCAAGCACCGGCATACCGCAGCGCTTTTCAAGTTCTACGATCCCACCCTCAAGCAGCGTCACATCCCCTCTGAAGCGGTTGATGATCAGCCCCTTTACTCTTGCACGCTCCGCTTCCGTCAGCAGTTCGATCGTCCCTAAAAGCTGCGCAAACACGCCGCCCCTGTCGATATCTCCGACAAGCAGCACCGGGGCATCGACCAGCTCGGCCATGCCCATGTTCACGATATCGTTTTCTTTCAGATTGATCTCCGCGGGCGAACCGGCCCCCTCGATCACGATGATCTCACTCTGCTCTTTGAGTTTTTCAACGGCCTCAAGAATTACGGGAACCAGATTTTTCTTATAGGCAAAATAGCTCCTTGCATCCATGTTCTGCAGCACTTTACCGTTCACGATCACCTGCGATCCGATGTTGCTTGTCGGCTTTAACAGGATCGGATTCATGGAAACGTCCGGTTCCACGCATGCTGCCTGCGCCTGCAGGACCTGTGCGCGTCCCATCTCAAGCCCGTCCTTCGTAACATAGGAATTGAGTGCCATATTCTGTGATTTAAACGGCGCCACACGGTATCCGTCCCGGTAAAAGATCCTGCACAGCCCTGCCGTGATCAGGCTCTTTCCCACATTGGACATCGTCCCCTGCACCATCAGAAAACGCGTCTGCTCTTTGCTCATTTTAAATAGTATTCTCCGTATTTTCCGGACGGGATCTGAAACAGCTTTTCAAGATACGCACCGGTCAGGATCTCTTCCGGATCCCCGATCGCATCCACCCTGTGACCGGTGCCGATGCAGACCACTTTGTCCGCGGTCTTTTTGGCAAGTTCCGGCTCATGCATGGACAGTAAAACGGCGATACCCCTGTCTTTTGCGAGTGCCTTTAACGCTTCAAAGAACGCGATCTTATAGCCGATGTCAAGAAAACTTGCAGGTTCATCCAGAATAAGGATCTTTGGCTCGGAAACGATCGCCCTTGCAAGCAGCACTCTCTGCTTCTGTCCGTCGCTGATCCTGTTAAAATCACGGTCCGCTAACTCCTCGATCTGTACGAAACGCATCGCTTCCCGGATGATCGCATCATCTTTTGCTTTCACGGTTCCAAGCAGATCGGTATACCGGTATCTGCCGACCCGCACCATATCATAAACCGTGAAATAATCGGTGCTGACTCTTCCCGTAAGCATTACCGACATCTGCCTTGCCAGTTCCTTCCGGGTCAGATCTCCTAACTTTCTGTCATCGATCAAAATGTTTCCTGCAAGCGGTTTTAAAAGCCCTGCTGCCGTTTTGATGATCGTGGTCTTGCCGGTCCCGTTTGGTCCGAGCAGGGATACGATCTCGCCGGCTCCGACACAAAAGGAAAGGTCTGACAGCAGTACTTCCTGTCCGTATCCGACCGCAGTTTTTTCAAACGATAATACACTCATGACCGTTTCCTCCTGCTGTTTTTTAAGAGCAGAGAGATCACGATCGGCGCACCGAACACCGCTGTCACCGTGCTGATGCTCAGTTCCGTCGGCGCAAAAAGCGTTCTTGCGATCAGGTCGCAGAGCAGGCAGAACGAGGCGCCCGTCAGAAACGAAGCGGGGATCACGATCCGCGGATCGTTTGATCTTAATATGCTTCTGACCACATGCGGCATGGCGATCCCGACAAAGGAAACCGGACCCGCAAAGGCCGTCACCGTTGCAGATAACAGACTCGAGACCAGGATCAGGAGCACGCGGAGAAGCTTCACGGGAACGCCAAGCGTTTTCACATATTCTTCGCCCAGTAAATAAGCTTCCATCGGTTTTGACAGCAGAAAGGCTGCTGTCACACAGAGGATGACGATCGGAATATAATACAGGCTCTCTCCCCAGGAGGATGCGGAAAAGGTCCCAAGCGACCAGTTGTGAAGATTTACGATATGATTGTCATCCGCCATGGCAACGATCAGTTCCGTCGCCGCCGAACAGATATAGCCGATCATGACACCGCAGACGATGAGCACCGCCATGGAATTGACGCGTGAAGAAAGCAGCAGCACGATCGCTGTCGCAAGAAGGGCGCCGGTCAGTGCCGCAAGAACCATCATGAATGAGTTTATAACAAAGCCATGCCCGAGAGAAAAGACCAAGAGGGATGCCACAACGAATTTGGCTCCCGAACTGATCCCCAAAATATACGGACCTGCCACGGGATTTGCAAAAAAGGTCTGCAGAAGATACCCTGACACCGACAGCGCGCCGCCAAGAAACATTGCCGC
Organism: uncultured Lachnospiraceae bacterium; assembly: GCA_902779305.1. GTDB lineage: Bacteria > Bacillota > Clostridia > Lachnospirales > Lachnospiraceae > UBA2868. The sequence continues at coordinate 168,355 of CACZBD010000011.1, read as the reverse complement.
GACAACTCTCGGAAACCGGATCTTTAACAGGATCGTTCCGGCGGTATCCGAAAGATCCCATGAAAACAAAAGCCCCAGCATTTCCCGAAATGTCATCTTTACGCTTCCCACGTAAAGACTGAGCACACCGAGAAGAAGAGGCAAAAGCAGCAGGATCAGCCAGATTAGGATCGTTCTGTATTTTCTCATTGCATCCCCTGTCCGTTCACATGATAGAGATAGGTAAGGTCTTCATCCTCCCCGCCGGCGATGACATGATTTAAGTCCGTGATGATATCCGCCACCGCGCTGCTCTTTTGAAACATGTCTGCCTTCGTACAAAAAACGGCATCATTCTTTACCGCTTTAAAATCGGCAAACAGCGCGCTTTTTGCCAGAAGATCCTCCACGCTGTTGATGCCTTCATCGATCGTGGCATTGTAAATGAGAATATCCGCATCACGAGCCTTCAGGTAAAAATCCTCCCAGTTGATGTTCACCGTCGACAGTGCGTTCTCTTCCGGCAGATCAAGGTCATTCGGGCAATATGTCCCGCCCGCCAGTTCGATCATCTTCGACACATAATCCCCGGGCTTTCTGACATTCACATAGCCGTTTGAAGAGATATAGAAAAAGGCCACTTCCGGTTTCGCATTATTATCCGGCATTCCTTTTGCCGTTTCGGTGACCTGTCTGACTTTTTCTGCTTCTCTTTCGTAAAAATCACAGGCTTCCTGTTCTTTGCCCAAAAGGATCCCGTAGAACTTGATCCATTCGAGGCGTCCGAGCGGATCCGTTTCATAGCTGGAACGTTCCACGACGACCGGAATGGACAGTCTCTCCAGTTCTTCCTTGATCGATGGCGCATGCAGGATCATCGTGGATTCCACTGCGAGTGTGCAGCCGCTTGCGAGGATCGCTTCATAATCCGGCGCGCTGTATTTGCCGACATATCTGATCGAGCCGTCCCCGATCTTTTCCGCGGCTTCTTCGATCGAATAGTCTTCCGCTTTCGTGGAGCAGGTCGCGATCGTATCGAGGGCATCCAACTGCATGAAAAGATCCATTGCGGAAGATGCGGCAAGATAGATCGATGAAACGGGCTGCCTGATGATCACCGCATCCGGATAGGAAAACGTCTGATCGGGAAGGCCTTTTGGAACCACGATATAATCCGTTCCGTCTTCCACATGGATATGCCAATACCCGCCTTCCAAAGACTCCGCAGAAAACTGCGTGGCAAAAGAGAGCGGCAGCTGCCTTGAACCGGACGCATCCGTGCCCCCTTTTGCGGTATTCACCGTACATCCCGCTAACAGCATGCAGCAGGTAACAAAGAGGAGCAGGAAAATACGTCCGATTATTTTTTTATTGTTCAGGATAAAAGTCATTTGATCGATCTTGAATCAAAAACAAGTTTGTATTCGACCTCGTGAGGCTTGCTCATGGCCGTTGTATCCGCGATCATGTCAAGTTCTTCGTCAAGTACCTTCACGGGGACCTCAAAAACCGAATTTCCGCTCGTATTCACCGGTTCGTATTTTTCTCCGTCCACGATCATGTAATCATAATGCGGACTGCTCCAGGTCAGTGTTGCGATCATTTTGCCGCCTGTAACCGTCAGTTTTGCCGGAGAATCAACGGTAGCCTTCCCGCTGCCGCCCTCTAAGGAAACCGCAACCTGATAGGTACCGTCCTGCAGCGCGTCTTTGCTTTCGTCAAGCGGTTCGGGATCTTTTACGCTGACCTTATGGTCGTACCAGATCTCCTTCGTTCCGATCAGCGCCAGGTCAAACTCTTCATCAAGCGCGGGAACCGGTACATCAAAGGCATTCACTTCTTCCGTAAGGCCGTCCTCATATTTCACTTCTTCCACGGTGGGATCCAAAAGAACTGCGCCGTCTTTTTTGGCATCCTCCGCAAGTCCCGGATACAGATTGACGACATTCTTCGAAGGCATCAGCACATGGATCGTCATCTTGCCGTCTTTTACGGTCAAGACGCCTTTTCCGTCGCAGGTCTCGTTGACCTTGAACATCGTGCTGTCCGTTTCAAACTCTGCCAGATAAGTGCCGTCGGCAAGTTCGCCCGTTGACGCTGTGTCCTTTCCGTTTCCGATGGTCTTTCCGGATTTCAGTGCCTCTTCCAAATGGTTTACATAAATCTGCTGAACTTCTTCGATCCTTCCGAGTCCTTCGATCTGGGTATCAACCGTTTCAAACGCCCCGGACGCCGTAAACATGCTCTTCCAGGAATCTTCTTCGTCTCCGGCCATATCGTTATTGGCATGATCTCCCGCAACGACCATGAGCGGCCTTAAGATCACTTTGGCATAGCCGGCCTCCTTTACCGCATCGAGCACGTTTTCGCATGCGGTCTCTTCGGGTTCGCCTTCAACGGTTCCGACCTTTACATTTTTATAGCCGAGTTCGTCCATCTGTGTCTGCATCTGCAGATAGGTGACTTTGGCTGCATGGCTGGTACCGTGCCCCATCAGCACAAACGCCGTCTTGTCTTCATCAGCCGCCTCATCGGAATCATAACCCGCTTCCGTAAACGCTGCCTCCACAACCGCTTTTGCAACGGTCTGTTTATCCGCATTGACCTCTTCCGCATCTTTTCCGACTTCCCCGAGAAGCGGTTCCGATACGATCACGGAATCAAATTTGTCCGCATATTCCTCAAGCGCGTCTATCATCTCATCATATTCTGCGCCGTGCATCAGATGCGTCGGCTGCACCACGAGGTTCTTTACATTGTTCTTTACCGCACGCTCGAGCGCCTGGTCCATGTTGTCGATGAACTCTTCGTCCCTTGCCTGCACATGATTGATGATGATCTGCGCCGTAAACGCTCTCCGGACCGACCAGTCCGGAAAAGCAGCCTGTATCGCTTTTTCGATCCCGCCGATATCTTCCGCGCGGCTTTCGTTAAAGGAAGTGCCGAAGCTGACGACCAGGATCTCGTTTTCTCCGATCTCATCCTGATTCAGCGGATCGTCTTTTGATGCATCGCCGGTATCCCTGCCGAAGTAATCCGGATCGGCGAACTCGCCTTCCACCAGTTCCTTCTGTGCATCCGTCAGGGCATCCCACGCTTCCTTTGCCGCCTTGCAGTCTTCGTCCGTCGTCTCTGTGCGCTCCTGCACATAGATCTTGTCGATGAGCGCGGCTACGGCATCGGCTGCAGCCTGATCATCCGCTTCCGCATCCGCTGCTTCCGCAGGTTCTTCCGTCTGTGCCTGCCTGCCCTGTTCCGCCAATTCGGCAATCGTCTTTTCAGCCTCCGCAAGATCGCATCCTGCGAGGAGTCCTGCACTGAGGGCTACAGCCAGCAGTGTTGTCAACAGTTTCTGTTTCATGATCCATTCGTCTCCTTTGTATTGATTTTCAGGATCCACGAATAAAAAAACCATTACCGTAAAAATCGCGGTAATGGGTACCAAAAAGAAAGGCAAAAGCCTTCAGCGGTACGATCAATTACCCGTGACCATGTGTACCCGGATACAGGCAGGTTTCCTGACTTAAGGATCGAGATCTGAAGGCAGCCTTCCCGGCCTTGCCAGTGACTTCCGATTGACGGATAAGCCCGCAGATTCCCCTTTTACAGTGACGGGATCGTACAGGATTTGCACCTGTTTCCCTTTTACCCTCCTGCAGCGGCCAATAGCCGCCGGAGGCACCTGTATCTGTTGTAACAGCAGCGCATCTTGGCGCTTACAAAATTATTTTATCATAGGTGTCAACTGAATTCGCAACACATCTTAAGCTTCTCATCAGTCCCTATTCTTCCTCTTCTTCATCCTCCTCTTCAAGTTCCGGATCTTCCTCGTCATAGTCTTCGTCGTCGTAATCCTCAGGCCCGTAAACCGCGATCCTGTCACGGCCCGGCTTCTGCTCGAACGATAACGCGCAGATCAGCGCCACCAGCGCGCCGAGCGGACGTTCCGTATCGGAAATGCGCATCAGTTTCAGTCTTCTCTCATTGTTGATGTAAATGTCCGGGCTGTCCTCGTCCATATCAAACTGCAGGGATACGATATCCGTATGGGCGATCTGACTCAGCTTCTTCGTGTCCATAATGGTCTGTCTGTCCGTCAGAAGGATCCCGTGTTTTCCATCCGAGAAAACTGCTGTATTGATAAAAAGAAGCAGTTTCTCATTCGGATCCAGCAGCTTCTTAACACGCTTGGCGTACTTTTCCATCATATCTTCATGATAGCCCGGCATCCCGAGACCGCGGCATTTGACGCCCACTTTCTGAATATAGGCTAAGATCGATTCAACGGTACCGCATTCATTTAAACAGTGCACGAAAGAACTCATGACCTTTTTAGAGTCCGGACCTTTGAGCAGTTCCTTATAGGTGACGTTAAAATCAAACCAGTCCGTTTTACTGAATTCATCACCGGAACTTTCTTTCTTCTTTTCCGGAGCATCCGCGCTATCATTCTGTTCGTCATCGAATTCGAATTCGGAACCGCAGAACGGACACGTATACCTGTTTCCGGCCACTTTCTTCATCTTGCCTTCACAATTCGGGCATTTGTTCATTTCCTGCATGTTTTTCATCTTTTTTCCCCGTTTCATATGTTGTTTTTTATCAGTTGCGATGATGCACGCCAACGACCACAAACCTGCCGTTTGTTACCTGGTAGCTGCAGGTGGACAGCACCAGCAGTTCATCGCCCCAGGATGCTTCCACCCCGGTATCGTAAAGTTCGCGTTCTTTCACATTCCGGACAAAATAATCAAACTCGTCCGGATCGGAAAGGTTGGTGTAGTAATAATAGCGGAACCGGCCGTTGTCCTCGTCTTTTTCCACGCGGTAGATATCCTCGCCCATGAAGTCCCAGTTCAGATCCAGATCATTGACCGTCAGTTCCTCGGGCTCTACGATCTCTCCCTGTTCTTCCTCGATCTGTGCGATGCTTGCTTCCGCGATCTGCTGGTCAGCCGCTTCCCGGTCTTCTTCTGTCTCAAGTTCCTCTTCTTCGATCTGCGAGTAGAACACACCTAAGAGTTCATATTCCTTTTCTTCATAAAGGGTATCGAAGTGCATCTTCGAATGTTCCATACCGTATCTTCTGTCTTCAAACTTGGACAGCGAGCCGAAGCCGCTCCCGTCCTTCATGTTGTGACCGTAGATCAGCGTCATGTTGTATTCCGGCTGCCAGTCGATCGCGATAAAAAAGGTCCCACGTTCGAGATCGTTGCCTGCAAGATCACGGTGCAGAAAATAGTTCTGACTGGCCGGTGTATAGACCACAGGGTCGTTGATGCCCGTGCCGTCTATGGAAAGCCAGCCTGCGACATACGGATTGACCTGCAAAAGCTCTTTATATTTCTCAAGCGGTTCGCGGTAATCCTCCGGCTCAGCATCCAATTCGGTATATTCAGGTTCTGCTTCCGTTTCATCCCATGACACTTCTTCTGCCATATCGGAAACAGGCTCAGCAGACACAAATTCCGCATCTGCATCTTCTGATCCGTCAAATGCTTCCTCCTGAAACGGCTCCTCCTCCGATGCAACCGTATCATTTGCAAAGCTGCCCCTGCTGATCCCGTGCAGGACAACCGCAATGATCACGGTCAGACTGATGAGTGATGCCAGTGTCACGATGATCGCAACTGTAGAACGTTTCATGTATGATCTCCCATGGACAAATGTTACTTTCCCATTATATAACAAAAGCACCCGCTTACACAATTAAAAGACAGGTGCTCTACGATAAATCCATTTCATTGTCTCTATATATGATCAAAGATACTCTGAACCGCATCGGTTATATTGATGATCTCCGGCATTCCTACCTATATCCTGTTTGGAATAAAAGCAACTCGTTTTGTATTTGTTTCATCACCTGATCAGTTCCTTTACATCTGTCCCAAGCGCTTCCGCGAGTGATAACGCGACTCCTGCCTGTGCTTTTTCCAGATCATTCTGTCCCTGCTCATAGAGCTGGACCATGCGAAGAGAAACACCTGTAGCATCACTGAGTTCCTTCTGTGTCAGATGATGATAAGCTCTGAGACGTTTCATGAATTCTCCCTTATGCGTTACTTTCATCTTTTCAGCCATCACCTCATAGAATTTCTCATCGGGTGCCTCATGAAGGATATACAGATCCAAAACTTCCGTAAGCCTGATCCCGCAATTTCGGATCGCTTTATAGGACATCCCGGATCTCCATTGATAATAGGCAAGCGCCCATCCGGCCCAATATGCCACGCTTTTGTCTATATCACTTACCGTTTCGATTTCGATCCGTTTTTGCATGCACTCATAGAGCAGGCCCGCAAACAGTTCATATCCTGACATGCCTGCGATCAGGCGTGCTTCTCCCGCACTTAGTCCGCGCGCGATCGCGGAATGAACAAACAGATCCCAAAAAGAATCCGGCTCCATCCCATAGACATTGACCGCATAGTCAAACATCTCTCCCAACTGCTCCCTTGCATCGTTAAGGTAGGTCTCTTTATAAGCGTACATCTTCATTCCTCCAACCCTGTCTGATCACATCGATCATATAAATGCCTTCCGTAACCTGTTCCTTCTCCTTACGAAAAGCATTTCTTGCCTCATCATCTCTGATCTGTCTCTTCTTGTAATAGATCTCCTGTTCGGCAATTTCATAGCCAAGAAAAGTCAGTCTGTTAAAAGCTTTCCTGCTTTTTATGACGATCTGTTCCCCCAGATTTCCAAGGTGCATGGCTCTGTCAAGCTGCGCTAAGGACAACCCGTTTCCCAGAAAAGTATTCGCAAATGAAAAATACGAGTCATCCGCCCTGTAGCCGATGATCACATCAAAACCTTTATAATCCGGCAGAAAAATTGAAAGCAGATAATCCATCCGTAGTATCGTTTTGACGATAGTATCTGTCAAGTTTTTTCTGTTGTCCGGACAAAATCTTTTCCCCTAATATTGCGACAGAAAGGCTTCCCGTATTATGATAGATTAGAAAAGATTGGAACATCAGAAAATCGAAACAAAATACGGATTTGGGAGGAATGGTCATGTTTTGTTCAATGTGCGGAAAAGAATTGAAACCGGGAGCGATATTTTGCGGATTTTGCGGAGCAAAGATCAATGATGCAGAACTTCCGTCACCGGCAGGAAATACAGCACCTGCCGAAAACCCCGCGGCGAATGCACCCGCCCTACAGGACTTAAACCGGATGTTTCAACTGCAGGAAATCCCGATGCAGCAGGGAACGGAACGGTCCTTTCCTTTTCTCGGTGATACGCTGGTCATCTCCTCCGGAATGGATGCGTTTATTGCATACAGGAAACTGTTTCGGAAAAATGCCGTGCAGATGCAGCGCGCTCTGGAGCAGGAATACAACAGCAGGATCAATTGTCTGGACAACTATTTTACGGACTTTCCGATCATGTATTCCAACTACCGCAAGCCGCTTTTAGAATCAGCGTTTCGTCTGCTGATCGGCAGCTATGGCATTTATGACATCTCTGCAGAAACCTTTGAGAAAAATCATGATGCGGATTTTAACAGGTGCAACCAGCTGTATGAGATCATGATCAATGCCTTCAACGAAACGATCGAAGCGAACCAGAACCGGAAGATCCGCAGGTACAACATGATGCCCGGGTTTATTTTCAGCGGCATCGGCGGGATCGTTGCGGCAACTGCAGTGAATATCGCCACTACCAAAATGTTGGAATCCTCGATCAGAAACGCCAACGTTTCCCCCGCGCAGAGAAAGGAACTGTTTCAGCGGATCCACGCAGATCTGTTAATGGAAGATGTGTTTTACGATTACTGGAACGTGCATTACTCTCTGACCTATCAGCTGAACCAGCACGGCGCCGATGTCTGGTATCCGACCGTTGAAAATAACAATAAGGCACACGGATTACTCACGAATATCAAGGCAGGTCTGATCCCGCCCGAAAATAAAACGGGTGCTCTGATGCAGGTATTTCACGCTCGTCCGCAGGAGGACGGCCTGTTCCAATATCTGAACGAAGCCTATCCGGGAAATCCCGATATTGGGGCGCTGAACACCTATTTCGGTTACGAAAACGGGACGATCTAGACAGGAGCCTTTCACGAAGACCAAAAAGAGTTGCCGGATACCCGGCAACTCTTTTATTCGTTTCATATCCACTCATTCGGATCGTATCGTGCATTTTTCGGCCTTATTTTAAAGCCGCTTCCTTCAATGTTGTTGCTTCCTTATACGGTCTGAACAACAGCCACAGGAAGACGATGAGCACAAGGACTGCGATGATGCTTCCGTAGATGTTGCCGACCCCTGCAAAAGTGCTTGCAAGCTGGTAGACCACGAAGGAAATCACATAGGCAAAACCGCATTCGTAACCGATCGCAAACCATGTCCACTTTGCGTTGTTCATCTCTCTCTTGATCGCGCCGATCGCCGCAAAGCAGGGAGCACACAAAAGGTTGAAGATCAAAAAGCTCATGCCGGAAGCCGTTGTAAATGCTGCAGCAAGCGCTGCCCAGGCATTGCCTTCGCCGCCATACAGAACACCCATGGTACCGACGATATTCTCTTTGGCAACAAGACCGGTAACGGATGCGACAGCCGCCTGCCAGTTCCCCCATCCGAGCGGAATGAACAGCCATGCGATGCCGTTTCCGATGGATGCTAAGATACTGCTTCCGATCTCTTCCTCTTCAAGCATGCCGAACACACCGTCAGACCAGCCGAAGCGGGATAAGAACCAGATCACGATTGTGGAAAGCAGGATGATCGTTCCGGCCTTCTTGATGAAACTCCAGCCTCTCTCCCACATGCTTCTGAGCACATTGGTAAGTGTCGGCCAGTGATATGCGGGAAGCTCCATGACGAACGGAGCAGGTTCTCCCGAAAACATCTTTGTCTTTTTCAGGATGATACCGGAAGTGATGATCGCTGCGATACCGATAAAGTAGGAACCTGTGGAGATCCAGGGACTTCCGCCGAAGATCGCACCTGCGATCATCGCGATAAACGGAACCTTGGCCCCGCAGGGGATAAAGGTTGTTGTCATGATCGTCATACGACGGTCTCTTTCATTTTCGATCGTTCTCGAAGCCATGATACCCGGGATCCCGCAGCCTGTTCCGATCAGGATCGGGATAAAGCTCTTTCCGGAAAGTCCGAAACGGCGGAACACTCTGTCAAGCACAAAGGCAACCCTTGCCATATAGCCGCTGGCTTCCACAAATGCAAGCATAAAGAACAGCACCAGCATCTGCGGTACGAAACCTAAGACCGCACCGACACCGGCCACGATACCGTCAAGGATCAGGCCTTTCAGCCACTCTGCGCAGCCGATCGCATCCAGACCGCTCTCGATGAGCGCCGGAATACCCGGGATCCAGACGCCGTAAGATGCGGGATCCGGTTCCTCGAGACCGTGCTCTTCAAAATAGGATACCCCGTCTAAATAACTCATGCCGTTGACTTCCTCTTCATCGGCATCTTCTGGAACGGCATCATAATATACCGTGATCTCGCTCTGTTCCAGTGTCTCTTCATCTTCAATGGTATAAGACACTTCCGTTTCGGTGGGCGTGTAAGCCTTCATGTCTTCGACCGTCATTTCCTCGTCAAAGCCCGCAAACGCATCCACCGCCTGCATGGCTGCCGTATATTCATCCGCTGCATCTGCCGCTGCCCCAGAGCCGATACCGAACAGATGATAACCGTCACCGAACAGACCGTCATTTGCCCAGTCCGTTGCAGGCGCGCCGACGCCGACCATGGCAATCCAGTAAATCAAATACATCACGATCGCAAAGATCGGAAGACCGAGCCAGCGGTTCGTGACAATGCGGTCGATCTTATCGGAAACGCTCAATGCCCTGGCATCTTTTTTCTTATAGATCCCTTTCAGGATCTCAGCGATATAAACGTAACGCTCGTTCGTGATGATACTCTCCGCATCATCATCCAGTTCCTTCTCGGCCGCCTTGATATCCCCTTCGATATGTGCCAGTTTGTCGGACGGGATGTTCAGCTGCTTAAGAACCTTGTCATCACGCTCAAAGACTTTGATCGCATACCATCTCTGCTGCTCCTCCGGAAGATCGTGAACGATGACTTCCTCGATATGCGCGAGCGCATGTTCCACGGGTCCGGAAAAAGTATGCATCGGGATCTCTTTTTCCGCTTTGGCTGCTTTGATAGCAAGTTCGGCGGCATCGAGCGTCTTCTCTCCTTTTAAGGCAGAGATCTCGATGATCTGACAGCCGAGCTGCCTTGCGAGTTCTTTTGTGTCGAGAGAATCGCCGTTCTTTCTGACGACATCCATCATGTTGATCGCAATGACAACGGGAATCCCGAGTTCGATCAGCTGTGTGGTCAGATACAGGTTTCTCTCAAGGTTCGTGCCGTCCACGATATTTAAGATCGCATCCGGTCTTTCCGTGATCAGGTAATTTCTTGCTACCACTTCCTCCAGTGTGTAAGGAGAAAGGGAATAGATGCCCGGCAGGTCGATGATCTGCACGTCATCATGCTTCTTCAGTTTTCCTTCCTTTTTCTCGACCGTGACACCCGGCCAGTTTCCGACGAACTGGTTCGAACCGGTCAGTTCATTGAACAATGTTGTTTTACCGCTGTTCGGATTTCCCGCCAGCGCAATTCTGATACTCATGCTTTTTCTCCTCCCGCCATATCTACTTCGATCATCTCGGCATCTGCCTTTCTGATGGAAAGTTCATAACCTCTGACTGTGACCTCGATCGGATCTCCGAGCGGGGCAACTTTGCGGACATAAACTTCCGTGCCCTTCGTGATCCCCATATCCATGATCCGTCTCTTGATGGCTCCCTCACCGTGAATCTTCACTACGGAAACGGTGTCCCCGATCGCAGTGTTTCTTAATGTGTTCATCTGTTCTCCTCCCTTTGTCGGTTCTTTTTTGATGAAATTTTCTTTTCTTTCGGTTCCTGCAACATTCAGATCATCACCTTACGTGCCATGTCTTCATTCAGCGCGATCCTGGATTCCTTGACTTTGACGATCACGTTTCCGCCAAGGATACTGACCAAAGTCACACTGCCTCCGGGTGTAAACCCGAGATTTTCCAGATGCCGTTTCACCTCCGGATTTCCGCCGACTTTTTTGATCACACTCTCTTCGCCCGGCGTCGCATATACGAGTGGCATCATTGACCCACCTTCTTTCTCTTACTTTGGTTAGGTCTGGCTAACCTATTGATGAAAAAATGGTTAGCCCTTGCTAACATTATTAGTTATACACGGCTAACCATTTCTTGTCAAGTGCAATATCTATTGTGTGATCTGCTCCGGCTGTTCTCCTTCCATGGGCGGCCTCATTTTTCCGCGTCCGCCGAACGGTCTCATCTCACCGGGCTTCCCGAACTGCCCCATCTCTCCTGTTTCATCTGGATTTCCCATCTCGCCGGGACGCCCCATCATGCCGGTTTCACCGTTCTGTGCAGGTTCTCCCATCTCTCCGGAACCAGCGTTCTCCTGCGGCATATCCATTGCACCGGGATCGCCCTGTTTTCCGAAACCGCCCATGCCGCCTCGTCCACCCATCATCTGATTTGTGATGGTATTCGTTTCCACGCCGTTTTCAATGATGGTACCGCCGTTTACCTCCGCTTTGCCGTCACAGTCAAAGGTGGACTGTCCGGTGATATCAATGGTACCGCCGTTGATGATGATATCCCCGTTGCTGTCGATGCCGTCCGTATCGCCCTGTGCCATCCGGATCGTGACTTTTCCGTCATTCATCGTAAATATCGGGGATAAGACGCTTGATTTATGTGCCGCGTTGATCCCGTCATCCGATGCGTCGATACTGATATCCCCGCCGTTGATGCTAAGAACTGTGCCTTCGATCCCTTCGGCCGCTGTGATGCTCATTTCACCGCCGTCGATCCTTACTACGGTTGTCGCATGGATCGCATCATCTGCCGCGTTGATGTTAAGAGACCCTCCTCCGATATAGATATATCCTTTCGAGTCATCATCGTCGTCTTCGGCATGCAGACCGTCGTTGCATTCCGCGATCTCTATGCTGCCATCCGCGATCAGGATATCATCTTTGGATTCCAGCGCGCTTCCCTTGCAGCTGATCTTCAGACTCCCGCCCGTGACTTTCAGGTCATCCTTACAGGCGATGCCGTTGTCGGAAGATGCGATCGTAAGAGAGCCGGTCCCGTTGATCACAAGATCCTCCTTACTGAAGATCACGGCATCCGTTTTGGTATCACCGTCGGCTGTAAACTCACCCGTTACCGACAGGCTGTTTGCGCTGCCCTGAAGCGTAACGAAGACCTTGTCAGCGCTTTTTACATAGATACAGGGCGTATCCTTGTTGGTGATGCTAAGTCCGTCAAGCACCAGCTGCACCTTGTCTTCTTCCGAAGCTTCTATGATCACACTGCTGCCCTCGGCCTGCCCGGAAAGCACATAGGTTCCGGCCGTATCAATCGTAAGATCCTCACCGCTTTCCACCGTCAGACTCTGAGCTTCCGACAGATCCGGCGACTGTTCCAGATCCCTGTCCGTGAACAGGTTTTCCGGATCGATGTCATCCGCGCTTGCCACATTCCCTGTGTGCGTATCTGTATCTGCATCGTTACCTGTTTTTTCCGTGTCGTTCAAGGAATTTGCGCCATTTAGCGCCTTCTTTTCCGCAGATGCCGCATCCCCCGGCAGAGTTGACGCTGCATCGGCCTCCTCAGCGAATACTTCTTTATTTGATTTTTCGCTGACAGTGCCGGTCGCATCGCAGGCCGTAAGCGCTGCCGTCATGGTTATAAGTACTGCAATGATCGCAGTGATTTTCATCTTCATTTTTCGTTCCTCCGTTTTATTTTCGTAACCGTTCCTTCCGATCAGACCCTGTCCGTCCTGAACGCCTACAGAGCCTCCGGGCTGTCGACTTTTCTGCCGAGGCTGATATCCAGGTTTCCGTTTTTTGTACGCAGTTCGTCAAGAAATGCCTTTGAGGACATGCGGTCCTTAAGAAGCACACTCAGCGTGATCCGGTACAGGCTTCCCATGTTGGTCGTCCGAACTTCCTCATACGTGTAGTTCTTTAAATATTTCCGGAAGATATCCTCAAATTTCCCCTCATAGTCCAGATTTTCCGGCACGGTGATCTTCAGTGTCCTCATGCCGCCTGCATCCGATCCGGGATCCAGCAGATTGAAGACCAGATGGATCCCCGAAACCAGCAGGGAAAAGAGCAGCGCCACGCCGACATATCCCATTCCGGTTGCAAGTCCTGCTGCCATCGCAAGAAAGATTCCCGTGATCTCCCGGCCTTTTCCGGGCGCCGAACGGAACCGTACAAGTGAAAACGCCCCCGCAACCGCAACGCCCGCGCCGATGTTCCCGTTTACCAGTATTATAACAAGTTCCACGATGGACGGAAGCAGGACCAGCGTGATCAGAAAACTTCTCGATGAGCTGTTCCTGACCATGAACGCGCCCGCGATGATCAGCCCGCATATCAGAGCCGTTCCCGTTGCGATCGCCAGTTCGCTTCCCGTAAAAGTTCCGTTTGTCAGTATCGATGTAAAAATCATGTCAAACATATGCTGCCTCTCCTTTCATCAAACCGTATGCCCTTACAGGGTTTGCCACGGTGCTTCCTGCTGTCTTTTGTTCCGCTCTCATCCGCATCAGATCCGCATATCCCGATCCGTATTTGGAAAAGGAAACGGGAAAGATCTTCAGTTCACTGAGCTTCTTAGCCAGCGCCATCGGCATGGCATTACTCACCTTAATCTCCATCAGGCGCTGACCGTCAGCCAGCAGCTTTCTGCTGTCTCTTACTTCCCTTAAGTCTAAGCACCTGTCATTCCAGGTAATGTTGCTGTCAAAAGTCACCCGGAATTCTGCATCTTCGATCCCGGCCATCGCGATCCGCTCATAGGTGATGCACATCGCAGGTTTTAGCACACCGTATTGCATCATGAATGCGCTGATCTCCCGCGCGATCTGGGAATCTTCAAAAGTGCCTCTTTGGTATCCTCCGATCAGATAATCATATGCATCCGCATAACTTCCGGATATCCTTCTCTTGTAGACGATGCCGGAATACTTTTTCTTGATCTCGATAAAGGCATTCGTATCATCCTCTGTCGTTCCATAGGTCCTGAGTCTCAGTTTTTCCTTGTATAAAGGCTTTTCCATGGATGTTCTTACCAGCCTGTGATCCGGGGTGTCGTAATAGATGTTGTTGATCTTTGACAGTCCGTATGCGTCAACCTTTGCGATCGTCTGAAGATAAGGCATCAGCGCTTCATACTGCTCTTTACTTAACAGATATTTGATCTCCATCCGCCTGAATACCTCTTTGTATCCGCCCATATCGATCCGTCCTTTCTTTTTCTTTTCAGGAACAGGATACGACCCAAAACTTAAATGAACATTAAAAAAAGACAGGGATTTTTTCCCTGTCTTAAAAAACACACGCTTTACTTCTTCAGGACGATCTCAAAGGTCGTGGCTCCGTTTTCGGAAGATGCCCGGATAGTTCCATTGTGATTTTGAGCGATCCGCTTTGCAATGGCAAGTCCTAAGCCGTAACGGTTATCCGACCGGTTTCTGGCTTTGTCGGACCTATAGAAGCGCTCGAAGATCTTCTCGCACTCTTCCTGCGGAATGGGATCACCCGTGTTCGTGATCTTTACAACAATACTGCCCTTTACCGTATGCGCGCTGACATGGACCGTCGTGTCTTTGTCACTGTGCTTAACGGCATTGTCGAGGATCGTTGAAAACAGTTTCTCCATCTCATCCCTGCTGCATCGAAACGTCATGTTTTCTTCAATGTTGCTTTCGATCGTAACCGCCTGTTCAAAAGCAACACCGTCAAACACCAGGCAGGTCTTTTCAATGATCTTTGACAGGTTTTCTTCCCGGTAAGATGCCGCATTCCCGCCATCTTCCAGTTTTGAAAGATCCAAAAGCCCCGTGATCAGGCGGTTCATCCTGTCCGATTCGTAGCGGATATTTTCAAGATACCGGTTGTTCTCTTCCCCGCTTTCCTCTTCCCAAAGCGCATCCGATGATGCAGTGATCACGGCGAGCGGCGTCTTCAGTTCGTGCGAAGCATCGGCAATGAATTCCTTCTGCCGGCGAAATGCTTCTTCCGCGGGCTTGACGATCCAGCCCGTGATCAGCCTGGACACCAGAAAGAGCACGGCTTCCATGACAAGAAAGATCAGAACCGACTCAAGCAGAAGCGTTTTCAGTTTGTCTGCTTTGTCCGCATTGTTTAGGATCACGATCAGGTCACCATTTCTGTAGAGGTAGGAAAAATCATCCACATACAGGTTCCCGATAAAAATGCGCTCCCCTGCAGCACCCGAAACTGCGTCCCTGATCTTTCCTGCGATCCCTTCCACGTCAAAATCACCGGATTCCGCGCCGTGGCTGACAATGCTTTCGATCTCACCGTCCGCTGTCAGTCTTACGGTATAGACCTCGTTATCCATGATCATCATGTTGTCGAGTTCGCGCGGCTTCTGCATTTTTCCACCCGGATCATTGCCATTAGGAGCCGGCGGAGCGTTCTGAAATCTGCCTCTGTCATCGAACACCTTAAGGCCGCGTTCGATATTGGAGTATTCCCGCCTATAGCTGTTAATGTTCAATACAGCCAGAAACGTGACCAGGATGGCCGTCAGAATGGTAAATATGGTCAGGATCGTCTTTTTTCGAAGTTCTTTCATGGTTCTTCCTTCGGATCAATGTACTGTTCTATGCTTCACGGACCAGTTTGTAACCCATGTTCCGTACGGTTTTGATCGACACTTTCGAATCGATCAGTTTCAGTTTCTTGCGGACAAAAGACATATAGGCTTCCAGATTGTTCGACAGCGCATCCGATTCCATGCCCCATACCCTGTCATAGATCATCTCCCTTGACAGAATCCTCTCCGGATTACGCATCAGGTATTCCAAAAGCTGAAACTCCTTGTTGTTCACACTGATGCTTTCCCCGGATATGTCCGAAGCGATCTCGGAAGTCTTATAATTCAGGGTAAGGTCTCCATACTTTAGTGTCTCGTCAACGGCTCTGCCGATATTCAGCTGCGCATTGACGCGAGCGAGCAGTTCATCGATATGAAACGGCTTCGGGACGTAATCATTGGCGCCGTTTGCAAATCCGAGCAGCCTGTCGTCAAGCTCCGCTTTTGCTGTCAGCATGATGACCTTGACCTCATGATCTTCCCTGCGCACTTCCTTTAAGATCTCGATCCCATCCACATGCGGAAGCATGATGTCCAGAATGATGAGGTCATAAATGCCGGAAAGCGCGTTGCACAAGCCCTCTTCCCCGTCATTTGACACGTCCACCGTGTATTTTTCCTTCTTCAGTCTGTCGCAGATCAGTTGTGCAAGAGACTGTTCATCTTCAACGATCAGTATACGCATGTCGGCTTCCTCTCCAAGGACTCATTCTGCTTTCAGAAACATACAGATGATCCAGATGTACATCACCGTTTTCGGGAGCATCAGCATGCCCATGATCGGAATGCTCTTTGCCAGCACAACGACCGGCAGGTAAAAAGCAAACGATAAAGCAACCGCAAGGAACAGGAACCGGAAAGGTTTATCGTTCCTTGCATCCCTGTACCATAAGATCACGGTGATGATTCCGATCACGACAAACGGAATGTTCCGGTATATCCCCCAGAGCAGGGAAGGGTCCGGAGAGGTCCAGCCGTTTTGTACAAACAGGCAGAGCGCGATCCTTGCGGCGGCAAGCAGCATCAGCACATCCGTGACCCGTTGTCTCTTTCCGTCGTGATACCTGTAGATCCGCACGAATTCAAGCAGCACATAAAACACCGTCATCGTCACCGATGTTACCAATTTGCCGATCCCAAGCGCCACCGTATAATCACCGGGCATCCAATAATCCAGTACCCGCGGGACCAGATGAAACGCATCCCCGCATCCCAAAACCAGCGTGGCGATCCCCATCAGCAGGGAAGTCCTGCCTTTCTTCGTTCTAAAGATCCTGATCCCGCAGATCATGGCAAATAAGAGATATCCGATATCAAAAATGCTTTCCGGTAACGCCGGCATCATTTTCATATTCATTCCTCCCGAAAGAAGTATGTTTTCAGTAAGCCTGTGATCATTCTCTGTAGATTATCATAGCCAAAAATGACACGATTTTCAATGAAAGGGCTCATTTTTAAATACATTTTTCCAGCAATCTGATCGCTGTTGCCACATCTTCCTTGACCCGCCGGTATCCGCTTGTCTTATGAAGATGATGATCCATATACAGCCTGCGGTTGAGCTCGATCATTACGGACATGACATTTTTATCCTTTTGGTAAAACTTTGTCGGAACGATGCTCCCGGAAAACGGTCTGTTGATCTCTACCCGATATCCTCTCTGCCTGAAGAAACCGTAAAGAGTTTCTTCGATGCTCTCCGGCGTGTGATATTCGTCGGTTCCGATACAGATATCCGGGCGGTTTTGGTCCTGATCAAATTCATACGGGAGCGGCTCATCATAAAACGAATGCCCGTCAACGATCAGACACTTCCCGTATCTTTGCAGTTTCCCGGATACCTCTGTTTCAAAACGTTTATGATACCGGTCATAGTATTCGGTAAGCAGTTTCTCTTTATGCTCCACAGACACCGATTTCAGTTCGCTGCCGTCTGAACAGGACAAATAGATCGCTCCCATACCTTTGGAAGCCATGATCTCTTCCGAATCGTCTCTGAAACGCTCCGGATCGCAGACCAGTCTCGATACCGGGAAACGGATCATCTTATCCCCGGTATCATACAGATCGTCGCAGTAATGATCCGTCATGACATTGAGCTCACGTGCAATGTTTGGCGTTGTATAAAACTTCTTTTCCTTTTGCGGGATGTACGTTGAAGCGTGCGGTACATTGATCAGAATGGGATTGTTCTTTTGCATATAAGCCTCCTTTTTCATCTACAAAGAGGCTGCAAAAGACATCTTTCCCATGAACAGTGCGCATAGAAAAGACCCATCGTCTCGATGGGTCTTAAATACAATATCAATATCATCCCCATCGATCAAGCTTTGGCACCTTACCTTTTTATTCGGCAGGTTGTCGTGCGGTCACAGGGCTTGTCCCTCGCGCACTCTTCATAGGTATTTTTATATGGTTAATGTATCACTTATGAACGGTAAGCGCAAGGAATGCGTATAAAGTTTTTCTTCCAGCTCCAATACGAATAAGCGTGCCGTCGTCAACAAGTTTTTTTAATGCGGATTCAACAGAAGAACTACCCAAACTCGGACAGGATACCAAAACCTCCTGTTTGAAAAACTTCCCAATTCTTTCGCTAGTGTACGCCTTCACTATGTCATATGAAGTGCTTTTGGTTCCGGCTTTTTCTACAACAGTAATCCTGGATTCAAACTCGCGATAACAGGAAAGTATCACTCCAAGCATATCGTTCTTTTCTTCGTGCCAGCCTTTATCTGCTTTCTGCAAAGCATCATAGTAGGACTCTTTTGTTTCGGCAATCGCTTTTTCTATACTGATATACTGTCCAACAAGATAACCGCTTCTATATAACAAAAGAAGTGTCAGTAGTCTGCTCATTCTTCCATTACCATCGTTGAAAGGATGAATACACAGAAAATCCAGTATAAAACACGGAATAAGGATTAGCTCGTCTACTAATTCTTTACCCAGAGCCGACTGATAGTTTTCACATATCATATTGACAGCATCCGGTGTTTCATATGGTTCAAGCGGCTTGAAGAGTACAACCTTCTCTCCGTTTTCAAGAACCATATCTATTTCATTGGGTGTTGTCTTGAATTGACCACCATATGAATAGTTCGTATACTTTAGCAGATCCCTGTGTATCTGCAGAATGTAATTGCTCTTGATAGGCAACATATCATAATTCTCATGGACAAGATTAAGAACATTTCTATATCCCAGGATTTCTTCCTCATCTCTGTTTTTCGGGGTGGTTTTATCTGCCACAAGCTGCTTTAATCGCGATCCTGTTGTGATGATGCCCTCAATTCGGTTGGAAGCTTCCGTACTTTGTATCTTTGCTATCTCAATGAGGCGCTCCAATTCTACAGGTTTCTGCCTGAGAAAGAGCTCCTGTTTTCCTTTATATTCATGGATCTTTGAGATATACGATATAATTTCGTTATCCAATGTCCTATCGGCAAGTTTTGAATAATCAAATTCTCTCATCCGATCCACCATCTCCTTTCTCCCAAGCGCCTCTACTTTTCTCCCAAATTATAATATATATTGGGAGAAATATCAACGGATTTGGGAGAAAACCGGCTCGTTGTCATAGCACGTTATTCTGAAAATTTACATTCAATCAGTTTTGAGAATTTTATAAAAAGCAATCCTGTGGGGTTTTCTTAGTTGCTTCATTCATAGCTTTTTCCTCCATTCTTTTTGTTTGCAGACGAAAAAAAGACACTCTCTCCGGAAATATTGAATTTGCAACTGACTACATCACAGTTTTTGTGTTTTTGTGGTCAAACTGTGGTCAAAACGGTAAAACAGCGTTCTAAAATGCAGTGTCTGTGCGGCTTCCAGCCTACCCGATCAACCAGTCGTACATTACATTCGCTTTTTTGAAATTGATTTCAAATGATGCAAATGCTGTCAATTACGGTAGTTTCCTTTCTCTGCCATCATGTATATGATGCAATTACTGTAAATGAATTGATGTCAATTTGATGTCAATCGCCTTCAAATAAGAGTATTCACTCCTTAAAAGACATCCAATTCATCTGCCAATCGGTCAATCTCATCAAACTGCTTTGCCTTTGATACCTCGGCATATATATCCATGGTAACATTGACGCTGGCATGGCCCATTACGGTCTGTATCACCTTTACATTGACATCTCTCTCGCACAGTCTGGTACAAAAGGTATGCCTCAGCATGTGATTTGAAATATGAGGCAATACTTCCGGTTCCCTGTCTTCAAGTTCTGCTACTGCCTCTTCCTGTTTGTTGTAGGCCTTAACTATATCACTTAAAGCCTTGTCCAGCCTATTGGAAGTATACACAGTTCCATTCATTTTAGTAAAGATAAAATCCGTGTAGCCATCAATGGTCTCACTGACAAAATGCTTTGCCTGTGCCCATCTGTATTCTTCCATAAAGCCTTCGATCACCGGTTTCATAAGCGGAACCTGCCTTATACCGGCCTTTGTTTTCGGCAAAGATACTGCCATGTGATCTTTTGACTCGCCTTTAACGGCCTTGATATGGACGATACTGTGATTGATATCTACCAATCTGTTCTCAATATCGACATCCTGCCATCTGAGTCCACACAATTCGCCAACACGAAGCCCTGTCCCAAGCATCACCTGAAAAATACTATGATATCTGCCCCAAACAGGGTGACCGTCAATGAATTCAAGGAACCTCTTCTGCTCGTCTAAAGTGAGAGCGCGAATCTTCCTCGCATCATCTCCCATCGCACGCCTAAATGCTCCGAATGCTCCATCAGACGGATTCTTAAGTATCATTCCGTCCTGCAAAGCCAGATCAAGTGCGGAATAAATCTGCAAATGTATATGCTCTATAGTCGATAAAGCCAGTTTTTTGCTCTTCGCCAGATAACTGTAAAAAACCATGATATCTGAATAACTGATGTTCTTTACCGCCTGTCTCCCGAACTCTTCGCGAACATGATTATCATACGACTGTCTGTAGCTGGCATATGTGGATTCTTTAATCCCCACCTTCAACGCCAATGATCTGTCAAACATATAGTTCAACGACGCCTGTGTACCATACCGTGTGGCACCCTGCCAGCTTGCAACCTGGTGATCACGTTCCTTCTTTCTGAGTTCCGCCAGACTGTCCGCATATATAAAGCATCTTTTACCTGCGACATTTGTGTAGGCGTAATGGTATCTCCCGTCCTTGCGTTGGGATTCGCCCTTCTGCAGTACTCTGCCTTTTTTGTCTTTTCTTGATGCCATCTCTTCTCCTTTCATCATTATCTGAATCCGGGAGAGAGTTGCTTATGCCTTCTTTGCCTTTTTCTTCATAAGAAGCGTAAAGCCTTCAAGCATTGTCTCTGTGATCGTCTGATCTGTAGACTCGTTATACTTCATAAGCTTGTTATAGTCAGGCTCCGACATACGAACCGTTACTTTATACATCTTTGGATTTTCTGCCGGTGGTCTTCCCATCTTAGCCATATAAAATATACCTCCACTTTCGACTCTTACATTATACTTTATGTCGGACTTAAGTGCAAGTATATTTTGAGCCACGATGCCTAAGATCAATACACTCCCCCGGGAACTCTGAAGCTCTCGATATACCTGTCTACGCCCTTGTAATCAATAAGGATTGTTTCATCAATTTTGTGGAATGAGTTCGCATTCATCGCCCATTTTATGACGGTAGGGCGGCTAACTCCATATCTTTTGGTAGCCTCATTGCACCTTATCCACCTCTTGTCTGTCCAGTCTGTAGATTCCTCCATAGAATCTACGCCATGCATAACAATACAAATACAGAGAATACCAATATTCAGAAACAAGTACTTTTGTTTTGTATATATTCCTGTTTATTTCGTCTGCTTTATCCTTCTTAGTATTTAGGTAACCCAAATTACCTATCTGCTTCTTGTAGAAAAGCACATTCGCTAGAGAGTCTATCTTTATTCTCTGAATAGTTCCTAACGTTGCATTTCTCAAATCATCATTATCAATGATACATTGATAATTAATCTGAACATGTTGCAAGAATGCTTCATTACTCTCCATCCCACTTCTTTTATCATTTTCAAGAAATTTTATTACTTCCTCCACGCTTTTCTCAATCTTCTCGAGTTTATTATTGATTTGGGTCATATAATACTGACCTGTAATCATTGCCATTGCCGAGAAAACGCCGCTTATTATCTGTGGACCCATAGACAATTCCTGCAATAACACTCCACCCTTTATTGCATTATTCTTTCCGGGCTGAACAACATTGATTTGAAACAACCGTAATCTTACAGCTTGAAGAGCTTGTGAAGTCTATCTTTGTTATCCTCTTATTAAATCCATTTTCTTTCGAAACCGCAAATACTGCGTTTCTAAAATCTTCACTATACAAATTTATATCCTTTATATATTCTCATTTTCAAGTATTATGCTGCTACTCCACAATTCATTCACTGGAACCAAATTCTTGTTAAAATCAAAGCAATTCTAACGTTAATTCTACCATACACTGTATCAGAACGCATTAAAATCTTCCCGTGACGAAATCCTTATAGGCATTCTCTATATATGTTCTCCACATCCGAAGCGTTCAGTTTTACATATGCCCTTGTAGACAAGCCGCTGGTCCTTATTGCTTCGGCAGCCATTTCCGACAGCCTTGAATCATCGATCCCAACCTCTGAAAGCTTATCCGGCATTCCCAATTCTCTGAAGAATCTCTGTGTACGAAGTATCCCTGCTTTAGCCGCTGTCATATCGTCTTCCTGCGATACATCCCATACGTTTCTTGCATACATGGCAAACCTCCCTGCAGTCTCATCCGACAGAACATGCTTCATCCAGGCAGGAGTGAGGATCGCAAGGCCTACGCCATGTGTAATATCATAAAAAGCCGACAGTTCATGCTCGATGGGATGAACGCTCCATGCTCCGCCTTTACCGAAGGTAAACAGATGGTTAAGTGCCAGAGAACCTGTCCACATCAGATTGGATCTTGCCTCATAATTGTCCGGTTCAGCTATAGCGATCGGCCCGTACTTTATACAGGTTTTCATGGCTACTTCGCTCAATCGGTCTGTAATATATGCATGATCGTTAGGCTGAAAGTACTGCTCCATGATATGAGATAAAATATCCACGGTTCCGGCTGCGGTTTGTCTTGCGGGTAACGTAAACTGATAACTCGGATCGCATACCGATAATGTCGGATACAAAAGAGGATGATTTATCTCCAGCTTTTCTTTTGTTTTTTCATTGCTTATCACAGCTCCGGGATTCATTTCGGAACCCGTTGCAGAAATAGTAAGTACCGTGAAAATCGGAAGAGCCCTTGTAACAAGCGACCTGTCTAATACAAGATCCCATGGATCTCCGTCATAAAAGGCTGCACATGCAATGTGTTTTGCGGCATCAATAGAGCTTCCTCCGCCTACTGCAAGGACTGCTTCTATTCCATATTGTTTGCATATGGCAGCCCCCATTTTAACTGATGATAGTTTCGGATTGGGTTCGATACCGGGAAGCTCATAGATCTCAAAATCATTAAGAATCTTATAAACCTTATCATAGAGACCGCTAAGTTTTATACTTCCTCCGCCATAGACCATAAGTACCTTATTTCCGAATTTTCCGATCTCCTTATCCAGACATGATATCTGATCCCGGCCGAATCTGATATCCGTCGGAACATGATACTCATAATTGTTCATAACATCTGTCCCCTTTCCGGTGCAATCTATATCTTTGCATTAAATCTGTCATATCGAAGCGGACTAAGATCAACATCCGTGCTTCCCGTTGCGATAAGCTGGGCCAGTTGATCCCCCGCTGCCGGTCCTATACCGAATCCGTGTCCGGACATGGCGCATGATGTATACAATCCGGGAACTTCATCGATAGCTCCGATCACCGCTACACCATCGGCGCATTTATCGCTCCATCCTGCCCATGTTCTTACAATCTTGGCGTTGGAAAGGACCGGAAAATACTTCATGATCCCCCTGCATATACAGGGCGCCGTCTTAGCATTTGACACCGGGGTTCCGTTATCTTTATTGCATCCTTCATAACCCGATGAGCCGCCAAAAACAAACGAACCGTGCTTAGTCTGATGACCGTAAAAATCAGCCTCGGCTGTTCCCAGCATCTGATCGAACATATGCGGCTCGGCCTCGGTCACAAGACACTCGAGCAATGATCTCGTCATCGGGATATCAACCCCTACGGTTCCCAGTATCGCTCTGCTGTCGTAGCCGGCGGCAACAAGAATATTTTCACCTTCAAATACATCACCGGATTCACAGATGACTTTTCTTACCCTGCCCTTGACACATCTGAGCTCCGTTACCTTCTCCCCTGATATGAACCTGACACCCCTTCGTCTTGCCATCTTATAGTAGCCAAGGGTTGTGGTAAGGGGATTGGCATGTCCGTCCGTTGGGCACCAGCTTGCACAGGTAACTTCATCCGAAAGAAAAGGATTTATGCTCCTTACCTCTTCCCCGTCTATCATCCTTACATCCAGACCGCATTTTCTTGAATTGTCTGCAAGCCTTGTCAGTATCTCTTTATGCTTTTCATTTTTACCCAGACGAAGATTCCCGTCCTGATGGTATTCACAATCTGTTTCCAGTTCTTCGGAAAGACCGGGCCAGATATTCTTTATGCCGTACATGACCAAAGGAAGTTCTCTCACATCCCGGCCCGACTGCCTTACACCGCCTCCGTTCCTGCTGGATCCTCCGTTTCCGATATGATCGCTCCCTTCAAGCACGATCACGCTCAGTCCTCTCTTCGCAAGGTAATACGCAGCCGAATTGCCTATTATACCTCCGCCGATTACGATCGCTTCCGCATTAGCCTTCATGATGATCGACCTCCCTTGCTTCGTTTGCGAATACATTCATCTCAATAGGACGCATGGGAACCCTGCTTGTGGCAGGTTCAAGTTCTGCCGGAGAGACTCCCAGTTCCCTTGCCACGATTCCCTTTACAAGTCTTGAACAGGTCTGTCCCTGGCAAAGTCCCATACCGGCCCTTAAATATCTTCTGATCTCCGTGATAGTCCACATCCCGTCATGCACCGCCTGCCTGATCTCACCTTTTGTTATCTCTTCACAGCGGCAGATAAGCATATCATCATCCGCTCCCGGGACAAAGGGACCTATATCTCTTGATCTGTCATTTACACTGTTCATACTGCCGCCTCCTCTGTTTTCGCCTTGAAGAATCTGGCTTTCATCGCATATTCCTTAGGCACCCTGATTGTAAGCAGATTTGTCTTATCAAATGCCTTTAAACTTTTAACCGAAACAACGGTAGCCTCACAGACTTCCTGCCCGTTCCTGCCAAGAGCGATCCCCCTGGTCCCTTCCGAAGGTAAAGGCAGAAATTCATAAGGAAGTGTGACTGTCGCGCTTCCGTCTCCGCAGTCTTCATCAACCAGAAAGATCGCCTGACCCGAACAGCTTGCCACGCACATGCCGCAATTTACGCATTCACCGTCGGCTACGGCAATAGGAAGTGATGTGATATTATCCCCTATTGAGATACATTTCTTACCGCATGCATCCTGGCATGGGTTACACGGAATATTCTGCGTGCATTCTATTACAGGATGAATACCCTTCCTGTGTGTGACACCCGGAAACCTTTCGATCTCGTCGTCACCGACAAAGCCCTTCTTTAAGAGATTTTGCGAAATATCTATTCCTTCTTCGGTTTTTTCAATGTTCTTACCGCGGTTCTTTGGTGCAAACATTCCCTGACGCAGTCCGTCAAGAGCCTTATCCAGACCGGCAAGCTCCCTTTCCATGACTTTGTCATCTATATATCCGAGATATTCGGCGGCAACAATACCTGCCATTCTTCCTTCTATCATCGCAGAAGACGCTTCCTCGATCCCGGAAACATCACCGGCAACAAATACGCCGGGTATTGAAGTACGACCGTACTCATCACAGATAGGCACCTGACCTCCCCGTTTCGGATTATCTTCCATCCTGGCACCTGCCATTTTCAAAAGCTGTGACATGGGTGATAAACCTACCGCAAGACATATGGTATCCACATCAAAATGCTTTTCCGTACCGGGAATAAAGTTGAATTTATCGTCTATCTCGGCGATCGTCACACCTGTAACGTATTCATCACCTTCCGCACGGACAATGGTATGGGAAAGATAAAAGGGTACACCGGTCCTTGCGACCTTGGCTGCATGTACACCGTATCCACCGACTCTGGGTGCAGCATCTACCAGTGCAACAACCTCACATCCGCTTTGTAACAGCTGGAAAGAAACGACCAATCCCACATTACCGGATCCCAGCATCAGTATCTTTTTCCCGGGCTTAACACCATGCAGGTTCATCATCGTCTGTGCCGCACCCGCACCTATGACTCCCGGCAGTGTCCATCCGGGGAATGTTACCATGTTCTCGGCTGCACCCGTAGCGATCACAACCGCATCCGCCTTATAATGGCATATCTCTTCCCCTATCCGGACTACTACTTCTTTATCCTGATACAGGCCTATAACTGTGGCATTAAGTACTACCTTGACCCCGACTTCATCAGCCTCATCCAGCAATTGCTGTCCTATGACAAAGCCCCTGACCTTGGCACGATGCTCCTTTGAACCGAAAAACTTGTGTATCTGCTTGAACAATTGTCCGCCGGGCTTTTCATTTTCGTCGAATACAACAACGTCAAGCCCCTTTTTTGCTGCCTCTATTGCTGCCGAAAGACCTGAAGGTCCGGCACCCACAATGATCAGATCATATCTTTTCATCTCACTCAACCTCCAAACTATTGGTCTTCAAAGGGTATTCCGCTGACACCGTACTGTGTCTGAACTCTCATTCCATCCTTAAGCGGTGTGATACATGTCCGGATATTCGGTACGCCGTCCACGATCATGACACAATCCGTACAACGGCCGATAGCACAAAAAATCCCTCTGGGCTTATGCTCCTTCTGTGTATATCTGTGTACCATCAGACCCGCGGCTTTAAGGGCTGCTGCGATCGGCTCACCTTCGTAACCCTCTATCTCTTTCCCATCCATAGTGAATTTAACTGTTTTCCCTTTTTTCTGGACTCCCAGAATAGGATGTTCTTCTATTCTCTCTGACATATGATCCGCTCCTCTCATGGCATATCGGGATGATCCCAAAGTTTAAGACTTACACCCAGGCCAAGACGTTTTGCATTTTCATAACAGACCTTTCCCCAGGCAACATCTTCTACCGGCATACCACCAACCGAATAAACAAATATCTCTTCATCACTGACTCTCCCTTTATGTTTCCCTGAAATGATATCACCCAGATCTATGATCTCATTCATCGAAATAAGTCCGTCGTGAACCATGTCCGTGAACTTTGAACCGATGATGTTATTTGCTCCAAAAGACGGATACGGGAATTCTTCGGCCCAGGCCTCATACAGCTTGATATTGTCAACGACCAGTGAACATGTGCTAAGCTCCCCTGCATCCATATCGAATGCACTTACTCCGATAAGCACAGCACCGGGTTTTATCCATGACTTTTTAACATACGGATATGTAGAAGGATCCGTGTTTCCTGAATTTGTAAAGGATACAACATCCGCATCTCTTACAAGCTCCTCTATGCTGTCAACGGCTTCAACCAGTTTAAGTGACGGATACTCGTCTCTGACATAGTCAATAAACTTATCAAGTGATGCTTTTCCCCTGCCCTTAACCTTTAATGTATCTATTGCCGGGCATACAGCCATTATCGCAGCAAGTGAAGTCCGTCCCATTACACCGGGACCGCAAATACCGCACACTCTGGCTCCCTCTCTTACCAGATACTTGGCACCGACACCGGGTATCGCCCCGGTTCGGTAAGCGCTTAACAGGTTTGCACTCATAAGGGCAAGAGGCGCCCCTGTATCCTTATCATTCAACATGACCGAAAGTATCGATCTGGGCAGTCCCTTCTTATGATTGGCTGTATTCGATCCATACCATTTCATTCCCATAAGATCGAAGGAACCGCCTATATAAGCAGGCATTGCCATAAACCTGCGGTCTTCTCCTTCATCCTTTGGCATGTTGGGAAAGGGTGAAGTTTTGGGGAATGACACCTGAGAACCGTGTGAATTGTGATTTTCCCCTCCCATAACGTAATCACCGGCATTAAGGCAGGTTACAACTTCTTCCATGGCCTTAATACACGCTGTCATATCTTTAACGCCGGCCTTTATCATGTCTTCTTCATTCAGATATAAAAAATCAATTTCCGGATAGCTCATTTTATCGACTCCCTTCCGTCCCTATCCTCAGATCATCTATTAAACTGCTATTTCATAAACGGCTCATTCCATAGATTAAGCTTCGTTCCGACACCAAGCTCTGCCGCTTTCCTGTAGCATTCATATCCCCAGGCAACATCCTCTATAGGCATTCCGCCGCTTGAACACATCACGATCTCATCCGGACTTTTTCTTCCGGGAGATATCCCGTTTACGATATCGCACAGGTTCAAAACCTGCTCCCTTTTTATCTTTCCCTCTCTTACAAGGTGGATGAAATGTATACCCATGATCACCCATTCCCGCTTTCTTCCGAGCTCGTCAACAGGCCCTCTGGCAATGAAATTGTTCATGTACTTGTCATACATCCCGTAATTATCAACAACCATCGTCGTTCCCGTAAGCTCGTCAAAATCGCGGTATAAAAAGCTTCCCATCGAAAACACGGAGGCTCCTTTCTTAAACCAGTCAAGATGAAATTCCTCTGCTTTATCCGGGGTGACCGACATAGCCTCACTGATAACATCCGCATCCGCGCAGGCCTCCTTTAATGTCTCACATATCTCGATCTCTTTAACCTGCGGGTATCTTTCTTCCACAAACTTCTTAAAGGAAAGGGTTGATGCCGACGTTGGGGAAGATCCTTTGATCTTGACCTTGTTTATTTCGGGAAGGACTGCCATATAACACATGAGCGCACACTTATTGATCACTCCCGGGCCCAGTATCGACAGGACCTTTGAATCCTTGTTTGCCAGATACCCCGCAGCCATCGCGGGCATAGCACCTGTACGCATTGCACTTAACAGGTTGGCCGACATATATGCTATGGGAGCACCCGTATCAACATCATTAAGTGTTGCCATCAGTATCGATCTGGGTAATCCTTTTTTTAGATTCTCATGATTGGATCCATACCACTTCTGACCTGCGATATGAAACCTTCCGCCAAGATAGGCAGGCATTGCATTAAACCTTCTGTCCGGACCGTTATCAAGCGGAAAATCCGCTATGTCCTTAGCCTTCGGAAAGTTGATCTGCAGGCCGTGTTCATCACCCTTGGGTCCGCCCATGATATAGTCGCCCTTTCCGAACAGGCTCATGACATCTTCCATGGTCTTTACGCATCTGTCTGCATCAAGAACACCGGCCCAGATCATATCTTCTTCACTTAAGTACAGAAAATCGATCGACATAGTATCATCTCCAATCATTACTCTTTTATTCTTTAAGCTTGGTCCACATTTCGTTGTAGATATCCAGGGTTTCACTATCAAGGTTCTCTACATAACTTCCCTTTGCAATGGCATCAGCCGGAGGGTTCTTTGCGGGATTATTGCTGTAATCATCACCCATGATCGCGATCGCATCGGTATTTGCGCACAGATACGGGAACTCTTCAAGGACCATTGCCATGTTCTCGGGATCCATTATGAAATTGATCCATGTGATCGCGTTATCATAGTTGGGAGCATCCTTTGTTACTACCCAGTTATCAAAGAAGAGGTATGCACCTTCATCAGGATATACAACCTTTATGGACGGTACCTCTTCCATAGCCATGGCTATCTCGGCACTCCATATCATTCCTGCAGAGCAGTCACCCGAAATAAGCGCACTCTTCGGCGAATCGGAATCATAAAGGGCAACATTCTTCTTAAGCTCCATCAGCTTGCCGGCAACTTCTTCCAGCTTAGCGGGATCAGTTTCTGAAAGATCATATCCAAGCGACTTGGATGTCATTCCGATAACAGCACGGAAATCATCCAGGATCACCACATCACCCTCAAGTGCAGGATCAAACAGGTCGGCATAAGAAGTGATATCGATATCAACTTTATCGGTGTTGACAGCTATAGCTCCCGCACCTCCCATATAGGGTACCGAGAACTTGTTTCCCGGATCGTAGCTTGGATCCTTGTAAGAGTCTCCTATATGTGAGAAGTTGGGAAGCTTGTCAAAATCAAGCTCGGCAAGCATACCCTGCGCGATAAGCTGTGCTACCATATAGTCACTGGGCTGCAGGACATCATATGCACCAGCGGCTTCCGATTTAACCTTTGCAAGCATGTCCTCATTGGAAGAGTATGTAGAAACATTTACCTTTATACCTGTTTCTTCCTGGAACTTGCTTACTACGGAATCGGGAAGATACTCTGTCCATACAAAGAGGTTAAGTTCTCCCTTTCCTGCGGGTGCATCTGACTTTGCGCTCCCACCGCACCCTGATATGTTCATTGCCGTTAAAGCTAAAACCAATAATGCCGTTATCATTCTTTTCTTCATAATATCTCTCCTCCTATCCCGTCTGATATCAGACTTTATTATGCTTACCGGATAAAATACCGCTCTGCGTCAGGATCACCAGGCCGATCGTACCCAGCAATATGAGCGTTGAGAGTGCATTTACATCCGGAGAAACACCGCTTTTGATGCTTTCCATTACCTTCAATGGATAAGTCTTTGTCTGTCCGTTAACAAAGTAGCTGATGATAACATCATCTATCGAAAGCGTAAACGCCAGCAGGGCTCCTCCTGCAATTCCCGGTGCCAGGACCGGAAGGGTGATCTCAAAAAATGTCACAACCCTGTTCGCACCGAGATCCATGCTCGCCTCCTCAATGGAAGAATCATATCCCGACAGTCTGGCCCTTACATTGAAGATCACATAAGGAACGCAGAAGCTTACGTGTGAAAGGATCAGGGTCAGCATTCCTCTGGGAACTCCCGTGTTTGAAAATATCGTCAGAAGAGCAATGCCGATAACGATCTCCGGAATTACTACCGGGATATATAACAATCCGTTGATCACTCCTTTTCCTTTGAATTTATACCTGTAGATCCCGACCGCACCAAGCGTTCCGATGATCGTCGACAGCAGGGTGCTGGTAAGGGCTATTATCATGGTGTTGGCAAAGGATTCAAGGAGCGATGAGTTGCTCCACAGTTTTACATACCAGTCGAAGGTAAAACCCTTCCAACTGAGGTACGGCTTTGATGTTGTGGCGTTAAATGAATTGGCCACGACAACAAAGATCGGAAGGAATAAAAACAGGTATACTGCCATGCAGAATGCTATGCTGATACCTTTTTTTCTTTTTTCTTTTCTTATCTTTTTCATAGGCTCACCTTATACTCCCAGGCTTTCCATATCGCCGCCCAGTCTCTGATACAGCTTTACTAAAAGCAATGTAAGCAGGATCAGGATTATTGACAGCGCTGCTCCAAGCGGCCAGTTGTTTGCACTTTTAAACTGTCTTTCGATCAGGTTACCGATCATATCTGTATTACCTCCGCCCAGGATATTCGAAACAAAGAAGTAACCGAGGCAAGGTATGAATACCATTATGCAACCCGAGAATATCCCTCCCGATGTCAGCGGAAGGATAACTTCAAACAATGTCCGGACCGGTTTGGCTCCAAGATCGCTCGATGCCTCTAAAAGGCTTCCGTCGAGCTTTTCTATTGCCGTATATAACGGAAGGACCATAAAGGGAACAAAACAGTAAACCATACCCAGTACCGTTGTTCCCGTCTTATACAGAAAATCAACCGGCTCCTGTATGATATGCAGAAACTGCAACGCTTTCACAAGCCATCCGCTGTTTCCCAAAAAAGATCTCCATCCGTAGATCCTTATCAGTGAATTGGTCCAAAACGGGATGATCACCAGCATATACAGTAATTGCCTCTTCTTGCTCTTGGTCCTGGCAATGATATATGCAAATGGATATCCGATAAGAACACATAAGACCGTGGTAATAAAGGAGATCAGCAGGGATCTTGCATAAATCTTTAAGTAGTCTACCGAAAGGAGCTTGCCGTAATTTTCGGCGGTAAAGCTGTAAACCACGTTATAGTATTCATCTGTCCCGCAAAAACTCATCACTGCCACAAATACAAGCGGAGCAACAACCAGAAACAAAAGAAGCAACGATACCGGTCCGACCGTAACAACAGCAGGAAGTGTGTTCGACCTGAATTCATGCTTTGATCTTTTTCCGTCCATATCTATTCCTCCTCCATGCTTGTCAGGCAAGCTTTATCTCATCTAATATCTTAAAGATCTTATAACTGTCGTTGTGCATAAGGACCGCATCTGCGGGTTCCCAGTAGGGATATATCCTGCTTCCTATTTCCGGAAGTTCCTGGCCCGCAAGCCTCTCGATCTTTAACCCATTCCCGTTGGGAAGTGAAACTATGCATTTTAAGACCGAGCCGACATATATATAATCCTTTACAACAGCTACAAGTTCAAAGCCTTCATGAGGTTCCTTAGCGAATCTCATTTTTTCTGGTCTTACGGAAACGGTAGCGTATTCCAGTATCGAAAAGCTCTCATCACACTTAACCTTTACAGCACCGTTCTCAAGAGTTATCGTTGCGATACCGTCCGTAATACTTGTTACGCAGCCGTCATATGTGTTTGTTTCACCGATAAAGGTCGCTACAAACCTTGTTGCGGGATGCTCATAAATCTCTGTGGGAGTATCCAGCTGGTCAACGATACCGTCATGCATGATCGCTATTCTGTCGCTCATTGTCAGGGCTTCTTCCTGATCATGCGTAACATAGATAAATGTTATGTTCAGTTTCTTCTGCAGCCTCTTAAGCTCAAGCTGCATCTGCTTACGAAGTTTAAGATCCAGCGCCCCCAGCGGCTCATCCAGAAGAAGTACCCGGGGCCGGTTAATAAGAGCTCTTGCTATGGCTACCCTCTGCTTCTGTCCACCCGAGAGCTGTGACGGATATCTTTTTTCAAAACCGGTAAGCTGAACCATATCCATCATTTCCAAAACACGTTCCCTTATCTCTTCCTTAGGAACCTTCTTCATCTTCAATCCATATGCGATATTATCGAAGATCGTTTTATGCGGGAATAAAGCATAAGTCTGAAAAACGGTATTTACGTTTCGTTCGTAAGGTTCCTTTTCCTCGACAGGTACACCTTCAACTTTTATGGATCCGGTAGTCGGTTCTTCAAATCCGGCGATCATCCTTAAGGTTGTTGTTTTTCCGCATCCCGATGATCCGAGCAGTGTCAGGAATTCTCCTTCATTCACAATAAGGTTCAGATCCTTTACTACATGGTTTGAACCGTATCTCTTATTCACGCCGATCATTTCTACTATTGTTCCCATACGAACACCTCCGGCTACAATGCCTTTACTCCTCTTTCTCCTGTACGGATCCTTACCGCATCTTCCACATTTTTGATGAAGATCTTTCCGTCTCCTACGTGATCCGTAGCGCACACTTCACAGATATTTGCTATCACGGTCTCTACATCTTTATCATTAACGACCACTTCCACCTTAACCTTGGGAAGAAGATTGATCGTCGTCTTGTATCCCTTGATCTCATTTACCGTTTCTTCAGTCCCGCCCTTCTGGGTACCGCATCCCATTGCCGTTGACAAAGTCATGCCTCCGCAGTGAACCCTGTCCAGCACTTCCTTAACATCCTCCAGTTTTTCGGGTCTTATAAAGATATTTAATTCCTTCATTTTCTATCCCTCCTCTTCCTGTTACTCTTAATAAACAAGCAAGGGCGCTGTGTTAATACAGCGCCCTTGCTCCAAAAAAGCTTCGTCATTCTTTTATGAGCAATATAGACCTTTCGTACAGGTATTTCAACTAATCAAAATGACCGTTTTTGTAGCACTTTTTAAGTAGTTCTACTCCTTTTCAAGTATCATCTTAAACAAACCCGTCCTATTATTGATCCCCAACTTGCGGTAAACATTAAGTATATGCTTCTTAAGGGTGTTTTCCGCAATGATCATCGTTTCACAGATCTGCGCATTGCTGCGTCCTTCCATAAGAAGCTTAAGGACAGCCTCTTCACGTCTTGTCAGATCATACTTCTCGGCAGCTGCTTTCACCGAAAGCTTTTCACCCGTGTGATCATTACTTTTCTTTTGCTGATATAAGCGGTAAACCAGATGATCCTTCAAAAGATCCAGGATAAAAATATCATCATATACAAAATCGTCTTTTCCTATGGTCCTGTAAAAAGTCACAACCCCTACAAACTCCTTTTTTCTGGCCAGTACCATCTGCAGGGAATAGTGCCATTGATTTGCTTTATAGACCTTTTTGTAATAATCCTCTTCCACTCTTTTTGAATCGGATATTATGTCCGTCTCACGATATATAAGAGTTCTCCCGCCATAGAGGATCCCCCTGCTGTAGTCAATCTCTTCATATACCATGGACAGGTCTTCCTCACAGTTATACAGAACAGGAGAAACAAGTCTGTTCTCGCCATCGGGGGAAGCAAGGTGAAAATCCGCACTGTCATAATCGATCAGCATCTTCATCTGGTCGAGGAACTGTTCTCGCATTTCAGTAATGTCGCTCACCGTGTATATCTTGTAAATTATGTTGTTCAATAATATCCAGTCATTTGTTTCAAGTGTTCTCATATACTGTTTATCCTTTTGTGATATTTAATCTATCAGATCATTCTGAAATCTCGACAGGTGTTCATACGGCAGGATCTGCCGGCCGCGAAAGAGGCCGCAGCCATCATTTATAAGCTGGTTATTCAGGGCTTTGAACATGTTGACCTTTACGGCCGATAAGTCCAGTTCCTGCAGTTTCTTAAGTCTTTCATAGGCTTCATCGTATGCCTTGCACTCTCCTGCGGGTATGATATCACGCCTGCTCCTGCTCTCTTCCTGTCTTTTTTCATATCCTGAATGGTCAGCTTCTCCTATTTCCGCAAAATCATCCATCGTTTTTGTCCTTAACTGGACTTCCGTATAACATCTTGCCAGGTTATCATAGAAGGTGATATGCAGGGACTGATATCCCGATACACGCGGCTGTCTTATATAATCCCTGTAATACGGACGGACATTTTCACTGAGATCATAAATATCCGTTCCGTCTGTATATCCCGACATTTCAGGCGTAAACCCATGTTCTTCAAGAAATCCCGGCAACGTGTTTGCTATATCATATAAATATTTCAGTTCCTCAGCTTCGATCCTTTCCTTATCGGAAACATGACAAAGGGGAAGGGATATCACTATCCGGTATGCGATAAGGTCTCTGAAGCAGTTAAGATTATTCTTTATTTCAGCTTCACTCGGATATCTTCCTTTTTCCTTGTAATAGTTATATATGAATTCCAGAATGTAACCGTTAAATTTCTCCTCCGCCCGTATAAGTGACTTTATCCTGCCCTTAAACGTAAAGGCAAGAAAAGGATACTTCTTTGTCATATACAGATAGTATCCCTTGATCCTCTGTGACTGTGAAGAGAGGAAATCATTGTGTTCAAGAAGCTCTATTATCTGCATGAGAAAATTGCTGTGGGCAAGATCGATGGTATTATGCGATTTCAGCGCCTCAGCCTTTAAGTCCGATGCATACTGTATTAGAATTTTGAGCACTGTATTTCCATCATACAGATAATCATTAAGTGTGATCATTTACAAATCCTTTCTGATATTTAAAGTTCATCCTCTTCAGGGATAAGCTTATACACAGCGGTGTTCTGATATGCCAGAGTTTCATTATGTGCAAATGCGACAATCCCGGAAATAGGTGCTCTTACTTCCTGAAGTACATCTGCCGTATAGGGATCGCTAATAATTGCAAGCACCTGACCTGCCTCAACCTTTTCTCCTGCTTTGGCACATTGTTCAAAAAACCCCGCATGCATGGCTCTTACATCGATAAAATTCTGGCTTTCAACTACTCTTGAGATATAGCCTTCATAAGCTCTGTATTCGATCACTCCCTGTTTGTACAGGAAATTGAATATCGCATCAACAGCCTGTTTGGCACTGTTCTTGTCGATATCACCGGTGCTTGTTGTATATATGGAGAAAGCATCGGTTTCCCATAGCTGCCAGTTATAATTAAGTGTTGTCGTATCAAATGGTCTGGGATTATGAAGCACTACATACGGTAGTCCAAACTGTTTAGCTAGCTCCACATTCTCTGCACCCGTTTTCATCATCCTGACCTGCGGTACAAAGTTACCCGGCATGTAAAATGAAGCAAACTGTATCCCGTATCTGTAATCCTTCACTTTTCTGAAGATACCGTCCGCGATCCGCTGTGTTGTCTCTCCCAGTTCATATCCGGGAAACATCCTGTTTATATCAGTATTATCAATAGTCCAGAATCTTTTTTTCGTGTTTACCGAATACGGATTGCCGCATGGTATAACAAGTATTTCCTTACCTTCTTTTATCCTGCCCTTACCCTCCAATAAGCTCAATTTCTTTATCAGCTGAGAACACACATATATCTGTTGGAATTCATTTCCGCGCAGTCCTCCGACAATGCAGACAGAAGGTTCACCCGATCCGAAACGGTATCCGCTCACCCTGAAGTCATCACGGTAAAGGGCCTTTATCTCATATAGTATTTCTTTTTTCATTCTCTTCCTCCGTATATTTAAGGCAGGGCTTCCGCACGAAGTATCCTGCCAAGAAGCGAGCCCTCATCAACTATGGGATATTCCCTTATGGTAAAAAGCCAGCCACTGCCCGGTGCCTTAACTTCGCTTAGCAGTTCTCCTGTCAGGGGATTTACGATCATCCCGATGCACTCATCCTGCTCCACCATGGAACCGTGAGTTTTTTGTTTCATAAATATACCCGAAACCTCAGCATTCAGATAATAAACATCCTGCCCCTTTTCATCATTGCTTAATACGGGAATGTGTGTGGGTTCTACTTTTTCCTTCCAAATACCAAGCTCTGACATCAGAGAGAAAATCCCGTCCACCAGCTGGTCCCCATACTCTTTTGTAATGCGCATTCCCACACCCATTTCTACAACCAGTGTATTTATTCCGCAATTGTTTAAACTGTATGCAAAGGTGGATTCAAGTACCGTACTTGCACCATGTACCCATATAAAATCTACATTCGATTTTTTTGCGATCGGTACAAGAGTCTGTTTATGCTCCTCATTGATCCGGATCTGCGGGATTTCGGTTAGAAAGATATTGCTTGCATGTATATCAAGAACAAGAGCGGTACCCTGCATATCATTTAAGATCTCTGCCGCTATGTATTCGTTCATATCGCCATTATGGTTTCCCGGAAAGAGCCTGTTCATATCCAGATCAAAGGCCGGGATTCCTCTTGTAATATTATCTATACCAAAAGGGTTCATGGCCGGATATATATCAACAATCCCGGAAAGAAAACAGGCCTTTTCCCTTATGCGTCTTGTGAGTTCATAGCAAACATACTGACCCTCAAGCTCATCTCCATGGATTCCCGTAACAATTGCTATCCTTTTATTATCCTTTTCAAGTTCAGCCGTTTGTGCCCCATCCGGCATGAGTCTGTGTTTTAATATCTTTAGATCCTCATCTACCGGAAGCTCGGTCCTTACAACAGTTTCTATAAGATCAATCATCCCTGCTTTCCTCCACCACTACATTGATCTCCTGTATCTGCCTGGGAGATCCGTAAAAATACCCCTGATTTATGGTACAGTCTCTTGCGTCTCTTCCATGAGAAATACAGATATATTGATCATCAACCATACAGTTATTGGTCGGATCAAACCCAACCCATTTTCCCCCGTCACATACCTCAACCCAGGCATGTGATGCTCCTTCTCCTGTCATCATCCCAACCACATATCGGCTTGGTATATGTTCCTTTCTCAGGAGCGCAAGAAAAATATGCGCATAGTCCTGACATACCCCCATACCAAATAAGGCTGCTTCCTCTGCTGTAGTTGTTACCTGTGTGATTCCCTGAGCATACTTAATGCTTGAATGAACACCTTCCATCCATCGCAATGCTTTTTCTGTTATGGCTTCTTTTTCAGGAGTCCCTGCTGACAGTTTTTTGCATAATTTGTCCAGCGTCGGACCAATTTTCGTAAGGTCCGTGTTGTATCGGAACATACCGATCTTATGTGCATTCGCGACCGACTGAAAGGCATCACCATATACATAAGCCATACCGTCCACACTTACACAGAATTCCGTGTGTGATTTTTCCACTACTCCGTATATGCATCTGTTGCCAAAAGAATCCATTTCCGTTCCTCCAACATGCAAAGGTGTGATCTGTATATTCAGGTTAGTGATCTTCTGTCTTTCGCTGTCTATCGGAAAACAACGAAGAGTAAAATGGTGACGGTTAACCGGTTCCGGAAACAACAACCGCATATGATATTGAAAATCAAGTTTACGCATTTTCTGTTTTTCTCTCTTCGTCATCAAACAGCGACTCTATCTCTTCAACCACTAAATCATTAGGGATTTCCGACATTTCAACCAGATAGTTTAAATGGGCAAGCTTCATTGTGTTGTATTTAAGCCCTGTACGGTTTATCCTCGTGTTCAGTCGTTTCATCTCCCGCCTTAATCGTACCGGATCCATCTTCATCCTTGCATACAGATCGATCCGCTCTATCCGTTTGCCAAGCTTGATTATGCTTCTGACATGCTCATTATCAATATCGTCATCCACCATTCCCCAGAATGCCACAATATTATCTACAACCTTCTGAAGCTGGATAAGAGGTGCCTGTGATGCCTTTGCCTTGTTCATGGCATAAACTGCGAGCTGAATGTAGGCAAGGGTCTCACTTCCGATTTCCTCTCTCAGCACTACTGCATTGTCATAGGCCCTGATAAGGTTTGAATATATTGAATTGGTATCGTTCTCATCGAAACAATATCTTTGGATAAAGTCATCCTTTGAATTATAAATATTCGGAATATCCTGAGCCTTGCAGAAAGCATCATAATCCTCTTCCTTCAGTTCTATCAGGGAATCAAACCGTTTTTCATATTCATGTATGGTCGTATATACCCTCTCGCTGTATCTGCCAAGCCAATATAGCTGGTCACTATGTTCTAATGATAATATAGCCATAATCATTCCTCCATAACCCATGTATCTTTAAAACCACCGCCCTGTGATGAATTTACGATAAAGGAATCCGGATTTCTTGAAAATCTCGTAAGACCGCTCTTCCACACCATGGGTTCATCAGCCATAAGCACAAATGCCCTTAAATCTGCTTTCCTCGGGACAGCTTCTCCGTTTTCATATATATCTATATCAAGAAAATCGATAACCTCCTGGGCAATGAACCTTCTTGGCTCTGCCTTCAACATCGCGATAAATTTTCCCTTCTCTTCCCCGGTCATCCCGCTTCCGAAAACGACTCCATATCCGCCGGCTTCCGCAACATCCTTAAGTACCAAAGAATCAAAATGCTCAAGCACATATTCCATATCCTTCGGATAGAAAGGAAGATATGTCGGCGCATTATGCAGAACAGGTTCCTCGCCCAGATAATACCTGACCATATCGGGAACGAAATAATAGATTCCCTTATCGTCTGCTACACCGTTGCCCGGAGCATTTATAAGAGCAATATTGCCCTTCCGGTAGATGTCATATATATGGGGTATGCCGATAACCGATTCCGGATTGAAATTCATCGGATCAAGGTATTCGTCGGAAATGCGTCTGTAAACGGCTCCTACTCTTTCCTTACTCCCCGAATAATCCTTAAAGAAAAGGTGATCATTCTCTACAACAAGCTCATTCCCGGTAACAAGGTGGGCTCCCGTCTGTTCGGCAAGATATGAATGCTCAAAGTATGCAGCATTATATCTTCCGGGTGTCAGGATCACCGTATGTCCTCCGACATTTACATGATCCATTGTTTTTCTTAACAGCTTCGCATAGTTTCTGTTATCCGAGATTGCATTCTTTTTAAATGTCTCCGGTGAACTTCTCCGGCAGATCTCCCTTGCTATCATGGGATATGATGCGCCGGACGGTATCCTCAGATTATCCTCAAGAACATACCACTCGCCATCTTTGGCCTGTACAAGATCTATTCCGGAAATATGCGTAAATACATCCTGAGGCGGTCTTACACCCTCGCATTGTGCAAGATATCCGCTCCCCATATAAACAAATTCTTCCGGAACCACATTATCACGTATGATTTTCTTGTCTCCATAGATATCCTTTATAAATTCATTAAGGGCCATAACCCGTTGTTTAAGTCCCCGTTCAAGATAGTCAAACTCATCCCGGCCTATTTTTCTCGGGATCATATCAAAGGGGAACAACTGCTCCTTAAAAGTCCCGTTTTTATATATACCAAACCTCACGCCGTATCTTGCCAGTAATTCATTTACCGTATCGGAATATGAATATAATTCTTCTTTTACCATGCGCATCCCTCCTCGCTCATGATATAAAAAAGGCGGCCTGCATACGAATCCGTAACGCAGAACGCCTTTGTTCACTTGATGTTAATAAAAAAACGGAGCTGTAATCACTTACAGCCCCGTTGCTTGCCACAATTATATGTTCTCATGATAGAAATGTCAATATTTGCGATTTACAAATCCTTAAGCCACAGCTTAACCGAAGCATCACTCGGCATACGCCAGTCTCCTCTCGGCGACAGGGAGACCGAACCCACTTTAGGGCCGTCGGGCAGGCAGCTCCTCTTAAATTGCTGGGAGAAGAAGCGTTTAAAGAACTTCCCAGCCGCCTCCCGTACCTCTTCCAAGGTCAGTTCCGGATACGCTCTTAATGCATAAGCCGCAGTCCTTGACGGTTCAAAGCCGTACCTTAATGTATATCGGATCCCCCGGATATCGGAATACAGCTTTTCCATGGTATGAATATGTCCTGACAGTTCCTCAACCTGCTTGGATACAAGTGCATTCTGAAGTGACTCCTCCCTGGCTTTTTTAACTTGCTGATATGAATGTATGACAGTCATAACGGCAAAGAATGCTATTACACCAAACAAGTTACGGATCGAACATATTCTTTTATCATCATCACATATGTGGCTATAAGCATATAGTCCCTCCAATATACTTGAATTATATCAGTTTTTATTCGACAATCTTCACTTATGTAGTGAATGGTCGATTTTTTGTAGTAAGGCTTACATTCCCGATTATGTAGAACGCTCCTGCTTTTTTTGCCTCTGATATAAGTCTGTTTCTATCCATTTTGTAAAACTCTCC
This sequence comes from uncultured Lachnospiraceae bacterium, assembly GCA_902779305.1. Lineage (GTDB taxonomy): Bacteria > Bacillota > Clostridia > Lachnospirales > Lachnospiraceae > UBA2868. The sequence goes on along the minus strand of CACZBD010000011.1, from coordinate 127,393 downwards.
CGCAAAAAAAATCTTCATAAATACCTTTCTGGGATTCCTGCGCTCGTTACTGACCAGCCTATCAAACTGTGCCAACGTCCTCTTAGATGCTTCACTCATTGTTTTTTGCTCCTTTCATGTTTTTCAGACGAAAAAAAGACACTCTCTCCGGATTTTGTTTCCTAAGAAAGTGTCTTGAATCTCTTATATATTAGATTGTCCGTTGACTAGACCAATTTTTGTTGTTTTCTGTGGTCAAATTGTGGTCAAACCGATTTTTCAGTACCTTTGCGCCCAGTGTTTATGCACCCTGGAGCCTATCCTATCAACCAGTCGTACATGTCGGAATACTTATGCGCACTCTGTTCCCAGGAGAAATCAGCCTGCATGCCGCGTTCGATGATCTTGTTCCATTCGCGTTTCTTGTGCGTGTAGATCCCTTCTGCATAGCGGATCGTATTCAGCATTTCATGCGCATTGTAGTTGCGGAAGGAAAAACCGGTTCCCCTTCCTTCATATTCGTTGTAAGGCTCCACGGTATCCTTTAAGCCGCCGGTTTCCCTGACGATCGGAACCGTGCCGTAACGAAGCGCCATGAGCTGGGAAAGCCCGCAGGGCTCAAACCGCGAAGGCATCAGGAATGCATCGCATCCGGCGTAGATCCTGTGGGACAGGTCTTCGGAATAATAAATGTTCGAGGAAACCTTATTCGCATATTTCCAGTCATAGTGACGGAACATGTTCTCATACTGCCATTCGCCGGACCCTAAAATGACTACCTGCACATCCAGCTGGCAGATCTCATCCATCATGTAAGCAACAAGGTCAAAGCCTTTCTGATCGGTCAGTCTCGAAACAATCCCGATCATGAACTTCTTGTCATCCTGTTCGAGTCCGAGCTGTTCCTGCAGATCCCGCTTGTTCTTGATCTTTTCCCTGCGGAAGTTTTCAACGTTGTACTGCTTTTTGATGTAAGGATCCGTTTCGGGATTATATTCGTGATAATCGATCCCGTTCACGATGCCTCGAAGATCATGGCTTCTGGCGGAAAGCAGACCGTCAAGCCCTTCCCCGAAGAACGGTGTCTTGATCTCCTCGGCATAAGTATTGGAAACCGTTGTGATCGCATCGGCATAGACCAGTCCGCCTTTGAGCATGTTGGCGTCTTTGTAAGCTTCCAGTTTGTCCGGGGCAAAATAATAATCGGGGAGTCCCGTGAAGGACTGGATCGTTTTCATATCCCATACCCCCTGGAATTTCAGGTTGTGGATCGTCATGACCGTCTTGATGCCGCGGAAGAACAGATCCGCCTGAAAACTGTCTTTTAAGAATACGGGGATCAATCCGGTCTGCCAGTCATGACAGTGGATCAGGTCCGGTCTGAAATTTAAGATCGGAAGCGCGGACAAAACCGCCTTACAGAAGTAGCAGAACTTCTCGATGTCCCATTTTACATCGCCGTAAGGAGTGAATCCGTTAAAATAATACTCGTTATCGATGAAATAGAACTGGACCCCGTCATATTCCATCTCAAACAGACCGACATACTGCTTTCTTGATCCGATATCCATATAAAAGTGCGTCAGATAGTTCATCTTCTCCCGGTATTCCCAGGGGATGCACATATACTTTGGCAGGATCACGCGCACATCAAAATAGCGTTTGTCAAAGTTCTTGGGCAGGGACCCCACAACATCGGCAAGTCCGCCTGTTTTGATGAACGGTACACATTCGGATGCGGCATACAGAATTTTTCTCATGGTAAATCTCTCCTTACATATTGGCCTTGTCCCATCTTGCCGGTAAACGAACCATCTTTGGCAAGAATCTGTCCCCTCAGAAGCGTCATGACGGGATACCCTTCGACCGTCATTCCTTCATAACAGGTGTAATCTACATTCTCATGTAAAATATCGTGCGTTATTGTAACTGTTTTATCCGGATCATAAAGTACCAGGTCCGCATCGGAACCGATCCGGATCGTTCCCTTTCTCGGATACATTCCAAAGAGCTTAGCAGGATTCGTGGCCGTCAGCTTCGCGATCTCCACGTAGCTTAAGCCGTGTTTCCTTCCTTCAGAATACATCAGCGGAATGCGTTCTTCAACCCCGGTTCCGCCATTCGGGATCTCTGTAAAATTATGTAAACCTCTCTTCTTTTCCGCCAAAGAGAATGGACAGTGGTCCGTTGCCACGACTTTGACGGTTCCGTTCTTTAATGCTTCCCAGAGATAATGCTGGTCAGCCTTCGAACGCAGCGGCGGGGACATGACATACTTGACGCATTCTTCCGGCTCCAGTTCGTATTTGGAATCATCCAGCAGCAGATACTGCGGACAGGTCTCGGCAAATACGGGATGCCCCATGGATCTGGATTCTTCAATGCATTTGATGCTTTCCCTGCAGGTATTGTGAACGATGTAGACCGGCGCCATATCCGCCATGGCAGAGATCTGCAGCACACGGTTGACGGCCTCTCCTTCGCATCTGTCGGGGCGGGAGACCGCATGGTATTTCGGTTCGCATTTTCCTTCGGCAAGCAGTTTTTTCGTCCTGTACTGCAAAACACCATAATTCTCGCAGTGAACCGTCACGATGGTCCCAAGATTTGCGGACCTTTCAAGAACCCGGTAGAGTTCCTCATCCGACAGACGCATGTCATAAACCAGATAGGTCTTAAAACTCGTCACACCCTGGGAAACCATGTCGGCCATTTCCGAAAGCGTCTGATCGTCCGCGCGTACGATGCTCATGTGCATGCCGTAATCCACGCAGGCGCCCTTCGCTTTCTTCTTCCACTCCGTAAGCGCCTCCATGAGCGTTCCGTTTGCATCCTGGCAGGCGTAATCGATCACCGTTGTCGTTCCGCCGACTGCTGCCGCGATGGTCCCGCTCACAAAATCATCCGCGCTCTTTAACCCGTTTGAAAGCGGCATATCCAGGTGCGTATGCGCATCCACGCCGCCCGGCAGAAGATAGCAGCCTTTTGCATCGATCACTTCTTTGCTCTCCGGAAGCTGTGACGGTTCTTCGCACTCTGCCATGACCGGAAGGATATTCGCGATCTTTCCGTCAAGAATTGCCAGATTGGCTTCCACGATTCCTTTTTCCGTAACGACCTTTGCGTTATGGATCACAAGATCATACATCTTTGTCCTCGCTTTCTTCTTTTGTTTCTGGTGTTTCCTCTTTTTTCTGTTCCTGTTTTTCTTCTATCTTCTCTTTTTCCGTTTCTTCCTGCTTTTCCTCTTTCTCTTCTTCTGCAGACTCTTCCTGTTTGTCTTCTTTCTCCTCTTTCTTCTCTTCTGCAGACTCTTCCTGTTTCTCTTCCCTCTTCTCTTCTGCAGGCTCTTCTTTCTTTTCTTCCGTCTTTTCAGGCGTCTTTGCGACCTTTCTTTCCGACTCGATCACCTCGACATCGATAAACTTCTCGACCGGAACGGCCAGTTCCTGCTTCTTCCTGCGTCTCCTTCTGATAAGGGCTCTCACAATGAGCACGATGATCAAAAGAAGCAGGACCACGATCCCGAACGCTGCCATGCCGAAGCGGTTGGGGCGCTTGAACAGGGAAATGGGATTTCTGGAATCATCAACGATCTTACGCTCATGCGTGACCGAGTAATACTCCGGGATCCTGCTGATCCCGTTTTCATCCTTTTCAAAGGACTGCATATACTGCGCAATGGCATCCCAGGCTTTCAGTTCCCTGCCGTCCGCCTGATAGACGATCACATCATTGAAATCCGTGACCGGCGTACCATCGGCAAATTTCGGTTCCACATGCAGAAGCCCCTTGCTGACATCCGTTACGGACTGCAGCATCATTCCCGAATACATGTCCGTGACCACACGGTACATCTTTTTATTGGAGATCTTCGTCTTCGAAGAGGACATCAGGGCTTCGTTCAGCCAGATGTCATTCATCCTGTTCAGGATCATCCTGTGCGGATTAAAGGAGAATCCGAGCCCGCTCATATAAAGCCTTGCCGATTCCATCAGATCGGATACGGATGCATCGATCTCTGCTACCGTTTTCAGTTCCTGTCCGGTCAGATAGAAGCTGATCAGCGGATAGCCGACCGTCCCGTCGGCCCCGGATCCTAGGGAAAAAGATCCGAATACATCGGCTATGGTGATATCCCCGGGATAATAGGTGTCTCTGACCGTTCCGGCAGGCGTTACGGCAACATCCACCAGATGTTCCATTCCCGAAGGCGTCGCATTGACCGCATACCGGTAAGCGTCCGTGATCAGATTCCCCAGACGGTGCTCCCGATGGTCAAAATACATATCGTCAACGCTCTCAAAGGAATAAGCGTTCGTTGCGACAACCTGCTCCGCCGTATAGCCGAAATCCTTTAAGTACCTGTCATCGATCTTGGCCGCGAAAACAGCGATCTCCTTCAGCGTCTCCGGGTCTTCTTCGATCGATGAATCCATTTCGATCAGTTTATAGTCAGAAACTTCCCAACGTCCTTTTTTGTTCTGCTTCAGATGTGCGCTTCCCGTATAATAGCCGTAGCAGCCGGAACACATGATGATCGTATTCTTCACAATGATCGGCTCTTCAAGCACACTGTGGCTGTGTCCGCTGATGATCACATCGATATCCGGCACTTTTTTGGCAAGGATCTCATCCTCCGACTTCTTCGGATTCGAGCTGATCCCGCAATGCGACAGGCAGACGATCATGTCCACATCCTCATTGGCCTTGATCTTTTCAACCGTTTTCTTACTGCATTCGATGGGGTCGAGCCATGTCAGTTCACAGCGCGGCGCACAGTCGATCGCATCGTAGCCGAGCGTCCCGAATACCGCGATCTTTACATCACCTTTTTGCAGCACGACATACTCGCTGAATCCGTACTCGTTCAGCGCATCGTAGATCATCTTGGAACCTGTGTTATAGGAGGAAAAATCAAAATTATTGATGACAAAGGCCGGCTTCGGGTCTCCTGATCCTGCTGCGGCAAGGAACATTTTGGCAAGCGCTTCGGAGCCGTAGTCAAAATCATGATTTCCGAAGGTTGTCGCATCAAATCCAAGCCTTCCCATCATCCTGAGTTCCGGCGCATCGGTGTCGAACAGCACCTGATAAAGCGTTCCCATCGGGAAATCACCGGCATCCACGACAAGGGTGTCGGGATTCACCGCTCTTGCTTCATCGATCACCGTTTTCAGCCTTGCAAATCCGCCCGCTTCGACAGGTTCCGTTCCGTTCTGCATGCCGCGTGTCGTCACATAACTCTCAAGGCAGGAATGCAGATCATGTGTAAAGAGGATATCCACCTCTTTAGACTTTTCGGGATCGGATGCGGCATTGGCCTGATGACAGAAAAAAGATACGGAAAATACAACTGCCAATACGCTCAAAGCAACAAAATACCATTTTGGTTTACATAATGCATTGTTGTGCGATCTGTTCAGCGATCTGTCAGCTCTTCTCTTCGACATGTCATCCCTCTGCATGTTTCGCTTTATGCTCAGCTGCCCTTTGCAGCATTTCTTCCGCGTTCTTCAGTACAGCTTCGCTCACCTGCGCGCCGGAAAGCATACGTGCAAGTTCCCTTGCGCTTTCTTCTTTTGTCAGTTTCTTTACTTTTGTAACCGTCCTGCCGTCTGTCACCGACTTGCTGATCTCATAATGCATATCTGCCATCGCGGCGATCTGCGGCAGATGCGTTACGCACAGTACCTGGTGCTCTCTTGCAAGATCGGAGAGTTTCTCGGATACCTTTCCGGCCGTGATCCCGCTGATCCCGGTATCGATCTCGTCAAAGATCAGCGTACTGACCTGATCCTTTTCGGACAGTACCGCTTTGAGTGCCAGCATGATCCTGGACAGTTCGCCGCCCGATGCAACATTGACAAGGGGTTTGACTTTCTCACCCGGATTGGTGCTGATCAGAAACTGCACATGATCATAGCCCTCCGCACTCATATGCGAAGGATCTTCTTCCACCGGGATCTCAAAACGCGCATCCAAAAAATTCAGATCGAGCAGGCCTTTCTGCAGTTCTTTTGCAAGAAGCAAAGCACCCTTTTTCCGAACCGCCGACAGTTCTGAACAAAGCTTCAGGCACAGACTCTCCGCCTGTTTCATCCTTGCAGACAGATCCGAAAGATAGGCATCAAAATCGTTCAGTTTTGCGATCTTTTCCTGCAGTTCCTCATAGTAGGCAAGAACTTCTTCGATCGTCTGCCCGTATTTACTCTTCAGACGGTTTACCAGATTCAGACGTTCCTCCGTTTCCCGGAATGTCTCTTCCTCAAACTGCAGGCTCTTCTCGTAGTCCGCGATCGATCTGTTAAAATCATTCAAAAGCCCGTCAATGTCCGTAAGCAGGGCAAGCAGTCCTTCAAGTTCCTTATCGCAGTCCGCCACGTTTCTCAGTTCGGAAATACTGCGGCCGATCATGCTGCCGGCACTCTCCTGCGAATCGTACCCGGTACTGTAATGCGCCGTCTGCACCGCTTCCGCGATCTTTCTTGCATTGACCATCTTGCGGTAGGCTTCTTCCAGTTCCTCATCTTCTCCCGCTTTCAGGGAAGCCTCTTCGATCTCATGCGCCTCAAACTCGGCCAGTTCCAGTTCCCTGACGCGGTTTTTCTGCAGCGTGGCGGCGTCCTCGTATTCCTTCTTCAGCGCCGTATAATTTCCGTATTCCGTTTTCAGTTGTTCCAAAAGGTCACTGCAGTCCTTTCCGCAAAAAGCGTCCAGGATCTCCCTGTGTTTCTTCTCATACAGCAGGGACTGATGCTCATGCTGTCCGTGAATGTCGATCAGAACGCCCGCCAGTTCCTTTAAGGCAGACGCCGAGACATTTTCACCATTGACGCGGCACAGGCTCCGGCCGTTCGTGATCTTTCTCTGCATGACGATCAGGCCGTCCTCATCAGGCAGATCCAGATCGGCCAGCACCTGCTCCTGCTGCGGCGTTTCGATCGTAAATACGAGCTCGCAAAGCGCATAATCGGCATCTTCCCTGACGACTTCTTTGGGCATGCGTTTCCCGAGCGTGAAATTCACGGCGTCGATGATGATCGATTTACCGGCCCCGGTCTCCCCGCTCAATACATGCAGGCCTTTTCCCAGTTCTATTTCCACATCGTCGATCAATGCGATGTTTTTTACATGAATACTCTGTAACATGGTCCCCCGTTTCTTATGTGAATGTTCAGATTTTCCAGACTGCATTCAGTCTGTCAAGAACGTCCTTTGCATCTTCGATCGTCCGGATCGCGCACATGATCGTGTCATCCCCCGCAATGGTTCCGACAATGCTGTCAATATCCATCGCATCCATGGCCGCGGCAACCGCCATCGCCATGCCGGAAACCGTCTTGACAACAAGAATGTTCATGGCAAGATCCATGGAGATCACACCCTCTTTGAAGACGCGGATATAGGTTCCGCCGAAATCCTTCGGGATCTCCTTACGGGAGGCATAACGCTGTCTGCCGCTTTTGGCGTCCACGATCTTGACCAGCTGCATCTGTTTGATGTCTCTCGAAACCGTTGCCTGCGTCACATGAAAGCCGGCCTCCTGCAGAAGACGCGCAAGCTCATCCTGTGTCTCCACCGGACGGTCCGCGATCAGTTCCAGGATCTTCTTCTGTCTGCTGTTCTTCATGCCATATACCCCGTAAACTTTGCGGAAAGTGTTTTTAAGAAGCTTTCCCTGTTCAGTTTGATCAAAGAAGTGCTGATGCGCGATCGCCGGATCGTGATCGCGTCAAGCGGTAACAGTTCAACCTTCCTGCCGCCGTCAAAAGAAGCCTCCGCATGCTGTTCCCCTTCGTATCTGGATTCTCCCACACGGATGGTGATCTCATCATCCGCAGAAAGCACGATCGATCTTGAATTCAGGTTGTGCGGGCAGATCGGCGTCAGAAGGATCGATTTGGCATCAGGCTCCACGATCGGTCCGCCGGCGGACAGATTATAGGCAGTCGATCCCGTCGGCGTGCATACGATCATGCCGTCCGCGGAATACGTTGCCAGAAGCAGGTCGTTGACAAAGATCTTAAGCGTCAGGATCTGCATGGAACCGCTGCCGGAAATGACGATATCATTCAAAGCGTGCAGTTTTTCCTCCTGCAGACGGGATCCGGTCCCGGTCAGCATCATGCGTTCCTCGATCTCAAAATCATCCGCGATAAGCCTTTTTAGCATTTCCTCGAGCCTGTCGACCTCGATCTCTTCGAGAAAGCCAAGGCGTCCTAAGTTCACACCGATGATCGGCACGCTCCCCGCAACAAGATCCGCCACACGGATCATCGTGCCGTCTCCGCCCGATACGATCACGCATTCGGTATCTTCAGGAAGATGCAGGGATTTTTCAGCAGGGGTACGGTCAACGATCTCATATCCGCACCTGCAGCCGTTTCTCGTCAGATAATCACGGATCCGTTTCGTAACGAGAAGATCCTGATCCTTATCCGCATTTGTCATGACATGAAAATTACGCATAGACTACTCCAACTCCGAATGGGCCCGCTCCACCAGGGCATGCACCGTCTGCTTTATTTCCGCATCCGGATCGATTATGTTAACTAATTCCGAATTTATGTCAACCGCTTTTTCTGTTATGTTAACTTGACCTTGTTTTATGTCAACCTTTTCTAAATAGGCCAGATATTCAATATTGCCCTCCGGCCCTTTGATCGGGGAATATGTCAGCCCCAGAACCGCAAAGCCGTGATTTTTACAAAACGACAAGATCGCATGCAGCACTTCCTCGTGCACCTTCGGGTCCCTGACGACACCCTTCTTGCCGACCTTCTCCCTGCCTGCTTCAAACTGTGGTTTGATCAGGCAGACCATCTTCGCATCCTCTTTTAACAGCGGATATGCTGCCGGGAGGATCTTCGTCAGGGAAATGAATGACACATCCGCAGAGGCAAAATCGATCGGTTCTTCGATCTGCTCGTGTGTTACATAGCGGAAATTGGTCTTTTCCATGCAGACAACGCGTTCGTCATTCCGAAGTTTCCAGTCCAGTTGTCCATGTCCGACATCGATCGCATAGACCTTTGCGGCGCCGTTTTGCAGCATGCAGTCCGTGAATCCGCCGGTTGAGGCCCCGATGTCCATGCAGACGCAGTCCTTTAACGTGATCGGAAATTCCTGCATGGCCTTTTCCAGTTTCAGGCCGCCCCTGCTCACGTATTTTTGCGCGGTGTCCTTCACCGTCAGGTCCAGCCCTTCCGGATCAAAGACCGCACCGGCCTTGTCCTCTCTCTGCCCTTTGACAAAAACATTTCCGGACATGATGATGGCTTTGGCCTTTTCACGGCTGCTTGCGTAACCAAGCTTTACGAGAATGACATCCAGACGTTCCTTCATTGGCACAGCCCCGCATACTCGGTGATGATCCGTTTTGTGACTGATTCTTCGTCGATCCCCGTCTCATGTTTCAGAAGATCTACATTTCCGTGCTCGATATAATCATCCGGAAGCGCGATGACAAGCACTCTGGTATTCAGTTCATGCACCGACGCATAATCCAGCACTTTCTCCCCGAAGCCGCCGCTCTTGACGTTTTCTTCGAGTGTTACGATCAGCTTATGATTTTCACTGAGTTCCGTAATGGTCTCCTCATCGATCGGTTTGCAGAATCTGGCATTGATCAGGGAGCAGGAAAAGCCCTTCTCTTTCAGGGAATGTCTGACAGCCTCGGCCGTTTTGACCATGCTGCCGATGGCAAAGAGCGCGATATCCTCTTCCTCATAGAGTATTTCCGCCTTCCCATAGGATACCGGTGCTCTGAATTCTTCGAGTCCGTCATAGGCAAGTCCCCGCGGATAACGGATCGCAACAGGACTCACAAGCGTCAGGGCGTATTTCAGCATATCCGACAGTTCCCACTTGTTCTTCGGTGCCATCAGCGTCATATTGGGGATCGAAGACAGGTAGGAAAAATCAAACAGGCCCTGATGCGTTTCTCCGTCGCTTCCGACAAGCCCCGCCCTGTCGATCGCAAAGATCACGGGAAGATTCTGGATGCAGACATCATGCAGGATCTGATCATATGCTCTTTGCAGGAACGAGGAATAGACGGCAACGATCGGTCTGAAGCCGCCTGCGGCAAGGCCTGCCGCAAAAGTCACGGCGTGTTCTTCCGCGATCCCCACATCAAAAAACCGGTCCGGATACATGTTGGAAAAACGCTTTAAGCCGGTGCCGTCCGGCATCGCGGCCGTAATGGCGCAGACTTTCTCGTTTCTTGCGCCGAGTTTACACATGATCGTGGAAAATACATCCGTATAATTGGACTTCGTCCGGTTCACGGTCGGCAGCCCCGTTTCGATATCGAAAGGGTCGGTCCCGTGGAATCTGGCCGGATGACGTTCCGCCGGCAAGAATCCCTTTCCCTTTTTTGTGATCACATGGATCATGACGCATTTCGGGATCTTTCTGGCTTCCTGGATCATTTTTGTCATGGCGGAAATATCGTGGCCGTCGATCGGCCCTAAATAGGTGATCCCCATGTCTTCAAAAAACATGCCGGGTACCAGGAGCTGCTTGATCCCGCTCTTATAGCGTTTCAGGGCATCCACGACCGCTTCGCCCTTCGGAAACTTCAAAAGCGTGTTCTCCATGTTCACTTTCAGATCACGGTAAGGCTCCGCCGTCCGGATGCTTCTTAAGTATTTCGAAACACCGCCGACATTCTCGGCAATGGACATATTGTTATCGTTTAAGATCACGATATAATTGGTCTTCAGTCTGGAAGCGTTATTCAGCGCCTCATAAGCCATGCCGCCTGTCAGGGCGCCGTCTCCGATCACGGCAAAGACCGCATGCTGCTTGCCCGCAAGGTCTCTTGCTTTCACAAGACCGAGTCCTGCCGAAACGGAAGTGGAACTGTGTCCGGTGTCAAAAGCATCACAGGGCGATTCCTTTCGTTTCGGGAAGCCGCTCATGCCACCGTATTTTCTGAGTTCATCAAAACCGTCTCTTCTCCCGGTCAGGAGTTTATGCGTGTAAGACTGGTGTCCGACATCCCAGACCACCTGGTCTTCCGGAAAGTGCATGCAAAGATGCAGCGCCATGGTCAGTTCCACGGCCCCGAGATTTGAGCCTAAATGCCCGCCGGTCACACTGATCTTCTGCACGAGAAAATCACGGATCTCCTGCGCAAGCTGTCCGTAATCCCTCGGATCGATCTGCTGGATATCATTTGGTTTTTTGATCCGGTCAAGAATCATTATAAATCACCCGTTATTTTATTCGATCTGTCAGATAAGTCAACAGGCTGTCCAAAAACGCGCTGCCGTTTGGCAGCCGTTTCAGGCATTCTCTCGCCCTGTCCGTATAGGACCTCACATCCGCTTCTGCCTGTTCCAACCCTTTTAAAGTAACATATGTTGTCTTATTGTTCTTCGCATCGGAACCGATCGGCTTCCCGAGAACTTCCTGTGTTCCGGTCACATCCAGGATGTCATCACGGATCTGAAAAGCGATCCCGACATTCTCTCCGGCTTCTTCCAGGAGCCGGACCTGTTCCGCATCCGCGCCTGCCAGCACGGCACCGATCATCAGGGAAGCCTCGATCAGAGCAGCTGTCTTGAGCTTGAAAATAAATAACATCTGTTCTTCGTTTAATGGTAAGTTTTGATCTTCCGCTTCTACGTCAAAAGTCTGCCCGCCGACCATACCGTAGATCCCGGCCTTTTTGGAAAGGATCTGCAGTGCGGAGGCGATCCGTTTCATCTCCTCTTCCGTAGCTGCAAGATCAAAAGCTTTCGCAGCCGTCTCAAACGCATAGTTTAACAGCGCATCCCCCGTCAGGATCGCCATGTCCTCACCGTAGACCACATGCGTGGTCTTCCGGCCGCGTCTGTAATCATCATTATCCATTGCCGGAAGGTCATCGTGGATCAGCGAATAGGTATGGATCATCTCGATGGCAGCCATAAAGGATTCGATCGCTTTTCCCGTGCCGCAAAACATCCGGAATGTTTCTTCCATCAGGATCGGACGAAGCCGTTTTCCGCCGGCGAACAGATTGTATTCCATGGCTTCCATGACGATCTTCTGATAAGCCGGATCCGCCATGGTTCCGTATTCTTTCAGAACCGCTTCCGCGTGATCCTTCCTGTTCTTCAGCTCTTCCTCAAAACGCAACGGTTTCACCATCCTCACTGAGTTTTTGCACCTGTTTTTCGACCTTGTCGATCTTGGCTGCGCAGCTTTTTAATATCTGCATGCCGTCCTGATATAACTGGAATGATTCTTCGAGGGGAAGCTCGTCACTGCGCAGTTTCTCCAGAGTTAACTCAACACTGTCAAATGATTCTTCGATCGACAGTTTTTCGATCTCCTCTTTTTTCATTTTTTCTTCCTTTCCGCATTGTCGGGAACAATTTTGCTTACTTTCGTATGGATCTCACCGTCCAACAGACGCAGACGGATCTCATCCCCTTCCTGAACCTGTTCTGTTTTCACCAGGGGCTTCCCGGCAGAGGATGCATATACATAGCCGCCCTGCAGTCTGAACAGCGGCGAAAGGGATTCCAGCTGCTTGATCTGCGTATCCAGCCGGTGCCTGTTTTGCAGGATCTTTTCTTTCATAACAGCTTCGATCCGGTCTATGAGGTTTACATAATGCATTTTCTGCTCCCGGATCTTTGCTTCCGGACCGGCAGAACGCAGCCTTAATTCCAGATTCTTCCGTTTTTCCTGATCCAGCCGGAGCGTATGCGTGATCTGCTGTGTCAGCTGATCCCGGAGTCCCAGAATGGTCTGCTCAAATTCCTCATAGTCAAAAACCGTCAGCTCCGCTGCTGCAGACGGGGTAGGCGCACGAAGATCCGCCACAAGATCCGATATGGTCGTGTCCGTTTCATGCCCCACGGCAGACACCACGGGTACGGAACAGGCAAAGATCGCCTTTGCCACGATCTCCTCGTTAAATGCCCACAGATCCTCGATGGACCCGCCGCCGCGGCCTGCGATGATCACGTCAACCCCATATGCTTCCAGTGCCTCGATCCCGCGGACAATACTCTCTGCGGCGCCGTCTCCCTGTACCGTTGCAGGATACAGGATCAGCTGCACATAGGGATTTCTTCTTGTGGCGATATTGATGATGTCCTGCACTGCCGCGCCTGTCGGTGCGGTGACGATCCCGATCGTTTTCGCATAGCGCGGAATGGGCTTTTTGTAGGATCGATCAAACATCCCCATTTCCTGCAGCTCTTTTTTCAGTTGCTCGAGTCTGACATACAGATCTCCCGCGCCGTCCTGAACGATCTTTCTGGCATATAGCTGGTATTTTCCGTCCCGTTCGTAGACCTCGACACTGCCGGTGGCAACGATCTGCATCCCCTCCTCCATAACAAAGGCAAGACCTTTTCTGGAGGACGCAAACATCACGCACTGAAGGGTTGCGGTTTGATCTTTCATCGTGAAATATATATGACCTGAGGAGTGGTATTTAACGTTACTGACCTCTCCTTTGACAGAAATAGAACGCAGCATATAATCCTGCGAAAATATGTTCTTGATATATGTATTAACCTGTCCTACGGAATATACGTTAGCCATTGTCCGTTGACTTCGCCAGCTTGGCAAGGATCCCATTGATAAAGGATGGTGATTCATCCTGGCCGAACTTCTTTGCCAGTTCTACCGCTTCATTAATGGCAACGCCAACCGGAATGTCCTCATCATATTTCATTTCGTAAAGCGCCAGCCTGAGGATCGTCAGATCGACTTTGCTTAAACGGCTTACTTTCCATCCCTTTGCATTTGACCCGATCTGCGCATCCAGTTCCGGGATCAGCTTCACGATCCGTTCATATTTCTGCGTGATATAGAGGGCATCTTTTTCCTCGATCACTTCCTGATCCGAAGATGCATCGTCCTCTTCATTTTCCAAACACGGATCTTCAAAAAAGTGCGCGATCTGCGCCGGCATATCTTCTATGTCATTGAATTCGACACGAAACAGCAGTTTGAAGATCTCTTCGCGGATCCTTGATCGTTTCATGCCTGTCCCGCCATATCGATGCCTTCCACGCGGATCTCAACATCCGAAACGGTAAGGCCTGTCATATTCTCAATGGATGTTTTGACTCTGTCCTGCACCTTCTTACAGGTGGAGGGGATATGATAACCGTATTTCATGATCAGCGCGATGGAAACCCTGCAGGTTCTCTCGTTCATCTGCACTTTGATCGCTTTGCTCAGCGTTCTGATCCCGACACGGCACATCAGCTCATTCGTGATATTTCCGACCGTTGAAGCCACACCTTCCACTTCCGTAGCGGCAATTCCTGCGATATTGGCAACCACATCGCCCGCGATGCGGATCTCGCCGATCGTATCTCCCTGCATAACGGTCTCTTTTTCAAAATCCTTAGCCATCTTCATCCTCCATCAATCCGATCTCATCGATTTTTATAAGTATATCATAAAGCGGCTTTAATTCAAATAGACGAGAAGCAAATTCCGCTCTTCCATTTTGATATAATTGACTTTACTGTTTCCGCGCAGAAAGTCAAAAATGTGTTCTTCGTCGATCAGGTACCGTTCCATATCCGCAAAGACAAGGCTGTCCGCGCATTTGATCGAAACCGTATCCTGCACATTGTCATAGGCATTGGCAAACGCTTCCCGAAGCTGGTCGCTGTTGACTTCCGTGAAATAAACGCCTTCGCGCACGTAATAATTATCCCGCATCGAATTGCAGACCGGAAGCGTCACGGTTTCCTGGATCACATGGGTACCGGCGATCTCATCATAAGGAACGCACATGTACTCATAATTGATCTCCGGCGGCATCGGCGCGCCTTCCTGCGCCTCATTGAAGGTATAGGAGGCATCGCCCCAGGTCACATCCAGAAAATAGTAATCTCCGTCGACCTTGACGATGTTCCAGACATGCGCTTCCCTTCCCATGGCTTCCCCTTCGCAGAGGATACAGAACAGGCCCATTTTATTGAGCAGATACTGGGCCGCCTTTGCATAGCCCTGGCAGACCGTATCGGTGGTCAGGAAGACACTTAAGATGTTCTGGTTGTTTTCAGCCCCAAGGACATAATTACATCTTCGGATCAGCCACTCATAGACATATTTGACTTTTCCGTATTCATCGAGCCCTTCCGCTCTCTGCACGCAGGCATCGGCAACGGCTTCCACCTGCTTCATGGCAGCTTTGGCCTCGGGCTCGCTCATGGTATATTTACCGGAAAAAGAGATCTCTTCGATCACATTGCTCCGGGTATATTTCGTCAGAGAATATCCGGTCACGTAGAAGATCTCCGGATGGTCGAGCATCACACAGGAAAAAACTTTTTTGAGCTGCTCAGGGTCCTGCGTGGTCAGGAGCGCATCAGAGCCGAACGTCTTCAGCACACTGTAGACTTCCGCATAAAGATGCTGTTCTTCCTGCGACAGATGGTCATAGCAGTAATGATTGGGTCCTTTCAGGATCTCTGCCTGACAGACGGAAATGTCATCCTCGCGAAGTGATTTTCCGTCAGGATCCGCGGATTCTTCCACATGGATCGTCACTTCCGGCTCCAGCAGGGATTCGACCAGAACCTCGCTGGGAGAGGACGCCTGATAGTCTCCCGGGACATGATCATAGGAGGACTCGCTTCTTACTGGCAGAAGACGGTCCCCGTATACGATATAGAGCACCGCGCTTCCCACACTTAGGAAAGCCAGGATGCCAAGAACGGTCAGGATCGTATTGTAACTGTTTTTCTTACGCCTGCTCATGTATTTCTTCCAAATTCTGATAACTGAAGCCCTTCGTTGCGTTCAAGCACCATGCCGACACTCCAGCTGTTGACAAACAGCAGCAGCGGATTCCCCTTCATGTCCTTGATCCGCTTCATATCCGATGTGCCGACGATCTTCTCCACGTCGACACTGTCTTTGTTCTCGATCCAGCGGATATGTTCGAACGGCAGATTTTCCAACTTGATATCTACATTATATTCGTTTTCGAGACGGTATTTCAATACCTCAAACTGCAAAACTCCGACAACCCCGACAATGATCTCCTCCATGCCGGTGTTGAACTCCTGAAAGATCTGGATCGCGCCTTCCTGAGCGATCTGCGTGATCCCTTTGACAAACTGCTTGCGCTTCATCGTATCCATCTGCCTGACTCTGGCGAAATGTTCCGGCGCAAAAGTCGGGATCCCTTCGTAGGCAAAATGATCCGCAGGCATGCAGATCGTATCACCGATCGAAAAAATACCGGGATCGAATACACCGATGATATCACCGGCATAGGCTTCTTCCACGATATGACGCTCACTGGCCATCATCTGCTGCGGCTGGGACAGCCGGATCACCTTATCCTGCTGCATGTGCCTGACTTCCATGCCCGAAGTGAATTTACCGGAGCAGATGCGCATGAATGCGATCCTGTCGCGGTGTGCCTTGTTCATGTTCGCCTGGATCTTGAATACAAATGCGGAAAAATCATTCTGCAGCGGATCGATCAGTCCCTGATCGGACATCCGCCCGAAAGGTTCCATGGTCATCTGCAGAAAATAATGCAGAAAGATCTCGACACCGAAATTGGTCAAAGCCGATCCGAAGAAGACGGGAGACAGTTCGCCTTTCTGCACCGCATCAAGATCAAATCCGGCACTCGCCCCGTCCAAAAGCTCGATCTCATCCTTCAGTGTGGTCATCGCCTCTTCCCCGATATGGGCAAGAAGTGCCTCATCATCATCGAACGGGATCTGTTCGCTGTGGCCTTCCTTTGTCCCCTTTTCGGTATCGGAATAGGTGATGACTTCCCTCTTCTGCCTGTCGTAGACGCCTTTAAAACGCTTTCCGGAGCCGATAGGCCAGTTGATCGGGCACGTCGCGATCCCAAGCTCCTTTTCGATCTCGTCGAGCAGTTCAAAGGTATCATTCGCGTCACGGTCGAGTTTGTTGATGAACGTGAACACGGGAATATGCCGCATGCCGCAGACCTTAAACAGTTTTCTGGTCTGCGCCTCGACACCCTTTGACGCATCGATCACCATGACTGCGGAATCCGCTGCCATCAGCGTTCTGTAGGTATCCTCGGAGAAGTCCTGATGTCCCGGCGTGTCCAGGATATTGATGCAGAAATCATCATAGTGGAACTGCAGCACCGAAGAAGTGACCGAAATTCCCCTTTCCTTTTCGATCTCCATCCAGTCGGATACCGCATGTCTGGCCGTTGCTTTTCCCTTTACGGAACCGGCCAGATTGATGGCGCCGCCGTACAGAAGGAATTTCTCCGTCAGAGTTGTCTTACCGGCGTCCGGATGCGAGATGATCGCAAACGTCCGCCGTTTCTTTATTTCCTGATCATACATGGTCTTATTTCCTGTTTTTCAAAAAATACTTGTAAATATCTGCAGCTACAGTTCAATGGGGCTTCCCGCAAGCGTATTCTCTACCCCGAGATACTCTAAGATCGTTGCGCTGATGTCCGAAAACGTCTTTCTCGTGCCGCGGTCTCCGGGATGCACATTCTTCCCGCAGATCAAAAGCGGGATATACTCTCTGGTGTGGTCTGTCGTTGCCTGATAAGCCGGATCGCAGCCGTGGTCCGCCGTGATCATCAGAATGTCTTCCTCCCCCATCTTCGCAAAAAGTTCGGGCAGTCTTTCGTCAAAATAAGCCACGGCCTTCGCATAACCGTCGATATCCCTGCGGTGCCCATAGAGCATGTCGTAATCGACCAGATTGACAAATAACAGTCCATGAAAATCACGGTCCATGAATTCCGATGTTTTATCGATGCCATCCGCATTGCCGGATGTATAGACGTATTCCGTCAGCCCGCGGCCCGCATAGATATCATGGATCTTGCCGACCCCGATCGTATCAAGTCCCGCAGCACTGATCAGGTCGAGCATCGTATCACCGGTCGGAAGCAGGGAAAAATCATGGCGGTTGCTGGTCCTGACATACTGACCGCTCGTACCGACAAAAGGTCTTGCGATCACACGCCCGACCCCGTGCTCGCCCTGTAAAATATCACGTGCTATCCTGCAATATTCGTAAAGCGTTTCGCAGGGCACGATCTCTTCGTGCGCGGCGATCTGAAAGACGGAATCGGCAGAAGTATATACGATCAGATCCCCGGTCTTCACATGCTCGTCACCGTAATCTGCGATCACCTTCGTTCCCGAATACGGAAGATTGCAGAGTACGCCTCTGCCCGTGCGCTTTCTGAATTCGGCAAGGATCTCCTCGGGAAAGCCCTGCGGATAGGTCGGAAACGGCCTCGGGCAGGGAAGACCCGCGATCTCCCAATGCCCCGTTGTCGTATCTTTTCCCATCGAAGCCTCAGCAAGTCTCGCATAGGCGCCTCTCACCTTCAGATCATGCTGCTTTCTGTATTCCTGCGAATAAGGGAGGTCTTTCACACCCTCGATCGACAAAAGGCCGAGTTCGGCCAGATGATCCGCCTGAAAACAGGGGCTGCTCATGCAGGAACGGATGGTATTGACATCATAGTCTCCAAACGAAGCCGCATCCGGCAACTGTCCGATACCAAAACTGTCCATCACGATCAAAATCACACGTTTGCTCATATATGACCTCCTCTCCGCAGTACCGTTACATCGTAATATTGTCGCATAATGATATCATATTCTGACAATTAACTTGCAATGTGAATTAGTCAGCCGATTTATCCACATTTTATTCGTTTTACATAATTTGGTAACAAAATGCGTTGTATCTAAAAAAATACAATTTTATCATAGAATGCCGTATTTACGGGCTTTTTAGCATAACAACAGCCGTCATTTTTCAATTATTAAATCTTGTTTTAATTCGTGCCGGGTGTTGTGGAAAAAAGTGGAAAATCATCAAAAAACAGTATCAGAAGCAGGGCCTCCGATACTGTTTTTCAGTTTATGCCGGTAATTTAGACATCCTTAATGGAGAAGCTCATGCGACCCATTTTGTCCTTACCCAGACATTTTACGGTAACCACATCGCCAAGTGTCAGAACGTCTTCCACGCGGTTGATCCGCTCTTTGGCGATCTTGGAAATGTGCACCATACCTTCTTTGCCGGGCGCAAACTCTACAAATGCGCCGAATTCTTTGATGCTGACGACTTTTCCGGTAAAGATCTGTCCGGCCTCGAACTCTGTCACGATGATCTTGATGAGTTCCACAGCCTTATCCATCATTGCCTGATCCGTGCCGCAGATGCTGACAGCACCGTCATCCGTGATATCGATCCTGACACCGGTCTGATCAATGATCGCATTGATCGTCTTACCGCGCTGTCCGACAACATCGCCGATCTTCTCGGGATCGATCTTGATCTGGATGATCTTGGGCGCATACTCGTTAACGGTCGGTCTGGGCTCGGAGATCGCCGGTTTCATGCAGTTGTCCATGATGAACAGTCTTGCCTCGCGGCAGCGCGCGATCGCGCCTTCCACGATCGGACGTGTCAGGCCGTGGATCTTGATATCCATCTGGATTGCCGTGATGCCTTCCGTCGTACCGGTTACTTTGAAGTCCATATCGCCGAAGAAGTCTTCAAGACCCTGAATATCCGTCAGGAGCACATAATCATCATCCGTATCACCTGTTACCAAACCGCAGGAAATGCCGGCTACCATCTTTTTGATGGGCACGCCTGCCGCCATTAAGGACATACAGGACGCACAGGTGCTGGCCATGGAGGTAGATCCGTTACTTTCAAAGGTTTCGGATACGCAGCGGATCGCATACGGGAATTCCTCTTCCGAAGGAAGCACGGGGATCAGTGCGCGTTCCGCAAGCGCGCCATGTCCGATCTCACGACGTCCCGGTCCTCTGCTCGGTTTGGTCTCGCCAACCGAATAGCTCGGGAAATTGTAGTGATGCATATAACGCTTGGAAACCTCATTGGAATCCAGCCCGTCCACTTTCTGCATATCGGAAAGCGGTGCCAGTGTACAGATGTCGCAGATCTGTGTCTGGCCTCTGGTAAACATCGCGGAACCGTGTACTCTCGGGATCAGATCCACTTCAGCCGCAAGCGGTCTGATCTGTGTGATCTCACGTCCGTCGGGACGCTTGTGATCCTTTAAGATCATCTTGCGCACGGTCTTCTTCTCGTACTGATAGATCGCCTCACTAAGAACAGCCAGCCAGTCTTCCTTGTCGGCAAATGCCTCTTCCAGTTTTTCGGTGATCTGTCTGATATTCTCTTCGCGAACCTGCTTCTCATCCGTAAACACGGCTACTTCCATCTCGGCAGGCGGAACGATCTCTTTGATCGCCGCAAACATCTCTTCAGGGATCGCGCAGCTGACATACTCATGTTTCGGCTTGCCGACTTCCGCAACGATCTTGTTGATGAACGCGATGATCTCCTGGTTGATGCCGTGTGCCATATAGATCGCTTCGATCATCTTGTCTTCCGGGATCTCATTGGCACCTGCTTCGATCATGATCACCTTCTCGGAGGTGGATGCGACCGTTAAGTTCAGATCGCCTGTCTTCCACTGTTCCTGGGAAGGATTGACAATAAACTCGCCGTTGATCATGCCGATCTGTGTTGTAGCGCAGGGACCGCAGAACGGGATGTCCGAAATGCTTGTAGCGATGGCGCTGCCGAGCATGGCCACAAGTTCCGGTCTGCAGGCAGGATCCACGGAAAGCACCAGATTGTTCAGCGTGCAGTCATTTCTGTAGTCCTTCGGGAACAGGGGACGCATCGGTCTGTCAATGACGCGCGCGGTCAGAACGGCATTTTCGCTCGCCTTTCCCTCTCTCTTGTTGAAACCGCCGGGAATCTTTCCGACAGCATACATTTTCTCCTCAAATTCCACACTTAACGGGAAGAAATCGATTCCCTCCCTCGGCTTTTCGGACGCGGTCGCCGTAGACAGAACGGTCGTATCACCGTAATGCATCAGGGCTGCGCCGTTTGCCTGTTTCGCCACTCTACCGACATCAACGGTAAGCGTACGTCCTCCGATTTCGATCGAATAACTCTTGTACATTTTTCTCTCCTTTTCTTCTTCTCTTCTCGCGCGGTATGCGCAAATTTGTCGCACATTTCTACGAAATGTGTGACAAATTGCAAAAAGGGTGGAAACAATTCCACCCTCTGTGACCAAAACTATTTTCTAAGTCCTAATCTTTCGATCAGAGAACGATATCTTTCGATATCCACTTTCTTCAGATAGTTGAGCAGTCCGCGTCTCTTACCGATCATCTTGTGAAGACCTCTTGCCGAGTGATGATCCTTGGGATTTACTTTCAAGTGCTCGGTCAGCTCTCTGATCCGTTCCGTTAATACCGCTACCTGAACTTCCGGTGAACCCGTGTCACCCTCTTTGGTAGCATACTCTGCCATGATTGCAGTCTTTTTCTCTTTTGCGATCATTTTCTTTTCTCCTTCGCTTTTAAGCTTTTATGATCCTACCGGATACCAAAGCCGGGCCGGAGCAGCCGCAACTGAAGTATCGGCGTACAACAGATGATATTTTAACACAAGTGCAACTGCTTGTAAAGATGCAGTTTGTTGATTTTTACGCATTATCATACATGCAAAATGCGATGTTGACCGCATGGTCCGCAACTCTTTCGAGGCCGGAGATGATATCCGAGAAGATCATGCCCGCTTCCGCGCTGCAGGTTCCGTTCGCCATTCTCTCCACGTGATTCTGCTGGATCTCACGCTCTTTAAGGTCGATCTGATCCTCTAAGAGGCTGATCTCCTGCATCTTGGTTTCATCGGTCTTTTCAAAAGTTTCCTGCGCCAGATGGATGATATTGTTGACCATATCCAACAGCTCGCCGAGTTCTTTCATCGCCGCCGGCGAGAAACTGCTGCCGTCCTTCTTACGCTGCACGGCCGCATCCACGGCATTCTCCGCATGATCACCGATCCGTTCGATATCATTCACCACATGGAACAGGGAACCGATGCTCTTGGCATCCTCTACAGGCAGGTTTGTCTGCGAGATCTTGACCAGATAATGCGTGATCTCCTTATTCAGATAGTTGATGTTCTTCTCAACCTCATAAGCTTCGTTGATGTCATCATCATCCAGCGTGATCAGCGCATTCATCGCGCGGTTCAGGTTCTCACTCGCAAGCGTGGCCATACGGTCCAGCTCCTTGATGACCTCGACGACCGCCGTCGCCGGAGAGAAGATGTTCTTGCCGCCGATGTATTTCAGCTGCATGTTTGCGCGGTATCCGATCTTCTCATCCTCACCGGGCACGAGAAGGTAAGTAAGTTTCACCAAAAGCCCGCCAAACGGGAACAGGATCACTACCTGGAAGATCTTAAAGATCGTATGCGCGTTCGCGACGCATCTGCCCATGTCGTTTCCGGAGATCGCTTCGATCCCCTTTACGACCAGCGGCATCGAAAACTGCAGGATGATAAACATGATGATCGTGCCGATCACGTTAAACAGCAGGTGGATCAGCGCAGCTCTTTTTGCCATCTTGTTTCCCGAAAGACTTGCAAGCATCGCTGTTGAGCAGGCGCCGATATTACAGCCGAGGATGATATATAAACAGATCGGCAGTCCCAACAGTCCCTGGGATGCCATTAACAGCGTGATCGAAACGGTAACGGAGGAACTCTGCACGATGGTCGTGATCACAAGCCCCAAAAGGATCGCCAGCACCGGACTGGTCAGAGAGGTAAACGCCTCGGAAATGACCGGCATCTCCTTGATCCCGCCCATCGCATCCTTCATATTGGTCAGTCCCATAAAGAGTACGCCGAAGCCGATCAGTACTTCACCGATCTTCTTGACAAAGGGTTTCTTGATGAACAGCAGGCAGATCACACCCAGCAGCGAGATCGCCGGCGCGTAGGCCGACAGATTGAACGAAACCAGCTGTGAGGTGACCGTCGTACCGATATTGGAACCGAAGATCACGCCGACAGCCTGCGACAGCGTCATCAGATTGGAATTAACGAATGCGACGACAAGCGCCGTACATGCGGATGATGACTGGATCACTGCGGTAAAGAACAGACCGACGAGCATCCCCGTAAAACGGTTCGTCGTAAAAAACTCCAGGATCGATCTCATTTTCGCACCGGCCGCTTTTTCAATCCCCTCGCTCATTACATGCATGCCAAACAAAAACAGCGCGAGCCCTCCGAAAAGCGGCATCAGTATTCCTGCTAACATAACTTCCTCCGGCTTGATTTTTTCATAAATTCTCCCGATGCCATTCTTCACCCGAACGGATATCGGCAAGCATCTGTGCCTTCAGTTCTTCGATGCTTTCGAATTTCATTTCTTCCCTTACAAAATGATACAACGAAACGTAAAGAAAATCACCATAGATTTCTTCATCAAAATGATAAAGATAACTTTCGATCCCCATCTGCATCCGGTCCCCGCTCACGGTCGGCTTGTACCCGAGGTTCGTGACCGCGCGGTATTCCTGCCCCATATGCAGAACTCTGGAATAATAAACACCTTTCGGCGGGATCAGTTTTTCCGGCTCGGGAAGCAGGTTCACGGTGGGCATCCCGAGCGTTCTTCCGAGTCTTCTTCCGTGCACGACTTCTCCGTAGAACAGATACGGGCGCATCAGCATCGCATTGGCCTTTTCGATCTGTCCCGCTAGAAGCTCGCTCCGGATCTTGCTCGAACTGATCTTTACCCCATCCATAAAAACATCATCCACAACCTTCACGTCAAATTGCAGTTCGCTGCCGAGTCTATGCAGAAGATCGACATCTCCCGCGCCCAGATAGCCAAATCTGCAGTCCTTTCCGCAGACGATCGTGCGCATGTTCAGCCGTTCCAGAAGGATCTGTTTTACAAACTGTTCGGGACTGATCCGCATGACTTCTTCCGTAAAAGGAAGTTCCACATAGTAATCGATCCCAAGCTCCGAGAAGATCTTGCGTTTTTCCCGGTTGGTCGTAAGGACAAGGCCGTCATCCGTCTGCTCACGTTCGTTTCCCACGTGCCCGATCACCTGTTTCGGCGGATTGTCAAAGGTCAGGATCAAAGTCGCAAGGCCCTGTTTTTTGTATGCGGCCATTTCCTTTAAGATCTCCATATGTCCCTTATGGATGCCGTCAAACTTGCCGATCGCAACAACCGTCGGTTGCGTGGTATGAAAATGCAGTGTATGTTCTATGATGATCATTGCGGTCTCCCGTTTTCTAAAGAAACATTTTGTCGGGTTTCAGCCGTTTTCCGCCGTTTGTGAGCCGGTAAAGGCCGATAAAGCGGCCCGTGGAATCATATATACGGAACAGTCCTGCCTGTTCAGGCTTCAGGCTTTCCGTCACAAAAGAAGGCTCGAGCGGATTCCCGTTTCTTAAGAGCCTGTCCGCTTCTTCTTTTGCATGCAGCGCAGGATAGGCAGAAAGCACTTTGTCGGTAGGGATCAGGCGTTCCTCCAGCTTTCCTTCCTCCATCAGATCGCTGATCTCATCCAGCTTCAGAGCGTCTGCAATAGCAAATCCCGAGGCGCTTGTCCGCTTCAGTTCTTCCATCACGGCGCCGCACCCGAGTTTTTCTCCGATATCATGGATCAGGGAACGGATATAGGTCCCTTTCGAACAGGTGACGGCAAAATCAACATGCGGAAGATCCATGGCAAGGATCGTAAGCTCCGTGATCTTTACAGGCACGCTCTTTCTCTCCACTTCGATCCCGGCTCTTGCCAGTTCATACAGCTTTTTGCCGCCGACCTTTTTGGCCGACCACATCGGCGGGATCTGGTCATAGCCCGGTAAAAAAGATAAGACGGCTTCCCGGACCGCTTCTTCTTTTACCCCGGCAGCGCCCTTGTTGGTTAACATAACGCCGGATGTGTCGTAGGTGTCCGTTTCCATGCCGAGCAGCATCTTTGCCTCGTAAGTCTTGAAGCAGTCCGTTAAAAAATCACACAGTTTCGTTGCATTCCCGAAACAGACGGGCAGCACGCCCGTCGCATCGGGATCCAAAGTCCCTGTGTGACCGATCTTTTTCTGGTGACAGATCCCCCGAAGGCGCGCCACCACATCATGACTGGTATATCCTTTTTCCTTGCAGACATTCAATACGCCATTCATAACAGTTGTTTTTCAATATGTCCGGACAGGTTGTTCAGAACATCCCTGTAGGTTCCCGTCAGATTGCAGCCTGCAGCCCTTGCATGTCCGCCGCCTCCGAAGTATGTCGCAACCTCGGAAACATTGACTTTCCCTTTGGAGCGCATGCTGACCTTGAATTCCAGATTTCCGGTCTGGTAAAGGAAGATCGCGACCTCACAGCCCTTCGTGACCAGAAGCTGGTTGACGATCCCGTCAAGGTCTTCACTCGTAACGCCGTAGAAGTCCATCATCCTTTTGTCCACGCAGCTTGCGATGATCTTACCGTCCATGAGCAGAATGCTTTCCAGAAGCGCCCTGCCGAGGATCTGGTTCTGGACATAAGTTTTTTCATAGAACGTCTTGCTGATGATCGCGGCCGCATCGAACCCGTAACCGATCAGTTCGCCGACGATCCCGAACGTATCCCTCGACATGCAGGAATACTGAAAAACACCCGTATCATGCACGATGCCGGTATAGATCGCCTCCGCTACGGCATCATCCACGTATTTTCTGTCGAAAAGTTCAAACAGCACCTCGCAGGTGGAGCTTGCATCCGACCGGATCACGTTGATATCCGCATACCCGGTATTGCTTAAATGATGATCAAAGCAAAGTTTCTTCTTCGCGGCAAAAAACAGATCTCTGGCTCCCCCTAAGCGTTCCGAATCCCCGCTGTCAAGCGCGATGAACACGTCAAAGGGATCCACCGGCTGAAACGTGCTGTCGATCTGATCATACCCTTTCAGGAATGAAAAGGTCTGCGGCGGCTGCTCCAGATAAACGCAAACGGTCTTTTCGGGGCACGCGTTCTTCAGATAGTTCCACAACCCGAGACAAGCACCGACGCAGTCCCCGTCCGGCCGCACATGGCCGGCGATGCCGATCCTCTCCGCATTTTCCAATTCTTTTAAGATATCCATAAAAATAGCCTTTCGATGTTTCTCTCAATCCGTATGCAGGCTGTCAATGATCTCTGACATATGCATGCCGTATTCGATCGAAGTATCCGGTATGAAGGTGATCTCCGGCGTATTGCGCAGGTTCAGATCCTGCGCCAGCTGCCTTCTGATATAGCCTTCCGCACTTCTCAAGCCCTCAAGCGTTTTGTTACGCGCCTCATCATCTCCGAGTACGCTGATGAACGCCTTGCAGGTCTTTAAGTCCGGTGCGACTTCCACGCCTGTCACACAGGTCATGGGCGCGATCCTGGGATCCTTGATCTGAGAGCGGATGATATCCGCAAGGTCTTTCATGACCTCGGAATTGATCCTTGTATTTTTAATACTGTTCTTTCTCATGTTCTGGGCACCTCAACCATAATGTAGGCTTCCACGATATCCAGTTCCGTAAAGTTCTGGAAATCCTCGAAGACAAGACCGCATTCGAATCCGGACTTCACTTCCTTCACATCGTCCTTGAAACGCTTTAAGCTGGCCAGTTTTCCTTCGTAGATCTGCTCGCCCTCGTGGGTGATCCTGACCTGACAGTTTCTCTGGAACATACCGTCCAGAACGTAAGCACCTGCAATGTTTCCGATGCCGGACGCCTTGAAGATCTGTCTGATCTCCGCATGCCCGATCACCTTTTCCTCGAAGATCGGATCCAGCATGCCCTTCATGGCAGCTTCCACATCCTCGATCGCTTTATAGATGACATCGTACAGACGGACGTCAACGCCTTCCAACTCAGCCGTCGCCTTGGCCGTGGCATCGGGACGGACATTGAAGCCGATGATGATGGCGTTGCTGGCGCTGGCCAAGATCACATCCGATTCGTTGATCGCGCCGACACCGCTGTGGATGCACTTGACGACAACTTCGTCGTTGGAAAGCTTCAGCAGACTTTCCTTGACCGCTTCGACGGAACCCTGTACATCCGCTTTGATGATCACGTTCAGTTCCTTCAGATTGCCGGCCTGGATCTGCGAGAACAAATCGTCCAGGGACATCTTGTTCTTCGTATCGTCGATCAGTTTCACCTTGTTCTGCGAAATGAAGGTCTGCGCAAAGTTCTTTGCTTCCTTATCGTTTTCGGGCGATACAAAGATCTCGCCCGCATTCGGCACATCATTAAGACCAAGGATCTCGATCGGCGTGGAAGGTCCTGCTTCTTTGACACGCTTTCCGACATCATTGATCATCGCCCTGACTTTTCCGTGGCAGGCGCCTGCGGCGATAAAATCACCCACATGAAGCGTTCCTTTCTGTACCAGGACCGTGGCAACCGGGCCTCTGCCCTTATCCAGTTCCGCCTCGATGACGATACCTCTCGCGCGTCTCTTGGCGTTGGCTTTGAGTTCCATGATCTCACTGGTCAGAAGGATCATATCCAGAAGGTTATCGATCCCTTCACCGGTCTTTGCGGAAACGGGCGCAAATACAGTCGAACCGCCCCAGTCTTCGGGTACCAGATCGTACTCCGACAGTTCCTGTTTGACGCGTTCGATATTGGCGCCGGGCTTATCGATCTTGTTGACCGCAACAACGATCTCGATCCCTGCTGCCTTTGCATGATTGATCGCTTCCACGGTCTGCGGCATGACACCGTCATCGGCTGCAACGACCAAGATCGCGATATCCGTGGAATTCGCGCCACGCATACGCATCGCCGTGAATGCTTCATGACCGGGTGTATCCAGAAATGTGATCTTCTGTCCTTTGGTGTTGACCACATAGGCACCAATGGCCTGCGTGATCCCGCCGGCTTCCTTATCGATCACATGTGTCTTTCTGATGGCATCCAGAAGAGAGGTTTTACCATGATCGACATGACCCATGACACAGATGACGGGCGGACGTCTCGTCATTAAGGATTCGTCCTCCTCTTCCTCCTTCAGCAGTTCCTCGATCACATCAACGACCACTTCCTTCTCGCAGAGGATATCAAATTCCACCGCGATCTCTTCGGCCTGTTCATAGGTAATCTCCTGATTGACCGTAACGACTTTCCCCTGCATGAACAGCTTTTTGATGATCACAGCAGGCTGGATCTTCATCTTGTCCGCCAGTTCCTTGATCGTCAAAACTTCGGGAAGCGTGATCACTTTGATCTTTTCTTCTTCCTTGACCTCGGCTTTTCTTTCCGAAGGACGTTCGAGCTGTTTTACCTGCTTGCCCTTGCTGTTCTTTCCTCCTCTGAAGCCGTCCTCTGTCTGATAGGTCTTTTCCTTATTGCGCTTGTCATTGTCATGGCGTCTGCCCTGATCCGGACGCTTGGCATCCGGCTGGCTCTGGGTAATGGTAATGCCGCCTCTTGCGCCGGGCGCGGGTCTGTTTCCGGGACCGCGTCTTTCGCCCTGGCTCTGCACACGGATCCCGCCCGGACCGCGTCTTTCACCCTGGCTCTGGATATTCAGTCCGCCTTCTCTTCTTACAGGTCGTTCCGCAGGTTTATGTTCCGGTACTCTCCCCACGCGATCAGGCTTGCCGCTATCAGGACGGACAGGATGATCGTTCCTTTGTACAGGAGTTTGATCTTTTTGCTCAGTTTTTGTAACTTCTTCAACATTCTTCTCGCTCTTTTCCGCCTGACGGCTGGTGACTACAGCTTTCCGGTTTGCCGCTTCCTGCTCTCTCTGCTGCAGGAGTCTGCTCTCGCCCGGAGAAAGCGGCTTGACATTGGTGGTGATCCTGCCCTGCGGTTTTCTCTGCGTGTCGCCGCTCTTTTGCGGTCTTGCCGCATTTCCTCCCTGTGCGCCACGCTGTGGATTCGGGTTGTACCCGCCGCGTCTGTCCTGGCTGTTATAAGGATTGCTTACAAAAATAATGTTGGATTTTTTCTTTTTCGGCGGATTCTGCGGGGCAGATTTCGCGGCCTCGGGTGCCTTTTCGACTTCCTTCTTTTCCGCTTCTTTCTTTTCTGCCTCTTTCTTCTCCGGTTCTTTCTTTACCGATTCCTTCTTTTCCGCTTCTTTTTTCTCAGGTTCCGCTTTGGCAGCTTCCTTTTTCGCCGGTTCCTTCTTTTCGGCCTTTTTCGCAAACTTCTTGCGGATCAGTTCGATCTGGTCTTCTTCTAAGGATGAGGAGGGTGTTTTCCCTTCGATCCCTGCCTCTGAAAGCGCAGCGACCAGATCTTTACTCTGTATCTCTATCTCTTTTGCCAGTTCGTGTACTCTCATCTTCGCCATACTACACTACCTCCGTTGCTCTTTTTCGTATTTCTTCAGCCAGACCCGCATCGTTTACACTTACCGATGCCCTGAATTCCTTACCGATCGCATGTCCCAGCGCATCCTTGTCCCGAAGCACAAGCAGCGGCACCTGATGGAATGCGCACATGTCGGTAAACTTCTTTTTCGTATTGTCAGATGCATCCTGCGCGATGATCACCAGAAACGATTTTCCTTCCTTTACGGATGTTTCCGTCATGAACTCACCGCTGGCAACTTTTCCCGCACGTTGTGCAAGGGACAGCATCTGCATGGCACGGTCATTCTTCAATACCATCCATCTCCTTTGATATCAGCTGTTTCAGGTCTGACTCGGTCTGCGGCTGCAGATTCAGGTGCAAGGACCTTGCGATCCCTTTTCTTGAAAACGCTTTCTCAATGCACGAATTGTTCCTGCAAAGATAAACTCCTCTGCCGTTCATACGTCCCGAAGGATCGAATACGATCTCTTTTTCGGGGGTCCTGACGATCCTGAACATTTCCTTTGCATCGCGGTATTCACCGCATCCTGCGCACTGACGCGTTTTTACAGCTCTGACCATAAGCACTGACTCTCTTTATTCATCATCGGCTTCCGTTTCCACGACGGTTTCCGCATCTTCTGCTGCGTCCTCATCACCGTCTTCATAGGAATCGTCATACTCGCCGTCCACATATTCTCCTTCTTCGTACTCGCCGCCTTCGTATGCGCCTTCTTCATACTCATCCTCATACTCGGCTTCCTCGTCATAGTAGTCCTCAAGACGGAATCCGGGCGCATCCTTGGCCTGGGTCTCGGATTTGATATCGATCTTAAACCCGGTCAGCTTTGCGGCAAGCCTTGCGTTCTGTCCTTCTTTACCGATGGCAAGGGACAGCTGCGAATCGGGAACAACAACTTTGGCAGTTTTTTCGTCTCCGTCCGCGATCACGAATACGACTTTCGCGGGAGACAGGGCGTTTTCGATCAAAAAGCCCGGATTATCATCCCAGTTGATGATATCGATCTTCTCACCGTGCAGTTCATCCACGATGGCATTGACACGGCTTCCGTTCATACCGACGCAGGCACCGACCGGATCCACATCCGGGTCGTTGGACCAGACAGCGATCTTGGTCCTGCTGCCGGCTTCTCTTGCAATGGCCATGATCTCAACCGTGCCGTCACGCACTTCCGTCACCTCCTCTTCAAACAGGAGCCTGACAAGCTCCGGATGGGTACGGCTGACTAAGATCCTGGGGCCCTTGGGTGTCATACGCACTTCAAGCACATAAACCTTCACGCGGTCATTCGGCTTTAAGTGTTCGGATCTGACCTGTTCGTTTTCGGACAGCAGCGCATCCGCTTTTCCCAGATCGATGCTTAAGTTTCTGCCCACATAGCGCTGTACAACGCCTGTGACAACCTTCTTGGCCTTATCGTTATACTGGTTAAAGATGGCATTGCGCTCTTCTTCACGGATCTTCTGCAGGATCACGTTCTTTGCGTTCTGCGTTGCGATCCGGCCGAAATCCTTGCTCTGGATCTCCACTTCGACCGTCTCGCCGGCTTTTGCCTTGCTGTTGATCTTTTTCGCGTCCTCCACGCTGATCTGCAAAACGGGATCCTCAACTTCCTTGACGACCTCTTTTTCCGCATAGACATGGAACTCACCGGTCTCACGGTCGATCTCGACTTTCATGTTGTCAGCCTTGCCGAAATGGTTTTTGCAGGCTGTCAGCAGCGAATTCTCGATCGCTTCGAAAAGCTTTTCCTTGCTGATGTCTTTCTCTTTCTCAAGAGTGTTCAGCGCTTCCATCAATCCCTCGTTCATAACTTATCTCCTTTGTTTATTTCAATTGTATTCAATGCAATTGCTTCTTTATTCAGTCGAGCGCGAGTTTCACAACGGCCACATCCGCTCTTTGAAAACTTCTGCTGCATGACTCCTGTTCGATCGTGATCTGCTCTGCATCAAATGAAGCAAGCGTCCCCGTAAATTCTTTCGTCCCGTCAACGGGCCGGTAGGTTTTCAGTTCCACTGCCCTTCCGATGCTCTTTTCAAACTCCCTGTCCTTCTTCAGCGTTCTGGTCAGTCCCGGAGAGCTGACTTCCAGCGTGTAGGCTTCCTCGATGAAATCCGCCTCATCGAGCAGATCCGAGAGTTCCCTGCTGACATCCACACAGTCATCGATCGTGATGCCGCCTTCCTTGTCAATAAAGGCCCTGAGATAATACTCTCCGCCTTCCTTGACATATTCCACATCCCAGAGGTCAAAATCAAACCTTTTCAGGATCGGATCCAGCAGTTCCTCTGTTTTTTTCTCGTATGATTCTTTTTTTGACATTGTAAAAATCCTGCATACACAACGAAAGTGGACCTCCTCGGTCCACTTTCAATCAATGCTACGATATGCATTTTAGCATGTGTTTCTTAAAAAATCAAGTCGTTTTCGCCGCAGGCGGCTTCGGTCCGCTCTTTCTGCCCCTGTTGTTGATCACAAGTACTACGACGACTGCCGCAAGACAGAGCACGATCACGATGAGAAGCACGATCACAAACACTTTCGAAGAACCCGGTGTTCTTGCTCCCGGAATCGAGTCATTGACCTTATCGACATAGATCTGATTCGGTTCTCCGGTGATCTTTCCCGCTTCAAAGCTGTTCGGTGCATCATAGGCCATTGCGAAGCTGGAAAGCCTGTCCGTTCTGAATACGATCTCGTCCGGGTCGGTGGAAAGGTTATCGAGGATCTCCGCCTCACCGTTGTGTACATGAATGATCTTGTAGTTGCTGCCGGTTGCCCTTAAGGTTGCGGGAACCTTCAGCGTGAATTCTGCCGGCGCGCCGAACTCGGTAATGTGGTTGGTCACGCCTTCATAGGTCTTTAAAACGGTGATGTCAAAGATGTTGTCGATCGCCAAGTTATTCTCTTTTGCGATCTTCTCGATGGCTTTCAGATCCACCTCGTCGGTAATCCCGGTCATATCGGTGACATCGATGTTCATCTCAAGCGGATATCCCGCAAGTGTTCCGATCGCTTCGGTATCCGTTACGATGGAATCGTAAACCTCTTCCATGTTGGCGATCGTAGGTTTCGCCGCATAGATCACTTCGTCATTGGAAGTATTCTTCACACCGTCGAAGGAATAATCGTTGTTCAGCGTAAAGGTGATGTAACCGTCCTTAAACGCATCTAAGAACATTTCCGCGCCGATCTCGTCATTGATATGCAGATAAGCTTCTTCCGGCGTCATGTTGTATTTCTGCAGCACGCCTGTCAGCTGATCCATATCCGTGTTCAGTTTCGTTTCGACGATGTCTTCTTTCGTCTCATCCAGTTCGCTCTTGCTGGCGTTTCCGATATCCTTCTTGGCTTCATCCATCGTCTTGCCGGTCGTTACATCGCTGTCTGCAGAAGACTTGGAACCTTTGTTCTCATCTTTCTTGGCAAAAAACGCCTCGATCGTATGGTTGGCCTGCACATTGGTAAATCCGTAGATCGCAACCGCGCCGATGGACTGGCCGTCGATCTTAACATCGGAAATATAGTAGCCCGCATCCGGTGTGATCGTGTAGGAAACATTGCTTCCCGCGGGAACCGGTGCGCTGACTGCCGGTGTGATCTTACCACCGGACCCTGCCGTGCTGGTCATCAGGAATGCCGCCGTACCGCGTTTTTCAAATACCGCCGTGATGTTCACGTCGGAATTGATATTGTTGATAGTGAACGTCGTCGATTCACTGAGCAGCTGATAGTTGGAATACCAGCCTTTGAAATTGTAACTGCTTTCCGCATAAGCCTTCAACGTAACGTTGCTGCCGGGATCATATGTTCCCGCGCCGTCAACGGCGCCTGCGCCTGCAGGAGAAACACCTGTTGTGACCGTAAAGCGGTTTCTCTCAAAGACCGCGGTCAGCTTCAGGTCATTATTTACATTCGTGATCTTAAAGACTTTGTCCTTGCTGACCACTTTATTGTTGGACTTCCAGTATTTGAAGTAGTAGCCGCTGTTTGCGGATGCCTTAACGGTTACCGTGGTTCCTACGTTGTAGGTTCCGTCACCGCTCGTCACGCCGCCGTTATCCGGTGAAGAATAAGTAACGACACGGACACCGGCTCTGACAAACTTCGCATTCAGGGACAGATCGTCCATAACGGAAGCGATCGTCCAGTTCTTCTTGTTGGAAAGGAAGGATCCCGCATCATCATACCAGCCCTTGAAGGTATAGCCGGCATTCGGCGATGCGTAAACCGTTACGGATTTTCCTTCTTCCACGGTTCCGCCGCCGCTGACGGTTCCGCCGTCTCCTGCGGTAACGGATACATAGTGTGTTCTCTTATCCTGCACGATCCTGACGTCCGCACTGCCCTGTACGTCGGGATCCACGACGGAACTTGCGACCACTGCAATGGTACCTGCGGTTTCATCCGTGCCTACGGTTAAGAATCCGTTTTCATCCACATTGGTATTGCCGCCGCATCCGCGAACTCTCCAGGTCACTGCGGTGCTCGGCAGATAAGAACCGTTCACCGTTGCGCTGAATCTGATGCTTCCGCCCGTTTTAACGGAAGCGGATCCCGGAGAAACAACAACGGAGTCAACGTGCGGGGTGTTTCCCTTGATCGTTGCGGTAACGGTTACCGCTGCGGTGGACTGGTTTCCTGCAGCATCCGATCCGACAAAGGAAAGAGAACCGGAATAATTACCGGGGTCCTTGTCGGATTTCAGTGTGAGGATAAAATTCACCGCATCGCCCGGCATCAGCAGCGTCTGAGACGGTGCCGTAACCGAGAAAAAGTCGTCATTGTCTACTTCATACCAGGCAAGGTTTGCGCCTTCATTTCCGCTCTCACTGACCGTAACGGAAAGTGTTGCGCTGTCACCGGGCTCCACCGTGCCGAAACTTGCAGTCGTCGGAGAAGCCGCGATCTTCATCTGTGCTTTGATGATGGGTTCCGGTGTCGGTTCCGGTGTCGGTGTCGGTTCCGGCGGAAGGACCGGATCGATGTACGGCTCCGGTGTCGGTTCCGGTGTCGGTTCCGGTGCCGGCGGGATGACCGGGTCAGGATCCGGCTGCGGTTCGGGAGCCGGCGGAATGACCGGATCCGGATCCGGTTGCGGCTGCGGGTCCGGTGTCGGTTCGTCCTCATCATCTCCGTAAACGTCTACATACGGGCTGTCTTCTTCATCAGCGTTTACCCTGACCGCCAGTGAAGAGAACAGTGTCGGCATGATCAGCACCATGACCATGAACATCATGAAAAATCGCTTGATCATTCTTTTCTTCATACTCTTTCCTCCTGATTTTTGATCATTGTGAACTTTTTCCACCCTTATATACGAAATAAAAGCCATTCGGGTCAATTATGGTTGTAATTATATCACATTTGAGCCAAATGTCACATAGTTTCTTTATTTTTTCGCTCTTTTTTCATCCGCTGTTTGTCGATGTACATCTCCTGATCCGCTTTTGCAAACAGCTCTCTGAAGAACGAAGCGTCCCCGACAAGCTCCGCCCCGGCATAGCCGACAGCCACCCGGATCGGATTTTCCGCTGTTTTGTTATAATGTTCCACCTGCTCTATGAATTCATTCCGGTAAAGATGCGCTTCCTCTTTCCGGTCCAGAACGATCACGCAGAATTCGTCGCCGCCGACCCTGAAATATTTTCCTTTCGAACGGAATGCTTTTTCCACGCAGACCGCTGTTGCGCGGATAGCTTTGTCGCCCTCCTGGTGTCCCTGTCTGTCATTGATCTTTTTCAGATCATTCAGGTCAAGCACATAAAACGTAACGTGGTGTTGCGTCTTCGATGCCTTCAGTTCTTCCTGATAGCTTTCAAATGCCGTCCGGTTCGGGATCTTTGTCAGAAAATCGGTGTAGGCCAGTTCCTTGTAGATCTGCGCCGCTCTCCTCTGCTCATAATATCCCATCTGTCTGTTCAAGATCAGCGCAAACAGCATCAGAATGAACAGCGCAAGCCCCGCGCCGAAAAATACGGCATCATAGCCGTCGGTCTTGGAAATGTAAAAGAGGATCAGGCCGATCAGCGCAAACACAAACAAAAAGATCAGAGAGAGCGCCAGAATGATGACGACCCTGTCATTTTTCCACTGTCTGAATGCGCAGATGATGGCAGTGATCAGCGTAAAGGCAATATAGAGGTGCGTCAGGATCAGAAGGTGATAAGGATCGCAGACATTCGTGACAAAACAGATGCAGATCGTCACGGGAAGCAGCCAGCCGATCACGGCATTGACTTTAAAAATCTCTCTGCCCACCGTTAAGATCCTTGCGCAAAAAGCAGAAAACGGGATCGCAAGCGCCGACAGCGTCAGAAAACTGATCAGACTCACGGTTTCATTGTTATTGGTGAAAAACTGCGGAATGTCCGAACTGCAGATGATCCAGGTCAGGACAAAAAAGACAAAGGAAATGAAACTTAACAGCATCATCACCACTTCTTTGGAACCGCTGAATGTGGAATAGATGCTCATGGCAAGCGCGATCAGTGCCATCGTCAGAAGAACGATGCAGATGATGATCCGCGGCATGTTTGCATACAGAACATGAAGCAGCAGGTTTCCCTCCGGTGCAAAGAGCAGCTCCGGATAGTCCACATCCGCATCATAATAGGAAGTATAGTTGATCTTCAGCTGCGCACCGGCATAAGCCGGGTCGATGGGAACGATTACACGGATGTTTCCGATCATCTCCCCGAACGGAAGCGGCAAAACGGTGCCGTAACTGCCGAGCAGTTCTTCTTTCGCATACACCTGCGTTTTGCAGTATGCGCTCTTTAACATCAGTGCGCTGTCATTCTCGATCACGGCAGGAAGCGTTGCATAGAACACTTCCGTATGATCCGGGGAGCCGCGGAAGGAATCCCCTGCTTCCACCTTTTCCGCGCTGTCCAGATACGCTTTCAAACGGACCGGTTCCCCGGACGGATCAAAAACGGTCTTTTCGCTGTCAGCGGAAAATGCGCAGAACAGGATCACGCCCATCACGAATAAAAAGGCTATGACAGTAAAAGGTTTTGCGAATCTAAAAAGCGGCAGATCGCGCTTTTCAAGAATATCCTGCATTTAGAACTCCGTCGTATCGCACTGGAGCGCGATCAGATCCTCAAAAGTCTCCCTTCTGCGGATGAGGCGGACACTGCCGTTCGTTGAGAGCAGCACTTCCGCGGGTCTGACGCGCGTATTATAGGTATAAGCCATGCTGTAACCGTAGGCGCCGGCATCCAGCACACAGATCAGGTCTCCGTCTTTTGCTACGGGAAGTGTGCGGTCTTTTGCCAGCACATCTCCGGATTCACAGATATTTCCGGTCACCGTGATCTCTTCCGTTTCACCGGTTGTAATGCTTTTTCCGTTCCTTAAGATCTCGATGTCATGCCAGGAATCATAAAGCGAAGGTCTTGCCAGCACGTTCATGCCCACATCCGTACCGAGATATCTGACCCCGGCGTTTGATTTTCTCGCATAGACACGGCCGAGGATCACCGCGGACTCCGCGACGCAGTACCGTCCCGGCTCACTCTTGAATAACGGCGCATAACCGTACGCTGATACAAACTCATCCAGCACCGGTTCCAAAGCATCATGCAGATCCTGCATCGGAAAAGCCTCTTCCCCGGTAAGTTTATGGTAAGGCGTTCCGATCCCGCCGCCAAAATCGATCAGTTTCAGATCCGGAAATTCTAACGCAACATCCAGAATGCTTTTGACCGCCGCAACGTAAGGATCGATCTGCATGAAAAGAGAGCCGACATGCTGGTTCAGGCCGACGATCTTCAGATCATGTTTTTTGGCGATCTCATGCACCGTCTCTACATCGTCCAGCGCCACCGCAAATTTCGTGTGTTTCCCGGCGGTAATGACCTTCTTATGGTGTCCCGCGCCGATACCGGGATTGATCCTGACGCAGCACTCGGTTCCCGGAAACAGTGTGCCGTAGCGGTCTAACTGGTCCAGACTGTCCAGGCTGACCATGATCCCGCTGTCTGCCGCAAATTTCATTTCCTCATCGGAAACATTGTTCGGCACGAAAAAGATCCGTTCCGCAGGGAAGCCGGCCAGCTGCAGGAGTCTTAATTCTCCTTCGCTCATCGCATCACAGTTCAAGCCCTCTTCCTTTGCGATCTTAAGAAGCGCCAGGTTGGAATTGGCCTTCATGGAATAGTTGACGGTATAGGGATATTTCGTGATCATCCCCATGACCGAACGCATCCGGTCGCGAAGGATCGACTCATTATACACATAAAGCGGGGTTCCGAATCTCTCCGCCAGTTCTTCCGGATCAACGGAAGCAAAAAAGTTGCTCTCTTCGGTAAACGATCTCATCTTATTTCTCCTCTTTGAATGGGTATAGTATACAGGCAGCGCCGTTTTCTGTCAAAAAAGGCGCACATGGAGAACCATGTACGCCTTTGTACCGGGTCATTATATCATCACGTTGTAAAAATCACAATCCCGGATCATGATCAGATAAGCTTTGATCGCATTTGGAATTCGCCGCTTGGATATGGTATACTTGGAAACAGAACAAAAAAAGGAGATCTCACATGAAGATCAAATGCGAATACTGCGGTTCCTTTATCAGTGATACCGATGAAAAATGTGAATTTTGCGGTGCCACCAATGCGCACCTTGTCCGCAAGGCAACCGGCATCCCCGAGACGATCGAACAGCTGAAGGCGTTTGCAAAGCAGCACAACCTTCCGCTTGAGAAGATGCGCTATTTTCTCGGTGAGAACTATACCGGCGCCAAAGCGATCGGCATCTATTATGATGAGGAAAAAGAGAACTTCATCGTCTATAAAAACAAAGCCGACGGCACGCGTGCCGTCAGGTATGAAGGCAAGGACGAGGCCTACGCCGTAAACGAAGTCTATCAGAAAATGAAGACTGACATGAACAACCACAAGGTTTCATCGGGAAACCGCCCGAAAAACAGCACTCCCTCTTCGAACGGTTCCGGTGGCGGCGGCATGGTAAAGGTCATCCTCTATATCATGATCGCGATCGTGATCCTCGTCATTCTGTTCGGGCGATCCTGCGGACGTTCCTGCGGTCCTTCCACATCAAGTCCCGGCACAGTTTATGCTCCGGGATATTATGACTCATCCGATGATGACAGTTCCTGGTGGGGAGACAGTGACGACAGCGGCAGCTCCTGGTGGAACAGTGACAACAACAGCGGTAGTTCCTGGAATGATAACTGGAACTCTTCCGACTGGAACTGGGATTCCTCCAACAGCTGGAATTCCGGCGGTTCTAACTGGAACAGCAACTGGTAAGATCAGCTCACAAAGAATACGGAAAGCAGCCGGTAAAGATCCGACAGATCCGAAACGGCACAGGTCTCATAAGAAGAATGCATGGCAAGCTGCGCGATCCCGATATCCGCAGCTTGTATTGCCATCTGGTGCACGCACAGGTTGCCGAGCGTGGATCCTCCCGGAAGATCGGAATGATTGTGATAGGTCTGCAGGCTGATCCCTGCCTTTTCTGCGAGCAGTTTCACCTTTGCTGCAGAAGATGCATCCGTCGTGTATTTCTGATTCCCGGAAAATTTCAAAAGTACACCCTTTCCCATCACGGGACGGTTGGTCGGATCACATTTTTCCGGATAGTTCGGATGCAGCGCATGACCGTTGTCGGCGCTGAGCAGCAGGCTTTTGGCAAGAAACGTAAGATAACTCTC
This sequence comes from uncultured Lachnospiraceae bacterium, assembly GCA_902779305.1. Taxonomy (GTDB): domain Bacteria; phylum Bacillota; class Clostridia; order Lachnospirales; family Lachnospiraceae; genus UBA2868. The sequence continues at coordinate 88,526 of CACZBD010000011.1, read as the reverse complement.
CCTGTCTTTAAAAATCGCTTCCGCGATCCTCTCAAGCGTATCCTTTAAAAATGTGGAGCAGGCGCCTTCCGTAGAGGAAGAACCGACTTCCTCGTGATTGAACATCACATGCAGGGCAAGCGCCTCCGGCTTCTTCGTCTCGATCAGACCCCTGACAGATGCATAGGCACAGGAGAGGTCATCGAGTCTCGGCGAAGATAAGAATTCCTTCTTTGCGCCCCAGATCACCGCTTCCTGTCTGTTGTAAACAAAAAGATCCGCGCTTAAGATCTCTTCACGCTTTCTCTTCAACTTCTTTGCGATCAGATCATACAGCAGGACATCTTTGTCCGAGGATAGCAACGGCAGCAGTTCTTCCTGCACTTTGATCTCATGTCCCTTGTTGGTGTCTCTGTCCATATGAATGGCAAGACTCGGGATCATGCAGAGGTCTTTCTTAAGATCGACCGGGATCTCTGTGACATTGTCTCCATCTTTTACAAAAACCCTTCCCGCCACCGAAAGCGGCCGGTCAAACCAGGACGAATAGACGGCGCCGCCGTAAGCTTCCACGTTCAGCTTGACATAGGACTGCGCAACCGTCATTTCCGGATCGGTTTTTACCTTAAACGCAGGAGAATCGGCATGCGTTGCCACGATCATGGTCTTTTCAGGCATCTTCTTCGGGATCCTGAAAGCGATCAGCGCCGATGAATTTCTCGTAACAAAGTAAGAACCTGACAAACGCAGGTTCCACTTTTCCTCTTCTTTCAATTCCGTAAAGCCCGCCGACAGGAGCATCTCCTTCTGTTCCTCCACAGCCTGGAACGCAGTGGGAGACGCGCTGATATAGCGGATCAGATCTTCTGTATAAGACATGATTTCCTCGCAAAAATAACGTATTTAAGACTCTGTAAACGGCTTTGCAAAGATCCTATACGATCGTCAGGATATCCGTGAATCCCGTGATATCAAATACATCCATAATGTCCGCATTGACATTTCTGATCTGCATCTTACCCTGCTTGTTCATCACTTTCTGTGCAGAGAGCAGCACACGCAGTCCTGCAGAGGAGATGTATTCCAGGTCGGAAAAATCAAAATCAAGCTCTTCGATCCCGTTCAGCGAAGACTGCAGATCCTCTTCAAGCGTCGGTGCCGTTGTGGTATCGAGTCTTCCCTCGATGGCAAGATGTAATACGTTTCCTTCCTGATTCTTATTGATCTTCATGTGGTTCCTCCTTGTAAATAATGTATTCCCGTCGGTAATTATTTGATCTTATGCGTGATCGTCACGACATTCTGTCCGTCTTCATAGTTGTAAGTAAAATCGTCCATCGTCTTTTTGACCATAAAGATCCCGAGTCCGCCGATCTGGCGTTCTCCGGCACCCAGTGTGATGTCCGGATCCTCTTTGGCCAAAGGATTAAAGGGTTTGCCGGAGTCTTTCAGCTTCAGCACCATGGTATCATCCTCAATGTCAAGATTTAAGATGACCTGTCCTTCTTTCCCATCATAAGCATAGTGCGCCACGTTGACAAACAGTTCTTCGAGCGCGACCATGATCTTCATCTGGTTTTTCGGGGAGCATCCTGCCGCTTCAAGCTGTTCTTCCACTGTCTGCATGGCCTTCTGCAGGGATTCATCCGTTGCCGGAAATACGACCTCCATCCTGATGCCCTCCTTTCAAAGCGGTTTCTTTTTGTTTATTATATCATAACACATGCCGTTGTAAATTGTTAGTGATGGTTTTATAATTCTGATATGCAAAAGGATATGACACAGGGAAACCCCCTGTTACTGATCTTAAAATTCGCGCTGCCGCTTCTGATGGGAAATCTGCTGCAGCAGACCTATAATGTCGTCGATGCCGCCATCGTCGGAAGGATCTTAGGAACAAATGCGCTTGCCGGCGTCGGCGCGTCCTCTTCCGTTCAGTTTCTGATCCTCGGATTCTGTTTCGGAACCTGTTCGGGATTCGGCATCCCCATCGCGCAGAGTTTCGGCGCCAAGGACTACAAACATCTGAAAAATCTGCTCTTTCACGGCTATCTGCTCTCCGTGCTGTTCGCCGTAATCTTAACGCTTACCTGCTCCCTTTTATGTGCAGATATCTTAAGAATGCTCTCCACACCCGAAGAGATCTTTTCGGATGCCTACACATACCTGCTGATCATCTTTTTGGGGATCCCGTTCACGATCCTCTATAACCTGCTCTCCGGGTATCTGCGGGCAGTCGGCGACAGCAGGACGCCCTTTATTTTCCTTGCGATCTCAACCGTCTTAAACATCGGCTTTGATTTTCTCTGCATCGCCGTCTTTCACTGGGGTGTGGCAGGGGCCGCGATCGCAACGATCTTTTCCCAGTTTCTAAGCGGCATCCTCTGCCTGATCGTGATCGTTAAGAAAAGCAAGATCCTTCATATTTCCAAAGAAAACTGCAGGATCAGCCGTTCGGATACCGGGACCATGCTGATGATGGGCGCGCCGATGGGACTGCAGTTCTCCATCACCGCCATCGGCAGCATGTTCATGCAGACCGCAAACAATGGTCTCGGGAGCATCTATGTGTCCGGCTTCACAGCGGGAAACAGGATCAAACAGTTTGTGATGTGTCCCTTTGATGCGATCGCGACGGCCGTCTCCGTCTTCTGCGGACAGAATTACGGGGCAGGGCTGTATGAGCGGATCAAAAAAGGGATCCGCACCGGATTTGCGATCAACATCTTTTACGGGATCCTTTCCGGGATCGCTCTCATCTTCTTCGGAAGGAACATGTCCATGCTGTTCATGAAAGCCTCGGAAAGCGCGGTGCTTGATGCGAGCGCAAAATACCTCGCCTGTCTCGGATCCTGTTACTGGCTTTTGGGATGCCTTGCGATCTTCAGGCTTTCCGTACAGGGCTTGGGGTTCTCGGGACGCGCGGTCTTCTCCGGTGTTTCGGAAATGATCGCCCGGATCGGCGTCAGTCTCATCTTCGTTCCGCTTTTCGGGTATACCGGGATCTGCTGGGCGGATCAGAGTGCCTGGGCAGCCGCCTGTCTTTATCTCTTCCCGACGCTCCGGCATTGCCTGAAAAAAGTCAGGACTTCCCTGCGCACAGGACAAAGCATGCCGGGATCGCAGCCTAAATAAGTGCAGGATCCGCACAGGATCATAATAAAGATCAAACGTCATAAACCGCAAAAAAGACCGCCACAGTTGTGACGGTCTTTCTGTCTGATCTTTATCGATCCTTTAGATCTTGCTGTAAGGAAGAACTTTGCCTTGAGAATTATGCGTTCATCTGTGCCGCAACTTCCGCAGCAAAATCCTCGTTCTTCTTTTCCATGCCTTCGCCGACTTCGAAACGAACGAAGCAGTCTACCTTCAGATCCTTGTTTACGGATTCGAGATATTTTGCAACGGACTGCTTGCCGTCTTCCGCTTTGACATAGACCTGATCGAGCAGGCAGAACTCTTTCATTTCCTTGTTGATACGGCCCATGATCATGCCCTCTTTTACCTTGTCGGGCTTTGCAGCTTCCTTCGGGTCGTTCTCGATCTGCGCCTTGATGATCTCTTTCTCATGGTCTAAGAACGCCTGGTCCACATCCTTCTGGGAAATGAACTTCGGAGAAAGTGCAGCCACCTGCATCGCAAGGTTGGTCAGCGCTTCTTTGGCAGCATCATCGCTTGCGCCGCTGCCGGCAACGATCACGCCGATCCTTCCGCCGCCGTGGATATAAGTTGCAATGCACTCATCCTCGACACGCTGGAAACGTCTTACGGATAACTTCTCACCGATCTTTGCGGTCTTCTCAACCACGAGATCCTTCAGACCGTCCTTCTCAAGAAGGGCTTCCACATCTTCGCCGTCCTTGCCGCCCTTTAAGCCGGATGCAAGTGCGGTATCCGCAACCTTCTGTACGAACTCCTGGAATACTTCATTCTTGGCAACAAAGTCTGTTTCGGAATTGACTTCCGCAACAACCGCCGTGTTGCCGTCGCAGGCGATGCGGCAGATCCCCTCTGCTGCGATCCTGCTTGCCTTCTTCTCGGCCTTAGCTGCGCCGCTCTTTCTTAATACCTCAACGGCTTCGTCCATGTTGCCGTCCGTCTCACTCAGAGCCTTCTTGCAATCCATCATGCCCGCGCCGGTCATTTCTCTTAATTCTTTTACCATTGCCGCTGTAATCGCTGCCATATTATGCCTCCTCTTCTGCTGCTGCGACCTCTTCGATATCGGTCGGCTCAGCATCTGCAACTGCTTCTCCTTCAACAGCGGGTGCTTCCGCCTCACCGGCATCTTCTGCTTCACCCTGCTTTGCTTCGATCACGGCATCTGCCATCTTTCCGACGATCAGTTTTACCGCACGGATCGCATCATCATTACCCGGGATCACGAAATCCAGTTCTTCCGGATCGCAGTTGGTATCGGCGATACCGATCAGGGGAATGCTTAATGCATGCGCTTCCTGTACACAGATGCGCTCCTTCTTGGGATCTACTACGAAGATCGCATCCGGGATCCTCTTCATATTCTTAATGCCGCCAAGGTTCTTCTCCAGCTTCTCCCATTCCTTCTTCAGACCGATGACTTCCTTCTTGGGCAGAACATCAAATGTGCCGTCCTCGGACATTCTTTCGATCTCTTTAAGCCTCTTGATACGGCTCTGGATGGTCTTGAAGTTGGTCAGCATGCCGCCGAGCCATCTCTCATTTACATAGAACATGCCGCAGCGTTCCGCTTCCGTCTTGATGGCATCCTGTGCCTGTTTCTTGGTGCCCACGAACAGGATGATCCCGCCCTGGGATGCGATATCAGCTACCGCATTGTACGCAGTGTCCACCATGCCTACGGATTTCTGGAGATCGATGATATAGATCCCGTTTCTCTCCGTGTAGATGTACGGTGCCATCTTGGGGTTCCATCTGCGTGTCTGATGCCCGAAATGCACACCTGCTTCGAGCAACTGTTTCATGGAAATTACGCTCATTTTTCTTTTCCTCCGTTTGGTTTATGCTTCCGCATGCTTCCGCCTTTGACCGCCGCAAAAAAATACGGACCCGGATCATAAGTCCGCATGCGTGTTTATTGGGCTTTCGCCCCGCAACTTTTATAAAATAGCATATCAGAAGGCAAAATACAAGCCTTTTTTGCCCTTTTTATGCTGTTTTATTGCTGTCTTACTGCAGTTTCAGCGTGAATACCGTCTCAAGCGTCACCGGATCGACGGACTCTTCCACCGTGACTTTCCTGGTAACGGTCGCGGAACTCCCGTCCATCTTGCTCACCGTGACCAGGTAATGTCCCTTTTTCTGTCCGTACAGATACAGCTTTGCTCTCGTCGGATCGCTTTCTGCTTTCACCACGGCACCGAGCCCCGCGGCGCTGACTTTTACCTTATAATCCGAACCGACATAACTGCCGGCTTCCTTACAGACGGATGTGATCAGATACCCGTCATTCTCCAGTTTTTCCGTTTCGAATTTGACCGTTTTCCCGACCGGTACCAGCACATAACTTGCGGAAAGATTACTGCCGTCCGTGGTCTCGCAGGTGATCGTTACGCCCTGCGCGCTTGGCATGCTCCCCATCTCGGACATCCCGGTCAACTGTCCCGAAGTTTCATGCACGCGGAGCAGATCCGGTCTTGAAGAGGTCCATCTGAACTTTTTGGCGCTCGCATCCAGTACCCCGTTTTCCGCCACCAGCGACGGCACCAGTTTCATGGAGGAACCGTAGGCCAGATATTTGCTCCTTGCGTTTGGAAGCGACAGATAGAGCCTGGTTGCCGGATTGGAGACATAGACACGGAACGTTTTTTTCAGCGCCGAGCCGTCCGTTGTGGCAACCGTGATATCGGCATAGCCCGTCCCGGTGCCGACTGCTTCCACTGTTACGGTTTTGGAAGTATCCTTAGCCGTGACCGTTACCAGTTTCGGATTGCTGTTGGTTACTTTCACACAGGAAAGAGGCGCGACCTGGCTTGCGGTTCCGCCCGTAAGACGGATGTCGAAAGCCGTTTGGGTCTTCGCGTTCTTGATGTTGGTCACACGGAAGATCCTGTCCTCGTAGCGCACCACGCCGTCCTTTACCAGTTCCAGTTTCGTAACCGCCTTGTCCGTTACCGTCAGGGCATAGTCCATCGAGGAAACCGTGCCGCGGTCTGCTGCCGTTGCCGCAAACTTATAGACACCCGGAACCGCTTTTTTGGATGTGCTGACAGTGCCGCCCTTTGGCGTAACGGATACACCCGTTGTATTCAATGCAGCTCCCTGATTTTTCCCCGGCCAGTCCGAAACACGCCAGAGCAAGGCCTTGCTTGAAACTTTTCCCCCGGGCTCGAGCGCCGCGGAAAGCGTAACCTTCTTCCCTGCCTGCAGCACATTTCCCTTCGGACCGCTGACCGTGACTTTGGTCACATACTGCTTCACCGTTACCCCGATCTGTGTCCGCTTTTTGCTTCCATCCGAGGCAATGCCGACAAGCGTTGTCTTCCCGAGTGATTTTCCGGTGACCGTCAGCGCGTCTCCGGATTGTGTAACTGCCGCAACCGCCGGATCCTTAACATACCAGGTAACATATTTTGCCGGAGATCCTGCCACACTTCCGTCGGAGAGTGTGACCGCAACCGTCAGGTTCTTTACGCAGGTCGTGCCGTCTCCCGCCGTTACGGTAATGTTTTTGGCAGAAGGCGTGATCGACTTCACAATGGGCTTCAGCGCCGGATCCGTAATGGCCAGCTGGATCTCGGCCTGTTTATTGCTGCCGTCCGTTGCCGTCGCCCTGATCGTAACGCTTTTTACTATGCTTGTATTGCAGATTTTGGAGACCGTGACTTTTCCGTTTTTATCGACGCTGACACCGACGGCGGGATTTATCTGATTGCTCACTACATCCCAGCGCAGTTTCGGATTGCCTGCATTGGCAGGTTTCACGGTTCCGGTAAGCTGAAGGCTTCCGCCTTTGACAACTTTTCTGATATCGTTTTCCGCCGTGATCGTTATCCCGGTTACCGGCGGCTTGAATTCGTAGGTATAGGTTGCGACCTTGGAGGCCTGCCCGTTCTTGGTATCCACCGCGATCATCTTCAGCAGAACCTTTTTCTGCTCCTCATTGATGATAAAATTCGCGCTCTTTGTCGTCCACAGATTGCCGACGATCGTACCGTCCGCTTTATAGGCCGGCGTGCTGCCGTCAAGTGTGTAATAGATCACGGTTCCGGTCTCAGACTGGAGTTTCATGGTCAGAGACGGTGCATTTACGGTTTGGGACGGCTGTGTGGAAACGGGCGGTTCGGGCGGCAGCGTGCTTGCCGGAATGTTCAGGGAAGCCGCAAGGTTTGGCGTGCCTCTTCCCATGGCGGATTTCTTACAGCCCCTGTCGATCAGCGCCAAAAGATGATCGACTTTTTCAGATCCTGTTCCCGTGACTTTTCCGGAGCTTAACAGAACCGCCGCGACACCTGCCACACAGGCAGCCGCCTGGGGCGTTCCGGAACGCATCTCATGCGCTGAGGACGAAGCCTTCGAGGTTGCCACCACGTTGTAGCCGGGTGCGCTGTATCTGACTTTTTCGTTATTGTTTGTGGTATCGGTCGGACGGTTATCCATCGCAACAGCCCCAACGGAAACCGCCTTAGCATAGCCGGCCGGATAGACGAGCTGGTTCGAGCCGTCGTCTCCTGCGGCGCAGACGATCAGACAACCGTCGTTATAGAGTTCTCTGACCTGTTCATCGATCTGTTTGTTATATCCGTAAAATGTGCAGCCAACGACAATGATGTCCGCGTACCAGTCTTTTCTCGCAAACTGCAGGGCATAATACAGGGATTCCGTGGAAGCCTCTTTGGTCTTCGGGTCACAGATGTTCCCGATATAGAGTTCCGCTCCCGGCGCGATCCCGCAGCCGCCCTGATTGTTTCCCGCTACGGCAGCAATGATCCCTGCCATATGCGTTCCGCTTCCATTCTTGTCAACGATATCGGAAAGATTATTTGTCTTGGTCATCCCCTTGTTGGTGCCGTTGACCTGATAGTATGCTTTTCCCTTGATCTTGGCTGTCAGTTCCGTATGCGCCGTGATCCCGGTGTCGAGGATCGCCACCTTGACATTGCTTCCCGTATATCCTTCATGCCAGGCAGAATTGGAATCAAGCAGCTCATGGTGCCACTGGTAATGATCGTTGCTTACCTGCAGATAGGGATCGGAATAGGTCATGACCATGCCGAGCCGTTCGCTTCCTGCAGGATCGGATCCCGCCACTTCTTCCGGTGCCTCAGTGCCAAGCAGTTCTTCCTTCTCCGCGCTCTCTTCCAGAATGGCCGCTTCATCCACGTCTGTTTCCGGCCGAGACGACAGATAATTCGGCCAGGCCGGCGGCAGACAGCTTTCGGGGTCTGCAGATTCGGTCACGGCAGCTTTCACATCCTCTACCAGGATCGTTGCCAGCTGATCGCAAAAACTTAACAGTTCCCCCCGGAACGCTTCGGCATAGCGCAGCGCTTCTTCTTCGCTTTCTGCGCTGACGAGGATCTCGCCTTCGGCAAAATCAAGGCCTGCCACTGCATCCCTGATCTCATCCAGGTGTGCACGGAGCAGTTCCTTTTCTTCCATCTGTGATCCGGAAAGTGAGATCCGAAGGGTTTCGTCAGACGCCCCTTCCTGCTCCGCTAAAAATTCTGTGTTGTTTTCCGTGTCGGATTGATTGTTTATGTCAACTTGATCTGTTGTATTAGATATGTCAAGATCATCAGTTTCAGATAACGGATCCTGTCCCGATTGTTCCTCCAGGGTTCCCGGTATATCAGTTATGTTAACCTCTTCGGCGCAGTTGTCATGTTGTGTTATGTCAACCTCTTCCCCGAGGATCTCTCCGCCGGAGATTTCTTCACCGTAGGTTTCCACAACCTGAAGCTCATCCTGTTTCGGTTCCGCCGCAAACACAAGTGTCTCTCCCTGAAGCAGAAAGCCCTGCAGGAGCAGGATGAGTGTAAGCAGCATTGCCATCAAGCGTTTCATGTTCATACCGTTCTCCGATATATCTGTGGTCAAGTGCCCTGAAAAACCCTATAAATATATATCGGCAGGATCACGCCAAATCTCAACATCATACGTCGAGTTTCATGTCGCCTTTTTTGATCCATTCCTTCTTGCGCATAAATTCCGAGATCAGAAGCGACAGCACAGCCGGGAATACCACATGCATCAAAATGATCTCGATCAGGGCAACCGCGGGAGATGTTCCTGCTTCCGTCATGGTCTGGTAGGCATTGATCGGTCCCACAAGGCCCGCCGTTCCCATGCCGGAACCCGTCGCGTTGTTCGTCATTTTAAAGACCATGGTGGAAACCGGTCCGAGGACGGCGCTCGTCAGGATCGCAGGCAGCCAGATGATCGGTTTCTTCACGATATTTCCGATCTGCAGCATGCTTGTCCCAAGGCCCTGCGCCAGAAGACCGTTGACTTTATTTTCCCTGAAAGATGCCACTGCAAAGCCGATCATGTTGGCACAGCAGCCGACGGTAGCTGCGCCAGAAGCCAGGCCGCTCAGTCCCAAAATGACACCGATCGCAGCAGAGCTGATCGGCAAAGTCAGGATCATACCCATCAGGACGGACACGACGATCCCCATGACAAACGGTGCCTGCTCGGTGCCCCAGTTGATGAGGCTTCCAAGCCATGCCATAAACGAGCTGATCGGAGGTCCGAGCAGCAGACCGACGGCAGAGCCCGATAAGATACAGCAAAACGGGGTGATCAGGATGTCCACTTTTGTTCTTCCTGCAACGAGTCTTCCGATATAGATCGCCGTCATGGCTGCAAGAAACGCGCCAAGCGGTTCTCCCGGTCCCGCAAGCGTCACGGTACCTTCCACCAAAACGCTTCCTGCAAGAAGTTTCGATGCAAACGCGCCGACCATGCCGGCGACTGCGGAAGAAACCGTTGTGAGCGGTTTTGCTTTCAGTTTTACCGCGCAGCCGATCCCGATCCCTGCACCGGTCACGGCCGATGCCACCTTGCCCATCATCAGCATGGAGTCTCCGACAACACCCGGGATCCAGCCCGCGATCTGGTTGATGATCGTTCCGATGATCAGCGTGGCAAACAGGCCGATCGCCATGCCGCCAAGGCCGTCAATAAAAATTTCATGAAGAAGTCCTTTGATCTTACCCATTTTCTCTTTTGCTCTCTTTCCTTTATTCCGTCCGGCCTTTTTGTGAAGATCTACCGCGTAAGTTTTCTCCCGGGTCGGGCAATTTTCATAAGAATATAAGAAATCCGTGATTTCGTCAAGATTCGAAACAGGCCCTGCAATATCTTGAAGCTGTCATTTCAGGTTACCTGTACGGCAATTGATTTTTCCGTGGATTCTTTATAAAATCGAAGAAGCAAACAGAAATCCGAAAGAGAACTCCATAAAGAAATAAAGATAACGGAAGGATCCACGCAAATGGCAGAAACAAAGAAACTTTATGAGACAGACGGCATGCTTAAGGAATGTGAAAGTGTTGTGACCGGCTACGAGCAGATCGGTAACAGACACTATATCACGCTCGATCAGACCGTATTTTTCCCCGAAGGCGGCGGGCAGAAAGCCGATACCGGGACCATCGGAAATTCCGTACGCGTTCTTGACGGACACGAAAGGATCAAAGGATGTTCCCTGCAGGGTCCTGTCTATGAAGTCAGTGCCCCGTTATCTGTCGGAGAATCTGCGTTATGTAAACTTGATTGGGAAAAGCGGCTCAGCCGGATGCAGCAGCACAGCGGCGAGCACATTTTAAGCGGACTTGTCAATCAGCATTTCGGCTATGACAACGTGAGCTTTCACTTAAGCGATGAGGAACCTGTCATCGTCTGCTTCAGCGGAACCTTAGCAGACGAAGACATTGCAAGAATGGAACTTATGGCCAACGAGGCGATCCGGGATGACCTTCCGATCCGGGTATCGTTTCCCTCCAAAGAAGAACTTGACCGCATGGATTACCGTAGCAAGAAAGAACTCGAAGGACAGGTGCGGATCGTGACCGTGGAAGGCGTTGACACCTGTGCCTGCTGCGCGCCCCATCTTCCGACCACCGGTCGAATCGGTCTCTTGAAGGTCGTTTCCCATGCCTCTTACAAAAACGGCGGCACCCAGCTCAACATTCTCTGCGGCTTTCGCGCTTTTGAACTGCTTGCAAAAGAACATGAGATGATCACCGAACTTGGCAGAGACTACTCTGCTTCTATGGAAAAACTTCCGGACGCGATCCGTGCGCAGCGGGACGAACTGCAAAAGGCAAAAGAAACACTTGCAAGGATCACGGAAGATCAGCTGTTAAGTGAGATCGCTTCCCTTGACTCCCTCGATACGCCCTGTATTTTCGCATCTGACTTAACGCCCCACTCTATGAAGATCTGTTACAACGCCCTGTGCGATAAATTTGATACCTGGTGCGCCGTATTCTCGGGAAACGATGAAGACGGCTACCGCTTCTATGCCGGCAATCCGAAACGTGATTCAAGGGAGCTTGCCAAAACGATGCGTGCACATCTTAACGCAAACGGCGGCGGCTCGGCCGAGATGATCCAAGGAAAAGTGCAAAAAAAGAAAGAAGAACTGGAATTCTTCTTTCAGGAAAAGCCGTTTGATTGATCTTTACGGATCGGGCCTAGTTGGAAACAGAGAAAAACGCCTCGATCCCCTGCACCGTCGCGGCCGCCATGGACTGCAGATTTTCATCGGAAGTATCCGCGCACTGGTTGCCGTATTCCACGTCGACGGAAGGGATCGTCGAATAACTCGTCTGTGTCAGATCGATCGCCATGCTCCCGCCGCTGTGCAGTTTATGGCCGTTTGCGCTTAATGCCTTCACGATCTGCGTTCCCAGTTCCTCACTCATATGCCAGGTGCTTTCCACCGGCGGCATCGACTTGATCCCATCCGGAACCGAAATGAAAAAGCATCCCTTGTCATGGTCGAGACCGTCCCCGTCAAAATGGATCGCGATATGACAGTCGGCCACGTTATTGCAGATGACCGTGCGGGCCACGTTGTCCAGCTGTACATCATCCCCATCGCGGATCATCAGCACATCATATCCTGCCGCAAGCAATTCATCGCGCAAAAACTTCGCAAGCCGCAGGTTGACGCTCGCCTCACTTTCTCCGCTCTTAAACGACATCCCGCTTGAAACCGCATAAGCTTCGATCGCGCCGGCTCCGGTCGTACCGCCCGTGACTTTCGGAGTCATATCAGGATGACAGTAGGTTTTCACACTTTCTCCGCCCTTTGTTCCGTGTCCGGCATTGACACCGACCACCAGTCCACAACGGTTCTCCCCCGCCGAATAGTAAGTGGCGCTTCCGGTATTGATCTTGGAAAAGGATGCATATTCCCACGAAGGATCCAGGGAAACCTGCTGCCCGCCTTCACAGACCAGCTTGTCGATCACAGACGCAGCAGGGGGTTCTTCCGTTGCTTCGCCGGTCCCGCCTTGCGGATCTTCCGCCGTAACTTCCGCCACGCTCTGCTGCTCTTCCGTCACGTCTTCCGCAAAATTCTCCGTTGTTTCTTCTTTTGACTTTACAACGATCACCGGCATTTCCGAGATCGTTTCTTCCGTCGCGTTTTCTGCAGCTTCTTCCTTTTCGTTCTGATCAAGAGACGGAAAGATACTGCATCCGGTGAAGATCACGGCGTTTAAAATAAGCATTGCAGAGAAGATTATGTAAACTATGCTTCCCGATCTTCTTCGTTTTAACGATATTGTTCTGATTTTTCCTGTTGAATTTATGTAAACCATGTTGATATTATGTTAACCTTTTCTGCTTGATAGAAGCGATCACTCCTGCTTTTCGGAGCCTGCTTCATTCTTTTTGGGTTTCATCAGTTTTGTCAGCGGTGAGAGGACCAGCTTCAGCAGTATCCCGGATCCTGCCGACAGGATAAAGTTCAGCGGAACCGTCAGGAAGAAGAGCCAAAAGAACTCCGTCGCCTGCGTCCTTTGCTGTTTTAAGCAGGAAAAGATGATCACATCATAGATTCCCGTAAACAGATAGATCTCCAATGATACTTCCGAGATCCTTGCAAGGATGGCGCTTAACGCCGGGCTCTTGATTTTGACATCATAAAACAAAAGAAAAAAAGCGGATGCTGCGATCACGACCGTCAGAACGGAATATCCGCTGTCCACCTGCGCCAGGACTTCCGTCCTGAAAAAGCCGCCCCGGGCCGCAAAATATGAAACCGCCGCTTCGATCGCCGTTGCCGCAAGGATCGCAAGCACAGCCCATATTGCACGGATCTTTGGTCTGTAGGTCCTGATATATACCCCAAGATAATAGAACACGAACGGGTACAGGAGCTGCCAGTAGGACGGAATGAAATACGGAAACAGCGGATAAAGGCTCCCGATGACGGTTAATGTAAGGATGAGCCACTTATGCTGTTTTGCGTCCAGCGCTTCCCAGAGTTTGTTTAAGAACGGGATCAGCAGCATCAGCGCCACATACATGCCCACGTACCAGGCCATCTGATAGGTTGCGATCGCCTTGATGGCAGAAAGGACTGTATAATAGCCCGCTCCGTAATAGAGGTTGCTGACAATGACTTTGAGCACCGCGATCACGACATAGGTCATAAGGATCGGGCAAAGGCTCAGATAATGCTCTTTCGTGAATGATTTATGGCACTTGAAATACCCGGTCAGCATCATGAACAGCGGCACACAGATCATGAAAAACCATCTGCAAAACGTCATGACAAACATCCTGCTGCCGATGAGCGGCGTCTCATAATAATTGCAGTTTAAGTAAAAATGCACTGCCACCACAAACAGGGCGGCAAAGACGCGGATCAGATCGAGACCCGCTTCTCTCTCTTTTCTCTGCATAGGTTCTGCTTTCCGTATCGTTACAGGCTCTCGATCATCTGTGCAAGATCCGCAAGCCATTCAGCGCTGTTTTCTTCTATGGCGCCTTTGTCCGAAAGCGCGGAAAGGTTCGGATCCATCGGGATCTGCGCGGTCTTTTTGATCTCAAATTTCTTAGCGATCTCTTCCACACGGCTGTTGCCGAAAATGTAATGCTTTTCCTTGCAGTTCGGGCATTCAAAATAAGCCATGTTCTCAACAACGCCGAGAACGGGAATGTTCATCATGCCGGCCATTTTGACTGCTTTGCCGACGATCATGCCGACCAGTTCCTGCGGAGAAGCCACCACCAGGATCCCGTCAACAGGCAGGCTCTGGAATACCGTCAGCGGCACATCTCCGGTACCGGGCGGCATATCCACAAACATATAGTCCACATCATTCCAGATGACTTCGGTCCAGAACTGCTCCACGGTCCCGGCGATCACGGGTCCTCTCCAGACCACCGGATCGTCTTCGTTCTGAAGAAGCAGGTTCACGCTCATCAGCTCGATCCCGTCCTTGGTGATCGCAGGAAGAATGCCCTCTTCCGTTCCTTTTGCCTTCTCATGGATGCCAAACATCTGCGGGATGGAAGGCCCCGTAACATCCGCGTCAAGGATCGCGGTCTTATAGCCTTTTCTGCTCATGGCCTGTGCCATCAGCGCAGTCACCATGGACTTGCCGACACCGCCCTTGCCGCTGACAACGGCGATCACTTTTTTGATCGTGGAATATTGGTTCGCCGGCTTTAAAAAGCTCTTCGGATCTCTATCCCCGCAGTTCTCGCCGCAGCTCGAACAATCATGTGTACATTCGCTCATGATAAATTACCTCCGAAAAATCAATCTAATGTTGGCGTATGACCATTCTCAACGCTCCGCGCTCTAGTATAGCAAACTCTCCCGCTTCTATCAAATCGGAGTGATTTCGAACAGCATCTACTGTACTTCGATGACTTTTGTAACGGTTTTCCCGTTGTTGACGGCCATCACAGTGACCGGTCCCGCTTTTATGCCGGTGAGACGTCCGGTTTCACTGATCTTTGCATTGCCGGAATCATCCACGCTCCAGGTTGTCGGTCCATAACCGTTTTTGATCGACAGACTGATCGTACGTCCGGCTTTGACGGTGGCAGCGCCGTTGATGACAGGATCAAATATCTTCAGGGTCGTGTTGTATTTTTTTCCGCATGTAACCGCACTCACCGTAACGGTACCCGTCTTGATCGGAGTCACAAGTCCGTCTTCATTGATCGTTGCGATTTTCTTATTGCTGATCGTATATACCGGAGCCGGCATTTCGTCATCTTTTTGAAGCGCAACAGAGACCGGTTTGCCGACATTGGTCACATACAGTTTGTCAAAGGACGGGACGTTATATACATGGATCGTTTTTTGAAGCGTTTTATTGTTGTTGACTGCCGTGATCACTGCCGTTCCCGTTTGCAGGCCTTTGATCACGCCTTTATTCGTTACACTCACAACATCCGGGGCAGATGACTCCCATGTGGTCGTCCCCAGACCGTTTGTTACTTTCAGTGTGGCGCTCTTATTATCCATCAAAAGTGTATCCGTTCCGGATATCGTCGGATCGTAAACATTCACGGTCATCGTGTATTTTTTGTTATCGCATACGGCCGTGATCTTACAGGTGCCCTTTGCCAGGCCGGTCACTTTCCCAAGCGTCCCGTCCAGAGAAAGGACCTTTGCGCTGCTGATCGAATACGCTGTACCGGACGGGATATCTGAATCATCAAAATAATTGGATAAGGTCAACGTATCACCGGCATTGATGGTAACAGATCTGGCGCTAAAATGCGGAACCGCGCATACATAGACCTGTTTCGATATAATTTTTCCGTTGTTGGTGGCAGTGACCGTAACCAATCCGGTTTTGACACCCTTTGCAACACCCTTTTTGGTAAGCGTCATGATCGTCGGATCGCCTGACTCCCAGACAGTTGTTTTAACACCGTTTTTCATGGTAAAAGTCACGGTCCTGTTGTTCAGGTAAACCACATCCGGGATCACGGGAGTCGGATCGTAGACTGTAACCTTTATGGATTGCGTACTTCCGTTCAACGTTGCGCTCAAAGTCGTATTTCCGGCTTTAAGCGGAAGAAGCTTATTTCCTTCAACAATCGTCGCAATAGCAGAATTGGCAGTATTAAAGACAGCGCCGCCGATCCCGGCATCATCAAAGACAGCAGAATCCAATGTCAGCTGACTCCCGACATTCAAGGTGATGGCGGGTATGACAAAAGAAGGATATATTACATTTTCAAAACCGTTCTGCGCCAGCCATTTCTGCGCATAGGAACCTTTGTCTACATGGAAGCGCGCCCCGGCCGGAAGATTGGCAAAGGCTAGGTTTCCAATCTTTGTCACGCTCTTGGGAATAGTAATATCCGAGAGTTTTGTCCAACGAAAAGCGGAGTCTCCAATGGTTGTCAATCCTGCCGGAAAAACAATCTTCGTAAAAGAAGGAGCATCGAGAAATGCATTCGCTTCGATGGTTTTCAGTTTACTGCCCGGAGCAAACGCTACGGAACGAATTCCTGATGCGTATGCGAAAGCTCCCCTTTTGATCGTTGTTACAGAAGCCGGAAAAACAATGTCACAACTGCTAAAACCGGCATTGTTAAACAGAGACTGCGGGATATTTGTCACCCCATCGGCAACAACGAAAGTATCGATCGCGCACCCATAGAAAACTTTTTCACGATCGTCATTGTTCTTGATCTTACTGCTCTTCAGTGTGACTTTGTGTAGTTTTTCACATTCGTTAAAGGCTGACACCCCGATCTCTTCCAAATTGGCAGGGAGTATGATCTCGGTCAGCTGCATCCCATTGTTAAAAGCAGCGACACCGATCTTTTTAAGGCTCTCCGGCAGTTCGACGGATGCAAGAGGGAAGTTATAAAATGCTTTTTCTTCAATACTTGTCAGGCAGCTGCCTTCCTCGAAACGGATGCTTTTCAGACCGGTTATACTGCAAAAAGCCAAAGCCTTGATCGATGTTACACTTTTGGGGATGATAAGATCACAGTCACTGAATTTTGCCTGATGGAACAGTCTTTCCGGGATCACAGTGATCCCTTCCGGGAATATCACTTCTCTGATCGCACAGCCCTGAAAGATCCACTGACCCGCATAAGATATTTTTTTGGTCTGCAGCTCCAGTCTGCTTAACTTTTCACAGTTTTTAAATGCGGAATCCCAGATATGTGTCACGTTGGCAGGGATTGAAATGCCCTCCAGCTTTGAGCATTCCGCAAACGCTTCACTGCTAATGGTTGTCAGCGTCTGCGGCAGGATGATCTCTGTTGCCGCAGCGCCTTTAAAAGCCGCGCCACCGATCTTCGTGATCCCAAGGTCTTCCGGAATCTCAATCCGACTAAGATTCTTACCGCCATTTTGCAGCCCCGTGATCGTGGTTCCTTCGATCACAAAATAGGAGCTGGGGGTAGCACCATACAATTCCTCTTCCAAACCGGCATCTTCTTCAACCGGCTCTTCCTCAACGATTTCCGTTTCTTCATCAGAAACGTCCGTTTCTGCATCGGAAAGATCAGTTTCCTCTTCAAATGCTTCTTCCGGATCTTCCGTCAAAGCATCCTCCACGTTATCGTCCAAAGTGTCGTCGGAAACATAGCCCGGCTCCGAAAGATCCGCATCTGCGAAAGCATCCGGATCTGCTTCTTTCTCCTCTGCAGCTGCCAACGACGCAAGGTCTTCCGTGTTTCCTTCGTCCTCAACGACAGCCGTCGTTTCTGCGGCACAAACAGAATAAACAGGTGTCAGCAGAGTGTTTGTGGCCAATATGACACTGAGTAAGACTGCGATAAATGTTAACTGATCTTTTCATGATTATTCCTCCTGAAAAAACTAATGAATAATATTAGGGTAGCATATTGTATGCGTTTGTCAACGAAAGCGCAGATCGCCCCAAATCCGGATTGCAAAACCGCCTGAACTGTGCTATGCTTTCTTTACGGAAGGTGCTACCCGTACAGCAACGGTTAGCCCGAAATGGATATTATCAGCAATAACCGCCGGGCAGGGCGGTTATTGTTTTGCATTGATGTCTTTTCCCAAGACATAACCCAAGGAAAAGAAAGTGATACACAGGCAAATAACTGTCAGCATCTCCATATGCAATCCCTCCTCTCATCAGATTCCCTTCCGGGTTTCTATATGATCAGGGCTTTTACTCCCTGTGGAGGTCTAACCGCCACCGTTTAAGTAGCACCTGAATAATTATACCACGATTAACGCATCGTGTATACGCCTGTTTGTGTATAAGTAAATCCGCTTGACATCGCAAGCGGATTGCCTTAAAATACTCAATGTTTCGGGGTGTGGCTCAGTTTGGCTAGAGCGCTACCTTAGGGAGGTAGAGGCCGCAAGTTCGAATCTTGTCACTCCGATACGGATAAAGAGCGGGTTTCCGCTCTTTTTCTTTTTCAAAAAAACACCGTTGTCTATGAATTTGTCTACGAATGTTCATTTCACTCTTCCTTCCTGATCTTTGGCTGAAACAGACTTTCCATCGCGGTTGACAGCTCCTGTTTGGATTCTTTGTCCTTCACTTTTGCATAGATCCGAAGCGTCGTATCGACATCTGCATGCCCCACCCATTTCTGAATACTCTTTACATCAAACCCCTTATGGATCAGGATCGACACGCAGGAAGACCTGAGTCCATGAAACGTGACATGCTGCGGAAGATCGGGGTTGCGTTTGATGACTTTCGTAAACGCTTTGGATGGATGATCGGGATGATAGAGTTTTCCGTCTTCATGCTTGAAGATATAATCGTTTTCGGTATACTCTGCTTTCCGAAAGAGTTTTTTATACTCTTTTTCCTTTTTCCGTAGATTCTGAAACATTTCGATCTGCGTATCTGTCAGCGGATACATACGTGCACTGCTTGCAGATTTGGTTATGTCCAGACGGTTTATCTGCTTTCCTTTGGTGACCGTATGCATAATCTTTAATGTTTTCTTGTTAAAATCAATGGCTGACCACTTCAGCCCCAGCACCTCTTCACGTCTTAATCCGAAAAACAAAGACACATAGAACAATTCATACAGGGAATGGTCCTCCACTATCTTCAGAAAGCGCAACGCTTCTTTATACGAGAAGAAGTTGTCATCCTCCACAACCACCTTGCTGTGTTTGGAAGCCAGCTGCTTATTGATGATCGCCTTACGCGCATAGTTTTCTCCGATCAGGCCGTCCTGCACGGCCTCTTCCAGAATGGCAGCAAAAACGTTCTTGATACACTTGACCGTCTCCCTCTGCATATTTCTGCTCCTAAAAAGATCATCCAGGAACTCTTCAACCAGTTCGGTACGGATCTGACGGAGTGTATATCCATCAAAATAATCCTTGATCCTGTTCGAATACTGCTCATACTTCGCATAAGTCGTATCGGCGACAACACGCTCCTTAGCCTTCAAAAAACGCTCCACGTAAAGGTCGATCGGACTATCCAGATCCAGATTTTCGAGCGACATCTTGTACAAAAGTTTCTTCTGCATCTCGATTGCCGCGATCACATTTTTCTGTGTATCGTCCAGTCCGGTAGGAATCCAGTCCGTTTTATATTTTTTCCCGTTTTCATCATGTATTGTCCGATGAACGATTACATATAATTTCCCATGTTTCCCGACAATCCCGTCTGCACGGTATCCTTCTGCTCTCTTCTTTCTGGATCTTGCCATCGTCTGTCTCCTCTGCCTGCTCTATTCCATCTGTCCCGCCTCATCCGTATCCCGTCCTTCTGTTTCGGATTCAAAGAAATGATGTTCCGGATACAGAAAGTCGATCAAAAACAATTTCGGAATACGATACTTGCCGCCAACCTTTATGGATCTGATTTCTCCGTTCATCAGCATTGCATAAGTCGTGTTACGTCCCGTGTGCAGGATTTTCTGTACTTCTTCCGGTGTTAATACGTCCGGATAGTCCGAAAAAAAATCGTTTACTTTCATATGTGCCTCTCTTTTTCTTGTGACACATATGTCTCTTATATAAAAATATTTTAAGAGGCGTATGTGTTTCTGTCAATTATTTTTAAGAGCCGTTGTTTCTCAAACGCGAAAAACATGTTATACTTTTCCTGCCCATAAGAAACGGAAAGTAGGCACAAAACAAAACGGAAAAGTTGGAAATAACACATGACGATCGGTGAAAAGATAAGAGAATTACGGCATGCTTTCGGATTAACACAGGCAGAACTGTCTGAAAAGATCGGCATAAACTCCGCAACTCTCAGGAAATATGAATCAGGACAAAGAAATCCTAAGCCCGCCACATTGGAAAAGATTGCACGGGGACTTGGAATCGAACCTTCCATTCTGACAGAAAGCATTTTGAATACCCCTCGCGCCATGCAGCGGTTGTTTGCCATTTATGCCACATATGCCGGAGAGCTTAAATCGGGCGCTGAAATCAAAATGGAATTGGATGCCGGAAAAGGCAATGATGAGAAAATATATATATCATTTGAAAAACTGGCACCGTTTCTGTACTCTTGGTATCAGGAATACCGGAAATATCAGCAGCTTCTTGCAAATGCCAAGCTGATCAATGACGAAGAGGTACGAAAAGAATACGAAAATAACGTAGAAAAACAGTTCCTGCTTTGGATGTTTAAATATCCAGAGTCGGCATCGACTGATGGTCGAACCGCGCCGGATGCCCAGGAACTTCTGGATACTCCTTTATTTGGGTCAAGCATCATGCAGCCGAAAAAGCCAAGAAAACCCAGGAAGAAAAAAGACACGGCGACCGAATAGGCCGCCGTATCTTTTTAGATACAATCACGTTATTTATTTAGGCAATACTCAGAGTTTCTGTCATTTCTGCAATAAGAGCCTCGTCGTAACTATCGATCTTGTCTTCAAGCTCGGCCCATTGCTGATTGATTTCTTTGGCGTGGTACATTAGCTTTGCATATTCAAAATTTCTGCTTGCCGCTGCCTTTGTAACTTTTATCCCATACTTCACAACGGATAATATTTCCGCCACATTAATGTCAGCAATTGCGGTACCTTCCGAAATAACTATCTTTCCAACATTTACTGCAAGAACTATCGTATGCGATACCAAAAGCATCTCATGCAGCTTATCCTGGCTGGTTGGTTTGAAGAACTTTTTAACTGCTTCCCAATTCGAAAAGTCCTCGGATATCTCAACACTATCCTTGTATTCCTTAACAGATTGGATACTAAAGTATAATCTTATTATGATTTCAACGATGGCAGCTGTCACAGACTGAATTAATACATTCTTACAATTAAAACCATTTGCATACATATCAGCGGAAAATATTCTCAAATCTCTTATCTTACTCTCCCGAAGAAAAGAATAGCCTGGAAAAGGAAGACTATTGTTAGAAAACAGGTCCGCAATCATATGATGTGCATACTCTAAGATAGCGGTTATTAGTGGCAGTTCCGTATATGGGTTTCCATTTTGATTAAAGGCAGTTTTCACAACATGTTTTACACCGTTCTCATACGCCACTGCTTCAAAAGTGCCATTTTTAAACATTTTTATCCCATCAACAAACCGTAGTAAATCATGGCCTTTTGACAATTCTCTATGATTTCCGCCTCCGAAACTGAATCCATCTTTCATTCCTTGAAAATCTATAGGTGCCCCAGTACTGTGTTTAAACTTGGTAGTATGGATTTCATTAAGTTTATCTGAGAATTTTGAACCTTTCCCCGTAAGAGCGTTGTCCCGGTTTCCAACAATAAGATCCACAGCACTACCGATCAAGCCGGCAATAAATACAACGATAAAATCCGACTTCCTCCATTTCTGTTCCCGCGGAAGCGGCGCATCAAGTTCTTCAAGAAGATCCGAGAATTCTTTAGGATCCAAAACATCATCAAAATCTATAGCATCAACATCCAGCCCACGTGATTTAAGATTTGATTCTGCCAAATCATATAATTCATCATAGGATATAGTATCCCCAACTTCTTCCTTTACATCAGAAACAGACTTTCGCTCATCCATGGATGGAACAGGGACTAGCTTTGTCTTTCCCAAACGCTGATACATCGCGTCAATACGTTTCTGCATTTCCTTTAATCGCTCGCTCTGCTCATCATTGCTCTCTTCCAGCGTTTGAACATCCTGATCTGCTTTATCCACTTCAAACTGTTCATGTTTTAAGATGACAAGATCTTTATTCATACCAAGCCCCCTATGCAGTCTTTGAGCTTTCAGCCACTTCCAGTGTCAATGCCAAATCATCCAACTGCGCCTGAAGAAGATTAATCATTTCCTCATTTTGTTTGTTCTTTTCTTTTTCTCTCCTCAAATCCTCTGTCAGTTTTGCGACTTTAGAATTCAGTTGAAGAATTACCTTCTGTTTTACTGCATCGGAAATAGTAACTTTTTTTAAGATTTCCCGCAGTTCCATGTTCTCCTGTTTCAATTTTTTAGCGCTTGCTAAAGCATCTGATACTTTGGATCCGGCGATGCCTAGTCCCTTGGCCACACTTTTTCCAGCTATTATTCCTCCGGCAAGCCCTTTCTTGCCTAATTTCCCCAATCCTTTTCCCGCAAGAACTATTCCGGACTTGATTTTATTCTTTCCATTTCCGACAGCACAGTTCCTCTCTATGCGCTTTAGTTCGTCAGCACTTACACCCATTAGTTCACTGATATATTGAAGACCTTCCTTCTCCTCCTGTGAATAGTTTCCATCTGAATAGCATAAATATACGAGGTCGGTCAGCACAGATTCCTTTTCTGCTGGATTAACTATTTTCTTTGCTATATCCTCTACGGGAACAATTCCACCCAGTACATCGATCTGCATTTCTTCTATTTCTTCATCACTCATGCCGTTTGCTACAGCAATCTCTTTGAAATAGGACATCTCATCTTCTTCAATCTGACCGTCAAGCGTAGCCACATAGAGTAGCAATTCCAGACATGCCATGGTATTATCTCTCGATATAGATTCTTGTTGTTCCGTAATCGTATAACTGCCTGAATAGCCCTCCGCTTTTGATGTAGCAGTTCCACAAACAGGACAAAACTCCGCAGCATCATCCAATTGAACTCCACAATAATCACAAAACCCCATAAGCTTCCTCCATATGATAACGTCATTACGCCGGTTTAATAGTTACCTTGAGTTTCTCCCGTATATAGCGGATACATACTATCTCTATTCACAAAATATATGTCGCATTTTATTTACCCGTTTTAAGCAATTTCCCATATTTTCCGTACAAGTTCAAATAAAAGTCCGCTTCTATACTTCAATGCATCCTTATCAAATTCATCCAACGATTTAAAGCTGACACCTGTCTCTATTTCCAGTTTATTGTTGAAGTCCGAAAAATCTGGATTGGCATGATAAAAATCACTACATAACGTATGTCCCCATACCAAACCGTTACCATACGTCTTTAGTTTGTCCGAATACTTCTCATTTCCCGAACTAATATTTGATCTACCCTTCAGTATTAGAAGCCCTCCTATATAATTTCTCATTTCTTCGAACTCTTCCTCATTTTCGAAATAGCTTCGATTAGTCTCATTTTCTGACAATATATGCTCAACATGGTATCCATATACCGCACTTGTCTTTGTTGCCAAGTCGACAACCGATGCCTGCATCTCCTGTCCAATGCTATTACAGATATATTCTTCTACTCTTGCCAAGATATATTTAAGAACTGTTATTGGTAGAGAAATATAAGAATTCTTATAGAAAGTTTCATAATCCAGTAACGAGAGTAATTTATCTTTGTTTCTCTTTTCCTTAAGATGTTCTGTAATCACATTATCAAATATTTTTCTATAGTCACAGGGCTCTGCATCCATTAATCTTTCATTCAGATTGTATGATAATTCTTGAAATTTATTACTGTCATACGCCTGATTCAACTGTAACAAAACATACATTCTGTCATATTCTTTTGATATTGCATCTATTTTTTCATCTTCACGAGGATCATCCACTATACAAGCAGACATTATATTTTCATACATTCCAGCCAGACTGTTTATTTTGTTACTGTATAGAAGGTATTTATTGGGATTTGAACGAATTTTTCCATACAAACTTGTATAGTATCGGAGATTCGTCTCAATAAACTTCTTCACATTTGCGATTTGATTAGCATTTCTTCTAAGAAACCCCATTGATTCTGCTATCATATTGTTTCCAAAGAGATATCTATGGTATTCGTTATTTATAGAATTCTCTATATCCGAGTTTCTTTTGAAAATATATTGGCTTTTTATATAATCAGCAAAGAATACGTCTTCTATCCCCTGGATTTTCTTTAGAGAATCCTCCCATATTTCATTATATTTTTCTGTATCAGGCTTAGGCAGAATTCCAATTAGTTTGCCTTTAAGTATTTCAAACGGTTTCAGTGCTTCGCCTCTATCATTTATTACCTCAAATACCATTGGCGTATCATCTTTGTCTATGGTTAGTTCTACCAAAACGAGTCTATACAAGAAATAACCGGTAAACACTGTAAGTTTATTATCGTCATATTCCAGCTTACTAAAGTAGTTTGATATATCATTGTATCGCTCAATGATTGTTTGTTCCGTCTGACAGTTATACTCATCTTCAAAAGATGTTCCATCAAATATAGCCTGCATTACACGTTTTCTCTTATCATGATCTATATTAAACTTCTTCCCAGCAAAAGCATCTACGCTTGCTATACATTCTCTCAAAATCGATTTCAGATCATCATTCTTGATATTTCGATATAAATACACCGCAATAAGAGTTAACGTCGATAACCGCTGCTGTCCATCAACTATATACGTCTTACCAGCAATCGAATTGGTAATAAATACATTCATGTAATACCAGTTAAATTTATCTATAAGTTCAGGCGAAAAATCTTCATCCTTATGCTCATTATAAGTGGTATTAAACGAATACATAATATCATCGAGTAATATCTCAACTGTTTCTTTGTTCCAAACATATTCCCGTTGATAAAAATCGATGGCATATGTCTTGTTTCTCAAACACATGATAACGCTTTGTTTTGATGGCATTATTTCACTCATAATTCAGTTCCTCCCGTCAAGTTTTTTCATACTATCAAGTTTTTGCCTGTTCCATAATACAACACTGGTTTTTCCCGCAACTTCTCTTGCCACCGGCGTAAAATCCCTATTTGTCAATACAACCGGGACATGACAATTATAGAATTGTGCTCCAGCATAAGTTTCCCAAACTGCCTTGTTACCTATATCTTTGGAGTGGCACTTGCACTGGATTTCGAATTTAACATCCTCTTTATCCTTAAAGCCATGGCTACTCCTCTTTTGGATCATTAACAGTATCAATATACTTGTGACAATCTCCCAACATAAGCACTGGCACGCTCTTCCATATTATTATTGTCGGTCCAAAGCTCACACTGAAGCATAACCGTCTGAACCGCATCATCCATTCCTTCAGGCGGATACTTATGCTGTTTCAACAGTTTTTTGATCATCATTCGCATTTTTGCCCTTGCAGAATCACGTTTCTGCCAGTCTACGGTTTGGTTTTTCCGCAATGCATCCGCCAGTTCCTTTGTTATCGCAATCAATTCTTCATTCTCATAGAAATCCTTAATAGCCTGCGGTTTTGTCAACGCATCATAAAATGCCAATTCATCTGCCGTCAGACCAAGTTGCTCACCTTCCTGCTGTGCAATCTGAATCTGTTTGGCAAGTTTAAGTAACTCTTCTATCACCTGTTCATTTGTCAGCATGCCATTCAAATATCTGTTCATGGCCTGTTGTATAATCTCACTGAACTTTTCAGACTTTACAACGTTTGTTTTCTTGTATACAACTACCTGCTCGGCTATCAACTTCTTTAATAATTCAACCGCCAGGTTTCTTTCCTTCATTTTAGCGATTTCTTCCAGAAACTTTGGATCAAATAGTGAAAAGTCGCTCTTTACATCCGAAAACAAATTGATAACACCATTACTTTTTATACTCTGTTCCAATAGCGCATTTATCCTTGCGTTCATTTCCGGCAACGATATTTTTTGTCCGCCGCCCTGATTCTTCAGTCGCATCACGAGCACACGCACAGATTCTAGGAACGCTGCCTCAACACGCTGGGGTTCATCGACAAGAGATGCGCAAAGGGACAGAGCCTGGTGCAGCATCAAAGCTTCCTTGAGAAAATCTTCACATTCCCTTTCTTTATCAACCGCTACGATAAAGTTCACAGCACCACTTATTGTTCTGGACCGCTCCAGATCAGAACCGGACATAAATCCCGAATAATCATATCCATGGAAGAGGTCTCTGCAAATTGCCAGTTTTTCCAGGAATTTCGGATACGCAACTTTTGCGACATCCGTATCACCATAATTCTTCTTGTCTCTGGAAGTATAATCGTTCATTGCTTCCTTAAGTGCTGAAGCAATCCCGACATAGTCGACGATCAGTCCACCCTCTTTGTCACCAAACACCCTGTTAACACGGGCAATCGCCTGCATCAGGTTATGGCCCTGCATAGGCTTATAAACATACATTGTTGCAAGTGAAGGAACATCAAAGCCTGTCAGCCACATATCGACAACAATGGCAATCTTAAGATCACTTTTATTGTCCTTGAATTTCTTTGCCAGTTCTTCTTTGTGGTGTTTGTTTCCGACTATAGAATGCCATTCCTCCGGATCCTTGTTATTTCCGGTCATAACGACAGCAACTTTCTCTGTCCATGATGGTCTCAATTCAAGAATCCGATGATATATTTTCATGGCGATCGGACGCGAATATGCTACAATCATTGCTTTACCGGTCAGCAGGTTCTGTCGGTAATTCTCGTAATGATCAAGAATATCATCAACGAGAGAAGCTATTGTTTGTTCATTTCCTAGAATTGCTTCCATCTGACCCAATTCACGCTTGCTCTTTTCAATCACCTCAGGATCCGAATTGTGCGCCATGATTTCATATTCCTGATCAATAAGGCGTAATGTCTCCTGGTCAAGATTCAGTTTAATAACCCGGCTTTCATAATAAACCGGGCGCGTGGCCCCGTCTTCTACCGCCTGAGTCATATCATATACATCTATATAATCGCCAAATACTTCTCGCGTGCTGCGGTCCTTGGTTGAAATCGGTGTCCCGGTAAAGCCGATATACGTTGCATTTGGAAGACTGTTACGGATAATTCTTGCCGTACCAACCTTGATTTTACCGGTTTGTGCATCAATCTTTTCACTAAGCCCATACTGACCGCGATGCGCTTCGTCAGCCATAACCACAATATTCCGTCGTTCGGACAGGGGTTCATGTGATTCCTCGAATTTCTGCATCGTTGTAAAAATAATTCCGTTTGCCTGTCGTCCATCCAACAACGATTTTAGATGTTCTCTGCTTTCTGCGTGCAGGGGTTCCTGTCTTAAGAAATCTTTACATTTTGCAAACTGACCGAATAATTGATCGTCCAGATCATTGCGATCCGTCAAGACCACAATTGTCGGACTATCCAGCGTATCCTGTAGTCTATGCGCATAAAAAACCATAGAAAGTGATTTCCCGGATCCCTGCGTATGCCAGAAAACACCGCCTTTTCCATCTGTCTCAGTTGCTCGCAGCGTTGAAGCTATGGCTTTATTAACCGCAAAGTATTGATGATATCCTGCAAGAATCTTATAGCGGTTCAATCCTTCATTGGAAAAACAGATATAGTTCTTGATTATATCGAGCAGCCGTTCTTTCTCAAAAATCCCTTCGAAAAATGTGTCAAACTGGGCATACTGTGTATTCTCATAACTTCCATCTTTTGTCTTCCACTCCATATAACGGTCTTCGCCGGAAGTAATCGTCCCCGCCTTAGAAGTAAGATGATCACTCATAACACAGATACAGTTATAAATGAACATCGACGGAATTTCATGCATATAGTTTCGGATCTGCGAATATGCTTCCGATGCGTCGGTTTCCTCACGTGATGGAGACTTTAATTCGATAAGAACAACCGGCAAACCGTTAAGGAACAGTAAAACATCCGGACGTTTATTACTGTTTTCAATAAATGTCCATTGATTTGCCACAATAAACGAATTCTTATCCGGATTCTTGTAATCCACGAGGTAAGCCAGCCCGGATCTTTCCTCGCCGTTTACCAAATATCTCACTTCTATTCCGTGTTGCAGATAATCCATGAACACAGAATTTTTCTGTACAAGATCAGCATTCTCAAAATTCTTCAATTTGAAAAGTGCATCTGAAATAGCATCCTCCGGCATATTCGGATTCAATCTGTGCAATGCATCATTAAGTTCTGTATCATACAAAGGACTGGAAAAATCGCGTTCCAAATCAGGAGCATACACATATTTGTAGCCCATGTTCTGGAATAATTCTATTATGGAATTTTCATAATCTGCTTCCGTAAACATTCCAGGCATATTTATTTCTCCCTTCCTATGATTTCAATGTTTTAATTCATATAAACGATAATTTAGCGGCTTAGATATCAATCTCAGAAACATCTAATTCACCAGACATAAGTTGAGGTAAAAGAATATCCCTTGTTTTAGCAAGCTTAGAGTTTTCTTCAAGATTAGCACTAATTAACTTATGCATAGGACTAACGTTATCAATAAAGTTGTTTATAGCATTTTGTTCAGGAACTGATACTGGAATAGCGTTTAGGATTCCTTGAGTCATAAGTGGCTGACCAGTACCAATATGTCTTGTAGGAAGTGAAGCATTTTTAAGCAAGTAATATACAAAAATCTGTGAATCTTCATTTTTGCTCTTTGCTTGAATAGCGTTATCACTTACCCAGCAATTTCCTTGGCAGAGAAAAGTATTTCCGCAATATGCTCCAACGCGTCCGATGACTACACAGTTATTCGCGTTAACTTCCGAAGTGTAAGCCAATATTCCATTTCCGCCATATACAGGCACACTTCCTCCTGACTGCGGACGTTTTTTACCATTAGAAAACGATATTATCGATTCAAAACAGTCAGACGCTGTGTCCTCTAAAACATCGGGGAACATCTTTTTAAATAATGCTTGAGCTTGCTGCTCTAAATTATCGTTTATCTCCGTATTCTTCCTTATTTTCTTTTCCAAGCTTGAAAGAATATCTACGATTCCATCCTGTTGGGAACGCGGCGGTATTGGCACCGGCATTCCGCCAAGGGTTTGAGCGTTGATGTTTCCTCGTGTGCTTCCAGTATTAAAGGAGTGAATCCATCCCTTGTATGCGTCAGACATACAGTAATACTTTACATATTTAGGATTCACTTTGTTTGGATCAATGCTAAACTTGATAAGGAATCCGGCGTACACAAATTCTCCGTCGGTTCCATCATAAAAGTAGTTCCTACCGGTGCTTGCTCCGGTTCGCGCAAATACTATATCGTTCGGCTTCAATAGATATTGAGAGGCTTTCTCATCATCAACCGATTTCAAATCAGCCATATTGAGCGTTCCGTCATCCCGAATGTCCGTGATACGAAGATAAGTATATAAATCTTCAGTGCGTTCAACTGCTGATGCTCCTATTCCGTATGAACCGCGTCCATCCACAGATAGTGAAGCTAAAGTTGCATTCTGAATTTCCATTATATCACCGTCCTAACCTATATATTTCCTATGAGCCGTTTTCACATTGCTCTGTTTGACCATTGCATACTGCAAGGTCGTATCTATCCGTTGATGTCCCAAGAGGTGCTGTAGTTGCTCTATCGGCATTCCTTTATCAATGGCCATTGTCGCCAGAGTCCGCCTGAATTTATGCGGATGCACTTTCGATATGTTCAGTCGCCTGCCCATCTCACGAAGCCGATGTTCAATACCTCCAATCTGTATCCGCTCATGGTTAGCCCTCAATGTCACAAACAGGGCTGGGTTCTCATCTGTCCGGCTGTTGAGATACTCCTGCAAATGTAACTTGGCTCTGGCATCAAAGTACACGATCCGTTCCTTGTCACCCTTGCCGAATACAACGCATTCCCGTTCCGCAAAGTTGATATCCTCGCGGTTCAGAAGAACCATCTCTCCGACACGCATTCCCGTTGATGCCAGCATATCAATCATCGCCAAATCCCGGAGTTCCTCGCAGTTATCACGCATTTTCTCCAAATCTTCATCCGAGTATGTTTCCTTGATGCTACTTGTCGTTTTCACTTTATGAATTCGGCGAACGGGGCTTTTCACGATATAATCTTCATCCTCCAGCCACGAAAAGAAACTGGACAGTATACGACGGATGTTGTCAATCGTTACCCGGCCCGACTGGTTCTTACTCTGATACTCGGTAAGGTATTTCCGCAAATCCTCCGTAAGAATATGTCGGACATTCTTACCAAGAGATGTGACCGCCGCATCAATCGTGGTCTGATAATACTTCAATGTCTTTTCCGAGCATCCCTCAATCCTCTTTGCGGCTATGAACGTTTCTATAAGGGCATTGCTATCGTCTTCCTCCGGCTTAGCCTCCGCACCGACCACCTCGTAGTGAAAGAGTGCTTGTTCCATCACCTGCTTCAGTTTCTTTAACTGAGCGTTGTCGAGATATGCAAGCATCTGCTGCATTATCTCCGTCATTAATTCTTCCTTCATGTCGTTTCTCCTTTTTCTTTGTTTTCCAGAGAACGACATCAACGGCAGTTCCGTTGGTATAACTCTCGCCGTTGGTGAGAGTTGTTCACATATAAACGATAATTTAGAGGAGCAAGCGTTAGCCCTTTTCCGTCAATACTTTATGGATTATGCACCGTATGGCGGTATTGCTCCTTCTGATTGGTCAGAAGTATCTCTGGATGACGTGTGTACTCGAATTACTGATGGATCACACTATAGTCCTGCTGATGCTCCTGAATCATCATATCCCATGTATTCCGTTAAGGATATGGAAAACTATGGTTTTAATTCCTCGTCCTGTAAGCATATTTCGGAGGAGGATTTCCAAAAAATGCAAAAAAATGACTGTGTTCCCCGACTTAATGACATTCTGGTCGCCAAAGATGGTAGTTATCTGAAAGAGATATTCATCTGCTCCGAAGAGAAGGATGAAGCGATTCTTTCGTCTATCGCTATCTTCAGGCCAAATACAGATATCATTATTCCAGAGATTCTCTTGTATCTCCTTAAGCAACCTTCTGTCCGAAAAGATGTAGGCGATAATTATGTTTCCGGCTCAGCACTGCCAAGAATAGTCCTTAAGGATTTCAAGAAATATCGGTTTATGCTTCCCACGATGGATGAGCAGTTAAAAATCGGTTCTGCACTTCATGCTATCAGGATGCAAATCAAAGCAAATATAGATGAAATACAGTGTTTGTCATCCACAAGAGATACATTACTCCCGAAGTTAATGTCTGGTGAACTGGATATATCAGACATAGACCTTTAGGCCGTTAAATTATCGTTTAACTCTTCATTTAGTTTTATCTTTGTATCAATTGGCTCAAGCATAGATAAGACTTTTTTCTGATCTTCTATGCATGGAATACTAAATTCCAATCGATTCAGTGTTTCTGTGCGCAGACTCGGAATCGTTGTTCCCTCGTTATAGGAATCCAAATCCAATAACGACATCAGATAATAAAGATATTTCGGAATAACGACACTTTCATTTACCTCTGTATAAAACAAAGTATCAACAGTCCAAAACGGATGATCTACGTATCGAACTTTGCTTATGGTCCCTTTTCGGCCAATCAAAACAGACGGTTTATCATATAGGGGCTCGATTGCATATCCCATAAGACCGCCAGTACCATATATTGGAAATGCTCCATCTTGTGATTCGACTTTCTTTTGATTCTTTCCGTATCTGATTTTTACAAGTTCTCCGAGAGTGAACAGATTATATCTCATATCCAATCGCTCCTAACTTCTTGCGGATCTCCTCTTCCAGTTCATGCGACTTTGCAAACATATCTGAAAGTTCAGATGTGAGTCTTGTCATCTTATCCTCAAATGGCTCTCCGTCATCCTCCTGTTCCTCAATACCCACATATCTTCCGGGTGTGAGAATATAGTCCTGTTTCTCGATATCTTGCAAGGTTGCTACTGAACAGAATCCCTTAACATCATCAAGTGTTCCGTTTTGGAATGCTTCGAATGTATCAGCGAGTTTCTGGATGTCCGCCTCGTCGAAATCTCTGTGCTTGCGGTCTACCATATGCCCCATCTTACGGGCGTCAATAAAGAGCGTCTTGCCTTTCTGTTTTTTACCCTTTGTGATAAACCATAGCGTAACCGGAATGGTAACGCTGTAGAAAAGCTGCGTCGGCATAGCAATAATGCCTTCGATCAGATCATCTTCTATGATTTTCTTACGGATTTCTCCTTCACCGCTTGACTGTGTGGAAAGGGCACCATTTGCCAGTACTAGTCCAATCTTTCCATTCGGAGCAAGATGATGAATCATATGCTGGATCCATGCATAGTTTGCATTACCTGCAGGTGGAATCCCATATTTCCACCTGACATCTTCCAACAGTTTTTCCTGATTCCAGGGATGGTAGTTGAACGGAGGATTAGCTAGAATGAAGTCTGCCTTCAGTGTGGGATGAAGGTCATTTGTAAATGTGTCTGCCTGATAAGGTCCAAAATCTGCATCGATACCTCGAATGGCCATATTCATCTTCGCCATCTTCCATGTATCGGCATTGGCCTCCTGTCCATATACTGCTATAGCACCTCTTTTTCCGGAATGTGCCTGAATAAACTTTGCGCTCTGCACGAACATGCCGCCGGATCCGCAGCAGCAATCATAGACACGGCAATTATCAAAAGGACGGAGAATGGAAACCAATGTTTTTACAACGCTTGATGGGGTATAGAATTCTCCGCCGCCTACGCCTTCTTTTTCAGCGAACTGTGCAATACAGTATTCATAGGTTCGACCGAGCAGGTCTTCACTTTCTTCTGTATTGCTCATATCAATATCATTGGTGAAAATATCGACCACCTCACCAAGTACCCGTTTGTCCAGATCCGGACTGGCATAATTCTTGGGTAACACATTTTTAAGTGATTTGTTGTCATTTTCGATCGCGCGCATTGCGTTATCTATGACTGTTCCGATTTCTGGGGTATGGGCTGCAGAAGCAATAGTATTCCATCTGGCTTCTTTGGGAACAAAAAAGATGTTATCCATGGAATATGCATCTCGATCATCTTCGAATCCATCTCCTTCTTCAACCAGTTCCTGATACCGTCTTTCGAATGCCGCTGAAATATAGCGAAGGAAAATTAAGCCTATAATAACTTTCCTGTATTCTGCTGCAGGAATGTGCCCCCACAATACACAGGCGGCATCCCAAAGTTCTTTTTCGAATCCAATGTTTGCATTTGTTTTTTCAGCCATTATAATTTACCCCTTCGCTTTAATTTTTATATAATCATCAATGAAATTTACTGCTGACTCAATAAAATAATGAATGAAGCGGTCTCTCTCTATTTTCGTCTCATATCTCACAGTCTCTAATACTTCTCCGTTCTTCTTCTCAAAGAATGCTGAAACCATATGCACCTGATCGGAATGTAAAAAAACCTGCGATGTCCAATAATCACCCTCATGTGCCGTAGCACTGCGAACTCGAAATACAAGATTTTCAAAAGCATGCATGTCTGACGAAGCGTCTATGATCTCTTTTCCTTCGCCGTCCTCTATGCGAATCACACTGAATGATTGCTCAATGTATTTTCTCCCCTCATCTGACAAATGTTTTTGAAGAAAGACTGCCTTTTCCTTTCGTTTGCAGGAAATCTCACATATGGCATCAATACAGAATCGAACACACATGATAGTAAGTGAGTCTCTACCTGGCTTGATTTTGTCTATATCCTCAGCCAATCCAACCCAGCGTACAATTAGGTTCATCATTCGTCTTGGCGTTTTATCCTCGAAATCATTCTTAAACACCCTAACAAAGAAAGCGTGCATTTCTTCTTCATTTTTGAAATACTTTGAAAAGAAATCAGCCGTTTCTTCATAGTATACCCCTACAAAATCAGCCGCCTCATATAGTTCTTTCATTAGATTACCTTTTTATGATTTTCTATGCATTGTTGCTGATAGTAATTGTACTAGTACATTTTAGCATACTACCAAGCGTTTCTGTAGCAGTATTCTCCTGCCAAACACAATCAAAAGCATAAATATTCACATTGTGTATTCTGGTGTCTGTAAATAGTATTATCTACGAATAATCATTTTCAAATTTCATTTCATACTGCACGATTGCATCGACTACAGCTTGTGGATCCTTAAACAGCACACCGGTGCCGCCATTTGCTTCCCACTCCTCGATATTCTTTTCAAGATCATCAATTAGGATGCAATCTTTTCCAGTACAGAAATCCTTCTTGTCATCACGGTAAACGAGGTTCAGAACGACTTTCTCCGACACCAGGCGCCGAACCCATTCTGTCTTATCTTCCGCTGCATATTTTACTCCCCTGTGCGGTCTCGGGAGTGCTGACAGAATTTCACAAGCGGCACCGTATCGGTCGTACAATACATCAAACATTTCCTTCGCCCCTGGTATCAAATCCAATTTCGCGTAAAAATGTTCTACTGCCGCAACTCTCGCCCACCAGGCACCTGCGTCTATCGTGCTGACCTTACCATTCTGGTAACGTGGTTCTAAGCCGCATAATTCCCTGACCCCCTTGTCAAAATCTGCCAAAACACCATCCAAATCAATGTAAATTTTCTTAATCAACATCCTGTTCTCCTTTTTTGTGCATTCAACCAATGTACTAATTTCAAGGCAATACTGGTCTTCTATCCAGAATCGAACCTGAGGCTCCCCCCTGTCCTGCCTCCATCCTACCACGCGGTCATGTCCCATAAAAAGTCCTAAATATACGTTTTGCAGTGTTATGTAAACCAATATGCGCATTTGTTGATATAAAAAAAATATATAATATGATTTTTTCATAACAGAAAGCCGGGACTTTGCCCGGCCTCCTGTTGTCCATATTCAGTTGTGGTTTGTCATTTCTTCCTGACATGAATCCCGTTGGCTCTGCACCAGTGCTTCAGAAATCCTTCTGAATTGACGAACTGCGGATCCTTCGGAATGAATGCATTCGGAAAAATCTGCCGGATGTAATCACTGAGCATCGCGGATCCGCCTCCGATGAAGATCAGATCCATGCGGTCCATGTTCCAGTCATGCTCGTTGCATGTCATTAGGATCTCTTTCAGATGATCCTTCATGAAATCACAGATGAACCCTTTGGATTCTTCTTCCTTTTTGGAATCCCGGTTGTTGGTGATATAGCCCTGCTGAATGAACTGCTCGATCTCATAGGTATGGAACTCGCAATCTTCCGATGCCTCGAGCACATCCCGGAGTCTCTCGATCAGCACATTCCTGCCGAGCTTTTCCGTGAAGCTGGTCTCGGAGATCAGCTGGTGATCCCGGTATACACAGCAGTTGATGTTCAGGCCGCCGATGTCAATGATGCCAACCGCCTTTTCATCAAAGTGTTCTCCGAACATGATCGCAGCACCCATCGATTCAGGCAGCACATCCGTCTGTGTAACGAAAAAGCTTTTGTCTTTCCCGTTGATCCTGATCTCTACTTTTCCTTTCGGCAGGATCTCATCCAGATATACTTCCCTAATCTGCTGGTTCTTGTACAGTTTGATCGGACAACCGATGACTGCGCGGACCGTATCCCCGCTGTTGACCATGCTTCCGATCGCTGTTAATGTCGCAACCTTATGGATCATGTCTTTCTTGCTGTTCTGCATGCTCGTGTAGCCCTTCTTCTCCGATACGAAGTTTCCGACAGCGAACTTTTTGCCATCATACTCGACTCTGTAATTGCCGTTTCCGCTATCAAAAAGATCGTCGAATTCATTTCCGTTCCTGTCGCGTTCGATCACCCTTGTCGCGAATGACGAGGACAGGATGGAATTGTCCGAGCCCACACGCACGCTGACCTTTGTTTCCGCTTTGCCGCAATCTACGGCAACGAATCTTTCTGCCATAATTATATCCTCCTTTACGGCATGTACTGTCCGAATGCATCACCGAGTGTTCCAAAAGATCTTTCTTTCGGAACTTTCTCAGGTTTCGGGCTCTCTTCCTGTTTGTTCTCTTCCGTTTCCACCGGGAATCCGCTCTGTATGATCCGAAGCAGTCCCATCGACAGAGCACGGCGCAGATACCCGAGGCTCATTTTGTCTTCCGGGTTCAGGCCCGTCTGCTTCATCAGACTCTCCAGGATCCCCAGGATTTCGACCGGGCGGTCTTTGTCACAGGACAGGATCGCCTTCGCAGCCCTCGGATACTGTTTGGAAATGGAATCTGAAAAGAAAACTCTGATCATCCCTCTTCACCTCCTTTCCGGAGATCTGCTATCTTCTCCTGGCCATAAGAAACGGAAAGTGTGAAGAATCGCGTGCCACTTTTTAATACATGGAAAGAATGTGTTGCTTAGATGCGGTTTTGAGCATACCGGTCTGCCGGATGTTTCTTCCATACAGAAAAAGATGCCAATCAGACCGTGTACCAATGTTGCTGCAGAGATTCCGTTTTGTGTCATGACGTTTCTATAGGAATACTTTTATGGAACGTGCGGAAATGCAGGACGTGTTCTGTGTCAGAAAGTGCCGTTACATTTTCGATACCGCAGAGGGGGTGATTTTGCATTCGGATACTCTTCCCTCCTTCTATTGGAAGAGATCGCACCGCAGGAATGAAAAAATGGTAATGCGACACTGGCAGGATCCGGTATGTAAGCAGTTCTTTGTTCCAATAGCTGTCTCCAACTGCAGATCCAAGGCACAAATGAGTTCTGAAACCCGCATAAAATGGCACATCCGCAAAAACGGCGCGGAACCTAAATTACTTTCCGTTTCTTATGGGCAGGGAAGACTGAAACGTGATTTAACAAGCAGAGATCGCAATCCCTAAACGCCTTGCGATCGCTTGGTCAGGGCTTCCCTGACAACCCATTGTTGGGCACGCCCAAACCCTTCTCTCCGGTGGAGAGAAACAGTAAATCCTGACGGATTTTATTGTTGAGGCATATTGTAGGGCAATATGCGACGGATGGATCAGGGACGGGCAGCCTCATTTATGTGCATAACAAAGAAAAGAGGTGACGAATATGCACAAATACACACAATTTGATATTTCTCTACCGGATGAAACCGTAGAGGCCCTGAAGCAGGTAGCAAAAATGAAAGGGATGTCTTTCAGTTCCTTATTGTCGAAGGTCCTTTCCGACGGAATGGTCGCCAGGGCAAAGGCAAGTGGCACCCTCCCTGAAGATTATGAACCGAAGGAAAAATGGGTCGTGATACCGGAAGATGAGCCGGACGATGAGGTAACTGTTGCTCCCGCAGAGGAACCGGATATTGAGGTCTTTGAAGAGGAACCCAACGTCTTCGATATTCATCTTTATGGGGAAACGGCATCCCTGCTGAGACAGAGAGCTGCAGAAGAAGGCATCACCCCGACGGAGTGGCTTCGCAAAGCGGCACGGGAATACGATCTTAAGATCGTTGAGGTCGATAACGATGACCTGAGTGAACTGAACATCGAATTAAACCGCTATGTCTCCATGATTGAGAGTGTCGGCTATACCTGCAAGGCAAAAAAGAAATTCACGAAAGCGGACCTTGATCTGATCCGGAAAAACATGGACGGCATCCTCGAATGTCTCAGAAAGCGTCTTGGCCTGTCAAAAGAAGAGATCAGACAGATCATGCAGAAGCATAAGAGAAATCTGTAAGACAAGTGATGAAAGGTGTGATTTTGATGAAAAAGGTTCAAACATACCTTCCGGAAGATACCGCGAGGATGATCGAGAGGAATGCAAAAAAGGAACGTTTACCAAAAAGCAGTTACTGCAGATCGATCATCCTGCAGGCGGTCCGGTCGTTCGATGATGGTGCAGTCTGTAATGCTGATGTGCCGGTAGCTGAAATGTACAAACCCATCCATGTACATTTTGGCGGAAAGGAGGCGATCGCGTTAAGGCGCAAGGCAGCAAGGCTGCACCTGAATCAGGCCGAATGGGCCCGAAACATTCTGCTTAGGAAGAACCGGACGATCTATCTTATGGAACTGGATGATCTGGGAACGTCACTGGGACTATTCGACCGGCTGGGGAACGCCATAACGGCTGTGCGCTCCGCCGGTTGGAAGCAGAAAGCATTCCGTTACGACCTCGAACTGATCTCTGATTTCGTGGACACGATTTGTGAGCATGCCGTCCTCCTGCTTGAGGACGTATTCAAGAAGCGCACGAAAGAGCAGAAACGACTCACCAAAAGGTACCGGGAATCCGGGATGAACGGGAAGAAATGAAAGAGCCGGGAGCGATGCTCCCGGCTTGAATTATGTAAGCATATATGTATACTATGCCAATGCTCCTACATAATCGCTTTTCGTAGGAAGATTCTTCTATACGGCATCGTACTTAGGTAATCCCAAGGTCTTCCTAATTTATCAAATCTTCCTGAATACGATGCTACAGCAGGTCAAGAATATACTCCAGCGGCTTACATGTGCCTGTCTCCCAATTCTGAGTCGTTCTGAAGGTATAGTCTTTTCATCCAGAGAACGGCTCAAGTTCTTCCGTCCGTATTCATCCATTTCACTGATCAAACCATTTATCAGTCTGATAAATCTTACTTCATAAAATAAATAACTCTTATCTGGCGAACAAACACGCCCGTCCCAAACGATAGTAGAATCATTTTTTCGACCCGTTCGTTCTTGCCTTCCCAATCACCAGGACAATCACAGTTGATACTAACAAGCTGATCCACTGTAATTTGTTCAATAGTGCAGCTCCAACGGATAATCTCATTTGGATAGGAAATAGATCCAAGCATCTCCCGATTCTGCGTCATTTTTTACTATTCCAGAATACTTATATGTCCGCTAAAAATCTCCTCCAATGACCGCAAGTTTAGCCTTCTCTCTAACTAAATAATTAGCATCATAAGTGGCTTTGCGTAGTAATTCATTTTTAGAATTCTCACTAATTTTTATGCTGTCAAGATTATTTAATATCAGTATTTTAATATAAACGCAATCATGCTCCATAAGTTCATTTATTGTTTTTGCAGCCACATGAGACACAGACATTCGTTGGCTTAAACCAAATAGAATTCGACAAGAATTCCACCTGATCACTAGATTATCGTTCATAAGCCATTGTAATACATATGTCAGAAGAGAGGCATCGATCCTCGCTGAAAGTGTTATTCTTTCACATTCATAAAATCTTCGTAACATGGATACTATTGAAATCAAAGTAGCAGTGTGGGCGTTAATAATCGCCAATGTTTCTATCATCTCATAGTACTCATCATCGTTTGAAACTATGCTTTTTAAAAGGATAAGGCCAAATTCTAACGCCACAGGTGACACATTCGTGAATTCCCACTGATCCCCTATTAATATCTGTTTCCTTTTTATAAACATCTCCTCAATATCACTCCTGAAATAATTGCAAAACTCAGGTCTTTTATCTAACAGGAAAACAATAAACTCCACCGCATCAAGTTTGGTTGTTAACATCTCATGGGATTCGCAAATCGTTTGCTTGGCTAATTCAAATAAACCTTTTAATGTCGAATTATCTGGAATTGAGTATTTCGATAACACAATTCTTAATGCTAAATAATCCCTTCTTGCATAACCGGAAAAGAAACCATTTCTTCCTTGAGCGATATTGCGGGATTCTATAGAATGTGTCAGTTTATTTATATAATCAGCTATCACTTCGGGAGTACCATTGCATGTATCAATCAAATACGAATCGTAATAATAATGCGGGAATTTCTCTTTAATAATACTATCTAAACGATCCGTGTTATTCGTGTCTGAATTTCTAATATGAACAAGGACTCCGGAGAACAAAGCATTCACTTCTTTTTCTTCGTACAAGAGCGTTTCAGTAGCTATAATGAGCCTTTTACGTAACTCATCTGACACTTCAGACAAATCTACTTGCTCAATGAACTTAAACAATTCCATATACCATGCAGAATACCCCTTTTTAATCACACACAGGCATATTTCTATCAACTTTTCAGCATTAATCCGTTGAGAAATCTTAGTAAAACTATTAAAAACAATTCTTCCCAACAGATAAGATACTCGCTCCTGCTTCAATTCACCAATAATGTATTCTTCTAATTCATTTTCATAATAGGAGAACTGATCATCGGACAAATAATTCCCAACCACTCCAAATGCCTGTATTTTTGCTTTCATTTTTTCTGCCGCAATCGGTAGACTATCGCAAAAGATCATTATATCTTTGGCATCCTCGGCTGTAATGTATAAAAGGAATTCAGGATATGCTTCAATAATATGTGTAATCTCCTTTTCATCAGCCGAAACAATCGCATATTTAAGCAGATTTTTTCTTATAACCCAATCGCTGTATTTCTCTGAAAGATAAAACATGAATTCTTTTATTCGATCATAAAACAAGCGAATATGTGTTAATGAACCATTATACATGGCAAGTAGCAAAGCACTGGCAAATAGTTGTCCAAATTCCGAATAATCACTTCCCAAATATACAGTGTTCGGTGAATCAAGTTTTTTCTTATATAACCCTTTTACATACTTTTCTTCTATTGTTACATTTATTCTATCCAGTACAGGATAGTGAAACTGCTCTTTGAATTCATCTAGCTTCTTTTGAGCCTCAAAAGAATAAGCGTTATCAATGTTTCCCTTAAGCATTCTGATATTGCGTATATCAATCAATATGTCCTGCAAAATCCATGCAGAAACCTTCAGTTCTTCAGCTTTCCTATATGCATTTTCTAGTTCATCAATACAAGTGTTTATATCATCTCTAAAGTATGAACCAATTGCTTTCCACCGCATTTTTACTATTATCAAGCACTCTGGAGTCTGGAGTCTTTCTAATTCTCTCAAAAAAACATCTTGGGAATAATCCCCGACTGCGCGTTCACCCATCATCAACTCGAGAAAGTCCAACTCACAATCATCTAGTTCAGAGGTTTTTGTTTCTTTACCCAGTATTCTTCTGTTAGTCACATTACCTATTGTTTTCGAAAGAATATAATCACAACTTTTATCAATATTATTCAATGAAACCTTAGGTAAATACTTTTCATCCGCGGTATCATAATCCGATATATTATCCACAGAAGAAGACATTTCGATTTCACCATTATATTCCCTAAGCCGCCCGCGGCAAAAGTTGTGATAAATCGACACTATCTCATCAACAAGATGTTGCGTACCGTTCTCTATTAGTTCATCAAAACTTGATATTTCATTATACTTGGGATTACCTGGTCCAATTAGGCTTTTCTGAAGTGATGTCTGCTCATTGGAAAATTGACTACAAAAATAATAGAATGATTTTATATTATGCTTTTTTGCTATATCAATCTCATTTTGTACACCTTCGTTTACTCCATCTTTATTGTCAATGATAAAAATACATAAATCAGCATCAGCAACATTCCAAGTATAATCATTGTAGGCTGAAACTGTTCTTGGTGCATCTCCAAATAGATATACTTCAGCCAGACCAGTAGCCTCTATTTTTTTCTTGAGAGCCATTCGGGTTTTATCATATTTTCCTTTATCATTGCACATCGAACTAATAAAGATACGAAGCTTAAATTTTGCATTCATGCATTGGCATCTCCTTACTGTTTTTCTTTCTGTCCTATGGCATCCCCATTAGTCCGGGAAATCATTCATCTTAAATCCGACGCATACACTAATTCAATACTATTATCCATCGCGAATTTTCTTACTCTTGCTTCAAAATGCGCGTTATTAGTGATATTTTCTCCCAATATAATTAGGCTCGGTATTATTGGGAAACAGAATTCCTTTCCATCATTTTCATGATCCATTCTGTCTTCCACATAGAGTAATCTCCATTCAGCTTCGCGATCATAGGGCTCTTTTTCTTTAGTGAAACATGATAATAAATATTTCAGTTCTCCCCCAATAAAACTATCGGATTCTTCACCAAATTCTTCGACACCAATCCATATATCCTTGCATGCTCTTCTATTATCAACATATCTAACTGGATATAATTTCATATCATGGGGAATATTTAGAATGATATCCAGCAGATCGTACACCAGGCAAATGCCTTCACCGTTATTTGCATATTCTCTCCACATATACTCATCATAGTTTTCCGAAAAACACGCCACAAGTGCTCTATTACGAACACACTCTTTTAGTTCTTGAAACCTGGGATTTTTTTCCAAACCAATTCTAACTTTCTCATCTAGTTCTTCATCTATGAGATTACGAACATCTCTATACTTTTCTGATTTAATGTTAATCATAAAATGCCGGTACAAATCTCGGATGTTATATAGTATCTCACAATCTCCTTTATCTTCGTACACCCTAGGTCGTACCATAAAGATTTTTTTCTTTTCAAGCAAATCTATTTCTCTTTCCAAAGGAGGTCGGAATCTACACACAGTGTTTTCAGAATTATATTTAATGATTTTTTCTATATATTCAAATGCCTTTTGGGGATTGCACTCTTTAAAAGCCGCAAGCACAGCACTTTCTCTTCTTTTAAATTCTTTCTTTGTCATAACTGTTTTCTAATTTTCTACACGTAAAATATAAATGCTCAGTATGTTTTCTTACTTTATCACTTCCCAAGTGGAGTTTTTCTTAGCTCCAACCCGTCTGATATATCCCTTTTCTGCCAAAGATACCAAC
This sequence comes from uncultured Lachnospiraceae bacterium, assembly GCA_902779305.1. Taxonomy (GTDB): domain Bacteria; phylum Bacillota; class Clostridia; order Lachnospirales; family Lachnospiraceae; genus UBA2868. The sequence continues at coordinate 45,923 of CACZBD010000011.1, read as the reverse complement.
GCTCTTTGAACCGTTCTTACCGTTTTGGACGTCTTTTCAGCTATTTCTTCCCGAGAAATCTCAGAGGTTTGCTTTAGAATCGCAAGCACCGACTGTTCCGTTATATTTAGCGGCGTATCATAAGTGACATCATAAGTGACATCATGAATGTCACTTATGGTTTTTTTCCTATAAAGTATAAATTTGAACCCGTTGTCTTTCCTCTCATAGCTGTACTTAACCTGTTCATCTTTGCATAAGCTATCAATTCTCTTAAAACCACTCCCGAACTGTTCAATGGATTTGCTAAGAAATAGCATCTTCGCTATGATTGGATTCCTTATTTCTGATTCAACATGTCCCTTGATATACTCTTCCGGATCATGATGGCTGGCATAATCTCCCGGGCTGTATATAGTTACCATTCCCGGATGTATACAAATTTCATGATATGTACGGCCATTATAAATAGAATGGGCAAAACTATTTGCTAAGAGTTCGCGTATCACAGCTATCGGAATTTCGGGTATTTCAGTCCTTTCCATTCCGATAATCTCTACTCTCCAGCGAATGTTTCTTAAGATATACTCTTCCGCAATACTAAGCAAATTAAATATGTTGTCTTCATAAAGATGCATATCAAGAAAAGTAAGCTTTTCATCTGTCGCAAATACGGCCGCCTTTAATATGACAGGATGCGTGTTCCCGAAAAGAACTTCACCCGCATTAGTCAAATAATCGTCATAAACAAGGCCAAATCGATTGAGTATAATCGGACAGGTATACTTTCCATCGGGTATTCTGCCCGCATCTATTGCCTTCTGACAGAACCCTTTTACCGTTGTTCGATCAATCTGTTTTAAGGTAGCGCCTGACTTTCCCTTTTCCCAATCACGTCGATATTTATTTGTACTAAAAAAGGCCTTAAGTTCTTCCGGGGTAACCTCTCTGTCCTCATCCGCAGATCGCAAATAATATCTTCCACCAGCAGAATATGGCGAGTTGTCCCCGCTGAACTCAACTTTAATAACATGCCTTCCATCAAGCATTTCCTCATTTATTGCCGGGTAAATCTGCGGCTTGATGCTCTCATATATATTTCTCGAAACATCCCGTAATGATGACTCTGATACATCTTGGCCAATAACATCCCCATTGGGTTTTATCCCAAAATATAAGGTGCCCACGCCATGCTTATTCAGAATGGATGCTATTGATATCATAGCAGCCTTCATTTCGCCTGTTGTTTTCTTGTATTCAAGAGTCTCGGTTTCTTTACCTAAATTCATCATTTCGCCTCGCTTTCATAATTGACTTTATCTTATCATAAGTGACATTTTTTGTCACTTATAAATGCTCGATTCAGGCATAATGAACTGCAGCTTTCTAATGGTAGTGGCCTATAATTTTCCTATAAAAGAAGCAATAAATGCTCGCAATCTTTCAACTCGTTCTCTTGCGCTTTATTTTTTGCGCTTTAATTTGCGCTTTAATTTGCGCTTTATTTTGCGCTTTATTTTGCTTTCTTAATTCACGCACATCTATTGCTCATCACCACGCAAACAGCAATGCACCCATTAGGTGTATTACGTGGGCATAAAATGATTTCGATTTGAACCGGGGTAGCGGCCGGTTCTGCTAAATGATCGTCTATGAATTGTCAACTAATTTTGATCAATTTGACCCTGAAAACAACGGAAAGGTTTACATAACTACATCTTTTCGCTACGAAAGTAGCGGCATAACTGTCTACGAATGCGTCTACTAATTTGCCGTTTTTGGTGTTTTATTTCGTTTTATTGTGTGTTAGGGAATCTGAAAAAGTCAGTATTTAAGCGGTTTTAAGACATGATAAAACAGAATAAAAAGTGCTTTAAAAAATTAGGGAGGTAGAGGCCGCAAGTTCGAATCTTGTCACTCCGATCCAGGAATAGAGCGGGTTTCCGCTCTTTTTCTTTTTCAAAAATCGGCCCTTTTTCTAGTAGATTTTCTAGTAATGAGCCCCCTGGGGACGGAGTTAGCGGCTCATACGATCAGTAGTAATCGCTCACACGATACCGAACCGTGTGAATAAATACTTTAAAGCCGACTTGATTTTCCCATCAGTCAGATATAATCATCGCAGGACATCAGGTATGCCCTATGTCATTGATATGCAGGGGAATATTATCGTTGGGAAAAGAAACGGCAACGGAGAGGGCGGTCTTGCAACTCCTCATCCTACGTTAATAGGTGGGAAAGATCCCCAAGTTCAAATGGCGGGAATGTTGCACATACATGGAGGTAAAATTGCTTCCTATGACAACATAAGCGGTCATTTTAAGCCAAATCCTAAGTCGATACCGGTTGCAGATGAGGCATTTGGCAAGCTCTCTTCAAAACTATTTAAAAAGAAAGGACATTAAATATGGAACAAACAATTTCCTCAATAACAAAATACTTGTTCGATTGCGACTTTTTTGCTGATGATTTTGATCCCGAAGGACAGGAAGAACATCTCAAAACAGCAGAAAAACTTCTCAAAGATTACCCCTGGAATGACATTTATAAGGAGTGGAGCCGTCATCTGTACGAAGAATGTAAAACACCGGAAGCCGTAATAAATTTTGCAAATCTCTATATGTATTATGACGGAGCAGACAATTTCATTCCGGATCCGGTATCATTTGTCGGATACCTGTATTACATGGTCGATATGAATAAATACTGGGATGAAGCCGGTGAAACTATCGATAGTCTTGCCTGCGAGATCATGACAAAAGCAGGCCTCGCTGATCTCGTTAATGACCCATATTATAAACCGGAAAAGGACCCAAGAATTATTGATGAAGTAGAAAAGCTCAAGAAGTGCAAGTCCGTAGGAGGTTCCAATAATGAATAGTCCTGAAATTAAAAGCGATGGTACATATATTTATCGTGATTCAAATGGCTCTGTCATCCTGGCAGTAAAAGATTTCCCGGTTTATGACAAGGATACACAGGAAATCATTTGTTATGAAACTGTCGTTACAAACTATAACGCAGAAGAGCAAGCATGAAGAACAATTCTTAACGGGCTGAAAGCTCCGCGAATGGGGCAGACAGCCTGTTTTTTGTTTTTCCGGCTTAGCCGCATCCGTACATGTCATGTTGGATTCTTTGCGTCCAGTAGGTGTTAATCGTTGAGGACGCATTATACAGTACTGTAAGAAGGTACGATTTAAGGAATATAGCCTTCATAACCTCGTACATCAATTTTTCTTCTGTCGATAAATTCATCGGATTCCCTCCCGATTAACTGTCGTAATACTCCATTGCTTCATTCGCAAGCAGATCAAATCTTTCCTGGTATTCAGGGGCAACACAAAGGCCGTGAAAGCTTTCCCCGTTTGTAAAGTAATACTTGCTCAATGCTTCTATAATACCCTGCATGTCCAATAGCGATTCGTTGGCGATCGCATCGGAAAGCGTTCTGTTAAAATCAGTGTACTTTATCCCTTCCTTTTCCTCAACATTGTGTGGACTTATACGATTTCCGATCACGACCACACCGTTATAATTTGAAGCTCTGTCATCTCCATAGATCCAAACCAGGTATTCATCGTTACGGCCTCCAAAAAAACCGTTGCACATCAACGCTTCATCTAAAGCAAAGACTACATCTTCTCCAAGACACGCCTTAACAGCCTTAAGCCACGCCAATGCGCCCACATAGTCGCTTCTCGCGGGAAGATCCTTCTTTGCAGCATCATACTCAGGTAATCCCAGCGCCTTCCTGTTCACCAGATCTTCTCGTATGCGGTGCTGCAACAGGTCAAGAATATACTCCGGTGGCTTACGTATGCCTGTCTCCCAATTCTGAATCGTTCTGAAGGGTATGTGATACCTTCTTGCAAATTCACCTTGTGTATCACCTAACTGCTTTCTTAATTCACGCACATTCATTGCTCATCACCTCGCAAAACAATAATACACCCATTGGGTGTATTATGCAATAAAACTGTATGCGTGTGATGGCTAAATCAGCCTTGGTTAAGATTTGAACCGCGGGATGCCCGAACCTCCTTTCTTTACTGCGTTTGCGGCTTCTTTGGTCGTAGGTTCGAATCTTGTCACTCCGATCCAAGAATAGAGCGGGTTTCCGCTCTTTTTCTTTATCTACCCATTTGACATCTGTATCCTCATCATATATAATCATTTTATGTAATATCGCGTATTATCTATAATGACTTTTCGAGGGCGGATCATGCTATACGAATATCTGAAAGAAAGATATGATGATGGGGAGCCCATCTTCACAGAAGATATAAATATCGAAGGAATGAACCGTGCAAATTTCTGTCAGCAACTAAAGACACTGACGGATAACGGAAAGCTTGTGCGCTACGAAAAAGGGATATACTATATTCCAAAGCGCACCCGGTTCAGATCTTCTGCCGGCCCAAGCCCTGAAACCGTTGCGAGATACAAATACATTTCCCGCGGCGGTAGAATTGATGGATATTATTCCGGCGGTACCTTCGCAAATCTTATTGGGATTTCTCTGCAGGTTCCCATGAAAAAGGAAATAGTCAGCAACAACATTGCTGCTATCGTCCGCGAGGTAACCATTGGAAAACAGGTATTCATTGTACGCCGAACCAATGTCCCGATCACGGATAAAAATGTAAAAGCTCTCCAACTTCTGGAATTACTGAAAAATCTGGACTCCTATATCGACAACGGATATGATGAAGCAAGAGCGATCATCGAAAAATATATCCGTGCGAATCACATTACCCGGAACGAGATCGATCAGTATATCAGGCATTATCCTGACTCGACTTTCCGCTATTATTATGAAATGAGGCTAGACCATGTACTTGCATAATGATAAAGATCTGTTCAATGAAATCATTGCAGAAGCTAATATCCAAACCGGCATCGCACAATCCATGATTGAAAAAGACTACTATGTCACCATGATTTTGAAAGATCATATTTCTTGATTTTCTAAAAAATCAACCAGCCGTTTCGCATAAGCCTTCGTATGCTCATGCAGCATCTGTCCGTGCCCCATCCCTTTATACACACGCTTTTTCATCTGCGGCAGATAATGTTTTAAGAGCTTTGCGCTTTTGACCGGATAAGGCTCGTTTTCACCATGCCAGAACACGACCGGATTATGATGATCCCTGATGCCTTCCTTAATCGTGTAGGTATAGCAGGAAAGTGCTGCATTGCCTATGGATTTCAGCGACACGCCTTTATAAAGTGTATCCACGATACCGCTGTTGCCCTTTCCCATGATGCTTTCTACCAAAGTTTTGGGGACCGGGATGTTCTTCTTGATACACCATATGGCCCCCTGAAAAATATACTTGAAAGGATAAGTCATCAGGCCCATTTTGATCACAAACGCGGCATCCAGAACCGTCCTTTGCACCTCTATTCTTCCTCTGCTGATCAGTTCCGTTGCGATCGTACCACCAAGCGAAAAGCCCAGAAGGCCATACAGTCTTCCATCAAGGTTATCCTTTACATACATTTCGATCTTCTGCGCCGCGTCGGTCACGGAGACAAATTCACTCATCTCACTCCTTGAATGACCGTCAAGCTCACATACGATCACGAAATAATTCTTCAGATACGGGAGAAGCGGGTCAAAAAGATCCGAGGTATTTGCCATCCCGTGTATCAGCAAAAGCGATCGATTTGATTGTTCTCCATGTGTTATAAATTTCATTTCACCGGCTCCGTGATGATTTACAAAAATCTCTCCAGAAGACTTTTGGCCTCATTAACAACTCTGTCATATTCATGGCACTAAAGGTGAAATCCTGTCCCAAAACATCATCGTTCTATTCCTCCGAAAAATCCGTATCCATCGCCATTTGCAATTGATATTCGGGATACGCCTTCTGAACCTCATCATGGATATCTTTAAATACTGTTTTCCTGTCATCCGCATCAAAACTGACGACAATATCAAATCTTATGGTCTTCTTTTCCTTATCCATGTAAAAGCCATGCATTCATTTGATTTTCACTCCTGCAAAATCATACCAAAAAAGAGCCGGATTGTCTAAACCAGCCATATTGACAGGTACGCTCCGACTGCTACAATGAAACAGTAAAACAAAGGCTTCGGCTGAAGAATAGGAGAAGGCAATGCGAAAGAAACTGACCGCAATCTGTCTGCTTTGCATGATCTTTTTGGTATCCTGCGGCCCGCAAAGCGCATCGCAGGATGCGCAGACGCCCGAGAATACCTATACCATCACAAAGGTTTCCGGTGATTTTGAATGGAGCACGATCCCTGTGATTCCCATCGACAAAGTCCTTTGGACCGACGATTACGGGATCCGCGCACAGGGTCAGCTTTGCTATGATAATGATTTTCTCTACGTCCATCAAAGTGCGGTTGAAAAAGACATCCGCGCTATGAACACAGAGCCTCTCTCACCGGTTTATGAAGACAGCTGTCTGGAGTTCTTTTTTATGGCAGAAGGCAGTCCCAATTACTTCAATTTTGAGATCAATCCCAACGGTTGTCTGGGAGCCGGATATGGTCCCAAAAAAACAGACCGCATCAGTATCGTAAGAAACGATGCGGCCGACTATTTTGATATTCATACCGACAGGACAGCAGACGGATGGGAAGTGTTCTACAAAATCCCTTTGGAATATATCCGGCTGTTTGAGCACGATTTTCGCTTCAGCGGCACCCTTGCCGGCGACATGTTCAAGTGCGGCAACAAAACCGTAAACAAACATTACCTCTCATGGACGAAGATCGATCTGGATACTCCCAATTTTCACTGCCCGGAGTATTTTGGGAAGCTTGTTTTTGAGTGAAGCAATTCCTTGCTGCGCTCAAGCAGATTATAGATCCCGTCTTCAGACAGAACACCCCGCGCGAGTTTGGCAGGCAATAACCCTGCTTCATCATCCGCAAAATCCTGTTTCCATTCATCACTTCCGTAATAGGATTCCAGTTCGTTAGTAAGATCGCGAAGGATTTCTTCCTCACCTTTGGAGAATCCCTCGATGATTCGCCCGGCTTCACGCATGATCTTCTCGTATTTTTCAATCCGTCTTATTTGTTCATTGCAGGGTTCTGTTTCTTTGTGGAATTCCGCCAAAAATTCTTCCATGTATGAATGCCGGATCTTAGCCATTTCTTTGGCTTCTTTCGTGTTCATTTTATCTTTTAAAAGCAGCAGTTTCTCATGAAAATGCTGTATGGAAGATTCGAGCGGTCTTCCGGCTCTGCCGCCGTAAGCAAAGGTTCTGGCAATCCCGATGGCACCGATCGCATCCAGTCTGTCTGCATCCTGCACGATCTTTCCTTCGATACTCTCCGGTCGGGTATCTTTATTCCTGCTGAATGACACGCCGTTTATGATCTCACAGATCAGCGCTATATCATTATCATCAACATGCTGACCCTGCAGAAAGCGTACCGCATTTCCATTATCTTTCGTATCAAACAGCTTATGATCATCCACATCATGCAGCAAGGATGCTAACGCGATGATCCTTTTGTTACATTCCGGATAGTTCTCTGCAATCTTAAGCGCATTCCGGTAAACCCTCAATGAGTGCTGCTCATCATGCCCATCGGAGTTGTCTTTAAAAATCTCGTGAATATAATGTTTTGCGGCTTCTATGGTGTGGGTGTTCATGTTGATTTGTTTAACCCTGCATATTATCGTTCTCGCGTCAAGGTTTTTACGGTATCATACAGCATCGATCCGACCTGTGATGACGCTTTTGCAGTAGGGTTATCCGACCTGTTTATCATAACAGTCACGCATAGATCTTCATTCAGGGAAAAGCGCCAATCTGTCAGAAAGCCCTCGTTCCATCCGCCATGGCAGGCAAGTTCAGGCCGGGTCTTATCCCCGCGGAATATGCAAAGGCCGCAATTGTCTTTCACCGGCGTCATCATGCGTTTTGCGGTGTCCTTTCTGATCAAACCGCCTTCGCGATAACTCCTGCTTAGCGCGATACCTATACGATTCAGTTCCGAAGGCGTTGTCCAGAAACCTGCAGCCGCTGTCTCCGGATAATAGTGATATCCGTGTTCCGGATCTTCCTTCATCCCCAGTTTCCCGCCAAATGCGGCATTCCCGACCTTATCCTTTCCTAACGGCTGAAAATATCCACTGTTCCTCAGGCCCAAAGGTCCTGCTATCTCATCTGCAAACGCCTCCTGCAATTCCAGTCCCGTTATTCTGGTGAATGCAAGTTCAGCAAGGACTATCCCGCCGCCTGAATATCGGTACTGTTTTCCGTAGGGTCTGATCCGTCGCAGTTTTGGAGTATTTCCGCGCCCGCAAAGAACATCATCCGCTGAAAGACTGCGAGCTGCTGCGGGATATCCCGGAAATCCATGCAGATTAAAGCCGGCGGTATGTGATAACAGCGAAGCAAATGTCATAGGGATCCTGATATGATCCGAAAGCACTCCCGAGAGATCCGCATCAAGATCGATCACACCCTTATCAACAAATCTCAGAAGAGTAAATGCGAAGACAGGCTTGCTTACCGATCCGGCCTGAAACAGCATATCGGGATTCACCGGAAAATCCTGTCCGTATCGTCCGCTCCCCGAGCAGTATGTCTCCAAAGTATCTCCCTCTGTGACAGCCACGCTCACGCCGTATTGTTTTTGTCCCTTTATCTTTAATATGCCGTTTACATCAACGCTATGAAAAACCATCGTTTTGTTAATCTTTCAAACATCCAACAGGAATAACATACTCACCAATTTGTGCCGATATTTTGTATTAGTTGAGCCACCTTATAAGAACGGCACCATATAAACCGGAATATAATGAATGCCATTCTCCCGCTTATAATCTTTCGTATGCACAACGTATCTTTCGCCTATCCGACTTCTAAACATATTACAAAACATATCCAAAGACTTATGGCCTCTGTAATTTCCCGACTTCGCCTCTATAGGACATATCTTGTTCCCTACCGAAATCATAAAGTCTATTTCATACAAATGATTAGACGAATCCCCCTCCATCGTATAATAGAATAGGTTATTCCCTTTGGCAACAAGCATCTGGGCAACGACATTTTCATAGACGTAACCTAAATTGGCTTCCAGTTTATCCGAAAGCAGTTTATTATATATGATATTCTCGGTATAATCTTGTCCCGGTCAGTTGCAGCAACTGTAAAAAGAAGAAATCCAGATTGTAAGTGTCATCAAATAAATCTTTGATTGCCTTACCGACATGAGCAAAATCGATCATGATAAGAATTTGACAGCGCTTTTAGCAATCAATTAAAATACAGGAATCGGGGGATCGCAAAATCATAGAAACATGAAGGAGGACAAAGCATGGCTGTATTATTCCAGGTTGTTAGTACTATATTGATTATCGTTGCTGTGATTTTTTTCATAAGGAAAAATGATCGTTCCGTAACCGGAGCATCCAAAGGACAGATGTTCTTAGCCGGGTTTCAGATTGTATTATGCGGATGGTTCTTTGCATTATGCTTATCCGATGTGCTGGATATCGGTGTGAATTTTTCACCTGTAAGATTTATACTGAACGTGATATATGGAGTTGCATTTTTGGCTATCAGCATATACACACTGTTTAACAAATATAAAAGAGACGACAAATATCTCAGAACAGTTATAGGTGCGTTTATACTGCTGTTTGGAGTCCAGTGCTTTGTATTTCCGTATGAAACGGAACAAGAGCTTTTGCGCATCTTCGGAGCTTTGGAGGGTGCAGTAGTTTACGGATTACTTATCGCGATTTTGATTAAGCTTGATGACGAGAAGTTCTGCCAAAAAAGCCTATTTGCGGCGACAGTTCTTGAACTGGCAGTGGCAGTTGAAAACGTTATAGTGCCATTTGCAACAATTACTGAGGATTTTCAGACGATCGATATTCCTCTTAACTATGCAGCTTTGTTTATGCGTCCTGTATTAATGGCATCTCTGGCTTTAACTTATCGAGTCTGGCTTGATAGGAAAAAGTAACATGTCCAAAACATATCGATTCGGTCCGTCATAATCATCATTCATAGCAACCAGATTTAAAAAGGTATATCCCGCACGGCTCCGTTCAAGAAGCAATGACATAATGGAAGGTCTGTCGGTATTATTCACATGACTTTCATTTGTTTTGACGGCTTGCATGAATGTCCGTCTGAACTCTTCTGCTATTTCGGAAATACTGTTGCTTTCGGCTTTGCCGGCATAGAATACCTGCTTTGGCAGCACCGTAAATTCTTTGTTAAAGTCAGGGCTTTTTTCTGGTCACATCACAGATCTTTTTCATTTCTCCGATCTTATACAGGGTATTCGGCCCGGCTTCATTTATTCTGTCCCATTGCTCATATGAAGTTTTGTAATGATGACTCATTCTGATCCTCTTTCAAAAAAGGTATTGACTTGACCCCTAAGGGACATGATATGCTCCTATTATAGAAAGATTATATCAATTATGCAACGATAGATTATTCGTTGATAGCAGAACGTCTGAAAAGAGAATGATAACAATCCATCCGTAATGAAAAGGAGGACGATGAAACATGAAATCGACTATCAGAAGAGCAATCGCAACACTAACGGCGCTGCTTCTGGCAGGAAGCATGGTAATCTGTATTCCTGTGATGACATGGGCAGATGATTATGACTTTGAGTATTCTAGCGATATTGAGGTGGATCCGGATGGTCATTGGAGAGATGTTTCATATGGAGCAACTGTTCACATTGCTGATGTGGAAGTACATTCCAATAGTGGATATATTGACCACGTTAACGAAGGTGTTTCTATTCGAGTAAACCACAGATTTGGAACTGTTATTACCAATGAGGGTTCTGTTTATACTAATGCTGGCGAAGTTTCAAACAACCATGGAGATGTTGGAAGTAATCAAAGTTACGCTATTGTAGCGGTAAATTATGATGACGGACTTGTCGGAGGCGTCAGTGGTAGTAGAACCGACGGGAATAATGGTCAAGTCGTTGATAACTTCGGCGCGGTTTTTAATAATGAGAATGGTATTGTAGAGATCAATCATGGCGGGGCCGTCGATGGCGGAACCATCAACATGAATCTGGGAGAGGGAACGCTCACAGGTGATGTAAACGTGATCAAACAGATGTGGAAAGTTGTATCGGATGTCTGGGATAATCTGACGACTGCAGACGGAACGGCCGGTGATACCTTTGTGGAAAACGATTCCAATGGAGATTTCAAGGATTTCTGGCTTTGGGAGAATGGCTCCGTTACGCTGAGCGCATCCGATAACACGAAGATCATCTCCGGACTCACAACAAACGGTGATGCAACCATAACAGATAACGGTAACGGCACATGGACGATCAGCGGGATTAGCGAAAACATCGTCATAGACGTTGTATTCGATGAGGCCGGCAACCCGGTACCGATTGCGGTGCGTAAAGTGATTGAAAATGAAGAAGATACAGGCTCCGGAAATAACACCGCGGATACGGCACTTGTTTCAGCGACTTTCACAGCAGCACAGATCCAGAGCATGATTGAAAGTGCTTTGGCAGACAGCCTTGCAAGAGCAAATGGTGCACCGGTAACGGTCATCGATCTTTATCTTGGAAATGATCCGAGCCTGACAGCAGACGCTGTCGTCGCTCTTTGCAGTGGAAGCGTAGCCAAGAGATGCCATTTCACGCATAACGGACAGAAGTTCGTTCTGTTCGTACCTGTGATCGATACGACATCTGTGACTTTCCAACAATGCCTGGCATTGCTTGACGCAGAGCCCGGAAAACAAGCGGGCCCGATCCGGTTATCACAGATACTTGCTCCGGTTGGCACTGGGCTTTCGCAGGAATAAAACAATAGAAAATATGCATTTTTTCAATCCAACACTGCTCTACCACCTGTTTCCCCTTTCCATTTGACTTCAGACTTGATTATATGGGAAACAAGAATTACAATAGAATACGAAGGGTGCTATCGTGAGATGGCAGATAATATGGGATCATAGCTCAGCCGGGAGAGCGTTCGCTTCACATGTGAAAGGTCATGGGTTCGAGTCCCCTTGGTCCCATAAAGCAACAATGCAGAGGGCTTCATTATTTCCTACTGCATTGTTGCTTTTTTGTTTCAATGCTTCTGTTATTTACAATTCATAAAAATCAGATCCTGCAGATATGATCCCCGCTGTTCCGGCTTCGTGTCATGGTACTGAAACAGGAACAGGTTTTCCATGATCTCTCTGCTGCTGTTAACACCGCAGTTCCTGATCCTTTTCAGATCCTCCATGCCACGGATCCCGCTGATCAGGTCGTAAACCGTCTGAAAGCCGGCGCGCCTTAGGCAGTTTTGGGATCGTACGCTTAATTCCAGCGCATCGATATCCACGGTCTTATACCGTTCCTTTAGATACACCGGGAACTTGAAATTTCCGTCTTTTTTATCGTGCAGTTCCATTCCTTCGGTCCTGTTTAGTATTTCCTTCATCCTGCTGTATTTTACCGTTTCCGACATCGTAGATCCCTCCGTCATCTTTATGTGTGATCGTCACCTGATCAAAGGAAAACTCTTCTACCGCTTCCATTTCATCAAGGATCTTGAACATACGATGCGCATAGCCGTGCAGGGTCGCAGGATCGGGCGCATAGCCGACAGCTATGATCTTGCACTGTCCCGATATGGTATGGACTTCACGGATAATATCTATGGATGTGAGAAAATCAACCACTTCCGCATACATTCCGCGTTTGCTTTTGGTCTCGATGAAAAACTTGATCGCATGACCGGTTCCGCTCGTGTCGATGATCGTCCGGTATCCGCGAATGACGCCGTTTTCTTCCAGTGCTTTCATCCTGTTCCTTACGGAAACTCTCGTGATCCCGCCGATCCGGTCTGCGATCTCGGAATACGAAAGTCTGGCGTTGTCTTTGATCAATTGCAGGATCTTATGATCCAGTTCATCCAAGCCTGTGTTCTGCATTGCGCATCTCCTTAAGTTTCTACAGTGTCGACTCTGTATGCCCATAGTAAGGTGTTTTGAAGCACAATGCAAGCGTTTGACTTTCATATTGAAAGGAAAATCTTTCGATTTGTCTGAAGCAGAAATGGTCTCTTGGGGACGGGGTTAGTGGTCCATTCGGGGTCAGTGGTCCATTTGACCTGCTCAGCCTTAACCCCGAATGTGACAAAGATCACGCAAATGCTTGATCAGCATCTGCTCGAGTTCCGCGGCTTTGATGGGCTTGGATAAGTAATCATCAAAGCCCTCCTCCAGATACCGCTCTCTTGACCCGATGATCGCATCGGCAGTCATACAGATGACCGGAGTCTCATGATTTTGCCCGCCTTCCTGCACGTGGATCTGTTTCATCGTTTCGATACCGTCCATGTTCGGCATACGCTGATCCATTAAGATAAGATCATAAGCATTCTGCATACAAAGCGAAAGCGCCTCTCTTCCGCCATCCGCCGTATCGATCGAGAGTTCCGTATCCCGAAGCAACGCCTTGATCAGCTTCAGATTCAGATTCGTATCATCCACCGCCAGAATCTTTGCATCCGGCGCCGTAAACGAAACATGGTAAGGCTCGTTCTTTTTGGCTTTCTCCGCCTTGGCACTGAAATTGCCGATCGGATCACACTTCACGATCTTCTGCGGAAGATGAATGGTAAAGGTCGAACCCGTTCCGTATTCGCTCTGTGCTTCAATCGTACCGCCCATCATGGAGACGAGCTGATGTGAGATCGCAAGGCCTAAGCCCGTTCCCTCGATCGTGCTGTTGCGATTCATTTCCAGACGTTCAAACGAACCGAACAATTTCTGCATATCCTCTTCGCGGATCCCGATCCCGGTATCCCGGATCGTAAAGGAAAGTGTCAGCATCTGCCCTTCCTGATACGGTTTCGCCTCTTTGGCGCGAACGGTCAGCCACACGGTACCCTTGTCGGTATACTTTACGGAATTCGTCAGGACATTGGTGAGTACCTGACGGATCCGCACCATGTCACCATACAGTGTTCCCGGCAGTGTCTCCTCCACCTCTGTGACAAAAGCAAGCCCTTTTTCCTCGGCTCGAAAACGGGTCATTCCGGTAATGTCCTTAAGCAGCGTCTTTAAGAGATACGCATCCTCCGTCAGATCCATTTTCCCGGCTTCGATCTTGGATAAGTCCAGAATGCTGTTGATGATCGATAAGAGGTTGTTGCCGGCACCTCCGATGTTTTCCGAATACGTACCGATATTGCCAAGTGCTTCCTTCGCGGCAGGACTTACAGGCTCCCCGGTCGATACGACTTTATCGCATTCCCTGGCGATCATCTCGTTAAAGCCCAGCACCGCATTGATCGGGGTGCGGATCTCATGGGACATGTTCGCAAGGAAGCGTGACTTGGCCCGGTTGGCCTGATCGGCGATCCGCTTCTGTTCCCGCAGTTCCTCCATGTAGCGGTAATGATCACTGTCATCGGAGAGCGAATAGAGAGTCCCGACCCTGACGCCGTCTTCGAGCAGCTGTTTGGATCTTGGCGTATAGATCCGCCCGTTACTCTTTACCGGTTCACCGGATAAGATCGCAAATTCAAAATCATCCAGCAGCTTATGTATCTTCACATAAGACGGATCGTTTTCCGCAAGCTGCGGAAACATCCGAAGCGCCGGATTATTGCAGTAGCTGACATGGTCATCGGCATCCACAACGATGATCCCTTCAGAGAGTTCGTCGACGGCATAGTTTTTCGCGGCCGAAGAGGCATCCAGCATTTTGTATTTAATGATGGAGATCAGCATCATTGCCGTACAGATGGCATAAGCAATGATCATGACATCAAAAATGCGTGCGAGCGGAATGAGCTTGAAGAAGTAGATGATATAGGATAAGCACATGGATGTCAGGGCGATCAGGACCAGCAGATTCCGCTTTTTGGCCGTTTTGTTTTTCTCCCTGACAAACGCTGCAATGATCAGATGCATGCACGCATATGCATAGAACAGATTCAATATGGTGAAAAAATAATAGAGCAGTCCGCCACTGTGCGGCAGAGTCGGAAAGTCCCCGTTCATGACAAATTCCATCTGCTTATAGTAAAGCTTTGTTTTCTCCAGATTCAGGATGAATAGATAGACGACCATGTTGACGACACCGGCTGATATTTTGGCGATCCTCGGGAATTGTTTTCCGCAAAGTTCCGCCACAAACAGAGTCATGGCAAGCCCTACCCAGACGCGGCCTAAGTACCCAATCTTAAGCGCAGTAACGTAGGTATCCTGATTTTTCGCATGCAGGATCAGTACATAAGCACAGTTATAGACCAGATGGGAAACGCAGTTGAAAAACAGAAACGTCTGCAGCCTGCCTCCCCACTTTGACAGGCAGAACATGCTGATGGCAAAGAGGCCGACGATCGTAAAATATAATACCGCTAAGACAAATGCATACATCCGAATGCTCCTTATTTTGGTCCCTTGGGGACGGGGTTAGTGGTCCATTTTTTTTGCGACGATGAGATATCTGTGAACGGTTCCTTCCACAGCCCCGTTCTGCTCGATAAGTTCCTGCATCCGGAGCAGTCTGTCAAAACAGTTTTCCACGGAAAACCCCACGAACTCCCATTCAATGATCCGCGCAAACCAGACAAAAGCCCCCACATCAAAGAACCGGATCGGCCGGAACGCTTCATCTGAGCGGATCACATCAAAGCCTGCATCCTCAAACTTTTTCTTCTGAACGGACAATTCCTGCTCAGGGAACGGAACGGGAACATCCGGCAGGACCATTTCCACGAGTTCCCTGTCGTTTTTGCTTCCCACCTGCTGCGTAATGAACATCCCGCCGGGCTTTATGATCCTGTAGGCTTCCTCAGGATCAAAGCTGCCGTGTCTGTTGATGAAGATGTCAAACGAATTGTCGGAGAAAGGGATCTTCTTCGCATCATTGCAGGGTTTAAAGTCAATCCCTAACGGGAGCAGGGTTTCTTTGCAAAGCTCCACGTTTGGAGGATATCCTTCTGTAGCCGCCGTGTTCCGGTAAGGATGTCCCAGAGACAACAGAAACTCGCCGCCGCCCGTATCGTAATCCAGCAGTTTCATGTCATCTGTCAGATACTCCTCAATGATCTGCTTATAATCCCAGGGCAGATCATCTTCTTCCTCATATCTGCCATGGATGTGGGAAAAATCCCATCCGTGGATATGCGCGATCTTCTCCTCTTCTTCCCACGCTTTTCTTAATGCCGTGATTTTTACTGTATCCATACCGCTTTTCTCTTTTCTCTTCTCTCTTTTTGCCCTGTGATTTTTATTCTGCCGGATCATCGCCTTGGCCTTTTGCAAGGCGGAAGCATGCGGGAATCTCTCTGACGCCTCTGCTCCTGCAAAGCGCGGATGTGGAGCCTCTGTATGAGAGCGGATTTCCCTCTGCATCGGTGACCGTGCAGCCGGCTTCCTGCGCGATCAGCGCCGCAGCGGCATAGTCCCATAACTGTATTTTCATTTCAAAATACAGGGCAGCGCGGCCGATCGCCACACAGCACATATCCCATGCGGAGGTCCCGGATCTCCTCAGATCCACGCAAAGCGGCATCATTTCCTTTGCGATCTCAAATGACAGGTCCCGCAGCTCTGTATAATAGGGCGTGGTCCCGAACACCGCGAGGCTTTCGGAAAGCGGCGCATCGGAAGAGAGGATCCTCTCGCCATTCATGTAGGCGCCCTGTCCCTTTGTTGCTGAAAAAAGCATATCGTCATACGGATTGTAGACCATGCCGAAATACGGATCCCCGTCCTTTAAGAGCCCGACCGAAATGACGGACGGCCTGTACGCATAGATAAAGTTGGAAGTTCCGTCGATCGGATCGATCACAAAACAGTAACCCTTTTCCATCTTTTCCCGGAAAACATCCTGACCGTCCTCCTCGCCAAGGAACGCGGCATCCGGAAATTCTTTTTGCAGATTCTCAAACAGGAAAGCCTGGATCTTCTCATCCGTTTCGGTAAAGAAGTTCGAATGCCCTGATTTTTCCATAACCTTGGGGCGCTTGGCGTTCAGCAGGATCTTTCCCGCTTCTTTTACGATCTCTGTGATCTTTTCTGTGTTCATCTCATCTCTTCCTTTGGTTGCTCCCGTTTCGGGTCATAAAAATAATCTGTACGGATATGAACCTATTTTAACATAGTCTATGACCGAATTCAGAATAAAATGCAAAGTTCGTGACTTTTTCATCTTATTAACCTATAATATGCGTATGTTTATTAAATTTCTGCAGGATTATCAACTGGATATCATGCTTGTTCTGGTCGGCATCGTCTGCATGCTGATCTTTTTCACGCTGATCTCGAAAGCCTTGTCGGGCAAGCGCAGACTGAGCATGCTCGGGCTGGAAATAAGCGTGACACTGCTTCTGATCTGCGACAGGTATGCCTACATATTCAGAGGAAACACGAGCACGCTCGGCTATTGGATGGTCAGGATCAGCAATTTCATGGTGTTTACGCTGTCTTTAGTCACCCTGTGGACATTCACGATCTATCTGACGGACCTCTATCTGCATGAAGGCGGTCTGACTTCGGTTCCGAAACTGCTTCAAAGCATCCATTTTCTTGTAGCTTTTGGCGAAGTGCTCATCATCATTTCCCAGTTTACCGGTCTGTATTACACCTTTGATGAACAGAACCGCTATCAGCGTTCTCCCGGCATGATCTTGTGCTATTCGATCCCGCTCATCATCCTGATCTTTTTGATGATCACGATCATACAGTACCGGAACAGGCTGCGGACACGGATGGTGATCCCTTTGCTTTTGTTCGCGCTGGTTCCCTTTATCGCTTCCGTGACCCAGCTGTTCATCTACGGCATCTCGTTCACCAACATTTCGATGGTCGGCATGGTGGTGGTCCTGTATATCTTCTCTTTCTTAGACATGAATGAGACCGTCAAGCACGCCGATCAGCTTGAGATCGAGCTGCTCAAAAACGAACGGAAAAACATGCATCTGCTGTTCACGCAGACGGCGGAGGCGCTGGCCAACGCGATCGATGCCAAGGATGCTTATACACACGGTCATTCCACGCGTGTCGCCGAGTATTCCAGAGAGATCGCAAGAAGGGCAGGGCTCAAAGAAGAAGACGTGGAGGAGGTCTATTTTTCCGCCCTGCTTCATGATGTCGGAAAGATCGGGATCCCGGACAACATCATCAACAAAAACGGCAAGCTGACAGAGGAGGAATACGCTGCGATCAAGGCACATCCCGTAATCGGCAAACAGATCCTCTCAAGCATCAGCCGTTCCCCTTATCTGAGCATCGGAGCGCACCATCATCATGAACGCTATGACGGCAAGGGATATCCGGATAACCTGCTTGGAGAAGACATCCCATGGATCGCAAGGATCATTGCCGTTGCAGATGCATATGATGCAATGACTTCAAAACGAAGTTACAGGGATCCGGTTCCCCAGCACAAGGTCAGGGAAGAACTCGTCAAGGGCTCCGGTACCCAGTTTGATCCTGTCTATGCGCACATCATGCTGAACATGCTCGACAACGATCCCGACTATCACATGAAGGAGCAGGATGCGGTTTCGGTATTGGCCGGGCGATCGGGTATGACCTGCGTTCGGTTCCGGGAAAAGATCTCCGAAGGGATCCGGCTGACGCAAAAACCCGTGAGCATCCGGTTTTCAAGCCGCGCCACAGCCGATCAGGCATACACCAGCAGTATTCCGACACTGATCGTGTTTGATTCTCTTGATGCCCGTGTCCACGAGGAGGAAGGCTTCAGACAGGAATTCCTGTACACGGAATATGCAACCATCCGTCTGGACGGAACCGCCGAAAAGATCAGTGCCCGCAAGATCAAAACCGAATGCATTGATCACGTGTCCTCCACCGCTCCCGATCATGACGCACTGAACCGGAAAGGAATCTCATACAGTATCAACGGCGTCAAGGTCAAAGACCACCTGCTCATCACGATCACAACGGAATTCCGTACCATAAAGACGACGATCGCGCTCGAGGACAGCACACGGTATGCCTACATCGGCATTACCGGCGAAAACTGCGTGATCAGCAACGTGGAGATCACACAATCCGAAGAAGAGGCCGCCGAAGACAGCATTCCAAGAATTGCTGAGGAGATCAGCTTTATTGACGTCCCTGCGGGTGATGTGCCGAACGTGCAGATCGACGGCTGGCGTTCTCTCTCGTCCAAGGCCGTTCCCGTTATCGGCGATATGCGTATCACCTTCCATTCGATGAGCCTGCCTACCGCAAGACTTGTATGGCACTGTCCGTTTGTCAATCTCTTCTACTCTAAGAACGGACAGCCGGACGGCGAGGGCTTTGAGGATTATGCCGTGATCAGACTGGATGGCGAAGACTGGGATTCCAATGATCTTGCCGACAACAAAAATGAATTTTCCAAAGATGACAGCTTCGGAAACTGGGATAAATGGAAAGAACGTAATCGTGAGGGGCTTGACTGGGATGTTGTGATCAGGCGCAACGGAAACACGATCACGGTTCGTTCTGAAAACGCAGGCATACATATCAACTTCACTTCCGTGATCAAGCACGATCCGCCCAAAGTCTATCTGGCACTGACCGGCGATCAGGTGGCGATCACCAACATCAGGTTCGACCCCCTGCTGTGAGCCCTTGGGGACGGGGTCAGTGGCTCATTTGGTCCCTTGGGGACGGGGTCAGTGGTCCATTTTCAGAACTACATAATATGTTAGGAAGAGCCCCCGGGTATTGATTTGTATCCGTGGGCTCTGTTTTTTTGCTTTTTTTGCATATTTTCGTTCATTTGGTTTACATAAATATGGACCACTAACCCCGTCCCCAAGGGCTCATGTCACATTTTTGAATTATATCACAAAATCTCTTGACAAGAAAATTTTCTTAGTCGCATAATATTCCAATAAAGTTGTATTATTATACGAATTCGAACAAAAAGGGAGTGATCTAAGATGACAAGTACCATCAAAGGACGGCTGACTCTGGCCGTGATCCTGATCGTAGTAGCTGCAATGCTTGCTTCCACCGGTATCATCATCGGGACATCAAGCAAAAAACTGACCGGCGAGCTGACCGGCAAACTCCAGCTCAATGCGGATAAATATGCAAATTCGATCAACAGCTGGATCGAGATGGAAAAAGGCTTAAACATTGCATCGGCTGCATCCATCAAAGCGCTGGCAGATGGCGACTATGACAGGCCGCATATGCAATCGATCGTCTCGACAGAATCGGAAGGCAGAGATGAATTACTGAATCTGTATTACGGGACAGAGGAAAAGGATTTTATCCAGACAGATCCGAATGCGGAAACGCCGGAAGGCTATGATCCGACGGCAAGGGGCTGGTACAAAGCAGCCAAAGCAGCCGGTACCACGATCGTTACCGATCCTTACATGGATGTTCTGATCGGCGGCATGTGCATCACCATAGCGACTCCCGTTTACAGAGGCGGACAGCTCGCAGGCGTTCTCGGCGCCGACTTCACGCTTGACTATATTTCAAATGTCGTAAACGGCATTTCTTATGAAAAAGGCGAATACGGTTTCCTGATCGATGCAAGCGGCAATTACATCATGCATGAGAATCAGGCTTACCTTCCCGGTGAAGATGTTGCGACAAGCGCTGCATCCGTTATGCCCGGAATCTCTTCCATCACTTCGGCTCCCGGAAGCAAAGTCATTCTTACCGCTGATTACGACGGGGAGAAGAATTATTTTGCGACCTCCAGAATCGAGAGCTGCGACTGGTCCTTGGGACTTGCAGTTCCTTCCGGCAATGTTTCAAGCACCACCTACAGTCTGATCTTAACCGGTCTGCTGATCGCGGTGGTTGCCATCGCGGCAGTCATTCTCATCATGACAAAGATGATCGGCAAACAGCTCGCGCCGATGGAAGACATGAAGACCTTTGTGAAGGAAAAAGTCATCGGCAATGAAAATATCAAAACAAGCGGTTCTGAAGTTGAGGAGATCAGTTACCTGCTGGGCGAACTCGAAAGCCGCGTGATCGACACCATTCATAAGACGAAAAACGAATCCCAGTCGATCAAGGACAAGATGACCTCCGCTTCGGAAAAGATCGACAGTATCAACGACAGCATCACGGAGATCAGCCAGGCAATGAACCGTACGGAAAGCGGTATCGAAACACAGACGGAAAGCATTCAGAGCATCGAACGGATCTGCAGCAGCGTAACGACCACGGCAGAGGCTTTTACCACAGACACGAAGCAGATGAACGAACGGACCAACGAGATCATCGGAAGAGTCAAAGCCCTGGTTCCCGATATCCTGAACAACAAGAAGCATGCGGTGGCCATGACCAACCAGACAAAAACCGAGCTCGAAGAAGCGCTCAAAGGCATTCAGGTCATCGAGCAGATCGTCGATGTTGCAAGCGCCATTCAGGGAATCGCAACCCAGACCAATCTCCTTGCACTGAACGCTTCGATCGAAGCGGCAAGGGCAGGCGAAGCCGGCAGAGGGTTTGCGGTTGTTGCGGATGAGATCAACAGCCTCGCTTCCACGACAGGCAGCGAGATCGATAAGGTCAATGCGCTGACCAGCGAAGTGACTGCAAACGTAAACGAATTATCCAAAGTCAGCAACCAGATCATCAAATTCTTAACCGACAATGTTCTGACGGATTACGATAACCTGGAAACTTTGGCAAACAACTATATGGAAGACGCCAACTACTACAGCGACATCAGCAGAAATCTCGGTTCGGGTGCCGAAGAAGTCAATGCATCGGTTGCAGAAATCAGCAAGGTGCTCGAGCGCATCAGCGTTGCGCAGCAGGAGCTCGGCGACGCCGTACACGATATCTCCGGCAACATGCAGAGCATCACCGAATCAAGCGCCAACGTATCCGGCGAAGCAAAAGATGTCATGGAGAGCATCTCCAACCTGCAGGATACCACCGACCGTTTCAATGTATAAAAATGATCCCTTGGGGACGGGGTCAGTGGCTCATTTTCAAAGCAGCGTGAATTGAATAAACAGTATAAAAGAACCTCCGGGTCTTCCCCAGAGGTTCTATTTTCGTCCGTTTCTATTCGATTCTGTTAGTTTCTGCCTAATTAGTTTACATAAATATGGACCACTAACCCCGTCCCCAAGGGACCACTCAAGGGACCACTACCCCATCGAGGCGATGAGCGCGTCGATCTCGGCCTGTGTCAGCACTCTACCCGGGTTATCCGCAGCCGGGGCGGCCGGGGCCGGTGAAGGCGCAGCCGAAGGAGCAGGACTGACGTTTGCGGCACTAAACGCCGCACCACCGCCTGCCTGCGGTGACTTCCCCATAATACTTGCAAGCAAAGCCTGCTGTTCCGGATCTAAACCATTTGCGTCCATATCTGTTTCATCCTTTATGCCACTCATCCGGCCTTTTCAAGATCCGGCCGGAATTTTCGTTTCTTGAACTGTTTCTCGAAAGATTATTATACCACAACTTGCCCCATTTGAAAAACATCCGCCTGCAATGCACCGGCGCTTACTGCTTATTCCATCCCTTGATCAGCGCAAGCAGTTCCTCTCTCGCATCCGGAATATCCTCACAGTATATACTCGTCCCGGGCACCACCTTCGCCCCCGGGCAAAGCGCTTCGATCTCGGAAACCGTATTTCCATACCCGCTGCTGCCCTGCGTCGCGATCAGATAGATCGTCTTTCCGTCAAAATCCCCTGCTTCCAGAAACGTGGCAACAGGCATCGGGATCGACCCCCACCAAAGCGGATAGATCAGGATCACGGCATCCGCATCACTTACATCGATCGGCTCGACCGCCGGTCTAGCCTGTGCACGAAGTTCCTCTCCCGCAACGGAAACCGTCGCATTATAAGAAGACGGATATTTCTTCCCCGTCAACGTGATCGCAACCGGCTCAACACCGAGAATATCCCCTGCCATGCCCGCAAGCAGCTGGTCGTTACCTATCATTTCCCCGTCAGCGATCAAAAGCGATGCGCCGGAGACCGCATCCACATCAGGCTCAAAATCCGTATTCCCGACTCTGGTAAAATAAACCACCATCGGTTTTTTGCCATTCCAGTCGACCCGCTCTCCCGTAACCTTTTCCGCATAAGAGATCTCCACCGCACGAAGATGCCGGTTTAGGTACGGAACGAGAAACAGCCCAAGAGAAGCGGCCGCAACACAGCCAAGCGCGATCAGAATGACAGCAGAACGTTTTTTCTTAGCCTTGAAATACCCGTGCATGCCGCCGTGCAGCACACCGAGCGTCAACACCGCAGTTGCAAGGAATCTGTGAAAATCACTGCTTCCCAAAAACCGGATCCCCGGGAACAGGAACCTGGACACGCCCATGCTGCTGACCATCAGCAAAATGATCGAAAGCAGCAGAAGCAGCGTAACGGCATCAAAAAAGTACCTTGATGCCGCCTTCCCCTTTCGGAACTGTGTCTTGAACCACCAGCCCTTGATCACAACATGCACGATCATACACGCAAAAAACGCCATGCCTAAGATCTCATGCACATTGTTGCCGACAAACACATACAGCATCTGCGTGACAAGGATCGCATACATCAGGATGTCTGCGACAAGTCCGATTCTCTTTTTGATCATGCTTTACTCCTCTGTGACCACCTTGATCGCATAGTCCGAAATATCGTAGGTTGAGTGCAGAAAGTTCTTGATCAGCGTAACGGCATTCGCATCTGCCCTGTCCAAAAGCCCCTTCGCAAGTGCTTTCTCCTCGGCACGCTTCTTCAGATCCGCATTCGTGGCATTGTAATTGGAGATCGAAATTTTATTGAAAATACTCTGTTTCTCGTCATACATTTTAAAACTGTTCTCATCGATCTCGGAACTTAAGATCCTCGCCTTCGGAAGTTTCACGGTGATTGTCTTGGTCAGGTCGTCCTTTTCCACTCCGATCGAGGCAAAATCAACCCCCGCCTTGATCGTCCCGTCATAGCTGTACACAAATCTTGACGTTGTGAACGGGATCTCAAAATCCTTGAATTTCTTGCTGCTGTCATACGTCTCCACTTCGGTAAAATAATATTCTTCCGTGGCAAGTTCCCCGATGTCCGCGAGCCCTTCCCGTATGATCTCACCCGTAATGACCGTTTCCGTTTCGGTGATCAGGTTCTCCTGTGTCGTGACCGACTCTTCTTTTCGGATGTTTTTACCCAGAACAAAAGCCGCTGCGCCGACAAAAACCAGTAAAGCCAGAATAAATACAACAAGTCCGAATTTCTTCTTCATCTCTCCCTTTCCCCCTCAATGTTATTGTCCGAAAGAATTCTTGATGGAGTCCCATAAGCCGCCTGCCGCATCCGTTGCATTGCTGAAAGCCTCCGAAGCGGACTCCATAAGGTTTTCCGAGATCTCACCGGTTCTTTCTTTGGCCGTATCCAAAGATTCCCTGATCTTCTCCTCATCGACGATCTTAGCGTTCTTCATTTCTTCGAGCGTCTGCTGCAGGGCTTCGTTTTCAGCCTGCAACTCCTCACGCGCTGTATTAAGGCTCTCCGCCAGTTTATTGCTCGCCTTCAGCTGATCCTGAAGCTCCGTATTCTCATTCTGCAAAGCGACCGAATGCGCCTGCAAAGTCGCCACATCTTCTTCCAGTTTTGCAACCCTTGCAGAAAGCGCATCCCTTTCTGCGACCACCTTGTCATAATCTTCCTGCGACACACACCCTGTCAGACAGAGTGTGAAAATCACCCCCAGCAGGATCATTACCATTTTTTTCATGAAAATCACCCCTTACCGTGTTTTCAAAATCACTCTAAATTCAACGGTTCCCCAAATTTGTTATTCTTCTCGAGCTCTTTTTTGGTCTCGTTAAATAACTTCTTAGCATCTTTCAGCGTCTTTCCGTCAATATAATATGCAATGGCTGATATTCCGATCGCAAACGTCCCGATCGCAGCGATTCCGGAGCTTACCCCCGAGCCGACACCCGGCCAGATCGCATTCGCGAATTTGACAGCCTGCTGCGCGATAAGCCTGAATGTATATCCTGCCCCGGCGACACCGCCCATGCTGAAAACATATTCTTTTGCCGTTTCCATTGTGATCTCCCGGCCGCTCAACGAAGCGATCAGAGTAACAAGCACCGCCTGCAACACGAGCAGAATGTAAATATCGGAAACCGGGATCGGGGTCAGTGCAATGACAGCGGAAATAGAGGAAAAAATGGCGCACACATGCCTTGCAACCCTTCTTACAACATCACTCAGTCTTGCGGCCATCCTCAACCCCATTTGCGCCTCGAAGTCTTGGATGGCCTCTCCCAATATATCAATCAGTTCCTCGATCTGATATCTTCCGTCAAAAGCCATCTGCAGATTCTCGACCTCCTGCTGCGGAAGTTTGTCGATCTCTTCAACGCTGACTTCCGTTCCGTCCGGTGTCATCCAGTCGATCAGCGAAGAAACAGCGATGATCTCGTCAATCTTGAGATCATGCTTCATGATGATATCTTTATAGTAATGCACCATCTCCTGGATCTTATCTTTTTTGATCTGCGGATATTCTGCAGGATTTTTATGCCTGGTAGGTGCCATCTCATCGGATTTGTTGACCACTACAACGATCGGCAGCCTGACATTGTTGACGCTCATATAGCTCCTTGATACCTTTTTCAGGAACTCAATGTCCTCGCCGACATCATCCCGATGCATACAGTTCAGCATAAAAATCGCCGCATCAGGCGTGAATTTGTTCACTTGATCGATCAGTGCTTTCTCGGCCGTCCGCTCGGCATCCACCGCTTCCGATTCTGCGATCCCTCTGGTATCGAGGATTTCCATCAACACACGGTCATGATCCATGCACTGATAAATGTCCGCCTCTGCCGTGCAGCTTCTGGTGTCGCTCACTTTGGCCACGTAGCTGCTGCAGATTGCATTGATCAGGCTGCTCTTCCCGACACCTGTCCTTCCGATCAGTAAAAAGCGCGGCGGGCGATGCGAATCGATCCCGTCCATCAGTTTCTTCAAGTCCTTATCACCTAAAATAGTGTCTTTGATCAGGGACTTTACTTTTCCCGGAATACTGTCCGGAAGCTTATCGATCAGTTCATTGGCCTTCAAATAGAACTTTTTCATGTTCTGAAGGCGGCTTTCAATCACATTGCTATCATCTTTCATCGCGTCTCTCCTCATACTTAGTCCTTCATTAAGGCAAAATCACCCCAATAATATATATCGGCTGATTTCCTTGAACATCTTAAATATACTCAACCGGAATGGCCATTGACTGTTCATCGACCGGAACCGGTGTATCGACCCTGCAGATCACGCATCCCTGCCCGATCTTTTTATCGGAAATCTTATTCAGCACCGAAAAGTTCTTTGTCCAATCCTGCTGAACGGTTGCACCCTTCTTGATCTCCACCGGATACAACGTGTCCCCGTCTTCGATCAGAAGATCGATCTCCCTTTTTTCCTTATCCCTGTAAAAATACAGATGATCAAGATTCTTTCCCGCATTCAGATAGGATTTTATGATCTCACTGACCACAAACGTTTCAAAGATACTTCCTGCCATTGTTCCGTTCTGTGCGGATTCATAGGTTTTCCAGCCGACCAGATAGCACAACAAACCCGTATCCATGAAAAACAGTTTCGGTGCCTTGGTCGCACGTTTGATCGCATTGTTAAAATATGGATGGATGATCTTAACCAGACCGGAAGCCTCCACAACGGACATCCAGTGCTGCACCGTCTTGATATCAACACCAACATCTTTTGCGATATCGTCATAATTCACGATCTGTGCACTTCTTGCAGCCAGAGATACCATGAAACTCCTGAACTTCATTTCATCCTTAACATTTACGATCCGCCGGATATCCCGTTCGATGTAGGTACGGATATAATCCCGGTAAAACCATTCCGCGTCACGCTCAGCATCGAGTAGTTCCGGCATGAAACCGCGGTGAATATGCTCCCACAGGTGATCATAATGAACCAGATTCTTCTTACGCTGCTTCAAGTATCCGGGATCCGGCAGGAAACAATCCTGAAACTTCACACCAAAAATCTCCCTGCAGGAAAGACTGGATAATTCCACAATGGAAACCCGTCCAACAAGTGATCGCGATGCCTGGTCTAAAAGGTCGTAAGTCTGAGATCCGGTCAGCAGGATCCTGCCCTTTTCATCGCTCTGATCAGCAATCCGTTTGACCTCACGCATCAGTTCGCCGGCATACTGCACCTCGTCAATGATAATCGGAAACGCTTTGTCTTTGAAAAAAAGCGACCGATCCCTAAGCGCCAGTTCCAGCTCATTCTCATCATCCAGCGTAATATACTGGTAATCCGGAAAAATCCTTCTGATCGAAGTACTTTTCCCAACCTGTCTGGCGCCGGTAAGCAGAACTACTTTTGTCTGTGAAACTGCTTTCTTCAAAATATTTTCAATATGTCTCTCTGTATACATGATACCTCCATAAACGCAAAACCTGACTAATTTGGAGTTCGACTCCATTTTAGTCAGGTTTTGTTTAGCTGTCAATACAACTTTAGTTTATTCAATTTCTTTCCATAAAGCATCCGCCTCTTCGGTCAACTCTCCGCTCTCACTCAAGATAGGCGTGTCCAAAACCGCTTTGACGGTTCCTGCCATGGAAGCAGCCGACGCAATAGTTTTCTTACTATATGCGTTAAACAGAGAATAATCAACCCCTTCAGTTTCAATGATTTCTTCCATTCTCCTATTTAGAGGAAGCAGATAAGAATCTAAACGTGCAAGCAGGCTATAAAACATATATGATCTTCGTCTGATTGCTATACATTGTGCAATACCGGAATAGAACTCTTGGCAGATTTCTTCTGCCTTGGCAGCATTTGCGTATGCTTCTTCCAGGCTCTTGCCTGCCTTATTATTTGTGATCATCCCCATGACAAGAAGTGCCGGACCCGCAACAAGTCCGCCCATAACTGCGGATCCACCCGCAACCCCTAGACCGCCACTCGCAAGCGATCCGCCTCCGAAAAATGCTAGCGTTGCGTTTGATGCAGCTGCACCACTTAAAGAAGAAATTGCTGTTCCCGTGGAAGCAGTAGCAAATGTTGAAGCCAGACTGTATGCACCAAAAGCCGTTACAGCTCCCCCAGCGGCGCCGGACATCCCTCCTTGAGCAAGTGAAAGTGAAAAACTACTCCCCCGTGCCAGTTCTTCAAAATCCTTCTGATCGATATGCATTCTTTCAAGTTCTGAAAGACCTTCGCTTTCCTGGAAGTCAACATTTTTGAGTTTTTGAAAAGAATCTATAAATCTTTTGATGCTATGGTTTAGAACAAACACTTTTTCCTCGCCAAGATTCATAAGAGATTCACCACACTGTTTGCGCAGCTCTTCTAGGCGAAAAGCTGCTTCATCAATTTTGGCATTAGAATCTTTATTCATTTCTTTTGCCCGATGCTGATTCACTCCGGCTTTTGCGGTAAGCCCTAGACCAGTGGTTCCTGTAACGGCAGCGATTCCTATAAATATTAATGGTATTGGCATAATCAATCATCCTCTTTATTGTCTGTATTGTCGACTGTTTCGCTTCCTTGATCAGCTCCTGTGGCACTGACCGCTTTTGAGGTCAAATCAGATACCCCTTTAAAGATTTTGTAAGTTCCTTTCATAAACCCCTTTTTCAGATCCGTTGTTTTCTCTCCAAGAAATTCCTTTGTCTTTTGCGTGTATTCGTTTGCCTGTTGAGCAACAGGAGCAGCCTTATCTGAAATCATCTGTCCTGCTTCTGAGAATAAGTTTGTCTTTTTTTCTATTTCTTCCTCGTTGTCGTGATCAAGAAAGAACTCGTCTTCTATCAAGTTCTCAGCAGCCTTTGTGATTACTACTTTTCTTTTCTCAATCTCGTCAACGATAGGTCGTATTTCAGAGTAAGGAAGACTGGATTTCTCCAATTCATCTAATTCCTTCATGATGGCATCTGCCGTCTTCATTAGATGCTCCATCTCCATGAATACATCTTTTTCAATGCCAAGTTTTCTAGAAACATGCATTATCAATCTCTTTTCAGCATCGGAAAAAATCTCATCCGAATAAGCAACAGAGATCAAATCCCACATAAGAAGTCTAGATGATACACCATCTTCATCCTCTCCCGCCGATTCAGACAATGCCTGATCCATGCCCTCAAGGATGATATCGTAGATTTCATCTTCTAAATCAGCGGCATCTATACGCCCCTGGCATTCACTTATTATCGAATTCTTAAACTCTTCGAATCCATCAGCATCAAACGCCAATCCTAATTCATTGAACTTTTCCACTTCAGACTTAGAGACATCGCCATCAATCGCCATCAGATAATAGAAAGCCTTTAACGCTCCTTTTTTGCTGATTTTTTTAACCATATGCCATACCACTCCTATAATTTGAATGAGTCATCCATATCCATCAATCCATCAAATTCCTCCTGATTCTCAAACTGTGTATCATAGCCAAGCTTTTTCTGGATCATGGTATTTCCCTCAATGAACTCGTCAGAATCATTAGTCACAATTGCATGGTCCATTTTTTTGAATGCTAAATCAAAGAGTTCATAGTATTCGACAAAATAATCCGATACTGCGCGATCAATGATTTCCTGATTCTCTTTCAATTCCTTAATCCTAGCAGCACAAATCTGCTCGGTTTCAACACGCATTTTCTTGGCGGCAGCATATTCCTTAAAGCTTTTTTCCAATTCCGTATATACACCTATTGCAGCAGAGACGAACCCAATCGGGGTTCCGATTCCAGCTACCGTACCATATGTTGATCCCGCCATTTTTATCGTATACAACCATTCCTCACCATTTGGAATAGATGCTAGAATTTCGTCTTTCTTTTTATTAACAATATCCGAAAAATAACGATATGCTTTTGACACAGCAGCGACCGCTTCTGAATTCGTCGCGAGAAAAAAGTCTCCCAACCCCCAATAATTTACGTCCTGTAGCAAGTCAAGCGCAAATCCCTTTTTATCACCTTTATTCTTTATTGCCGCCTTAACACCTGCAGTTGTAATATCTATTGTGGAAAAGGTAACCGATGAAATCATCCGCATATGCCTAAGCGGAGCGTTGCTCCAAGGAAGGCATCGTCTTACATCAATATTGGAAAGGTCAGAAAGATTATTAACACTGCATTTATCGATTTCATCAATAAATCTGGACACGGAATAAAAAGCCGATACAACCAGTTCATTCATAATAACCGGAATATACTGCTTGTTTGCAATTGATTCTGAAACAATACCAAGTTCGGTCCTGAAATCAAATGGAATACCATGGCCTTCGACATCCGCTAATAATGTCCCGTTAAACAACTTTGAGCATGTCTGAGAAAAATCATAGACCGCTACAGGACCGCCCCCTCTTCTTTCCGTGGTTTTACCGGCGATGTTTCTAACTCCAGGTACTGAAGAAAGCATCTTCACCGCAGAAAGCATTGGTCCCGGTAATCCGGTGCCGGGTTTCCCTTTGGCGACAGATCCACTGGAACCTGCAATATCACTGATCATATGAAACAGCCATTCAACCGTGCCAAGATAAATCCCCTGTACAAATGATGGTTTTTTCCAACTGGGCAACTTATATGACACAAATCTTCCGGTCGTATCAGTTCCATACCCTTTTCCGGTAAATTGCATCAGAATCGAAAACATCAAACCAAGAGGTGTGGGATGATGCGAAAAATCTCTTAAATGATGTTGTGTACCTCCACCAAAATCATTGGTCAGTTCGTCGCCTAACATCGGATACTCTCGTTCCAAATTTCCAATTGTTTCGTCGAGGCTCTTACCCTTAAGAGATTTTCCTCTCGTGATCTTCGATTCGGCGATTTTATTTACTATATTTTCCACCTCATCAGATCCGATGTTATATGCATCAAAAAGAGAGATGTCTTCCGTCCAGATTGCATCAAAAGTTGCACAAAAGGCACCGCTGGCCACTGCAACCAGACGGTCGATTTTAGTTAATTTATTGTTGTCATTTCCTTTTGCCGTATCCATAAATTATATTCTATAGGTTAAATGGAACAAAATAGCCTACATAGAACCCATTATAGCCATCAGGATTGATCCGACGAGCGTCAGACAGATGTTGCTGGTAACATATGACGGTGCATATCCAACTGTAAATATGTTACTTCCGGTTGCTTCTGACAGTGAGTTAAGAGCAGGTGTTGATGTAGCGCAGCCACACAAACCGCCAAGAAGATCTGCTGCTGTGAGTTTTAGAACAAATTTGCCAAATAGCAGAGCAAGTACTGCCGGTATGATTATCGACATAAGACCCGCTAGAACTACGTATATATTCTGCACAGTAAAAATTTCACTCGGAAGCAACGGTCGTTCAAGAGCAGTTGCAGCTATAAAAAGGTTTAGTCCAACACTTTTAAGCATCCACTTCGCTCCGGTTGCTATATATCCAAACTTTGGTTTTGAGTCATACCAACATCCAACAATCATCCCGATTATGAGTGCACAACAACTTGTGCCAAGCGTAAGTGATGTTCCGGGAAACTTAATTAGTCCTATCGGTATAGCTAAAGCTATAGATAATAACAAGAGAGGAATATCTGATATATCGCCCTCTTCTTTGATATACCCTATCTGGTCGATACATTTCTTAATAATTTTAGTGCGACCGGTTACAGAAATAACATCACCTTTTACGGCACCTGAGCCCTCTGAAATCGGTATAGACTTACCTTTATGTTTGATCTTGTTAACAAGAATCCCTTTATCAGATAGCTTATAAACTATGTTGCTAACTTCGTTTTCAGACACGACAATCTCAACAGTGCTCATCTCAAAAGACAAATATTTTTCGTCCGTAGTTTCAGTTAGTCCATTATCATCAAATGCGTCAATCTCTGTTATCTTTCCAACGACTACAACCACATCATTAGCATTAACCTTCTGACTTTGATTGATTTCAAGTTCCTTTCCGTTTCTGTACAGGCTTGCGATCTGTAAACGGCCTTCGTAATCAAACTCTATCTCATCTATCGTTTTACCGGCATAGATGGAATTGCTCAAAACAGTATAGGCTCTCATTTGTACAGGAAGAATAATCGCTGAACTTTCGGTGCTGATCTTATTAGCATTGCCGATTTTCTCTTTAACTGCAGAAATAAGATCAGTTTTTATGATTGTAGGTGCGATCTTCTGTACAAATACAATCATCCCGAGTGTCGCAAGAATGTAACAAAGAGCATATGAGACCACATCACTTCCATCGTTAAGAATAGTAGACTGCGTCTGCGATCCAGCAAGAAATCCGCTCACACGCCCCGTCGAAAATGAGAACAACTTCGTTATCATAAAGGCGCAACCAAGAACAGTTGCACAATAAAACAAAGATAATCCTACGAGTTTAATACTCGACTTGACACCTGATGTCCGTATGGCATTTCTGAATACCGGACCGGCGTCATAACCGAGAACAAATGTAAACAGCGCAAAGAAAAAAGTTTTCATAATTCGGACGTGATCCGCATGAAAAGCTCCTCCATTACTGCTTATAATAATATTCATTATGATCGCTGCGTAAAGTGTCCCCAATGTCGCATTATTTGGGAAGAAGCCGAGATTTATCTTTCCAAACAAATATCCCAGACCAAGGCAGATCAACACTACAAATAATGGATTATCAACCAGAAACTTCAGCATGTCATTCTCCTATACACTCTATTATTCATTATTTTTCATTGCTTTTTCTATTATTTTTATGAGGTTCTCACGCTTCTCATCCCATACTTTACCATCACTCCAAGAGCCATCATAGACTAGTTGATTTGCTTTAAGAAGTGCTGCCTCATAATCCCCGGCCATATAATATTCCTCCACCTGTGCTTCTATCTCATGAAGCCTGTTGATATCCTTTCTATCCATATAACTGCCTATGCCAAGAATAGAAAGGGGAATCAACGCCATAAGCAGAAACAAAGGTGCTGTCCGCAGAACATGCTTCCGTGCTTGCTGAATACCTTCTTTTCGGCGCTCCTGTCGTTTGTCGAACATATAACGCTCATTTTCTAATTCCTTAAGTTTTATTTCCGCTTGCATCCGACTATTACTATCGAGGATTATCTGCTCACCACAATATTCACATTTTCCTGGATTAAGAGCATTAATGTTCTGTAAATTCGCGCCACAGGATGGGCAATCGAACTTTACAAGTACTGATTTACTATCGAAATCCACATCCGGAACAGTTTTTCTTCGTCTTTTTGTCCTCTGTACACGAGATCCTGTTTTAATTCCGAATACCGGCAAAAAACTATCGGTCATTTCCATACCCACATCAATGAACTCATCTTTGATGTTGGAAAACTCATCTTGTAAGTCTTCTTTCAAATTCTGTAATTCGTCATGAAAATCGCTTCCATTACTCATACGCTATTCTCCAAATAATAGCTAAAAAACCATATCAACGTAGCGTCAAGTTTTACGCAAAAAAAAAAGCACTTGTTACTATGGAAAACTTATCGTTTCCTGATATACTATTTTCGCTGATTAATCGAATTTTCATTCATGATTACAGTTTAGCATACATCACTTTGCACGAGAAGAGTTATATGCCCATATTATCTATTATTTTTAATCTCACGCCACCGCTGCCGAAATCCCAATGACGCATGCGCCGATGATCAGGACGACCGGGATTGCGATAACTGCGATTCCGACTCCTGCGATCGCAGCAATGATCATATACCCGATCACACTGAAAATAGCCCCGATCAGCTTTCCACAGATCTTCAGAAAGAATCCCGTTAATTTGAACATTGCTACCAAAAGAATAATGCAGATAATGATCGTCAACATCTCTATACCTCCTGTTTTCCTGTCGCCCGAAGCACCTTTACTGAATCAGTATTTCCATCCAAATACTTCGTTTGAAAATAGAATTCTTTACTACAACTAAATCATATTTCTCAGGCGTCCAAAAAAACATAACAGAATCAGTGAAATATCATGCTTATTTCATCGAAAACGGAAAAATAATAGGTCATCTGTTCCGTTTCGCCTCGTATTTTTCCTTATTGATCGCCCCGTCGGCGATCATCTGTTCCGACCACAGTTGCAGCGCTTCCGTAGTGATGCTGATCTCTTCCAGTTTGTCCTGGATCCTGATAAAATCATCTATTTCAGAATCATCTATCACGCCATCCGCGGTGATGTTGATCAAACGTCTTTGCTGATCCTGCACTTCATTCAGGGAGTCTATCATCTTCAGAACGATCTGCGATAAATCCCTGATCTTGATCTCGGGTACATAGCGCCGGCCGATCGGACACTGATTGGAACAATAATAATTGCACAGTTCCGGCGCCTTATACTTCTCTGCCATGATAAGAATCTCTTCCGGATGCGGCTCGACACGCTCATTTTCGATCTTTTCGATCCTCTCCGGCGGAATGGATTCAAGAAGTTCTGCAGCCTGATCTCTGGTCAGTTTCAGGTCTTCTCTTTTCTGAAAATATGCATTTTTGTTCTCTTTTGAAGATACCTTCGGCATTATGACACCTCCACCGGAATCAGTTTATAAATCTGAGGAAATCCCCTATACTGATAATTCTACCATAGATCCTTTGTACCGAAGGGGTGTAAATTCAAAAAAACATACTGATTTTACAGATCTTTTTACTGAAATATCTCTACCACACCATAGCCGAGATATCGATCGTGTCATAATCCGGGTAATCGGAGTATCTTTGGAATTCAAAAGCCTTTGGTTTCTCCGGCTTCAATCCATCTATGAATGTGTTCTCTATATACACGATCTTCCCTTCTTTTCTTAAGAGCAGAGAAAGATTTACGGAACGGACCTCTTCAGAAAAGTGGTTGATGATCTCTCCTGTGATGTATCTGTCACTACCCTTTTTTTCCGATACATTGGTGATCTCAAAATCCGTTGTTTTTGCAGAACTATAA
This sequence comes from uncultured Lachnospiraceae bacterium, assembly GCA_902779305.1. Taxonomy (GTDB): domain Bacteria; phylum Bacillota; class Clostridia; order Lachnospirales; family Lachnospiraceae; genus UBA2868. Next base: position 11,041 of record CACZBD010000011.1, on the reverse strand, counting down.
ATGGATGTTCCATTACTGAACTCACTGCAGTCAACGTCAAACGTAATCTCCGAATCTGCAAGTTCGTTTGACGCCATGGAAAACATCCCGCAAAGCGTTACGGTATCTCCCGGCATAATGACGCTGCCCACCTGATCCTCTGTAGCAACAATCGAGCCATCCCCGTTACGAACGGTTATGGTAAGTGAAGGAAATTCTGCCACAAGTGTTTCGTTAGGATTGTAGATCAGGCCGGCAAAATCAACATAAGCCGTGTCCATCCCATTATAAGCTTTGTCACAGTACCACCCGAAGTCTTTCAGTTCAAGCGGTTTTTCTTCTTCTTTCGGAACATCCTCTGTATCAGCTTCCGGAAGCCCCAACTCATCCGTATCAAACTCCAATCCGAACGAATCGGTTTGCGAGGATCCTGCTGCCCCGGCCACACCGTCAGAAGCCGATTCCGCCCCTCCGTTTATGTCAGCCCCATTCAGATCCGATCCTTTAGGGTTTGAAATGGTAGTTTCTCCGATCTCCGCATTATCGACTTTTTCGTAATTGATGATCCATGATCCCATGGCGCTTTCGATCGTTAGCGCACGTACCGTAACGATATCGCCCTCTTTGATGTCCGGATTTCTGCTTGATACAAAGTTTAAGTGTTCCCCTGCCCATACATTGTATCCGAGAGCCGAATCCGGATGAAATTCCCCTGCAACAAAGCGGACAACTTTCCCTTCCAGATTTTCACCTGCATTCAGGGCAGCCTCAAACGATTCCGCATCCGCATAATCAATGACCGTTGTCTTTGTTCCGCACGCCGTCAATGTGCCAAACGTACCGAGCATCATTACCAATACCAGAAGCCAGCTCATCCATCTTTTCATGTTCGTATCCTCCATCTGTTTTCTTCTCAGAACCCATAATCCTTCAGCAGATCCTCCATCTGCTTGTTATAGTCTTCCAATGCATTGTTCATTTCTTCGTTGTATTGTTCCATTGCGTTGTTCAGTTCCTCGTTGTAGCCGCCAAGATCCGCGCCGGCACTGCCCACAGCACCGGATATATAGACATTCTCGAGCTGCGTTCCAAAGTTCATGTATGCAGATTCCAGCTTCGTCGCAAAGTTCATATAATCGGAGGTGGAGCCGCCGAGTGAAAGACAGATGTCAGCCATCTTGTCCACGCCTTCCGTGCAGATCGAGGCAAGTTTGTCCACTTTCTCCGAGCAGGAAGTTGCAAGCTCATCCATGTCCTTGCCGGCAGAAACTTCCTTCTCAAGTTCTGATTTTGCCTCATTATAATAATCTTCCAGTTTTTTCTGGTATTCATCATAAATTCCTTCATAAGATGAACCCGAGCCCGACGGTTTCTTTTCGTCATCCGAGGGCTTTTCTTCCGGTTGCGCTTCCTTCTCATCTTGTGATTTTTCCGCTGTATCAGCGTTCTTTTCTTCCTCGGCCTCTTCCTGTTCCGTGGCGTTTTCCTCTGCCGTTACAGCCGGTTCCGCCGGTTCTGCTTCCACATGCTTGCTGTCAACGCCATTGCCGCATGCGCTAAGCACCAGGCATGCCGCCAGGATCAAGATCACGGAAAGCCTTTCGATCATTGCACTCATAAATCTGTTTTTCATTATTTTTCCTCCTCTTAAAACTAAAATCGTGTGATTTTTACAACGGATCAGTCCTGATCCTGATCGGCCGGCCGGATCACCTTATACCCGTATGACTCCAGGGCGGCGATCACGTCCGGTGTGATGTTGACTTCAAGATCCGCTGCGTTGACCTCCTCGCGACGAATGATCCTGTGCAGATCGTCAACCGAAACGCTTAAGATCTCCGAGAGACGCCGAAGATTTTCCCGGTCCGGCAGCCCGCCGTTTGTCTCCCACTTGGCCACCGCTGATTTTGATACACCGATCTTCTCTGCCAGTTCCTCCTGTGTCAGCCTTAGATACTTCCTTCGCCTTGCGATAAACTGTCCCAGACTGTCCCATTCCCGCATGATCATCACCTGCCTAAATGTCTTCTTTACCCCTACTTAAAACATTACAGCCCGCAAACCGTAATATCCAATTACTCTTTGCTTACGCTGCGTAACTATTTTCCTCTTCCAACTGTATCGTAGCAGTTTTGGCACAAAAAAACCCCCACCGTTTTGGTGGGGAAAATCACTTCACGAAAGAATTTATTCATCAGCCGTGTGTTTTGCCGTAAGGATCGAAAAGCCGTTTTGTGCGAGCAGATCGTCGATATCGCAGAGCCGGTACATCCGGTTGTTGATCGCAACGATCAGGCAGGCATCCCGCGCTTCTTTGGCATACAGTTCGCTCATCCCGTAGAGCTTCAGGGCGCGGTTCGTTTCCTTGAGGCTGAAATGTCCCGCGATGCAGAGCGTGATGATCAGGTCGCGGTTTCTGGTGTGCTTTTCCATCGTGATGAGTTTGCTGCCGTAGGATTCCTCAAGTCCTGCAAAAGAATACACATCTTTCAGCTTGATCCGCTTTTCGGAAAGCACATCTTTAAAATAATAGTAAAACCCCTTCTTGTCATCTTTAAGATGCATGTGGTTTTCCTTCAGATAGTTTTCGATCTGCTCCGGGTGCGTGTTCTCAAGAATATCATTCAGTTCATCCGTCAAAATTTCCTGCATGTTTGATCCTCTGCATCAGTTCCAAAAGGTTCTTTTTCGTCTTTAAAGCGATTCGAGTGCTTCGATCAGTTCGCTTGCGGTGTAGCGCTTTTTTGCCTCCAGATTGATGCAACGCTCGATGATGTCCCAGATCTTCCCCGATGGACGCTTCTGTTTAGGAAAATCACCCGCTAACATCACATTTATCAGCATCCCGACCGCGTAAATGTCTGATTTTGCCGAAGAAGCCGACAGGCCGAACCCGACCTGTTCCGGGGCCGCAAAGTTTCTCGTACCCATATATGCGGTGTCATCGGACTGCTCCGCGTCGTACCACTTGGCAACATTCATGTCGAGAAGGCAGACCTCGTGATTTTTACATAGAATAATGTTGGAAGGCTTGATATCCCTGTGAATGATCGGCGTAGGAAGCGTATGCAGGCTGTTTAAGATCCTGCAGACATCCTTGGCGATGCTGATGGCCTCTTCCTGTGAAAATAAGGCCTCAGAGAGCCGCTCTGCAAGTGTTTGGCCCTCGATATAGTCTTCGGTCACGATCAGGCATGTGTCGCTCTCATAAAGTGAGAGGATCTTCGGCATATGCGGCACCGGATTTTGCAACAGATAATCGTAAATGCTTCGCTGAAACGTCGTGAGATATTTTCTGATGTAAAGTTTGTCCGTTTCGCGATCCTTTACCAGAAGGACATCCTGTCTGCCGTCTATGGGCCTTACTTCCTCATAGCAGGACAATTCCAGCACGGCTTCATCCGAAAGCCCCTTGTAAGGGTTCAGACGGTCCGCCTGATATTCCTCCTCCGAATCATAGAGGTTGCGCTGATCGATCCGGTTCACAAACCCGCATTCCGTGCAGATCCACTCACCACAGTCTTCGCTGAACCCGGGCTGAATGTTCAGCATGGCTTCGCACCGGTCACAGATCCATGCGATATCGGAATCCACAATCGGGTTGATCAGCATTTCGCCGCATCCTTTGCAGACCCAGTAGGGCAGATCGTTCCGGTATCCCTTCTGCAATGTCAGGTTCGCATCACAGCGCGGACAGTATTCATAAGGCTGTGATTCCGGTCCTGCCTGTCTTCTGTTTTTGGCCGAACGAAACAGATCTTTGAGCAAGTTACTCACATCTCCCTGAGTATCAGTTCCGTGATCCCCGGGTTGCTGCCCGGCCGGATCCTCAAGACTTTGGATTCACGCCCATAGGAAAATTCATCCTCGATCGCACTACGGATGCTCGTACCGCCATGATAACCGTGGATCACGCGGATCGTGTATACCGCTGAGGAGGCTTTTGCGACCTCCCGCTTGACTGCTTTGACTGCTTCTTCTGCACGCATCCCGTGCAGATCGATCTCAATAATGCCTGCCGATAAATTCATTGTTCTACCTCAAAGTGGTCCCTTGGGGACGGGGTTAGAGGACCATTTTTGCGCTGGTTCGGTTTACATAAGAATGGACCACTAACCCCGTCCCCAAGGGCTCATTTTTCAATACAGATACATCTCTGTCACGCAGGTGTCATCATACTTCGTCCCCTTTTTCGCACCGGTAATGGTGACCGTGACCGTATCTGTCACAACCGGTTCGTCAAGCTCGATCCGGCTGCGGTTGCATTCAGCCAGAACTTCCTGACTAAACTCTTCATAGCCATACCCTTCCGGAATCTCAGCTTCAACCGTTTTACCGCCAAAATCCACCGAAACCGCCGTCAGCATCCCATTCTTTGTATATAGATCGTAACTTGCCATATAGCCGTTCGTGATCTGAATACCGTAAACCGGCCGCTTCTTATCAAGATGCAGCGTGACCGTCTCCCCGACGCCCGTTCCCGGCACGCCTTCTGCCCAGGCCGTTGCGAGGTTCCCGTCCACAAGATTGTCACCCGAATAGGTTTTGTCCTTAGAGGGCGGCAGCTCCGACGACGTTTCCACCGAAACGACCGGCGCATAGACCACACGGTACCTTCCATACAGAAGCGTCACACCGAACCTGCTGTTCGGATTCTTAGCCAGCAGGATATCCGCATAGCCCTCATATTCCGACGCTCCGCTGTTATCCTCATAGAACGCCGGTCCGCTGAGCAGGAAAAACGTATCATCCTCAAAAAACTGCATATGCTCCACTATCACCCACGGATCCCCGTCCCCAAATGACAGGACCAGGTCTGTGTTCACAACGCGCTCGGAGCCGGCAGGCCTAAAATTCTCTTCCCCGTAAACATCACGGAAAAGCGATTCCGCCTCTTTCACATCAACCACACCGTCACCTTCATAGCGCCCGTCCGACAGATCAACATCGATCGCATCCTGAAATGCCGGCCCGCCCCAAACCACGGCGGACAGGATCTGATGGCGCAGCCACGCCTTCTTCATATCATCCATTTGGGAAAAGATCTCCCCATACGCGCCGATGACCTTTGAAAACGTCACCATCTGTCCCATCTCTTTCAGAAGCTCCGCATTCGCGGGGTGCACGGGCTCCGAATTCAGCAAGCGTTCGATCGCATTTTCACAGTCCTCTTCCGTAAAAATCATGGTCCCGGCATACTCGGTCGAATCGCCGTCTTCAGAAATCTCCGCGGAAGCATCCTCAGTAAGATCCGGCTCCTCCTGTCCGGTCTTTCCCATCAGAGCAGCCACATCCCGTGCAGATGGTTTCTGCACTGCTTCATCTTCTGCACCTCCTGCCTGTTCCGCTGTCTCCGAATCATCCTTACCCGGAAGCGGCAGCGCACAGCCCGCAAGTAATGCAGCGATAAGCAAGATTCCCATGATCTTCATAAATGCTTTTTTCATCTTCTGTAACTTCCTCTCAAAAATGGTCTCTTGGGGACAGTGGTCCATTCATTATAGTCCTGTTTCCACTGTCAACCGGCTTCCATCCTTAGTCTTTTTTACATGGATCTGCTGAGGGATATTCTCCATCAGTTCTTCTCTATGACTGATTATGCCGACAAGTTTCTTGGTCCCTGACAGATTGATAAGAATATCCATTGCGCCTTCTATAGATTTACGATCCAGTGTTCCAAATCCTTCATCCACAAACAGTGCATCCATTTGGATACCACCAATATTTGATGAAACCGTGTCGGATAATCCTAAAGCCAGACTTAGTGAAGCTTTGAAACTCTCTCCTCCCGAAAGATTTCCCACAGGTCTTCTGTGCCCGGTGAAATTATCAAGGACCTCAAGATCAAGGAAAGTATTACTCTTCTTTCCAAGCGAATCCTCTTGTCTATACAGTTCATACTGACCGTCGCTCATCGGCAAAAGTCTCCTGTTTGCCGCTGCGATGATCCCATCAAATCCGGCTGCCTGAATGTACTGTTCCAGTGTGATCTTTCCGTTTCCTGTAGTACCTTTAACGAGATTATACAATCTGGTGCTGATGTTATTCTCTTTTCGCGCTTTCTCCAGTTCAGATTCCTGGGATGTGATCTTATCAAGTCTGTCTTTATTTCCGTTTAATCTGTTCTCAATGGTATTAACTGCTCTCCGCTTGCCTGATACATCATTCTGCCCTGTTTCGCATTTTTCCTTAAGAGCATCAATATCAGTGATTTTACGCCCTTTTGCATCCTTAGCAGCGTCTTCTATCTGCCTTTTATTTGTTGTAACCGCCTGCTTGTATTCACCGATTTCCTCATCGATCCAGGAAATCTCATCTTCGGACAGAACATATTCAAGCATTTCATCAGCGGATTTAAATTTACTCTTACCGAGTGCCTCAGACAGTTTCTTTTCTCTTGTCTTTTCTTCTTCTTCAGCCTTACCAAGAGTTTTTTGCAGTGTTTCTAAAGAAGCCTGTTCCGCCGCGAGCTTCTCATCCGCAGCCTTCTTTTCCTTATCAGCACTCTTTATATGCCCGGATATCCAGGTTACTCTTTCCTCTGCTTTCTCCCGTTCTGCATCAGCTGTCCCCCAACTGTCAAAACTAAGTTTTGCCAGCGTGTTGAGAACAGCCTCTTTCTCCGCCTTATTTCTTTCAGTGTTCTGTTTCTTTCCTGCAAAGTCTTCTTTGTCACGATTCAGATTATCTGTTTCTTCTCCCTGTGCCTTTTCAAGATCAGAAACCGCTTTGCTAAGTTCTTTGTTATCCTTTTCCAGAGCATTTTGCTCCTTCGTGTTTTCCTTTATCTTATCTTCAACAACCTTCTTCGCGCCTTTAACACCTTTTATAAGCTCATCAAGCCCATTATAGTGATCATCCGCCTCAATAAGTTTATTTTCCAGGCAATCTAAAATATCAACACGAAGCTGTTCCTCAAAATTATCAAGTGCATTTTTGGCTGTCGCAGCCTCTGTATTGGCATCGGCTTTGGCTTGCTGAGATTTGGTCTCTTTATTCTTCAGATCATTAAACGCTTCCTCGGTAACGGCTTCACTCGGGATCCTTGCAAGCTCAGGATGGTGAACAGAACCGCAGACCGGACATTTCTGTCCGTCCTCAAGTCCTTCAGCTAAAATACCTGCTCTGCAGTTTTCCAGTATCCTTTCCGCCTCTTCGCGAGCGTTTTTAGCTTCCTCATACTTCTCGCGTGAGCTTTCGAATTTATCCTGCATAGATTTAAGGGTTTTCTTCTTCCCCTCCCAATCCGGCAGCTTATTATCTATGATCTCTTCTATATCATCAAGCAGCGCCGACAGTTTCTCGCCTTGTGTCTTTGCCTCGGACAGTTTCTCCGGAGTTCCCTTGAGACTCTTTTGAGTCTCCTTAAGTTTCTTAATCTTCTCCTTTAGAGACTCTTCCCGTTCTTTAAGTGCCTTTTCGTTCTCCGCAAATCCCTCGATGGTTTTCTTTAATTCCTCAATTTCCGAAGACAGCTCGTCTCTTTGCTGATACTTCTCTTTCTCTTCCGTGATCTTATCAACAAGTTTCTGTAATCTTTCAGCTTCTGGCTCATCCTTCTTCGCTTCTTCCAAAGCTTTTCCGGCATCCGCAACCTTTTTGGCTGCTTCTTCTACAGCAGCATTTTTATCAGAGATCTGTTCCTTAAGATCTTCAACCGCATCTGTTTTCTCTTTCCATGATAAATAAACCGGATTTACATCTCTGGTTGCCAGTTTCTGCTTGATCAGAAGTGTTTCCTTTTCCTCAAACTCTTTCTTCTTTTCTTCCAGTTCTTTCTCTTTTACCTTTAGTTCTTCCAACTTCTTTATGAAATTATTGTTGGTTTCAGCAGTCGCAAGTTCATTCTTGCTATCATCAAGTACTTTTTCAGCCTTCTCAAGCTCAGTTTTTGCACTCAGGAATCTGCCCTCATCCGATTTGATAAGAGCCTTCAGGATCTCTGTAATCTCATCGAGATTCCATGCACTCCCGGATCTTCTTGCTCTGTTTTGGAGATCAGAAAGCTGCTCTGCCAGTTCATCCTCTGTATCCGCTTCTGCATCATTAAAGTATTGAACAATACTATTCTCCATATTTGATTTAAGCTTATTGCTGGCATCCATACGATCTTTGAGTTTATACTCAATGCTGTTGTAGCCGCTTGTCTGGAAGATCGTTCGCAGGATCTTCGTTCTTTCATCAGTTTTCGCGTTAAGTAACGCCCAAAACTCCCCTTGCGCGATCATAGCGATCTGCTTAAACTGCTTTTCATCTATATGCAGAAGTTCCTTTACTGCTTCATTTACCTGAGTTTTCCCCTCTATCGGTTTACTGTCCCCGGAATATAAAATGGCGTTTTCTTTGACCGAAGTCACTCCGGTGCCACGCTGTTTCTTTCGCTCATACTCAGGCCTTCTCCACACATGGTAATCTCTGCCCTGATGAGAAAAGTAAAAATCTACATAGGACTCCGTAGACTCCTTTGCATATTCACTTCTAAGATTCTTGGTATCTCTGAATGTTCCGCTGGTTTCCCCATACAACGCAAAACATATAGCATCGAAGATCGTGGTCTTTCCTGCTCCGGTATCTCCTGATATCAGGAACAGACCTTTATCTTCGAAATTTGTAAAATCTATCGGAGGCATTTCGCCGGCGTAAGGTCCAAATGCACTCATGATCAATTTATTCGGCTTCATACAAAACACCTGCCTCTCTCGCCACGGTTCTCATGATATCCATCTCTTCTTCACTGATCTCACAGCTATACATCTGTCTGTAAAAATCACTGATAAGATCCTCAAAAGATCTGTTCTCCGCGATTTTAGAAATATCTACCTGTTCTATTTCTCTAGTATGAGAATTGTCATAGTCTATCTTTACTGTATACGGGTATGTCTGTTGGAATATACCCATCGCATCATTGATGATCTCCTCATCCGTGAGTGTCGCATAGATAAAGTCTTCCGGCGCGGTTACATTCGATTTTGCTAACAGATCCTTGAACTTTCCCTTTATATGCCTTAAGTTCCTCATCGGTTTGATCGGGACCAATTCAACATCAACTTTCTTCTTAGCATCTATTGTGATCAGTGAAACCGATTTTTCATTGTTCACTTCGCTGAGTGAATACTTGAGTGGTGACCCGGAATACCTTACTTCCTTCCGTCCGACCTGCTGTGGCGAATGAATATGACCCAATGCCACATAATCAAAATCATCAAAGCAGTCATATCCGATCTTCTCAACAAGGCCTACGCTCTGTGTTCCAAGGCACTCAGATCCACCAAGTTCAGGGCCTTCGCTTTTCCCCGTCACAAATTGATGAGCCACAAGTATATTGCACCTCGAGTCATCTATTTTCTCATTCTCTAAAATTGCCCTGACGGCATCATCATAGGACTCTATTTTAGCCTCCGGTAAAAAATGTCTGACCTGTGAGGCCTTAACAAACGGCAGAAGATAAATATCCGCTTCTTCTTTTCCCGTTTTCAGGGTCTTCTTATAGAGGCTTCCATCATATTTTGTGGAAATAAAGATGTGATTCGTTTCGAAAAGATTGCTGCCGTAGTTCAATCTTTCATCAGAATCATGGTTGCCGCTTATCATGTATGTATAGACATTTCGCTCTGCCAGACTGCTCAGGAAATAATCGAGCATTCTTGTCGCGACCTCACTGGGTATAGCTTTATCGTAGACATCACCTGCGATCAGAACGGCATCAACCGAGTGATCGTCTACAATCTCCAACAGCCTGTTCAACATATATTCCTGGTCATCCTTCAAGTCGAAATCGCCGAGCGATCTGCCAAGATGCAGATCCCCCACATGCATCAGTTTCATACTATTTGCCCTCCAAAGAAATGTAGCTTTCCGTCTTCTGCATCACATCCCTTAAGATCTCCAGGTTCCTGTCCACATCCTCGCACTCAAGTGAATGATTGCAGTCCGGATACGAATGCACGGAGATCCCCATCCCTTCCATCGTCTTGATCAGAGAAGGCACATCCGAACAGGGATCCGCGTCCCCGATAAATGCCACGGCATCCCTCGTTCCGAAAGACGCGGTCTGTTCCACCGGCGTATACCAAACCTGCTTCGCAGTTATGCCATGATCCGCAATGTATTTGGCCATCGTGGCCGTCCCGATACTCTTTCCGATGAACAGGACATTTTCATATTTGTCAAAATCAAGGGCCGCCAGTTGTTCCTCCGTCTGCTCAGTTGTCATTTCACCCGCTTTTTGGATCAATGCAGGGTTCTTTTTATCGAACATGGGCAGATCATGGAATTCGACCCATACACGTTCGTAACCTTTTGCAGCCGCAAGCTTTGCCGCATAATAAAGCAGCGGCTTGTCCTTGTGATAGCCCATTCCCGGAACGATCACCGCGAGTTTTTTCTTCACCTCAGACATATCCATTATCCTTCTTAGTTATTTATATCTTACTTAAATACACTTCTCACAAAAGATAACGTAATTCCCCCCTCTGAATCACATTACACGATTCTTTAATACAGATCATCATCCTCCTCATTCAGCATGGCCATGATGATCTCATCCTCTTCGTCCTGTTTGTCATTAAGCCACCGGCGTTCTTCTGCCTCGAATTCATCCATCAGGATCAGATCGTCCACAAGATCCGCCTTCCCGTCGCCCGTAATGTCGATTCCAAAGATACTTTCGTCAAAAAACATCGTCATTCCTCCTTTTGATCGTTCCTAATCGTCATGAAATGCTTCAAAGTACATGAGCACGTCCTCATAGGCATCCTCTTCTGCCCTGCGCCGCTCTTTTTCAACCTTCTTATAGTATTTTCTGATTTGTCTTCGTGTTTTACGCGCTTCCCTTTTTCTTGCGCCTGCGATCAGAATGATCAGAAAAAGGATCGCCAATATGATCGAATCCATCGAATCAACTCCCTTGGGGTGATTTTCACCATGCTATACTATCCGGAAATCCCGGTACTTCTGTATATTCCCCTTGAATGAAAAACTAATACTCGACTGAAATATCGCCTAATTACATAAAACTCGTTTATGAGCTTATAAAGCACTTTATTCGGGGTGCTTTTCTTTT
>CACZBD010000010.1 GCA_902779305.1 uncultured Lachnospiraceae bacterium | reverse complement strand
AGCACCCTCCTTTGGATTTTGTCTGTCAACTCAATCCTAACACAAGGACCAGGTGCTTTCTCTTTATTTTATTTTCCTACAAAAACTTTACCCTACTCCGCTTCAGTAATGCATCTTCGCAAGCTTTGCGGCCTGGTCCGCTGCGATGCAGGCGTCAATGATCTCCTGAATGTCGCCGTTCAGGATCTTGTCCAGTTTATATAAAGTCAAGTTGATCCGATGGTCCGTTACGCGCCCCTGCGGGAAGTTGTAAGTACGGATCTTTTCGGATCTGTCACCGGTACCGATCTGGCTTTTTCTTAATTCCGCTTCCGCATCATGTGCTTTCTGCTGCTCGATGTCGTACAGTTTGGCGCGGAGCAGGGCAAATGCTTTTTCTTTATTCTGAAGCTGTGATTTTTCCGTCTGGGAATAGATCACGATGCCGGTCGGATAGTGCGTTAAGCGCACCGCCGAGTCCGTGGTATTGACGCACTGCCCACCGTTGCCGCTGGCACGCATGACATCAATGCGGATATCCTTTTCATTGATCTCAATCTCGACATCCTCGGCTTCCGGCATCACGGCCACACTGATCGTGGAGGTGTGGATCCTGCCGCCGGATTCTGTCTCGGGTACACGCTGTACACGGTGAACGCCGCTTTCATATTTCATCACGGAATACGCGCCCTGTCCTGTGATCATGAAAGTCACGGATTTCATACCACCGATCCCGATCTCTTCGCATTCGACGAGCTCGACTTTCCATCTTCTGCCCTCCGCGTAATGCACATACATCCGGTAGATCTCCGCTGCAAAAAGTGCTGCTTCGTCTCCGCCGGCGCCGGCCCTGATCTCGACAATGACGTTCTTGTCGTCATTCGGGTCCTTGGGCAGGAGCAGGATCTTCAGTTTCTCCTCCAGTTCCGCCACTTTTCCCTTGGCATCGTTCAATTCTTCCTTGAGCATCTCGCGCATTTCCGCATCGTTTTCTTCCTCCAGCATAGCAAGGCTGTCTTCGATGTCCTGATTGCTCTTCTTATAATCCCGGTAAGCCTCCACGATCGGTGCCAGGTTGTTCTGCTCCTTCATCAGAGCCTGAAAACGCTTCTGGTCATCCGACGCATGCGGTCCGTTCAATTCATTCATGATATCCTCGTACTTGTGTACAAGGTCCTCCAATTGGTCAAACATATTTTCCTCCAGATTTCGATGAGCCTGCGATCAGCCCGCAGAATATCTTCCGCTTACCACACGGTCAAGGCCCGCAAAATCCTTTACGACCCTGACATCCGTAAAGCCGGCCTCCTGCAAAAGCCCTGAAACAGCACTGCCCTGATCATAGCCGATCTCAAAAAGCAGCATGCCGCCGCGTCTTAAGTATTCCGGCGCACCGGAAATGATCTTTCTATAGAATACAAGACCGTCCTCTCCACCGTCAAGCGCAAGGGATGGCTCGTGGTCTTTCACTTCACTCTGCAGCGTCGGGATCACGTCGCTTTTGATGTACGGCGGATTTGAAACGATGATGTCAAATGGCTGTTTTTCCAATTGACCGAACAGGTCACTTTCGACAAAAAGCGGCGATTTTCCAAGGTTTTTGGCGTTTTGCGCTGCCACAGCGAGCGCTTCTTTGGAGATATCGGCACCGACGCCCTCGATGTCATTTTTATAACACATGATACTTAATAAAATGCAGCCGCTGCCGGTGCAAAGGTCCAGCACGCGGTCCCCGTCCATGCAATGGATCAGGGCTTCTTCCACCAGACATTCCGTATCCTGTCTAGGTATCAGCACATGCTCATTCACAACAAAAGAGAACCCCATGAATTCCTGACAACCGAGGATATGCTGCAGCGGGATCCGCTTTGCTCTTTGTCCGATCAGGCTTTCATACTGTTCTCTTTGTTCCCCGGTGACCGCCAGTTCTTTATGCGCGTACAGGGTGTTTCGGTCCGTATGGCACACATGCTCGAGCAGAAGTCTCGCATCCGGCTCAGGATCCGGTACCTCCGCCTTTTTCAGCGCCGCAAGGCCCCATGTATAAATTTCATAGTAAGTATCATTCATCAAGGTACTCTACAGGCGGCAGATCTGCTTCCGCAATCGGCTCCTCCGGCAGGTTCTCATTGGCCGGTTCAGGCATCTCGTAAACCGTTTCCTCCGGCTGTGCATCCGGGTCTATGCCGAATTCTTTCTTCAGGTACGTTTTCCAGTCAAATACTGCCTCGACAGATGCGATCCCCACCTCGATCATGTCATCATCCGGCTCTCTCGTGGTCATTCTCTGCAGCAGAAAGCCCGGTGAAGAAAGGATCAGGATCAGGATGTTGTTGCTTTTGCCCGCCAGACGGATGATCTCATAGGAGATCCCTGCGATCACGGGGATCAGCAGAACGCGGATGATCACACGGAGCATCGGATCGTTCACACGGATGAAAATAAACAGGATCACGCTGATGAAGACCACATAGAACAAAAAACTCGTTCCGCACCGCTTATGCAGTCTCGAAGCGGCCCTGACATTCTCTACATTCAGCACGTTTCCTTTTTCGATGCAGTTGATGCATTTATGTTCCGCGCCGTGGTACATGAATACCCGGCGGATGTCTTTCATCAAAGAGATCGCGACAATATAGAGCACAAAGATCAGTACGCGTATCACGCCCTCAAAAACGGCGATCGCCGTCTCGGAGATGACCCATCTGCGAAGAAACTGCGAAAGGAAATACGGCAAAAGCATGAACAGCCCGATCGCAAGCGCTACGGAAAAGATCACCGAGATCACACTTAAGACTTTTCCGGTACGCTCGTTTGTGCCGCCCTTTTTCTTCTCATCCTCTTCTTCATAAAACGAAGCGGAATAGGTCAGTGTCCTGGTCCCGAGGATCAGGGAATCGATAAAATTGAAAATCCCTCTGATGAACGGGATCTTATTGAAGATCTTCGCCGGCGCAAAGGATTCGTATTCTTCGAGCGCAACTTCGATCTCGCCCGAAGGGGTCCTGAGAGCAACGGCATATTTGTCCTTGTTTTTCATCATGACTCCTTCGATGACGGCCTGGCCGCCGATCCCGGAGTAATGACCTTTTTTGCGTTTTCCCATGGTTCTGTGATTTCCCGAAAAAGAATGTGATCAAAAAGACTGTTCCAAAAATGTACGGAAAGAAAAAAGTTGAGACCGAAGTCTCAACTTCATCTGCCTGTTATGATGCCTGCACGCCGTATTTCTTATTGAACTTATCAATACGTCCGTCAGACCTTGCGGTCTTCTGTTGACCCGTGTAGAACGAGTGGCATTTGGAACAGATCTCAACGCGAATATTCTCTTTGGTGGAGCCTGTTACAAATGTATTCCCGCAGTTGCAGGTTACAGTCGCCTGATAATAATTCGGATGAATTCCTTCTCTCATGATTCTCACCTCTCTAAAACTTATCTATCTTCCTTGCGTATAATACGCGTGTATGCTTGTCGCACAGCTAGGTTATTGTACCACAGCAAAAATCAGAACGCAAGGATTTTTTATACCATATGCCGTTTATTTACCATATCCACAAATTCGCGGTTGTGGCGGGTGTGCGCAAACAGGTCGAGAATGCGTTCCACGGCTTCGTCCTGCTTGAGTCCGTTGATGGAGCGGCGCATGGTGTTGACCGCTTCGAGTTCCTCACGGTCAAGGAGCAGGTCTTCTCTTCTGGTTCCGGATTTCGCGATGTCGATCGCAGGGAAGACACGTTTCTCGGACAGCTTCCTGTCGAGAACCATTTCCATGTTGCCGGTGCCTTTGAATTCCTCGTAGACCACATCATCCATCTTCGAACCGGTTTCGATCAGGGCTGTCGCAAGGATCGTCAAACTGCCGCCTTCCCGCATATTTCTTGCCGCGCCGAAGAACCGTTTGGGCATATGGAGCGCCGCGGGATCAAGACCGCCGGATAAGGTACGGCCTGAAGGCGGAACCGTTAAGTTGTAGGCTCTTGTCAGTCTGGTGATGGAATCAAGCAAAATCATGACATCGCCGCCGTGTTCCACGAGTCTCTTCGCTCTCTCGATGACCATTTCCGAAACGCGTTTGTGATGTTCCGGCAGTTCGTCAAAGGTGGAATAGATCACTTCCACGTTCGGGCCTTCGATCGCTTCCTTAATATCCGTCACTTCCTCGGGACGCTCGTCGATCAGCAGAATGATCAGATGCATCTCGGGATTGTTGCGCTTCACGGATTTGGCCACATCCTTAAGCAGGGTGGTCTTACCGGCTTTCGGCGGGGATACGATCATCCCGCGCTGCCCTTTGCCGACCGGTGAGAGCAGGTCCATGATGCGCATGGCCACTGTACCGCCCGGTACTTCCAGACGCAGTCTCTCATCCGGAAAGATCGGAGTCAGGTCTTCAAAGTTTGCGCGTTTTGCAGCTTCCGCCGGCGTATAGCCATTGATCGTCTTGACAAACAGCAGCGCACCGAATTTGTCGTTCTGGTTCCTGATCCTGGTGTTACCGGAAATGATGTCACCGGTCTTTAATCCAAAACGGCGGATCTGGCTCGGTGCCACATAAACATCATTTTCACCCGGCAGATAATTCTCACTGCGGATGAAACCGTAGCCTTCCGAAAGGACTTCCAGAATGCCTTCCGCAACCTCGCCGCTGTCAAGACTGCGCTTTTCCTCGGAAAGTTCGAGTTCATCGGCAGATTCTGCAGCGAGTGCAGGCTCCGCGCTCTTTTCCGCTTTTGCCGGTTTCTTTTCGGCTGCGGGGGCCGGAGCGGCCTCTTCTGCTGCCTTTTCTGTCTTTTCTCCTTCTGCTGCCGCCGCTTCCTCACGGTCCTTTTGCAGCATTGCTTCCACAACATCGGATTTCTTCATCGTGGAAACGTTTTTGATCCCTCTGGCCTTTGCCAGGTCCTTTAGAACCGGTAAGGATAAGGATTCATACTTTGCTCGCATCATAGTGTTTTCTCCCCATACTGTTTCAATATTCAAATGCAATGTCCCGGGAAAATTAAGGTCGTATCGTTTCTGATTTGATTGACTTTGCTTCCGGGGGAAATCCTAGATTTCCCGAAATGCTGAAATGATTATACAGGATTTTTTCGGCAAATGCAACACAATAGAGACCAAAAGTGATATACTGTCCCTATGACAAAACCGCTGACACTATACAAACTGATCATTTTATATATGCTGGAACAGGTTGATTTTCCCCTGACCAAGACGCAGATCTTCTGCTTTATCCTTGATAAGGAATACACCAACTACTTTACGCTTCAGCAGGCTGCCGGCGAGCTGATCGATGAGGGATTTGTCGAGGCCAAGTCGATCAGGAACAGTTCCCATCTAAGCATCACGGAAGAGGGGAAGGATGCGCTGCGCTATTTTGAGGACCGGATCTCGGATGCGATCAAGGAAGAGATCTCCACCTATTTCAGGGAAAACGAACTGCAGATTAGGAACGAAGTCTCGATCCTTTCCAACTATTACCGCACCACAAACGGGGAATACATGGCCGAACTGGTCGCCAAGGAGAAGAACGCCGAGCTGATGAACTTAAAGATCACGATGCCCAATGAAGAAAACGCAAAGAGCATCTGTGAAAACTGGCAGAAAAACAACCAGGATATTTATTCCTATCTGATGGAAAAGCTGCTGTGAGGCTCACATGAAAAAAAAATCGATTTCACAATTCCTTCTGATCTTTTGTTTAATGTCAATAAGCTTAGCAACAGGGTCTCTGCTGAAAAAGAATGTGGATTTTTCCCCCTTTGAAAACCGTGTTCTTGATCATGTAAAACGGCCATCCCCAAAAGAGTTTCTTTCGGGTGAATGGTTTAACTCCTTCGAAACCGCACAGCTGGATCAGGTTATAGGCCGGAATATCTTTATTGAAACCAACAGCAGACTGTTACGACTTCTCGGCAAGCGGCAGATCAATGGGATTACCGTCGGAACGGACAATACCCTTTTGCAGATCAAAGCTGACTTTCCGCCTCCTCCAGATAAAAAAAACTTTATTACAGAGGACTTGCTCAGGTGCAAAAGAGCAGCTGATTCCTATGGCGGTCAAGTCTATTACATGAATATTTATCCTCGGAACCTTTTTTTCAAAGAAGTTTTCCCATATTCATATGAAAAAGAAATTCCCGATAACTACCTGGAAAAAAATCAGGAAACGCTTCATATGTTGGAAAACTATGGGATCCGGACTGTAGATACTTATCCCGCTTTTATTGCAAATTCGAATGAGTATCTGTATTTTCATACAGATCATCATTATACATTTAAAGGCGCTTATCACGCCTATCAGGCACTTCTTCAGTCTATTGAAGCTTCATCGCCCGAAAAGAAACCCCTTCCCATACCACCATGGGATGAGATGCAGTATTATCGTCCGAACAAACAGTTTTGGGGATCTCTGATCTCTCAGATCGGTGACACACAGTATGACGGCCAGGATTATCTGGAATATGCTTTGCCGGTCGATTTTCCCACAGAATATGAACGATTTGAATCTGGAATTCCATCTGATCTTTCTCTGATCCGGGAAGATCCGTCTGAAGAATATGGCTGGTTCATGAACGGTGACTACGGAAATACTGTAATCTGCACCCATCGCAAAAACCTGCCCAGTATTCTTATCATCGGGTATTCGTTTACAGATGCTCTTGAATTGATGGCTGTTTATTCATTTAACGAAATGCATTCCATAGATCCGAGGCTTTTTGAAGGAGATATCATGGAATATATCAAACAGGTAAAATGTGACTATGTAGTAATTCAGGGAGCAAACCCCCTGACAATATCTGACTAGAAAAGGACGATCGATTTATCATGCTTTTTTCCAGTTATACTTTTATCATCTTATTTCTGCCGATTTTGATCATACTCTATTACCTTCTTCCTGTCAGATTGCGGAATTATCTTCTGCTCTGTGCCAGTCTGGTCTTCTATGCATGGGGTGGACCGCGTTATCTTCTTGTAATGCTGCTTTCGATTCTGATCAATTATGTTTGCGGACTTTTGAGCGATCGGACAAAACAACGCCCGTTTGCCTTCCGGCTGGTCCTGATCCTGACGATCCTTCTGAATCTTTCCCTTCTCGGTTATTATAAATATTTTGACTTTCTGATCGGAAATATAAACAGTCTGTTCGGAATCGAGATTCCGCTCAAAAACATCTTGTTACCGATCGGTATTTCCTTCTATACTTTTCAGGGACTCAGTTATGTGCTTGATATCCGCCGCAATAGAGGTCAGGTACTTAAAAACCCCCTCAAACTGGCTCTCTATATTTCCCTTTTTCCGCAGTTGATCGCCGGACCGATCGTAAGATATGAAACCATTGCCACCCAGATTGACCATCGTCCCGTGAACGTGGAGCAGATCAACACCGGAATCTACCGGTTTGTCTGGGGACTGTCAAAGAAAGTACTCATCGCAAATACCGTCGGAGAACTCGCATCCCGATATTTCTCGGCAAATCCCGGAGAATTGACCATAGTAACATCATGGTGCGGAGCACTGGCATTCACACTGCAGATCTATTATGACTTCAGCGGATATTCCGACATGGCCATCGGACTTGGCAAAGTATTTGGCTTTTCGTTTGATGAGAATTTCCGCTATCCCTACACTGCCGACAGTATTACCGAGTTCTGGAGGAGATGGCATATTTCCCTTTCCACCTGGTTCCGCGACTATGTCTATATTCCGCTTGGCGGAAATAGAAAAGGACGATTTCGACATTATCTCAATATTTTGATCGTCTGGATGCTGACGGGACTTTGGCATGGCGCTTCCTGGAACTTCGTGGCATGGGGAGTTTATTATGCTATATTGCTGATCCTCGAAAAAATCATTCAGAATCGATGGCATTTTTCTTTGCCAAAATTCATCCGACATCTATATACTCTGTTTTTTGTCATAATCGGATGGGTTCTGTTTGAATCGGCTACCCTAACCAATGCCGCTCACTATATACAAACAATGTTTACATTTTCATCTCAAACGGATGTACTAACCGGCCAGCTTATGCAGATCACAAAAGAATACGGATGGTTTCTTATCATCGGTCTCATCGGCTCTATGCCCACGCTTCCTGCCATTTCTGCGTTTTTGGAAAATCACGTAAATAAAAAGACTCTCAAAATCTTGAGAGCCCTGGCCATGATTCTACTTTTCCTGACATGTACGATGCGGCTTGTGGTCTCATCATACAATCCCTTTATCTACTTCCGTTTTTAGTATCCGTTTTTCTGTTTATGGATGCAGTAAAAATCAATACGTATCCCTTAAAGTCCTGATCACGAGCTGCTGTTCGAGTTCATACCCGTTCTGGATCTCGGGAACGGTGTAATCGAGATATCTGATATCCGATTTCTTCAGGCGCACGGCCTTTTCCCGTTTGGAAGTCAGATGGAAATAATTCTCCGAGAACACCGCGTCGGCCTGTTTCAGATCCAGTTCCACAAATGCCGCAAATCCGCCGGACATCATCCGGATCACGTATTCATCCACCAGTTCGATCACCGAATAGGAAATGCTTGAAAGATCGAGCGCCAGACGCTTATAAGGCACGAACACTTCGATCTCCGAAGAGAGCACATTATCTTCCTCGTCGATGAACACCGCTTCCATAAAGACGGAATTCTCGATCCCTTCTATATAAGGGGTGTAGTCCATTTCACAGACCAAAAGTGCGGAACCCGGCGCAACGTCCACCTCATATTCCGCTTCATGCAACAGACGGAAATCAAAGGTCTGCAGACTGATCCGGACACGCCGCATCTCATAATCCCTGGTCTCATTCTGGATATAGACGGAAACCTCGTTGCCCTCGCGCTTGATGGAACCCGCAACGGGCGCAAAGAAATTCTTGGCCATGTACTGCAGTGCCTTCCAGCGACCAAAATAATCGATACTGGACCAGGATACACCGGGCCAGTTGTCATTCAGCGTCCAGTACAGCGCGCCCATCGTGCAGCCGCGCTGTCTGCGGAAGTGCTCCACGCCGTATTTTGTCGCAAGAGCCTGCTGGATCTGTGTCACATAGAGCATGCTCTCAAAATCCTTCGGATAAAGGAAATTCTCGGAAAGGTAAGACACGATCCTGCCGTTTCCGCCGCCGTTCTTCTGATGAGATTCCATGACCTGCGAAAAGATATTGTGATCATCCTCTCTTGTAAAAGTCCTGACCGTCTTGATGGACGGGAAGGACTGGAATCCGAAGGAAGAACAGAAGCGCATGCGATGATCGTCAAACGCATTGAACGGATGCAGTTCATACCATACATCCCAGCAGTGCGAATCTCCAACGGTCTCGTCATTGGGCGCATTCAAGCCGCCTCCCGATGAAGGAGAGGAAGGCCAGTAGAAGATCTGCGGCGCGCACTTAGCAGCTACGTCCGCGATCACTTCTTCAAAGATATGCAGATAGTCCTGCTTCAAAGCCTCCGAATGATCACGCAGGGAACCATCTACGATACTCTGCTCGATCCTGTCATTTCCGCAGATCAGTCCGATGCAGGCATGATGCCTGAACCGCTTGATGTTGTCCGTAGCCTCGGCTTCGACATTGCGCCTGAAATCCTCCGTCATTTCATACAGGTTTCCGGCAAACATCATATCCTGCCAGACGATCAGGCCGTATTCGTCACACATGTCATAAAAATCATCCGACGGATAGTAACCGCCGCCCCAGACACGGATCGTGTTGAAATTACACTTGACCGCGGATCTGAGCAGATAATCAATTTTTTCTTTTGTGATAAACGGATAGATCGCATCTTCGGGGATATAATTTGCGCCCATCGCAAACATCTTGACGTTATTGACTTTCAGGCAGAACTCATTGCCGAATTCGTCCCGCTCCTGTGAAACGGTGATCGTGCGAAGACCGATCTTGAAAGACTTGGAATCCCACTGCACACCGTTCATGTCGAGCGCATAAACACTGACCTGATAGATCGGGTGCTCACCGTAGCCGTTCGGCCACCACAGATCCGGGTTGTCCACATCCATAAAAAGGGTGCAGTCCCTGTCTGTCATGGTCTCGGTGATCGCCGTGATCCTTCCCTTCGGCGGCCTTAATTCCGCCTGGATGATATAGGGACCCCTGCGGAAAAGTTCCGCATGCACGCGGATCTCCAGGCGCACATTTTTCTTCTCATGATGCTGGATGATCGTGACATCATCCAAATGGATCAGACTGTAACCGATCAGATCGATGCTGCGCCAGATCCCGAGATCCGGCAGTTTCGGTCCCATATCCCAGCCAAACTGCGAGTGCGGTTTTCTGATGAACTGGGCACCCAGTGTGCTGCCCTGCGGCACATGCGTAATATCCTTATCATAACCGGGATGGTAGTTTTCGATATAGTTCAGCGGAGAAAGCAGCTCCACCGTGATCAGGTTCACACCGGAGCGAAGGTGCTGCTTCACGTCAAAATAGTAAGTGCGGTGCATGTTGGCGGTAGTTCCGACCGGCACCCCGTTCAGATAGATATGCGCGATCGTATCGATCCCCTTGCAGCAAAGACGGATCCTGTCCTGCTGCAACAGTTCCGGCATCACTTCGAATTCACGCGAGAAAAAATAATCCTGCCTGAAGAGTTCTTCTGCCGCATATTCGTTTGTTCCAAAATAGGGATCCCTGATCCGATGCTGCACTAAAAGCGCAGACAAAACAGAGCCCGGAACCTTTGCCTCGATATAGGCTTCCGAACCCTTTTCATTCATCATCCAGGTTCCGTTTAACGATTGAAAAACCATGAAATGTATTTCCTTAATGTAATCAGGCTACATTCAAATATATGCGATTTTACGGGCCTTGTCAATGATGTTACAAAATTATTACATGGAAAAAATCAGATTACAAAAGGATCCGAAGGCCTTTGGGATAATGGTTCTTTAAGATCCCGTTTGCAAGCTTTGCAAACCCGGCCGCACATCCGTCGACACAGACAAGCACCCACGGAGCGTGCGCATCGCCGATCCGGATCTTTGCTTCCTTTCCGGCTTCATCCCCGCTAAGATCCAGCGTTTCCCCGTTCAAATACTTCCTGATCAGTATCCCGTTTCCCGGCAGTTCCACAAAATTGACCGAATCGGTCATTTGTAGGAAATGACTCAATGCATGCGCAGGTTCAAACCGGTCTTTCTTAAATGTCCCAAGCATCAGACCCGGCCGCAGCACTTTTAAGCCGTTTAAGTTCGGCGCGCCGTCCGGCAGACGGTATAGATGATCGCCGAACAGGATCAGCGAGCGGTTTTCCTGAAACAATGGATGGGTAAATTGTTTCTTTTGAAAATCACGGAACAGGGACAGCTCTTTTGCAGGCAAAGCGCTTTTCCCTGCCACAGGTTCTCTTTGCAGGGAAGGCGTTTCTTCATTTCCTTTGATCAGAACAGCCAGAAAATGTCCTTCCCCCATGATCTTATGCGGGAACAGGCGGACCGTATTCCTGATCTGAAGGGTTAGTTCCGGGGAAACATCCGTGCCGTCTTCCGGAAGATCATGTGGTTCCAATGCACATAAAGAAGCCTCCCGCAGCCGTTTCAGATATGTAAGATCCCCGTGCTCCATTCCGTCAGCCAAAGTTATGGGATGCACACGGTATTCCGGATGCCGCACCAGAAAGCGCAGGATCGTGCCCTCATTTTCTTCCGGCGCAAATGTACAGGTGGAATAGACCATGCGGCCGCCGGTACGCAGCATTTCATGGGCCGCATCGAGGATCTCATCCTGCCTCGTTGCGCAAAGTGCCACATTCTCCATGCTCCATTCGGCTATCGCTTCCGGGTTCTTTCGAAACATGCCTTCCCCGGAACAGGGAGCATCCACTAAGATTTTGTCAAAAAAAGCGGGAAAATGTTCACAAAGACGTGCGGGTGTTTCATTTGTTACGATCGTATTGGAAAGGCCCATCCGTTCAATATTCCCGGACAGGATCTTTGCGCGGCCTGCATGGATCTCGTTACTGATGAGCAGACCGGTATTCTTCATCCTTCCGGCAATCTGTGTGCTTTTCCCGCCGGGAGCAGCACACAGATCCAATATGCGTTCATCCTCCCGGACATCCAGATCGGATACCGGCGCCATGGCGCTGGGCTCCTGAATATAATAAACTCCTGCCTCATGGTAAGGATGCCGTCCTGCAGCCAGAGTCTCATCATAGTAGTAGCCCATGGATTCCCATGGTACAGGCTCTCTGCAGTATTCGGAAGATAAAACCGCCGCCGGAGAAATTGATTTCAACGGGTTCAGGCGCAGCGCCTTACGGGGCTGTTCAAGACAGGCTGCAAAAAATGCTTCGTCCTCCCCCCAAAGCATCCGGTGCATCCTGTCTGCAAATTCCTGTGGAAAAGAACTTCTGTCCATCTGTCCGTCCCGCTGATGAGTAACGCAGTAAGCTGCGTTTTGAAAAAATCCGAAAAGAAAAGCTGTATATGCTTTAGATCGCATATCCAGCCCCTTATTTCTCCCACGACACTAATTGTAGTGTATCCAAGTTCAAAACGCAAGCAGAAAATACTAAATGTTGTATAAATGTTTTTTCAACATCATCAGATATTTGCCAAACTCCTCATTCATGGCATCCAGATCGACTTCCCCTTCATGAAACCGGTCTCTGATAAACCCTTCCGACATCCAGGAGATCATCTGGATCACCCGGCCGACCTCCACATAATCCTTAAATCTGGCGTTGTCGGTCTGCCTGTAGATCCCGTTGTAAACGGCCTGCATGGCGCCCTTCTGATCGCCGAGCGCCTCAAGCGCTTCCGGATGATCTTCAAAGCGCACGCCGTTTAAGAACTGCTGCATGTACGGATAGTTGCGCATCACCCTGGTCCTGGCCTGTTCGATCATGAGCTGGACTTCAAAGAAGTCATTCTCATCCTTCTTGACCGATTGGGTCAGTTCAAGTGTCATGTACTTCACGCTGTAGTCAAAGATAAACGCATACAATCCCTGCTTACTCGTGAAATAGTGAAACAACAACCCCTTGGAGATCCCCGCAGTCTGCACGATCACATCTGTGCTGGCCTTCTTGTACCCGTTCTCGGCAAAGACCTTCAAAGCCGCATTGATAATGGCATCCTGCTTCTCCTTCTTCACATCAAAAAACTTGGCATTCATAATGTTTCCCCTTAAACATTACAGCTGTTATACGAGCTCCCCAGCATCGTATCTGAATTGCATTTCCCCCTGCAAAAAGGACTTGACTGTCCTAGTCAAGTCCTAGTGTATCATACATTATGTTAATCCGCAAGTCCTATTTACGATATAGAAGAATTCCACATATACTTAATCACTCAAAACCATGATGTTACACCTTGCCTCATATCCCCCGTCCGATGTACGCATGATGATCGTTACTGTTCCCGGTGCCTTGGCACTGACAACACCGCTTGCGCTGACCGTTGCTATGTTGGGATCCGTGCTCCTGAAGGTTACTTTCCCATCAAATGCAGATATCGTCAAAACAGGGAGCAGCGTGACGGATTTTTTCACTGGCATAGCGGTTATGACAAGCGTCTTTGTACCCAACGAAGCCTGATCGACCTGCACACCCTGTGGGATCGTTTTCAGCGTGATGGCGACATCGCTCTCTTTTACGCTCGCCGTTACTTTCACATTGACCGTCACGCTCTTTTTGCTTCCGTCAAGAGCTGTCCCCGTGATCTTTGCATTTCCGGTCCCCACTGCTTTTATTTCAAGCGCTTCTCCGGTTGATGCATCCGTAGTTGCCGATGCGGGACTGACGATCCGGACGATATTTTCATTGGAGCTTGTCCATCTGATCGTTTGATCGGTTGCGTTTTCCGGCAGGATTTGGGCAACCGTGACAAACGCTGTTCCGTTCAGTCTGATATTGATACCCGTCCTGTCAGCCGTTATCCTCGTGACGGGAATATATGTTTTGATCGTACACTCGGCAAAGTATGCAGTATCCGCATCATCGGCGCCGTCAGGCTTTTCGGCTGTTGCCCGGACAATTACCGAGCCCGCGCCGATAGCCGACAGAACACCCTTTTCATTTATGGTCGCGATCTTTGCGCTGTCTGAAACAGCATTTCCGGCAGCATCCTTCGCGCTTTGGATCGTCCATTTTACCGAAGCATTGGCGGCTTTTCCACCGACGCCGTCCACCGATGCGCGCAGTGTGGCTTTCTTTCCGACTACAAGACCGGCCAGGGACGATGTAATCGCAACAGTGCCAACCGGATTGCCTACCGTTATTTTGCAGGAAGCGCTCCTGGAAGGATTGTCTGCTGAAACGAATTTAACCGAAACGGTTCCTTTGCCGACCGCCTTGATCTCATAGCTACCGTCACCCTTATCCGTCACTTCAACAATTCCCGTCTGATCGGGCACGGGCGCCTCCAGTCCCCTGTTATCCGCCGAAGCCGGAAGTGCC
This sequence comes from uncultured Lachnospiraceae bacterium, assembly GCA_902779305.1. Classification (GTDB taxonomy): domain Bacteria; phylum Bacillota; class Clostridia; order Lachnospirales; family Lachnospiraceae; genus UBA2868. The sequence goes on along the minus strand of CACZBD010000010.1, from coordinate 117,840 downwards.
GATACACAGATCGCCGCCTTTGCTCCCAGTCCCATGGAAAGCGAGGTCTTATCCGCTTTGACAGACTTAACCGAAACGGGGTCTTTTGTAACAGTCACGTTACATCTGATCGTTTTGGAAGTCACGCCGTCGCTTGCCGTCACCGCAACAGCCGCGCGCTGAGATGCTTTTCCCCCAAGATCGTTCAGGGCCGTTATGAGGCCGGTATTGTCAACATTTATGTATGCGTCGCCCGATGCAACGCTGTATGTCACTTCGGTCAAAATCGCGTCCGCAGGTTTTGGCGCCACTTCCAGTTTAAATTGCCTGCCGGCATGAAGTGTGATAGAAGCTTCGTTAAGCGACAACCCGGTAAGCGCAGTATAGGTCTGAATGGGATAGGTATCGGAAACGCTGTTGTCCAAAGCGCTTTTTGCACTTATCTCGGCTTCTCCGACGCTGATCGCTTTGACATTTCCCGACTTGTCAACGCTTGCCACGGCCGGATCCGAGCTTACCCACTCAACCTGCTTGTTCAGAGCAAGTTCGGGCATGACTGCTGCTGTAAGTTTCAGCGATTTTCCTACCGCAATCCTGTTCTGTCCGCCGGGTGCGCTGACGGTGAGCCCTGTGACCTGTCTGATAACAGTCACGGTGCAGGTTGCACGCTTCCCGCTCCCGTCCTTTGCGGTAGCCGTCACCTGAACGCTCGCCTTATCAACCTGATCCGGGAGACTGGCCTTCAGTTTTGCAATCTTACCGTCGATCACCTCTTCCACGCTCAGATAATCCGGGTTGGATGAAACAAAGCTTACGCCCTGATATTCCTGATCATCATCCCTTACAGCCGGCGTTATCAAAGCCGGGAGCATAAGGGTGGCATTTGCGCCGACAGACGCGGTTTTACCGTTAAATTTAACGGAAGTTACCGGTTCATATATCCTGATATCGCATGTGCCCTCTATATCATGATCATCCGGATCGCGTTCCGCGGATACGGCTTTAATCGTCACTGTGCCTGCATTGGTCCCACTCACGGCACCGCTCTGGGATACCGTGGCCACAAACGAATCGCTGCTTGACCACGCAAGCGTCTTATCGCTTGGTTCCACATCCCCGGTGTTGAACGCGGGAATGATCTTGTATGTTTTCCCTACCGCAAGCCTCTGCGGCGCAGATATCTCCACGTTTTTCACACGGGTTTTGACCGTTACCGAACAGGTCGCTTTTTTCCCGCTTCCGTCTTTTGCCTGGCATGTGATCTTTGCGGTACCGTTGGATAATGCGCTCACAACGCCATCGGCATCAACTTCTGCAACATTTGCGTTGCTGCTTGTCCACTGCACTTCCCGAACGTCTGCGTATTGCGGGGATACGGTCTCTGTCAGTTTCCTGCCCTCTCCCGTATACATGATCAGGGAGGATTCGGACAGGCTGATCGATGACACCGGTGTCTTCCACTGCGCATACAAACGTACAACGCCGCCGTTAACCGTTGTCAGATCCAAAACCGATTCCTTGTTTTTATATGCCTTGCCCTTGCCGTCAGGTTCCGTATTCCATCCGGTAAAAGTTGAGCCCTGCCTTTTAAATGCATTGGCCGTCAATGATACACTGCTTCCGTAAGATGCCGTCGTATCACTCATGGATCCCGTGCCGCCGTTCGGATAATATGCGATCCTGTATGTATTGGGTTTATACTTTGCCGTTATCGTATAATTCTTATAATCAGGCTTCGAATATTTTTTAAGCGGCAGCGTTGAAACATAATCTTTATAATCTTCCTCATACCACCATCCGATCGAAGAATAACCCGCGGGTGCTATGGGAGGATACAGATTGATCGTTTCACCATCCACAAGTTTTGCAGGATTGTTTGCCAGATTCGTTCCGATGCCGGTCTCATAAGTGATCACATAAGCTCGCTTTGAAGTCGCCACCTTTACCGAGGACCTGCTTGCGGCGCCTGTGCCTTCCGCTTTGACTTCATAGACCAGATAACCGTTAGGTATCTCGAGTGATGTGATATCATCGGCATACTCGTATACACTCTGTCCCGGCTCAGCCGTTACGGAATGGATCTCAACCGTCGCAGAACTCGCGCTTTTTGGAATCTTTCTGTAGAAAACATAACGGGTTGCCCCTATAACGGCATTAACGGAGATGGTAACCGTCTGTCCCGATCTTGACGTGGAAATCACGGGTTCTGCAGGGAAACATGTGTAACGCTCTGTCCCGCTGACACCGTCTCCTGCAGCCGTTATGATGATCTCCCCGGTTCCGTTCACGACAAGGTTCCCGTCCGGATCGATTGCCGCGATGTCCGTATCCGAGCTCGTCCATGTGATATTTCCGCTGAAATCGGCCGCTTCCGGCAACGCTTCGGCAGAGAGGAGGTATGAATTCCCGGCCACCAGTTTTTGCTGTGAAGGGGACGTAATGTTCAGCCCCGTCAGGTTTCTGGTGACAACAACATCAAATGATCTTGTTAATCCACCGGCCATGGCGGTTGCGGTGATCGTCGTGCTCCCCTTTGCCACAGCTGTCACAACACCCTGCGTATCAACCGTTGCGATACCGGTATCGGCAGATGACCAGGTCACTCTTTTATCACGCGCGGTTTCCGGATATGCCGTATAATCTGTTTCAAATGTATCCCCCCGGTTAATAGTAAGTGTACCCGTTCCGGGTTCATCAGCAAATACGATATCCGTGATAAAGTCTTCGGGGACAGTTTCGATCTTATTTGTAAAAGCCTTGATCCTGAGGTTGCGTTTGTAACGATCGCCGTAATCATCCCAGGTTCGTCCCTCGCATGAAAAACTCTGTCCGCTTTGGGCGCTTGCCGGTAAAATTGCGGACATGCCGCCGCTGAACGTAATTCTGGTGTTGATCTCATTTTGGATCGTTCCGCCCTTCAGCGTAACAACTACGGAGAACACGGTTCCTTCTTCCATCACGACCGGACTTGCAAGCTCGACTCTGTGATAGCCTTCACAGACAAACATGCCGCTCTCGCTCGCAACTTTCGTACCGCTCTCCGGGTTGCCCGGATTCTTAAGATCCCTGTAAACGTCCACCGTATAGTCCACACCGGTTCCTAAAGTGGCTACGGTTATTGCTCCCAGTTCCTCTAAAGCGTCCGGTGCGGCTGATACCGTAAACACATTGGCGCCTTTGGTTATCGTAGATGAGCTCTTGATCCCGCCGTCATACTGGTAATTGTTGTCATAAGCATCAGCCTTTTCAAAATCAAACACGAAAGCCTCACTCGAAAGGCTCCGGTCCGCATAGGACATCCAGAAGTATCCGCCATACTGCTGCTTATCGCTGTAATAACCGGTCGTCCAGCTGTTCCGGATCAGCCATGCGCCGTCTCTTCCCGGGTCGACTGAGAAATTTTCCCTGGAGTAAAAATCATCCCATCCGACGATCATAACGCCATGATCCGGAGAGTTCGCCTCATAGCAGTAATAACTGTTTGTAGTTTTGTTATACAGCTTGGCGCTGGTTGCCGGACCGGGTCCGCCTCCCATATAATAACTGACCCCTGCGGCTCCGTGCTCTTTGATAAGTCTTTTGACCTCATCCGGATTCGTGCGCAGATTCAGTCTGTACATATTCCGAAGATGCGCACTGTCATCGAAAGCGACAGATTCATCAAGGGTACCGCCGCTGTTAATGCGTGACGCATCTGTATATGGTGCTTTACCCTCATCCACTGCGCCGAGCCATCCCGCAAGCGCATTGGCTGCATCACCGTAGTTACCTCCGTGTTTAAGCCTCTGGCTGATCGTATTGTCACTTTCCCGGCTCTGATCGCCTGACGTGCCGCCAAGCGGATCTGTCACCGAATTGTAAGTAAAATAGGCCAGATGAAGTTCGGACAGATCCAAGGAATCGATCAGCCCCTGTTTATAAAGTGAGAATTCGGCGAGGCCGATGGATGATTCCGCCCAGCAGGTACTGTATGACTTTTGATCCCGCAGCGGGATCGCATTCAGAAGATCTTCATCCACATACCTGGATTCAAGCCAGGATCCCCGCAGGAGTTCACTGTTCTCTTCAATGGTATCGGGATCCCTGTAATCCTCCGGCATTACAAAACCGGGGATATACTCTTCCTCTTCCGATTCCTCTGCAAAAGATTCTTCCTGATCATTCGGAAATCCGGTTCCTTCATCTGCTTCTGGAGTCTGCTCTTCAAACGTTGTTTCTTCGGATCTTATCTCCGTTTCAACATAAAAATCTGACTGTGCTAACAATGTCTCAGCATTTCCCAGTACTAATATGACAGCCAGTATAGCTGTTAAAAGTCTCTTACTCCTTCTTCTCATATATCATTCTCCGAGATTTTTAAAAACCCAAGCCAGAATTGTCACATATGCCACATAATGTAATTATACTTTATTTATAGTACACTTTCAATAAATAGGTTATATCCATCCTATCAACATATATCGACCGAATATCGACTAATACTGATAACAAAAAAGTAGCGTTCCATCCTAACGGACCACGCTACTTTTTTAGTGCAACACTGCCGGCGGCTAGGTATTATCTAGCTTTCGGCCATCTTGTTTGTGATTTCATTATACGCTTTGTGTTTTCAAAAATCAGCCACGACTTTTCAACTCACTTCTTAATGCTTCGATTATTACCGCATTGCTCTCGTCATCAAGAACAGCCAGCCGGATATACTGTCCGCTTGCGATCTTTGCGCTCAGATCCTTGATCAGGATATGATGATCGATCAGAAGCCTCTTGGACAGTTCCAAAGCGGAATTTCCGTTGACCAGTTCGATCAATACATAATTTGCCTGGGACGGAATGACACGAAGTCCGGAAATCTGCTTCAGTTTCTCAATAAACCGCTCTCTGGTTTCGATCAGTTTCTGCAGGCCCGCCGCATAGTCCTTCTTGTATTTCTCGGCGATCTGCATATAGAATTCCGCAAAGGAGTTGATGTTCCAGATCGATACTTCCTTCTTCATCTCTGCGATCGTCTGTGTGTCGGAAGACACCAGGATCCCGAGACGAAGCCCCGGCACGCCGTGGGATTTGGAGATACTCTTTACGATATACAATCCGGAATAAGAATCCACGATCTCCTGCGTGATCACGGTGGTCTGTTCATCAACGGCAAAATCCGAAAACGACTCATCAACGACCAGACGGCTCCGATGCGCTTTTGCCCATTCGATGAGCCTTAACAGGTCCTTATGCGAAATGTAGCTGCCGCTCGGGTTGTCCGGATTGATCAGGATGAGGTTGCTGATCTCTTTTCCTTCATAAAAGGCGGTCAGATCATCGACCGTATAGGAAAAATCAGGTTCTGCAGGTTCATAAACGATAGCAAGATCTTCTGCATACCTGTTCGGATATTCCTCAAAAGTCGGACGGATGAAGCCGGTTTTTCCCGAAAAACGCCCCATAAGCGCTTTGATCAGTTCCGCGGCGCCGTTTCCGACAACGATATTTTCCTGATGAATGTTGAAATACTTGGCGGCAAGCAATGCATTGACTTTCATGCCGGAAGGATAAGCGGTAAGGAGCTGGTCAAAGCTTGCGCGCAGTTCCGCTTTCAGACGCTTCGTCGGATAGTACGGTGTGACCAGATAGCAGAAATCCAGCATACCGGGATAGCGCCAGTAGCCGCCGTAACGCTCCTGCATCCGATGAAGCCGCTCTTCCTCATCATCGGCAAACAGCGACATCGCAATATCCAGATCCTGGATATCGTCGATCTCATACCATTTCTGCCCGTTTAAGCGCTTTCCGCGGATCACGGGTTCATCCAGCATGGTGATGACTCTTAAGACCTGCTCATAGTACTCGTTTTCGCCCAGAGCCGAAAGATAAGCCTCCATAAAGGGAATGTAGTATTCCCCGGCAAAAGATCTGCTGAATTTATAGATATTGACCGTTTTGTAATACCGGTCTCTGTCCGCATATTTAAACTTGTTTCCGGGAATGAACTGCTCGATCGCATCATGATCGTCAAGCGTCACGCAGGTGCCGTCCATCCAGCTCTGGTACTTGTCCACCAAAGCGAGATTTTCCCGCGGATCGTCGATCAGAAGATCGATCACACTGTCTTCAAAGATCAGATCGGATTCAAAAAGAAGGGTATCATCATTTCTGAGAAACTCTTTGGCAAGAGACAGCGAATAGATGTTGTTCGTCTTGTCATAGATCGGATTGTCCACATATACGATGGGGGTCTTCACTTGCAGGGTATCGATATAGTCGATGAGTTCCCTGCCCTTGTAACCGGTAACGATCACGATCCTCGACAGATGTCTTTTGTCAAGCTGGCCAAGAAGGCGTTCCACAAGCGTTTTTCCGTTGACTTTGACCATGCACTTGGTATTGTTTTCGGTCAGCTCCTTTAAGCGCTTTCCCATTCCGGCTGCCAGAATGATTGCCTGCATGCATCAGCCCTCCTTTGTATGATATGTTACAGTATATCACATTTTTATATATTTTTTAGCATCTTTAAAGAAGGACCAGATGATCAGTATCATAACGATTCCGATCGGAAAAGCGGCAACGATGCTTACCGACTGAAGGTTATTCATGGAACTCTCCGAAAAAACAAGCGCAACCGGAAGTATGATCAGCAAAATACACCATAATAGTTTGATCCATGTGTGCGGGCTCTCATTTTCACCCAGCTGATGATAACTGTAACAGGCCGCCGTATATGCGATCGAGTCAAAGGACGTTGCGTAAAATACAAGCATCGTGAGCAGGATTACCACCAGAATAAACGGAGCACACGGTAAGGTTTTGACGATATGAATGATCATGGCATATAGATCACCGGTTTCTGCATATTCCGAAATGTAATCGGCAGCACCGGAAATCTGCTGTCCCAAAGAATAATTACCCAACACAATAAAGCTTACAATGGTGGATCCCACACCGAACACATACCCACCGATCACTGTCTGGCGAATCGTCCGGCCCTGCGAAATATTGCCGATGAAGAATGGCGCAGCCACACACCATACCATCCAGTATGCCCAATAGTAGATCGTCCAATCCTGCGGAAAATTATTCGTGCGCATGGGGTCGGTATAGGTGGAAAGTCCAACAAAATTCTGGATCATCCTACCAAGGGACTCCACGCCCGTGTCTATAATATATTGAGTTTTTCCACCGAAGAAGAAAACAAAAACGATCAGCCCGAAAAACATAAAAATACAGATTTTCGAAAGAAGATTCATTCCTTTGATCCCATGCAGAGCTGAGCAGGTATAAATGGCACATGTGATGACCAGAATTATAATGGTAACAAGTGTTCTGTTGACCTCTATATGGAACAGTTCCACCAGGATACTCGACATAAGCGGCGTTGCTACACTGAAAGTCGTAGCTGTACCTGCGATCAGTGCGAAAACAGCCAGAAGATCGATGATCCTTCCACCCCATCCATCCGTATATTTGCCCAAAACAGGGCGGCAAGCCTCAGAATACTTCTGCCTGTCCCTTTTTCGTACATGAAGCATAAAGCCAAAGGCAACTGCAAGTACCAGATAAAATGCCCAAGGGATGAGACTCCAGTGGAAAACCGGAAAAACAGGCGCCCATTCTTCAAAAGGCCCCATTTGCGTCACATGTGGGTTCGTGGCATACATGACCCATTCAGAAAATGAATAAAACAGAATATCAGCCGCCAGACCGCATGTAAACATCATGCTTCCCCATGCAAAAAACGAATATTTAGGCTTTTCCGACGGATCACCAAGAACAATGTCTCCATATTTGGAAACGATCAGAAACAAAGAGATCAGAAAAACCGCCAATCCGATGATCAGATAATAGGTTCCTAATGTATCTCCGAAAAAGAACCTGATCCTGCTCAGAATTGCATTGGATTGTTCAGGCATGATAAAAAAAAGAATGCCCAACAATATGATGGTAAGTAAAGGCAGCAATGTAAGTGTCCAGTCAATTTTTATTTTTTTCATTTTTTCTCCGCTCCTATGCTTTATGTGCTTTATAATCGCTGTCCAATCTGCATAATTCCCCGTAACTGTCTATTTCCAGAACATCTTCTTTTTGCATGGGATAGACCTGCAGATCAAAGTCTGCAAAATGACAAAACATTACAACATCATCCCAGTAGATCTGCCGGTTTGATTTTTCCTCAAACTCGTATTCCAAAAAAGCCTTCAATTTCTTTCCGTCCAGCCCGGTCCATCGGGAAATGCTGTACAATTGCCAGCCATCTTTTCCACCGGCACGGCTGCATGAAACCACCTTTCCATTCTCCTCCTTCATCAGCCATTCTTTAGTATCATTCTCTGTCCAAACAGCACTATATCCCGACTTGTCAAAAGAGGGAGACAGGATTCTCTTATTCAGGATCAGCTGGTCGCCATCCAGGATCATTGCCTCTTCCAAATGATCACGCGCCATGTAGAGAGAAGAAATATTGTTGCAGGTCTCATAATACGGATTCTCGATCAATGTGATACCTTTATATTCTCGCGTAAGGCATTGAAATTTCTCCTTCAGATAGCCGACTACAATATAAATTTCGTTAATTCCGTTTTCATGAAGTCCTAAAATAACGGTGTCGATCATCCTGATACCGTTGACCGGCACCAGCGGCTTTGGAATATCCAGCGTAACCGGGCGCAGGCGTTTCCCGATGCCTGCTGCCACAATAATGGCTCTTTTGACTGTATGCATCACTGTTTTGCTCCTATTTTGTCGGAAACAAGCGAATAATACTCCTTGGCATAATGATATTGCCGCAGGGAATACTCGCCAAATTCCACGCCGAGACTTCTCTTGTATTCACACCAATTACTCCAAAGCAATCCACAGGCGGAAATATAGCAATAGATCTTGAGTCTGACCATTTCCGGACACTTGTTTTCAAAATAAATATCTATCAATCGGTCAATCTGTTCTTTCTCATACATGGAATAGATACAGAACATCGCAAGATCGACATGAGGATCCTGCATTGCCGCATATTCCCAATCGATCAGTCTTACTTCATGATCGGGAAGGATCAGAAAATTATCCGGCACCGCATCAATGTGAGTCAGGCATCTGCATGAAATATTTTTTTCAATAAAAGGCTTCAGCGAGAACACATTTTTCTTGACCTGAACATAATCCTTATATATCGACCTTCCATCAGGCCATAATCCTTCATAGAAATCGATCATATCAAAAATATGAAATTCATGCGAAACTTCCAGCTTTAATCGATGCAGCTGTCGCAGTTTCTCCATACATATACGAAGATCATCCAATGAATTGGTATCACATACCCTTGCATTTTCCCAATATTTTGTGATCTTATATCCTGTTCTCGGATCGATCATAATGATCTCATCGCTGATCTTCCGGTCTTTGATCACGCGATATACGGCCGCTTCCTGTTCCCGGTTGATCAGTTTCTCCGTCCCTTCGCCGGGAATGCGCATGATATATGAATCATGGTCGCAACTGAACAGGAAAGAACGATTGGTCATTCCCTTCTTCAGGACCCGAATATCCGTGATCTCCTGTTCTTGTACTCTCAGGGTTTTCGCGATTGTTTTGATCGCATTAGACTGTAAATGATTGGATTTTTCATCAATTTCACGTAACTGCTCGTAGGTATTGATCTCTTCCACCTCATAGGCGTGCACCACACGGGCTTGTACGATCATACGCCCTTCTTCGAAAAGCGTCTCTTCCCAAAAAGCATTTCGATACAAGGCGTTTTCGTCCATCCGTACAAGTTTGTCCCTGACAACCTTACTTTGTTCCTCTGTAAGATAGGCAATCCCTATCATCGTATTCCCGCCTAGTGATTTCGGAGTGTATACCAGTTCCATACGGCGATTAACCCTTACCGAACTGTCGTCATCCACCAGATCATTCACCATATACCAGGAATACAGCTCATGTTTTCTGAAAGGATTGATCTCGCACCAAAGATCGCAGGGAATGATATATGAATTGGATAGTTTTGCAGCGGCCAAAGCAAGTGTGTGAAGATTATTCTTTGCGGAATAATCCATATTGACAAGAAGGTTTACCCCGAATTCATCGATCAGATATTCAAATTGTTCTTTCATGAATCCGACTACAACTGTAATATCACGGATCCCGGCTTCCCAAAGTTGACGAATGATCCTCTCGATCAATACTTCCCCATGGACTTCCAATAACGCTTTTGGCGTTTCCATATTGATCGGCACCATACGCATGCCGAATCCTGCAGCCAGAATAATGGCATTTCGAGGGGATTTCAGTTTGATCTCGTGCAGCGCTTTTGGTGTCGGCTGCATCTTCTCATCCAAATAACCCTCTTCTGTAAGGGATCTGAGAGATTTGTTAACTACCCCCAGCGAATGTCCGCTCTGTTCCGAGAGCACACGCTGCCCTGAAAATGGATTCGAATATATCGTTGTAAGAATATCTTCTTCTTGTCTGTTCATAGGATAGCTCTGGATGATTTTCACGAAATTGCAAAAACTGTTTTTCGTGAACACAAGAGCATTATATGCCTATCAATATAAAAAAGCAAGTACTATGACTTGCTTTTTCTGATGACTGCCTTGATCAGATAATCTCCGCCAACCTCTGCACTCTTTCCGATATTGTATAGGTACTTTTCACGGATCTTCTTCAATTCCTGCCTGCTAAAGGCATCTTCGTGAAGAAGCCTCTCGACCGCATTGTTTATTTCGGACAGGTTATCGGGTGCTATGGATATCCCGATCCGGTTGCGGATCTCAATATCCATCGGTATAACACCGATTTCTTCATAATCAGGATTCATTACTTTCATCGGCGTATCGATAAACAATGTCGGCTTTAATGTAGTAAATGAATACTCAAAGCAGATTCCTGACCAGTCTGTCATAAGGATGTCCGCATCATAAACCGTTTTATTTGAGGAAAAGTCAATCTGCAATTCAAAATCGTTATGGCTTGCATATTTAGCTTCCAGCGAGCGCAGTTCTTCCATGTGATGCCTCACATGCTGCGGATGCGGGCGGACTATGATATGATATCCGTTCCCTAGCAGCCGGTCCAATATCTCATCAATGCAAAGATCCAATATATTATCATCCTGCCAGGATGGTGCGATCAGGATCTTCGGGACTTCGGAAATAACATCACTTTGGTCCGCATGCTCCCTCTCATAGTTTTGGATCATATTATCGATCAGACTGAACCCGCACTCCACCACCGTTTTCTGCTTCAGTCCGTAAGTTTCCTCCTGCGCACGGATTTCCCGGAGTTTTGTTTCATTGGTCGCATAAACAGTATCAAAATGATCCAAAGCATGTTTGCGAAGGAGCATATTGATACTTCCGATCCCGTGGTCAATATATACATACTCAGCATCCGGACGGATCAGGGAACGTTTGATAAAATATCTTTGAAGGTCCGGTACTGTCATGACCACAACATCCGCATCGAGTTTCATCATAAGAACCACCAGTTTGTTCCCATCGCAGTAATATACATGAAACTGATCGGACTCCAGCCCGAAGACCTCATCATTCATGTCGCTGGTAACATAGTGGATAACGATATCCGTACGCCTTATGATATATTCAATGATATCCTTGAAATATTTATAAAACCCGTTCTTCTCGGAATAAAAAACAATCTGTTTTGTGCCGGCTTTCACAAAGCGTCTGTAATCTTCTTTCTCCTTTGCAAGTTCTTCTCTGCTTCTTGATTTTTTCTTCTGTTTGTCCTCTTCTTTCAATTTCTCCAATGCCGCCTTACTCTCTTTCAATGCATCATAGTCGATGTGTTTGCGCGGATTGATAAAGAAATTCAGAATATACATGAGTGCAACAGAGAAAAGATTGCTCGCGATCCAGTACAAACCAATCCCCGCAGGGACAAAAAATCCCAAATATAACGAGAGAAGAACAGAAACCGAAAGGGTCACGATCTTATTTACCCTGTTCTGCTCTGCCTGAAGGACATTTGACATGTTCTGGGTCGCACACATAATCAAAGCCGAAAGCGCTGCTAAGAACGGGATCAGCAGTATGGGGCCGCCGGTTTTGATGGGAACTTCTGCCAGATTCAGTCCGAACCATGTCATTGCATAGCCGTCCCCCATAAGGCTTCGGATGCCCTCTACAACACCCAACAGCAAGACCAATTGTAAAAAAATGGGGATCAGATCAAGAATCGGATGATATTTCGCTTGTTTATACAGTTTATACTGTGCTTCGGAGATCATATCCCTGTCTCCGTAATATTTCGCACGGTACCGGTTCATTTCCGGATACAGTTTTACGATCTTTATTGAATTCAACTGCACAATAACGGAAACCGGTAACATGACAATCTTGGTCAAAAAAGTAAATAACCAGATTGCCCAACCAAAGTTTCCCACAAAAAAATAACATGTCTTCAGCATCCATGCGAAAAAGATGCCTATATAATGTGTAATACTAAACATTCCCGGTCACTGGTCCTCTTTGGATTCCGTATCATTGGAATCAAGATCTTTAAAGTGTACTTCTTTCTTCTCTTCATTTTTGTTCTTTTTTAAAAAAGAAACAATCTTATGCCTGAAAATCGTCAGACATGCTATCAGTGCCACCACGATTCCTATCACAGCCTGTGCAACATAGGAAACGGCGGACGGATCGATGTAAGCCTGTACCGGAAGCGGAAACAGGATGAACAGTGCTGACAGATTCATTAATACAGAACTTAACAAAAGCAGTTTTCTCTTCATATCCTATCATTCTCCTTCTCTAAACGCTCATTTATCCATATCCAACAAATAGTCACCGATATGCAGGTGCGGTTGTGCTTTCCATCCCTGTACATCTTCATATAACGGCTCCGGTTTTGAACAGTTCTCGCAATATGCTTTATGCGAAATCTTCCTTCCTGTCGGAGTGTATTCCACATCGGTAAGCAGGTAACCTGACGGGTCATTTGACAGATCCGGAACCTGATATTCAACAAGATAAAGGTTGCCGTTCACCATAGTCGGCCAGTGCTTGCCTTCTTCCAGCACATATTGATAGCAGTATCTGTCAAAGTGCCTGTCCTCAGTAGCATCAAGAATACTCAATCCATAAGGAGAAACATCCTCCGCACCGCTAAGGTCCGCAATAGTCGCGCCGAAATTATCCTGACTTGCTTCATAACTGCAGGTCTTCAATTCACCTTTCGCTCCCTTTTCTTTTATAAGAAAAACAGGATTTGAAAGTACTCCTCGATACACGCCCTCCGTAAAGCCATGATCTGCGGTGATGATGATCGCAGAATCATCGTACACACCGTTTTCCTTAAGAAATGTCAGATACTCGAGCATGATCCGCATGCATCCCGTTGCACAATCGGGCCATTCCCAATATGGATCCACTTCGTTTCCCCACTCGTCGATCCGGTAAGGTTCATGTACCCCAAACAGATGGATAAATTTGTACTGTTTTCCTTCTTTCTTTTTCAGGCCGCTGTCGTCCAGTCTGCTCTTAAACAGTTCATTTGCATCATCATAAATCGGATACTCACTACTCAGTTTCCCGGTTGATGCGATCTCCGTTCCATCCATCCAGACATATGGCTTCACGATATCCGGAAAATACTGACACGCTGCCAGCCGATATATCACCGAAAAGCATGTCCTTGTATTATAAAACTGCATGGGTGCTTTCGTATAATTCTTTGTTTTCTCCTTTATTTTTTGAGGAATCTGCTCAGTCATTGTAGTATATAGATATAATTCATACCCATGTCCTGTCAGTTCATCAAAATAATGCGGATGCTCCACGGTATCCGCAAGCCAATCTTTCATGGGCATTTCATTGCGAAAAAGCTTTCCGCCCATAAAATGTGCTATAGAATACACCGTTGTTGGATAAGCTCCGGCATAATTGTCATAGAATACAAAACCGTCGAGTTCATCAGTGATCTCCGGATGTTCTTCCGTTATATATCTGAAGTATTCCTCATCAAAAGTATCTAAAACAAATACGATGATATTCTCTTCTCCAACTTCATAGAGCCCCTCTGTAGTGATTACGGGACGGACAGGGGATGTGATATCCTCTGCCGAAAGGGAAGACGTAAACATCACAACCAGCGAGCCGATCTGCATGATGGTTAATAAGGCCGCTATATACATAACTATTTTCCCCATCATTTTGGATTTCCAAAGAAAAAGCGCAACAACTGCACAAAGGATCAGCAACCAGATCCCGGCATTGAGCCACATCTTCACCCGGTAATCAGCCCAGTTAATCTTTGCTCCGTTTAAGATACCGACACGCAGACTCAGAAAATTACCCTGTAAATAGAAACAAAGCCCTGTTCCAAAGACGAGGGACAAATAAATATGATACAGTTTATCGGGCAATAACATGCCCAGGAGAACAATAACAAGAGTCGCAACCACCCAGAAGACAACCGGCGTTGTGATCATGATCCGGAGATTGAACCAAAATTCGTCTTTATTGGATACATAAACCGAAACCGGTGCATAAATACAAACAGTAAATGTCAGAAAGATGCTCACAATAAGTAGTGTGATTCTTTCCTTAATTCTAAGTTTCATAGTTATGCATTCCCTTCAAAAACACTATTGTTGTCCACATATTTCTTTTCAAAAGCTTCCCGCTGCATCGGTCTGTCAAAATAGAAGCCCTGGATCATGCGAACGTTCATGTTCTCCAGCACCCTGTACTGCTCGGCGGTCTCGATCCCTTCCACGCAGACCTTCACGCCAAGCGCATTGGCAAGTTCGCCGACCATACGTACGAATGCCTGCGCATACTGGTCCGTCGCAAGCTCTGTCACAAAACTCTGGTCCACCTTGATCACATCGATCGGCAGTTCCCTGACATGATTTAAGGAAGAGTATCCGGTACCAAAATCATCCAGTGCGATCCTTACACCCAGCTTTTTGATGTTGCCGAGGATCTTCTTCATGCGGGTCATGTCATTGATCGCTAAGGATTCCGTAACCTCGAGCGTTAAATTTCTCGGATTGATGCCGGTTTCATTGATGATCGTTTCGATGGACTCCACGATATCATTCTGCAGAAGCTGCACCACCGAAAGGTTCACATTGACTTTATAATAGGGATGTCCGCTCTCGTTCCAGCGTTTGCAGGCCGTGCAGGCCTCTCTTAACACAAAATTGCCGATGGGATTGATGAGTCCCAGATATTCCGCAAGCGGAATAAATTCACCCGGTGTCACAAATCCGAGTTCCATGGAATTCCAGCGGATCAGCGCCTCGGCGCCGGTACAGACCGCATTCCCTTTATGAACATCCACGATGGGCTGATAGTAAACCTCAAATTCCTTGTAGCCGTCCGCCGTCGCATCACGCATGCTCTTTTCCATATCCAGACGCTTGTTGGAGTCTGCATCGGAATTCTCCGCATAGTATGCGGTCCTGTTCTTGCCGGTCTTCTTGGCGTCATACATGGCAATATCCGCCTTACGGATCAGATCCTGTACGGTCTCGCCTTCATCCGGAAAAGTCACGATACCCATACTGCTGGTGCAGTAATAATCGGCGCCTTTTAAGAACCAGGGTTTATTGAATACGATCTGGATCTCCTCGATGATATCCTTGAAACGCTCGTAACTGGATGGAGGAACGATCACGACAAACTCGTCGCCACCCATGCGGTAACAGGAGTTTTCCACGCCTTCGATCCGCTGCAGGCTGTGAGAGATCGCCTTCAGCAACACGTCTCCGTACTGATGTCCCAGACCGTCGTTGATATGCTTAAAGTCATCCAGATCCAGATAAACCACGGCGCCTTTTTTGCCCGTGATCTTGGCCTCATCGATATAGGACAGCAGATCCCGCTCACAGCACATCCTGTTATAAAGTCCCGTCAGGAAATCGTTGTTGGCCTGCTGCTCGATCTTGCGCTGGTAGAGCTTTTTGTCGGTCACGTCGAAGATGGAACAAAGGGTGACTTTTCTTCCATCCACCCATGTGATGACGGTGGTGTGCAGATCGTACCAGCGTTTCTTTTCCGGATATTCGATCTCCGAATAGGAGGTTCCGTGAACATATTTGAGCCCCGCCTCGAACAGCTTTTCAACCATCCCGTTCTTCATTTCCGCATCGAAGGTATTCTTGAACATCCTGTTGGCAAACAGCACCTCATCCGTATCCATGTCTTTGACATAGATGGCGCTTCCGACGTTGTCAAGAATGGCTTCAAGGGACTTGAAAGAACTTGCCAGGGAATTCTTCTGGATCCTTCTGGTCAGGATGTTCTGCAGAACGCGCACGGCATCCGCAAAAAATTTCACTTCATCCATCTCCCAGCATTTCTGGGGATGGGTCTCGACAAATACCGCATACATCGCGGGACGCCGGTTGATAAAGATCGGGAGCGCCACAAGCGCGCTGATGCCGTTTTCATCCATCAGTGCTCTCATGTCATCACCGATCTTGGTCTTATAAGAAACAACCGCAGGCTTGTCACCAAAGATCGAAACAAGCGACAGGTCGTTCTGCTCTAAGATCGAATCGATGGACTGCGCGCCGTCTTCGATATAGGCGCCCAGAATATCATTTGCCCCGTTCTCACCGCCCGGCCTGACCACATAGGCATGACTCACCTGCGTATACAGGGCCGTTTCTTTTAAGATCGCCGTACTGATATCCTCAAAGCTCTCGTCGCTGTCCAGCATCTGGACGATCGCGGCGATGGATTCACTGCGCCTTAAGGAACGAGCCATTTCCAGCTCGGAATATTTGGACCTCTTGGATTCGGCAACCGCCGTTTCGAGAAGGTCGGAATTTTCGTATACTTTCCGGGAGATCTCACGCATCAGATCCAGAGATTTGATGAATCTGGTGTAGTCGGTAGTGGATTTGATATTTAATACGGCATTTTCCTTATCGGAAACATCATCCAGAACAGCACAAACAAACCAGCAGAATGCCAGCTTTCCTTTGGAGCGGATCGCGATTCCTGCCAGTTTGATATTGGAATAGTTGGTATCTTCAACGACCTGTTCTTCCACCGAACTGGTCAGCACCTGTCTGAGCACATTTTCGATCCGATGCTCTTCCACAAGACCTAAGATCCTTGTGATGTCGTTCGGATTCCCGGACATTTCCGTGATCCGTTCCCCTTTTGCATTGACGCAGAAAATGAACAGATTGGTAAGCAGGGAATATGTGTCCTGTGCTCTCTGCAGGGTGGCTGCATCCAGTTTCATGCTGTTTAACGACGAATGATCGGCGTTTCCGTGAAAGACCATAGAAACATCCTCTCTTTAATACTTCACTTTTTTCTTGTGATAGACCGCAATGCCGACTACACAGGAGATCACTGTATAGATCACGGCGGTTGAAACGATCAGTGTCACATTTCTGTCCGGATCCGCAGGGTACGGCAGAAGGCTGAAGCCCTGCGAGATCAGGTATCTTCTTAAGAACTTGAACGGCTCAAACCCAACCCGCTCGGATGCAAGGAGCATGATCAGACGCGGGATCAATAGTGTCAGGATATAATAGCCGGCGTATGCCTTTCTCTTATCTTCAAAAATGAACAGGAACATGTTGCCGAAAGATACGCCCGCGATCCACAAAGGAATGGCGATCCACATTTTTTCGATAAAATCCTTGATGTCATATAATCTGACAGTCCCGTCCGCAAAGTGAAAGACCGTCGTGATCCCGATCAGCAGCACAAACGAGATGATCAGGAAGAGCACACCGAGGAGCAGTTCTGTGATCAGCTTGGAAAAATAGATCGCTGCCCTGCTCATGTTCTTCGTGATGTTATCCTTGATCTGCGGGTTCGGGTAGACTTTTCCGAATCCCATGTCCGCTATGAACATGCAGCTGTAATAGGGAACCACAAAACACCATGTCGTATAGTTTAAGATGTTGTATGCGTAGGTTCCTTCATTGGTGCCGTAGATCATGCGGAATGCCACAACTGCAATGTTGGAAAGCAGGCAAAGCACAAAGATCCCGATCACATAAGCATATGTATATCTGCGGTGCAGCGCGGTCTTAAAATCGCGCGCGATATAATGGATCATTTCCAGATATTCTCCCGGTCTTTTCTCTTATTCCTCAACGGAGTAGTTCGGTGCTTCCTTGGTGATATGAATGTCATGCGGGTGACTTTCCTTCAGGGAAGCGGCTGAGATCTTCACAAATCTGCCGTTCTTCTTGAGCGCTTCGATATTGGGCGCGCCGCAATACCCCATGCCGGAGCGGATGCCGCCCATCAGCTGGAAGATCGTATCCTCAACGGTTCCCTTGTATGCCACGCGTCCTTCCACGCCTTCCGGAACCAGTTTCTTCGCATCGCTCTGGAAGTAGCGGTCCTTACTGCCGTTTTCCATGGCGGCGATGGAACCCATGCCGCGATAAACCTTGTATTTTCTGCCCTGATAGAGTTCAAATGTTCCGGGGCTCTCATCACATCCCGCAAAGATGCTGCCCATCATGCAGACATTGGCGCCTGCTGCCAGAGCCTTGGTCATATCGCCCGAATACTTGATCCCGCCGTCGGCGATGATCGGAATATCATATTTGCTCGCTACCGCGTAACTGTCCATGATCGCCGTGATCTGCGGAACACCGATCCCTGCAACCACGCGGGTCGTACAGATGGAACCGGGGCCGATCCCGACTTTGACCGCATCACAGCCGGCTTCGATCAGGGCTTTTGTTCCCTCACCGGTTGCCACATTTCCGCCGATCAGCGGAAGATCCGGATAGGCGTCCTTGATCATTCTCGCACAGTTCAGCACGTTCTCGGAATGTCCGTGCGCGCTGTCAAGAACGACCACATCGACTTTCGCTTTCACCAGGGCCTCCACACGCTCGAGCACATTTGCGGTAATGCCGACGCCGGCGCCGCACAGCAGGCGGCCCATGTCGTCTTTGGCGGAAAGCGGATATTTGATCTGTTTCTCGATATCTTTGATCGTGATCAGACCCTTGAGATTGAAGTCATCATCCACGATGGGAAGTTTTTCCTTACGGGCCTTGGCCAGGATCTTCTTGGCTTCTTCAAGGGTAATGCCCTCTTTGGCGGTGATCAGGCCTTCGCTGGTCATCACTTCCTTGATCTTCTTGGAATAATCCTCTTCGAACTTCAGATCACGGTTTGTAATGATCCCGACAAGTTTTCTGCCTTCGGTGATCGGAACACCGGAGATCCTGAATTTCGCCATCAGGTCATTGGCATCTTTCAGGGTGTGTTCCGGAGAAAGATAAAACGGATCGGTGATGACGCCGTTTTCGGATCGTTTCACCTTATCCACTTCGTCTGCCTGTTCCTCGATCGTCATATTCTTGTGAATGATGCCGATCCCGCCCTGTCTTGCCATGGCGATCGCCATGCGATGCTCGGTAACGGTGTCCATTCCCGCGCTCATCATGGGGATATTCAACTTGATATCCCGTGTCAGATAGGTGGTTACGTCGATCTGATTGCCGATCACATTCGAATATGCCGGTATCAGAAGGACGTCATCAAAGGTAATGCCTTCCGAAACGATCTGTCCCATCACTTTCCTCCTCGAAATTCTGTTTTATAATGTTCCGGTTTCGGCCTGAATCACATTTTCTCGTTCACTATTCTACGTTCTCTCGAAAAGTGCTTCTGTCCGAAACCTATTTATTTTTCTGTATATCCATACGCGCAGGAAAAACACTTTGCGAGTGAGCATAATGAAGCGAACGAGCAAATGTCGTTTTTTCTGCGCAATGCTCCCGGAAGTTAAAAATCCAGCAGTTTCCTGGGGAATACCGTCTTGATCGCCTTGAGCATCTCCGCATTGGGTTCGATCACGACGATCATGTCATTGCCGCCCATATGATAGGCGATGCCATAAGGTTTTGCATCCGGATCCTTCGAAGAATAGTCCTTTACGGGGACCTTTCTTGCCCGGTAGGAATCAAACTCATGCGAAGTGAGCGGTGCCATGAACTCCATTTTGTTGAGGTCCACCACCATCGCCCGCTTTCTGGTCTGTTTGGAAAAAATCTTGTCTATGGTGATCTCTTTATCCAGATACAGATACTCGAATTCCACGTCCAGTCTCGGCAGGAGAAAATACGCCACCAGGCCGAGAGCGACCGCCGGGATCAGAAAATAGAAATTTACAAACATAAAACCGACTGCACATAAAAGAACCGCCAACGTGATCGAGGCAACCTTCAAGACCTTCGTCAGCGGATTCGGTTTTCTGCCCACCAAGTATTCCACATATGCTTCGTTCATAATTTACCTCGAATGTATAATCTAAAATATTATAGCATTCATTGGTAGGCTTTTCAAGGTAAAAGCACGACCGAAAAAACGTCCTAGATCATGGTAAATTCGACGTCCATTGCATCCCAGAAGTATTCCTGAAACATCGCATCATGGATCATTTCTCCGTATACCGGATCCTGAACGATCGGGCCGTCACCGTCCGCGGTGTAATAGACATATTCGCCGCTGTCCGGGTCGACATAGCAGGACTCCGCAGTGACAAGCCTGTCATTTTCCAGCATTATGGTCTGCGCAAATCCGTTGCACGCCATAGACAGGATCCCGCCGTCGATCTTGATCGGATAACTGGGGCCCGTCTCCCAGAGTTCCCCGCAAAACGTCAATGTACCGTTTTGATCGTAGCAATATGCATCCGCGCCGATCGCAAAATGGTGATCGGGATATTCGTTAAATGCACGCAACGAAACGAGCAAAACTTCCTTTCCGGACATATAAACATACGCATAACACTGTCCGCTCTCAAGATGCCCGATGATATCTTCAAAAGTTTTGCATCCGGTGACATCCGTATACCGTTCATTTTCAGAAGGAAAATGAATGAGATCATAAGGCCCGTTAAAATCCTTCTCGATTTCGGCATCCGAAAAATCCTGCACAGGTTCTTCGGGTTTTTCGGCTTCTTCATCCGGAATCTCTTCGGCAGGGTCAACTGTCTGCAGAATCTGCTCCTGTGCATCGGGAGCAGGTTCCTTTTCCGGAATCTCTTCGGTCTCCACCGTTTGCGGTACTGCTTCGGAAACAGTTTTATTGTTCTGTATGATCGCATAAACCAGATAGCAATCCGCAACAAGTGCTGCCGCAGAAACCAGGATCACGATCGCATAAATGACTTTTCTCATATTCATCTTCCGATATTCTGATATGCCTCCCTCACGGTATGATAGTATGACGGCACGCCGGTAAACCCGCTATGATCCGATATTCCCGGATTATCAGTCACGAGTTCGTGTCCGGCGATCCGGTAATACGATTCATAAAAGGTCTCCCCGTCCGTTTCTCCCCACCAAATGATATTTTTCCGAGGCTCAAAGGTGAAACCGCCTCCCAAGATTCCCGTACTGTAAACGATCCCGTCCGCATACTGAAGAATGTGATTATCTCCCATATCAAAGTTCTCTTCGACCACCATTTCAGGAATATCATCTTCATCTATGTATGCAAATGCGACCGAATAATCGCCATACGGAGTCGGTGCAAATTCGCTTGCAAAGTATGCTTCATAAGCGCTGAGTATTTCCTCATCCGCTACGCCGGTCTCCGCTTCTTCTCCGTTATCGGGCACTTCCCGGAACAGTTCCACCTCGCTGATGCAGATATCGTCATATTTGGTTCCCGCAACGGCGTCACGGATCGTCAGTTTCATCATGGAAGCATTAACCGGATGATCGAACAGGATCTCCGTCGGGTTCATCTCATCCTTTCCGAACGGTACTTTATCCTCCGGAACATCCATGACTTTGAGGTCCGCCGTCTGCGCGGTCCCGTCATTGAATTCCACAAGGAGTTTTGTCACTTTTCCGTTGATCGCATAGCGGTATTTTGTATTCAGAAATCCGTTATAGACCACCAGTTTTGTGATCCTTTCCGCCTTATCGAATTCGATCGTCAGCGACTCACCGATCCCAAGACCGTCCTTTCCTTCCAGCCAGGCGGTTGTCAGACTTCCGTCTATCGCGCGAAACGGTTCATAAGTCTGTCCGTCCTTGGAAGGCGATGTACAATAGGATGTTGCATCGGCACGACGAAACGGAACTTTTCTTTCCGTATACACGATCGGTTCTGGCCGTTCCGGCGCAGCTTCAACAACGTTTTCCGCTTCCGCATCGGAATCTGCTTCCTCTGCAATGACCGTCTCTTCTTCGGCTGCGGGCTCCACACTTTCCTCTTCCCATTCGCTCACCTGCTCAGGTTCTGTCACAGTCTCGCTGACTTGTTCGGAAACAGTTGTATTCTGCTGATCCAGTTTCACAAACAGCAGTACTGCACCTGCCAGGATGAGGGCCGCAGGAATGCTGAGTATCCACCACGGAAACGGCTTTTTTTCGTTCTGCGCCATGGCGGGCGCAGAAGGCACGATTTCCGGCTGTGTTTTTACTTCATTTGTGACTCTTGCTCCGCAGAACTTGCAGAAAGCCGCCTCATCCGGCAGCTGTTTTCCGCATTGATTGCAATACATAAAATGGTCCTCCCTGTCGGTTTTTTACCCGGAATAGAATTCCACAAACGCATCCAAACTTCCGATCCCGTGATCCGCATAGGAAAACTCCTTCTGCTCAGGCGCAAGGGCACGGTACCAGGCCATTACCTTGTCCATGGCCGGTGTCGCGACATCTGCAAAGGCAGCGATCTGTTTCAGGATACTGAGTCCGTAGGAAAAATCAGCCGTAAAATATCTTGACGAAAGATCGGGGATATAGCCGCCTTCCACCGCAACCGAGGGTGTTGCCAGTCCGCGGAATGCAGGGATGTGCGAGATCTTATTCGTCAGAGCCTCCGCCGTTTGACTTTCATAATGCTCCTTTAAGGATCTGACACCGGAAAGATCAAACATCGGAAGACTCCTGCAGATCTTCTGCAGTTCCTCATCACATGCAAGCAGAAGCTTTGAGGTCTTATCATCCCAGTCCTCATAAAAAAGCGGCAGTTTGGAGTAAACTTTACCCGGCCGGTAGTCCGAAAAGATCGAATACAGCCTTGTCGTATGCAGGATCGGGTTGGACGGCGTTAAAGTGATCGCAAGATAATGCGGAAGGATGTCACAGGGAATGTCCAAAATGGACGTTAGGAGCGCACCGGCATCTTTTGCAAATGACACAGGCAGCGCGGAAACCACCATCCGGTCACGATAGCCGCTGCAGCGGACCGTTTTCCCGTATTCCGTAAGCCTTGCAACACTCGGAACTCTCTGCGGCGCAAACAGGAGGGCACCCTTTCTGATACACGCCGCAAAAGCGCATTCTCCGCCGCCGGTGCCGGGGATCAGGCAGATCTTCATGCCTTCCGACACATAGGGAATCAGGGATGCAGCTGCTTTTTCCATTGCAAAAGCAGGCACTGTCACAAATACCAACTCTGTTCCCGCAAACGCTTCTTCTGCAGAATTTGTCGCTGTAATGCCCGATGCCGCAAGGAACACCTGCCCCTGCTCATCTATGATCGTAAGCGTATCGGAAAACGCCTGCGGCCTGCTCGTATAGATCGCAACATCATGCCCTTTGCATGCGCTGTGCACGGCAAGCTGCGTTCCGATATTTCCACCACCGATAACCGTAACCTTCACGCTCTGATCCTTTCCGTGTGCTCAGTAAATACGCTGTGCATAACTGTCCATCACCACAACACCGAATTCATTGGCCCTGCGCTCTTCCTCAGGGATTTCTTCAGGAAGCGCAAATCCGGCCATATGCAGCACTTCTTTCGTTTTTCTGTCATATACGATAAAGCCGATCTGATGCTCCGATACAGGCGGCGCCTCAATGTCGGGGATGGAAGAAGCCGTTTCCGAAGGCTCGATCCCTTTTGCCGCAAGCAGATGCGCCGTCACCTCATCCTCATAGATCCTCATGTCACCCACAGACATGGCATACTCCATTTCCGGATCGGAGAGCAGCATCAGATAGGTGTTCAGGTCGCCGGCTTCATCCAGCCTTGCCAGTTTTTCGCTCCGGTAAACGGCATAGTCGTCGTCCCAGTACCGGTAAGCGGCATCGCCTCTGTGATCGGGTACATTCAATGAATCGCGCAGATATTTCCCCAGATGATCCGTCACCTTCCATGCGCCGGACGGATTCAAGTGGGAGTCGGCGTCAAAACAGTCCGTTGTAAGATCCACCGTATCCGTTTTATAAAAATCAATATAAGGCACATCGTACTCTTTCGCAATGTCATAAACCGTATTCACTGCCTGCCAGAGATTTTCGCTCCCGATCGGATAAGGCAGAAATGTTAAGACGACATCGATCCCTTTCTTCCGGCAGCTTTCGATCATCTTTTTCAGGTAGCGGATCCCGGCCGTTTCCCCTTCATATTTCGTTCCGGGGTTCTTGATCACAGGTCCCGGCTTGGCGATCAGCACACGGCTTTCCGCACCGTATTCTTTGGTCGCCTCTACAACAAAATCTTCCTTTGAAAGTTCTTCCCAGCGCACATGATAAACCGAATAGTCCCACAAAAGATCGAGCCGGCCGTGTTTTTCACCCGTATCGGCTCCGTCCGCATTCTTCTTCCGGCGCTTTCTTTCCTCCCGGTCAAGCAGATCGAATACCGCGCGTGTCTTCGTTACACTTAACGGAAACGCATCAAAGGAAAGGTGCATATTTTCAAATGTCGAAGCTGTCTTGTCGTTTCGAAGCAGATAAAGGCAGTCAATGACCACCACCTTCGGTTCTGCATAATCGAGTGCGTTTTCCATGACCCAGTAGGTGGTCGGCAGCTGATTCTGGTGACCTCCGAAATTATACGAAGTAATGCCGTAATGTTCCCACAACTCCATGGGATAGACCGCATTGATCACATGGGATGACCCCATAAAAAGTACATCAATGTCATCTGCGTGTTCAAAAAACGGCAGATATTTCTGATCACTCTCTTTTCTTCGCATCACATCCGCGCATTTTGTAAGCAGAAGCAGCAAAATGCAGCAGCATGCGATCACACTCAGGAGTCTGAGAATCTTACGTTTCATTTCTTACTCCCTCAGAACTGAAAATAGATAAAATTCGCAGCCTTATAACCCGGTCCGTAAATGCCGAATGTCAGGATGAACACGATCGCAATTGCGATCACCAGCCAGCGTACAACATAGTCCTGCTCCGCAATCTTTTGGCGGATACAGATCCCGCGCCGCTTCATCACGTCCGCAAATAACAACACACAGATACAAACAAGCATCAGGCGGAAATTCTTCTCGCTTAGTCCCAGCTGATAGAGTGAACCGTCAAACAGGATCCACAGGTTATCGGCTCCAAAGATCGAAGCGATGACTGAATGAGCGCTGTGCAGGCTGTCCGAACGAAAATAGATCCAGGAAAAATCAACCAGCAGGAACGTTGTAAGGATCTTCAGGATCCTGATGCCGGGCGAATCCGGATGAAGTTTTAAGATCCTGCTGATGCGTTCTCTGACCGGGCGAAGCCATCCGCCGATGATCTGATACAGGCCGTTGATCCCGCCCCAGACCACGAAATGGAAAGCTGCACCATGCCAGAGGCCGCTCACCAGAAACACGATCAACCGGTTGATATCCCTCCGGATCTTCCCTTTCCGGTTTCCGCCAAGCGGAATGTAAAGATAATCCCTGAACCACGAAGTCAGTGAGATATGCCATCTCTTCCAGAAGTCCGTCACGGTTTCCGCAAGATACGGTGCATCGAAGTTTTCCATCAGATCGATGCCGAGGATCTTCGCAGCGCCGACGGCGATCGTGGAATAGCCGGCAAAATCACAGTAGATCTGCACCGCGAACAAAAGCGTCGCAACGATCAGATACCAGCCCGTATAAGCCGTATGATCGTTATAAACCGTATCGACAACAATCGCGATCCTATCCGCAAGGACCAGCTTCAAAAAGTATCCCCAAAGCATCAGCAAAAAACCGTCCCTTGCTTTTTCAAAATCAAAAGGTTTCGGTGCCGAAAGCTGCTTTAACAGGTTCGAGGATCTCTCGATCGGTCCCGCAACAAGCTGCGGAAAAAAAGAAACATACAGAGCATAACGGAAGAAGTTTTTCTCCGCCTGAATATCTCCCCGGAAAACATCCATCGTATAGCTGAGCGCCTGGAAGGTAAAAAACGAGATCCCGACCGGAAGAAGAATGTCAAAAACAGGTATGTTCGCGCTGATATGCAGGAGCCCCAAAACCTTTGCGATCCCAAGCGCGGCAAAATTGATATATTTGAAAAAGAACAAAACCCCGAGATTCAGGATAAAACTTGCGGCAACGACCGCTTTCTTTTTCCCGGTCGTGTTGCTCTTCCCGATCAGAAGACCGCTTAGATACGTCACGGTTGTGGAAAACAGGAGCAGGAGCGCATATTTGGCGTTCCAACTCATATAAAAATAATAGGACGCAAAGAGAAGCCAGAGATACCTGACTTTTTTCGGGATCACAAAATACAGGATCGTAACGATCGGAAAAAACAGAATAAAATCAACCGAGTTAAACAGCATATCTATATGATCCTCTTTGAGCGTTTGATCTTAAAAATAAACCGGATGCCTTCATACAGCAGATCGAGCGCGCAGAAGAAAACGGAAAACAGGAACATCGCGGTGTAGAGTCTCCTGACTTCATAATGCAGGTGAATCTCATGATCTTCACCTTCTTCCAGATAAACCCGCACACGGTTGTGCTCTCCGTTCTCAACCTTAAGGGGCTGACCGCTCTCATTCACAGCTCTGTACCCTTCGTAGTAAAACAGCGGGAATTCCATGTACTGCCCTTCCGATCTGCTCGTGTAGGTGCAGTCGATCTTTGTATAAACCTTGCTGTAATCCGATGCCTCGACAAGATCATAATCGGAAAAATCACCCGCATCCGATGCATACCACTCCGATTCGGTCCCGGCCGGCAGATAGTCTTCCATGACCGTATTGATGTATCCGGTCTGCGTATCCGTAAACAGCTTCCCGCCGGCGTAGTAGCGGTACATGTTGACCCCGGCGCCGATCAGAAGGACCGCAGTGATGACAGCGATGATCACTCTGCCGGAAGCGTTTTTCGCATCCAGATTGGTGCAGATCGCTTCCGCAGCAACAAGCGCGACCGCGGGAACCGCCAGATAATGAAAACGCGACGGGTACTGCAGCATGGACAGGAACATATCAAACAGAGGGATCCCCTGCACGATCGTCCATGGAAAATATGAAAACGAAATAAGCGTATTCAGAATTCCGATCGCAAAGATCCCTCGTCCAAACTTCGAAAGCGTTGCCGTCTTTCTGACCCCGATATAGGATACGACAAGGATCACGAGTGCGATGGCATGCTGCAGCTCCTTTTTCCATTTGAGCGGATAGTGGTAAAAATCACTCCACTGCAGGGCGGATGTATTCCAGTCCTGCATGTAAAAATAGGCAAACGGCAACAGGATGCCAACGGATAATGCCAGGAAAAGAAGCGCCGCCTTGACAAGCGATAAGAATACCTTCAGATTCATTTTCCGGATATGGATCAGGATATAGGCAAGCAGAAGAAGCGATGCAAGCGCAAAGCTTAAGACATGGGAACAGGCAATGCCCCAGAGCCCGAAAGCGATATATTTCCACTTCCGTCCGTTTCTGCGCATGGTCTCGTGCATGCCGGTGATCAGAAGCGGCAGAAAGATCAGCGCCGTTCCGGTTCCGGCGCCTGCGCCGAGTTCCAGCATCATATACATGCGGAAAGGCTCGAGAAGATAAACCATGCCGGCAACCAGTGCCCATCTTAAGGATCCGAACATTCTTTCCGCGCAGAGCGTTGCAATAAACGCCGTTGCGATATTCACCAGGATCAGGTAGATATGGTACGAGGCCGTGATCGAAACATTCAGCCTGCGAAGAAAAGCAGGAATATACAAAAACAGATTCGGCTGCAATGCCACCAGTTCCCCGTACTGATTCGCATAATTGGGGCCGATCAGGACCGGGAGCTGTCCGTCACGAAGTCCCTGCACGATGGCCTCGATCCGTTTCAAATGCCCCTGGGTATCGATCTCAAAATACAATCCTTTTGTGAAATAGGGAATGTTGATCAGGATCAGCACGAAAAGCATCAGCAGCACATAGATGCTCTGCTCTTTGGTGATCTTGAGTTTATCGGAAATCAGGATCAGTGCGATGAGACCAAGTGCGATCAGAAGCGCCAACACCAGATAGGCGTAATAATCCGTGTAAATATGCGTAAAGGA
The DNA here is from genome assembly GCA_902779305.1 of uncultured Lachnospiraceae bacterium. Classification (GTDB taxonomy): domain Bacteria; phylum Bacillota; class Clostridia; order Lachnospirales; family Lachnospiraceae; genus UBA2868. The sequence continues at coordinate 89,687 of CACZBD010000010.1, read as the reverse complement.
ACTGATCCGGATGCTTTCGATCGAAAGCCCGGATCCTTCGGGATCGTAAAACTGCAGTTTGCCCTTATCCGTCCCGCAGGGCAGGATCAGGGATTCATCCGAAACCGTTTGGATCTCACCGCCCGTTGCAGGCAGCGCGATCGAAAACACGCAGTCATTGTTGCCCTGTACGAAAACGCTGCAGTCCGCATTCGCGGAATAGGATATCTCGGTCAGATACCGTCCGACGGGCAGCACGAAAAAAGAAGTGCTCAGGAAGGGCTCCGTTGCAAGGTCCGTATCTTTACCTGCCTGTTCTAAAGTCGTCAGATCGATATCATACCGGTAGGTTTTTTTTTCGCTGTTGAAGCAGTATACGGCAATAATGATAAAAAGCACGCAGACGATAAAAACAGCCGCAATCTTATTCTTGCGGCTAAGTCTCTGTTTTCCTCGCACTTCATCCATTTGCAATGTACTCCTTTATACCGACAGATCACCAAAAAGTATAGCATAATCTCCCGATCATGTCATTTTCCTTCACGCACCCGACGTCAGGATCTCTGCTGTCTTTGCTTTCCGCGATATTGTCGCCGATCACGATATATTCATCATTTGCAAGTTCGGTCTCTTCCCCAAGGATCCCCGCATCCGTAAAAGCACCTTCCGGATAAAACGTCGAAGGTTCTCCGTTCCGGTAAAGGGTGCCGTCTTTGATCAGTATCCTGTCCCCCGGGACTCCTGCCACACGTTTAAAAAGCACCGCGGACAGGCCCTCGCAATGAAAGGCAACGATCTCTCCGGGGCAAAAGTCTGTGGCACGTTTGTCGATCAGAACAGGCGTCAGGTGCCTGATCGAGGGTTCCATGGAACGTCCCTGTACAATGGCAACCTGAAAAAAATAAGCGGAAACAGCCCAGGCAAGCGCGAGGCTCATTGCGATCACGGCGATGATCAGGAATCTCTTCTTCATATCAGACCGGTTCCTGCTTTCTCTTCGACGTTTTCTTCCTGATCGCTTCAACAATGTATTTTGCGCCGACCACAGCGGAGGTGCCGTGATTATAAATATAGCGGTCTGAAAGCGCATCGATCCGCGCGTGATATTCGTCCTGTTTTGCAAGCAGTTCTTCCACGGTTTTTGCGACCAGCTCCGGCTGATCCGGATCCACGCTCTTTCCGATCTGATCCCTTAAGGTAATGTTCAGCGGTTCGATCGCGATCTTTTGGTAATCGGGATTCTCCACCTTCATCGGCGTGTTGATGAACAGGACCGGATGCAGTGTTGTAAAAGCATATTCCCAGGTGATCCCTGACCAGTCCGTGATCAGAAGATCCGCCTCAAGCACCGGATTATTCGAGGAAAAATCAGTCTGGATCTCGATCTCATCCGAATCGTAGCGTTTCTTGATGCTTTCGATGTAATCCCTCTTTAAGCGCACTTCCTGCGGGTGCGGGCGGACGATGATCTCATATCCTTTGCCCTTTAAAACATCAAGGATCTGTTCCAAACAGCTGTCAATGATATTGTCTTTCTGCCAGCTGGGCGCGATCAGGATCTTCGGCCGCTCGTGTTTCGGATGTTCTTTCGCCTCGTAGGCGGCTCTCATCTCATCGATCAGAGGATAGCCCACTTCCACGAGCGTTTTCTTCTTCAAGCTGTACACTTTCTCGGTCTGTTCCACTTCAATCTTCTGATGTTCCCCTGCGCAGAAGATCGTATCGAAGTGATCCAGGCTCCCTTTGCGCATGCCCATATTGTTGCTGCCCATGCCGTGCTGGACATAAATATATTCGATATCCTTTCTGGAATAACTGCGTTTGATATGATAGGTCTCAAGATCCGGCATCGTCATGACGACCACATCGGCTTCGAGTTTCATCATCAGCGTGATCAGGCGATTTTCACCGATATAATACGGTTTCAGTTTCTCCTGTTCTTTTGCAAGTTCAAAGACCTGATCGTCCGGATCCCCCGTAATGTAGTGGATCGTCAGATTCGTATTCTTAAGAAGCCATTCGATCATTCCCTTAAAATACTTATAGAACCCGCTGCTCTCGGAATAGAACACCAGATGCTTGTTGAGGATGGAAAAGAACCGCTTGTAATCCGCTCTCTCTTTTTTGCGGACAGGCGAAAAGAACGATTCCTTTTTCTTTTTGGAACCTCCTGCGCTTTTCATCAACGCAAGCTGTCTTCTGCTCTCCTCGAGGCGCTCGTAGTCCACGAATCTTCTCGGACGCACGATCCAGTTCGTGATGTAGAGCTGCACGATGGCAAGCAGATTGGAGCATACCCAGTAAAAGGCCGTGCCGATCGGCACGAACCAGCCAAGATACAGGGACAGTCCGACAGAAAAGACCATGGTGCCGATCTTGTTCAGTTTAGACTGCTCCGCCTGCAGCACATTGCTGGTATTCTGCGCGATGCATAAAAGCCATGCGGAAAAGCCGGCCACAAGAGGCGACCACAAGAGACGGACACCCTCTTTTGAAGGAACCATGCCAAGGTTGATCCCCAAAAAGTTCATATCGATGGCCGGATTTTCGATCCCCTGACGGATCACGCCGACCACGCCCATCAACAGGATCAGCTGGATGATCAGCGGGATCGTGGAAGCCATCGGATGGTACTTTTTCTCTTTGAACAGTTTCGACTGCGCTTCCGCGATCTCGTCAGGCTGCCCGTAATATTTTGCTTTGATAAAATTACTGTCCGGCGTGATCTTGATCATCGTGATGGAATTAAAATAGGTCCACAACGACACCGGCAGGATCACGATCTTACTGATAAACGTGAATAGAATGATTGCCAGCCCGTACTGATGCAGCAGCGCGTAGCAACCATTCATGATCCACCCTAAAAAACGATATAAGTATTCCATTTTACGTACCTTGCTTTAGTTCTCCGGGTTCTCCGTTTTCTCATCTTCCGTGCTTAAGATGATCTCGTCGGATTCCACCTCTTTCCCTTTATTTTCATCAATGTTCAGGGTTTTGTTGATCTTCTTTTTGGCTTTGCGGAAATAGATCCCGAGCGCAGCGCCGACGGCAAAGATGATGCCGGCTACGGCCTGAATGAGATAGGTGGAAACGGACGGGTCGATATACGCATTTACATTCAGCCCGAACAAAAGCATTCCCGTACCAAAAACAACTGCACCAAGGACTAGATAACCTGTTAGTTTTTTCATGATGTTCTCCTCCGTCTTTCCTATAAAGATTACTATAATCACTATCGAATGTAAACAGAAACATCTGTTCTTGACCTGTCGGTTTTCGGGTGCTAACATTATTTTTACTGCAGAGAAGATCAGGATTTGGAGAGTAAAAAATGGCGCTCAGCGACGAGATCAAAGAGGAACAGAAAAAAGTCAGGGACATGACTTTTTCGGAAAAGATCAAATACATCTGGGACTACTACAAAATTCATATCATTGTGGCGATCGTTGTGATCGCGGCATTATCGTTTTTTATCCGCGACTGGATCAGATCAAGCCGTCCCGTTTATCTGAACGCGGAGTTTATGAACACGGTCCTTTCCTATGACGGGGATGGCGACATCACTTCGGATTTTCTGGAATACGCAGGCGTAGACAGTGAAAAGTACAACTGCGCGATCGAGACTGCCTTAAACCTGCAGCCCGGAGCCGGCGACCAGATGACCATGGCAAGCCAGCAGAAGATCTTAGGTCTCTTTTCTGCGGGTGAGATCGATGTCATGGCAGCGCCTCTTGAGGTCATGGAATTCTATGCACCCGAAGGCGCCTTTGCCGATCTTCGCGATCTGATGACGCAGGAAGAGATCGATGTGCTCGAACAGAAAGGCTATCCGATTTATCACGCCACCTGTGAAGGAAAGACCTATCCGGCGGGGTTCTATATCATCAATTCCCCATATTTGCAAAAAATCAGCGAACACGGCACCTTCATTCCCGAAAGTGAACCCGTATTCGCCTTTACTTCCTGTATCAAAAACACCGATGCTGCGCTGAAACTTCTTGAGATGATCACGCAGTGAGTGATCCTGTAAATTAATAGAAAAAGGCGGATACAGCATTTCCCATAAGGGTGCTGTATCCGCCTGATCTGTTTCTTTCAGTTAATAATATGAACTGAACGATTTCTTATCTGTATCCGTCGAACTGCAGGATCTGCTCGATCTCGCCTCCTGAATGGAGCAGAACCTCCGCTTTTGCTTCTTCATCCGTTCCGTTCGGCGTCGCAAACCTGAATCTGTCCAAAAGATGTTTATATTCCGCAGCATTGACAACACAACCATTTAAGTTGATACCAGAAGATGCCGCCTGTGCTGCCGCCGCTGCCTGGGCTGCTGCCGCCGCATCTGCTTCAGCCTGGGCCGCTGCTGCCTGCGCTGCCGCCGCATCCGCTGCTTTTGCTGCATCTGCTGCCGCCGCTGCTACGGGATCTGCCGCAGCTGCCTGTTTGGACTGCTCTTCAGCCTTCTTCAGGGCATCCTCGATCTCTTTGTTCTTCTGGTCTTCCTGCGCCGCTGCCGCTTCCTCATCGGTCAGCACATCTAAGAATTCCGATTTGATATAGGCTTCGCCGTCTTCATAGACGATCCTGCTCCAGTCATCCACTTCCTCGAGTCTTAGATATACATCACCGATCTCGCAGGTTGTGATGATGTTGTCGTTGGTATCCGTAGAAGGGCTCTTACGGATCCGGACCTTGTCATTGGTACGGACATAGGCCTGCACTTTTTTGGCAAGGCTTTCTTCCGCTGCCTGTGCTTTTGCCGCTTCTTCGGCCGCCGCCTGTGCCGCTGCCGCTTCCTCGGCCGCTTTGGCTGCCTCCGCGGCCGCCCTGTCCACGACATTGAAGGTCAGGTAGTTACTTTCCACTTTATCCTGTCTCACGCAGACCGTAACAACACCTTCGTTGTAGGTGTGCATGGTGGCCGTCGTTCCGTCTTCGGAAACCTCAAAGGTTACATTATCTTTATCCGCGATGGCTTCCAGATTTTTGAGTTTTGCCTTTTCAGGATTTGCCTGGATCGTAAAACTGAATGTCTGGTTCACATCCAGCTCCGTCTCGGCAAACGCGGGCGACAGCGTGATCGATTCCAGCTTTCCGCCGCTTAAATTCTTCGCCAGTGCCACAACGCCCCAAATGATCAGGCCCACTACGGCAGCGATGATGATCAGCGCCGCCACCAGGATGGCAAGCGTCTGCAATTGTCTCTTTTTTCTGCGTTTCAAAGCTCATTCCTCCCTTGTCTTATTAATTATCTTATCCCCACGATGATCTATATATTGTGTTTAAGTTACATAATATAACACTATATTATCAAATAGGAAAAAATATTACAAGACTTTTGCCCCTTCCATCTCAAAGCGGAAACGGACTTCACTCATGCCGGTGTCTTTCAAGGCATCACGAAGGCGCATTTTGTCCTTGGTATAGAACAGCAGGAATCCGCCGCCGCCGGCGCCGATCATCTTGCCGCCAAGCGCGCCGTTATTCCTTGCAAGGTCGTACCACTCGTCAATCTGCGGATTGCTCATGCCGCCGGAGCGTTTCTTCTTGTATTCCCAGTGCACGTTCATGATGTCCGCAAACGTGTCCAGATCGCCCTTTTCAAAAGCTGCCTTGCTCTGGAATCCCAAGTCTTTGACAAAGTCCAGATTTTTGATCATATCCTCGTTCTTGTCTTTACTCTTATCATCCTGCTCTTTTAAGATCGAGCCCGCAGATCTCGAAAAGCCGGTAAAGTACAGGCAGAGATTGTCCTCCAGATTATAAAGGGTCTCTTTGGTAATGTTCAGAGGATCCACCCAGACATAACCGTCCTTATGAAAATCCATACAGGTGATACCGCCGTAAGCAGCGATATACTGATCCTGTTTGCCGATCGGCTCCTTCAGGCGGTTCATTTCGATCTCACAGGCTTCTTCTGCAAGCGTTCTCGTGCTGACGATATTGCCCTGCATGGTGTGAAGCGCGCGAAGCAGTGCCGTTGTAAAGCTCGAAGAAGATCCGAGTCCCGTGCCTGCCGGAATGTCGGCCATGGAACAGATCTCAATATGATTGTCTTTCCAATCCAGCATTTTCAGCGCTTCCCGGATGATCGGGTGCTGGATCTCGTCAATGCTCTGGACTCTTTCGAACTTGGAATACTTCAGGAAGAAGCCTTCCTCGAAAGTCTGATGCAGAGTCAGGTAAACATACTTATCGATCGCGGCGGAGATCAGGAACCCTTCCCGCTGCTCATAATAAGACGGCAGATCCGTTCCGCCTCCTCCAAGTGATATTCTCAGTGGACTTCTTGCAATGATCATATTCTTTCCTCCAAAAATAGTATCTTCCGCTCACATAGTGCGAAAAGATTTATTTCCAACCGGCTGCCCAGGGTGCTTCCCCGCTCTGCCAGAGTTTTTCCAGATAATCCCTGTCATGGATCGTATCCATCGGCGACCAGAATCCCGGATGCGGATAAGCCGCCATCTGTTCATCGGCTGCAAGTTTTTCAAACGGTCCGGCTTCGAGCATTTCCGCGCCGTCCCCTAAGTATTCATAGATCTTCGGTTCACAGACCATATAGCCGATGTTGACCCAGGACTGGTCTTTTCTTGCTTTTTCCTTAAAGCCTCTGATGACGCCGCCTTCGTCGATGGAAAGGGCGCCGAATCTCCCGGGCGGCTGCGTGGTCGAGATCGTGATGATCTTTCCGTGCGCTCTGTGAAAATCAAGGAGTTCCGGGATATTCAGATCCGCAACTCCGTCTCCGTAGGTCAGAAGGAACGGTTCTTCGCCAATGTATTCCCTCGCCCTTAAGATCCTGCCGGCTGTCATCGTCTTCAGCCCCGTATTGACCAGGGTGACTTTCCAAGGCTCCACACGGGAATGCACGGTTTCGATCTCCTGCGTGCCGGTCAGATAAGTGCAGTCGGACTGGTAGTGGTTATAGTTGATGAAATAGTCCTTGATCATCGGGCCTTTATAGCCGCAGCAGATGACAAAGTCATGAAATCCGTATGAAGAATACGTCTTCATGATATGCCATAGGATCGGCTTCCCTCCGATCTCCACCATCGGTTTCGGTTTGCTGACGGTTTCCTCCCCGAGGCGTGTTCCCATGCCTCCCGCCAGGATCACTACTTTCATGGTATCCACCTTTTTATCATGAAAAGATCTTCCAGGGCGCTTCTCCTTTTGCCCACATGCGCTCTAAGTTGACCTTATCTCTTCTTGTCTCCATGGCAAGCCAGAAGCCGTCATGAAAATAACTGATGAAGCTGCCGTCTTCGGCAAGCCTGCGGTAAAGCGGTTCCTCCAGCTCGTAATCCTCTTTCAGGTACCGGAAGATCTCTTTCGTGAAAACACGCATGCCGAGTTCGGTCCAGGCCTGATTCTTCGGCAGGGCCGCAGACGCAGCATCGAGATAGGCGCCGTCTTCATCGATCGGAAGCATCTCGCTTCTGCCGGTAGGCTTTGCCACCGCAAGTGTCAGCGTTTTGCCGTGCTCCTTATGATAGGCAAGCAGTTTGTTCACATCGATGTTGCTGACCGTATCCCCGGTAAGGACCAGAAAATCCTCATCGCCGATGTGATTTTCCACCTGCAGGATCCTCTTTGCAACAGAGGTATCCAGCCCCGTATCCACGACCGTGACCTTCCAGTCCTCGGTCTGCTTTCTGTGGCAGGTCACGGTATTGTTCTCAAGATCGACCGTAATGTCCGAAGCGTAGATATAATAATCGCGGAAGTAGTCCTTGAGCATATTGACCTTATACCCGCCGCAGATAATGAATTCAGAGATCCCGTAAGCATCCAGATATTTCATGATGTGCCAAAGGATCGGTTTCTCACCGATCTCCGCCATAGGCTTGGGGATTCCTTCGTAACTGTCATTGATGGTACTCTGCATACCACCGGCCAAAATCACAGCTTTCATGAACTGATATCCTTCCTGTAAGCAACCGAAGAAATGTCTTTTCGATTGTGAAAGTAAATAAACCTGCAGTTCACAGCCGAAAAACTTTCTGAGCGAGCATATTGAGCGAGTGAGGAAATGTCTTTTCGGTTGTGAACACTTATAATACCTCGCGCAGGTGCAGGAACGCATCCCGGATCTCTTCGGGCTGCACATCATGAACAACGGAAAGTGTCAGTTTTTCATCCGTGAACAGCACGGCCGTGATCTTTTCATCCACCTGCTTTTTGTCCTTTTTGATTTTATCAAGAAACGTCTCCGTTGAAAAGGTATCAAGCCCTTTGAACCCGTTTTCCTCTTTCAGCAGGTTCAGATCGATGATCTTTGCAAGCACGCTGTCCATGCGCTCTGTGATCTGACCCGGAATGCTACCCCTTTTGCATGCAATGGCATTGGCCATGATCATTCCCATGGCAACGGCCGTTCCGTGCGGGATCGCATACTCCGTGACCGCCTCAAACGCATGACCGAATGTGTGCGCAAAATTCAGATGCACCCGGATACCTGTATCAAATTCGTCCGCCTCGATAAAAGGTTTCTTGAAATCAAGTGATTTTTGCACATAATGCCTTACCGTGCCGGCATCTCTTGCAAGCAGGGTTTCTATATCCTTTTCGATCGCATCGACCTCACCCGCCATCAGGTTGAACTTGACCACTTCTCCGAGTCCGCTCAAAAAATCCATTTTGGAAAGTGTCGCAAAAAACGGCGGACAGATATGCAGCTCATCCGGCGGATAAAACGTTCCGAGCAGGTTCTTATAGGAACGGTAGTTTAAGGACGTCTTCGAGCCGATGCAGCTGTCGCAGGCAGCAAGCAGGGTTGTCGGCACAAAGATCCAGTGCACACCGCGGTAGAGAATATTTGCCGCAAAACCCGTGATATCCTGTGTGATCCCTCCGCCGACAGAGATCAGTGTGGCATTCCTTTTGGCAGGGATCGCCGTCATTGCCTCGCAGATCGAAAGCGCTGTTTCGATCGTCTTGTTGCTTTCCAAAGCCTTAAGCAAAAATCTTCTCTCTTCCGGGATCTTTGCAAATGCCTGCGGATACAGATCGAACACCTTTTGATCGATCACATAAAAGGCACCGCTTCCGGCATTTTTCCTTCCGGTCGCATCTTCGAGTGCTTCCGGTGAGAAGCGTTCCAAAAACATGGGATCTTCTTCAAAGATCACCTCGTATTCTTTTACATGGGATTTGATCTTCATCTTACTTTCACTCCGTGATCAGGTCTATCTTCTTAAAAATCCTTACGCATGTTTTCTTCCAGTTCTTCCTTGGGAAGGAAGGGCGCCAGATCCTCCAATGGCGGTGAATAAAGCGATCCGTCCTCTAATTTTTTCGTAGCGGATTTCGGTTCGTAGATCTGTTTTGTATCCGTGAAAACTTCCGCGATCAGTGCGCCGTCCGTGTGCAGCGCTTTCTCGACAAAATCTTTCAGATCCCGATTTTTCCTGCAGGACAGGTAAGGGTAGCCATAGGCCGCCGCAAGCTTTTCCATCGAGGGGAAAGACAGATCGCCGCTTTCCGGCCCGAGCCCCACCGGCGTATGATCGCCGAAAATGTTATGCTGTGTCTGCCGGATCTGATGATAGCCTTCGTTATTGATCACAAAGATTTTGACCGCAAGGTTGTTTGTTAAGATCGTCTGCAGTTCCTGCAGATTCATCTGAATGCTTCCGTCCCCCGCGATGCAGATCACATCCCGGTTCTTAGCTGCCGCTTTGGCACCGATCGATGCCGGCAGGTCATAGCCCATGGAAGACAGTGCGCAGTTCATGATAAAGCGCTGGCCTTTACGGATATAATAGGTTTGGGAACCCACTACGGAAGCGGAGCCGTTTGCGACGACCGTGACGGCATTTTCCGGCAAAGCTCTGCTTAACGTGTCCATAAACGCATAGATATTGCAATCTCCCTGCGCATAATGCTTCGGAAGCGCCACGGGATATTTTTCCTTCCAGTTCCTGCAGCGTTCCTGCCATTTGGTGTCATTTGCGCATACATCTTCAGCCAGCAGTTTTTTGATAAGATCAGCCACATCACAGCAGACCGGAAAGTCCACGCGGATCGTCGGCTTCAGCAGTTCCGCGGGGTCGATATCCGCTGCCACGATATAGGCCTCTTTCGCCCAGGTCTTTACATCATAACCGACCTGATAAATGCTTAAGCGCGATCCCAAAGAGAGCACAAGATCCGCATTCTGTACGGCAAAATTGCCTGCCCGGTCTCCCATCGTTCCGGCCCGTCCCACATAAAGCGGATGGTCCGTTTCGAGAAGATCGATGCAGTTCCACCCCGTCACAACGGGGATCTTCAGTTTTTCGACAAGCTTCCGGAAGTCTTCATGAGCGCCGGATAAGCGGATCGCATTGCCGCCGTAAAGCACGGGACGATTTGCCTGCCGGATCTTTGTTAAGAGCGCATTCCAGTCAGCATCTTCAAGCGTCGGAACCATCTTCGGAAGCGGAAAGCCGTTGGTATTTTCCGTGACAGCACCATCCGTTTTGGGATCATACGCTTTCAGTTCTTCCGTTTCCACATAGGCGCCCTGAATATCCAGCGGAATGTCCAGCCAGCAGGGGCCCATGCGCCCCGATAAAGCCATGGAAAATGCGATGTCCAGATGCTTTTTGATCTCTTTTGCATCCATGATCATCACGCTGTATTTGGTCATGCCTTTGACGCAGGGAATGATATCGAATTCCTGATTGCCGAGCGTGCGAAGCGGCAGTCTGCTGTTTTGCACCGTCAGCGACGTCTTGGTCTGTCCCGAAAGGACGATCATCGGAACGGAATCCATATAGGCGCCGGCCACACCGTTTAAGGCGTTGATCGCGCCGGGGCCACTCGTCACGCAAAGAAGCGCGATCTCGTTGTTCACGCGGAAATAGGCCTCCGCCGCGATGGCAGCTGCCTGCTCATGATGATGATAGATCGTCTTCAGTCCTTCTTTGTGTCCGAGGGAATCGTTTAAGTGCATCGCGCCACCGCCGACAACGCTGAAGCATTGGCGGATGCCGCGATCTCTGACATATTCGGCAATGTAATCGGAAACCTTGATCTTCATAAAAATCCTTTTTCTAAATGCCTTTTTTCTTCGTTTAAGGGTGTCTCTTCATGGCGGAAGCTTTATACATACAGGGAATCCGTCACGAAGGTGATCTTGTCAAGCAGACCCGAACGAACGAGCGCATTTTTCACATCTTCATTGATCGCGTCCGCTTTTTCTTTCGTGAAACCGTATTCCATGTTTTCATGTACATAGTTGGTTTCCGCTGCAAGCTGATACCCGTCAAAGCCCGCAAGCGCGATGTGCCTAACATCCGCATCCCGGAACAGATCGAGCAAAAAGAACAGCGGGTTCTCCCGGATCTGCGCCTCGTGATCTAAGAGTCTCTCATAGTTTAATACCATGTCAAAATCCGTTCCGGCACTGGTCACATTCGAAGTCGCAACGATCTTAGTCTTTGTGTTCTTCTGTAGGACGCTGACGGCGGTAGCCATGCCGGTGTAGCGCTTTGCGTTGAACAAAAACAGGTAATCGGGTGACTGTTCAAACCCTTCCGGCACGAAATTGACCGCAATGGTCAAAGTCCCCGGACGCTCCTTCAGACAAGTTTCCACAAGGTCCTTCTGCCGGTACAGATTCGGGCCGGGTGCCATGACAAGAATTTCCCTGCCGGACAGTTCTTTTATCAGATCCCGGTACGCCGCATGATCCTCACAATCCCTGCTCTGGTAATCCAGATAGAGTTTCTCGATGTATGTTTCATCATATAACAGCTTTTTTTCCGGCTCGATCCGGCTTAATATTTCGTTAATAGACTTCACAGACAACGATTTTTTCTGTTGCAGATATGTAACATAGTTCGGATGGCAGTCGTTGCTCGCCGACAAAAAGAATTTAAACCGGTATCCCCAGGGCATGCGTTCGTAGAGATCGAGCATGGTCACATCGATCGCTTCGAGCAACTGGCTGGTGTGATAATGCTTCTCATTATTCCCGTTCATGTACATGGCCAGGAGTTCCGTCGGTGCGTTCCCGGCACTCTTGCCCATGCCGTACAGGGTGCCGTCGACGATGAGCCTGCGCTTTAAGTCTTTTTCAAGGACCTCGATGCAGTTCGCATAAGCGAGCTGGAAATTGTTGTGCGCATGATACCCTAAACCGATCGTTTCCTTCAGCTGTTCATCCGCCATGTTAAAATAGTGTGCAAGCTGCTGTTTATGCAGCAGCCCGTAAGTGTCGACAAGGGAAAAAGCATAAGGTTCCAGTTCATTGACCATATCGGTCAGTTCCTTGAATTCCGCATCGGAATAGCTGGTGATCGAAACGGCCTGCACAAAAGTCTTATAGCCTTTCGCCTTGATCTGCGTGCAGAAATCGATCGCTGCATGCATCTTCTCTTTTTTAAAGATCACACGGATCCCGTCCAGAAAGGAATCGCTGCATTCCTCGACATGATCGATCGAGCAGGTCCCGTAGTCGATCATGCCGACGATCATCGAATCCTTCCTGTCGAGTTCCCCATACGTCTTCCTCGTGCTTGCCGTATCGGGCAGGATGCTCCGGTCTCTGTCATACGGTCTTCTGTCATCCAGAAAACCGATCTCTACGATATCCATTCCGGCGCTGACAAGCCGCTCGAAGATCGTTACCATGTTATCGTGGCCGAACTTCCAGTCGTTGAGATAGCCGCCGTCTCTTAATGTGCAATCCAGTAGCTGAATTTTACCCATGCCTATTTCCTTTTTTATCAAAATTTTCCTCAGGAGATCATTTCAGCAAATGCGCTTTGTCCCATGCGATCGTTCTTTGTATTCCCTCAGTAAATGATACTCGGGGAACGAATCCGACCTCATCTCTTACTTTGGAAATATCACAGGAAAGATGCATAACGGTCTGTTTCCCATAAGGGATCTTTCCAAAACCAAGTTCCAAAGCAGGATCGATCAAGTCTCGGACCGTTGTCAGATATTCCTTGAGCGGTTGCGATTTTCCCGATCCGATCACATAGCATTCTCCGTCCCTTCCGTTTTCAGCCAAAAGATACAATGCTCTCCCCACATCCTCATTGTAAATAAAATCCCAGACCTGTTCCCCGCCTGTCAATTGTGGGCTTCTTTTCTGCAGCAGTTCCAGGATCGTGTAATTAAGCACAGTATGAGCCAGATAATTTGGTCCGTATGAGGAAAAAATTCTTGGCCAAACGTGACGGATCCCTTTCTCTGTACATAACGCTCTTGTCATCTGCCCGGCGCATAATTTTGCCATTCCATATGGGGTTTCCGGATTTGTCGGCGTTTCCTCCGTAATCGTTTCCTTTGTTCTCCCATATTCGGCCTGACTACCGGCACCAACAAACACTTCACAGCCAAGCTTCCCGGCCAATTCTACCGCATCAAGAGCATACATGACATTCTCCAGTTGCGGACGGATCAAATTACGTTTTGCGGTGTCTGCAGAACTCTCCCAGGCGAGGTGCACAAAAGCATCATATTTCCGATCCGTATCGGAAAAACGGTCCAGTTCATTCAAAGCACACTCTGCAACCCGCACATTCTCATGAGCCGGTATCCGCTCAAGATTCGCAGAGCCCGGCCGGACCAACGCCAATACCTTCGTTTTGTTTCGAATGCACTCATCGATCAGTGCCACTCCCAGAGAAGATGTTGCTCCGGTGATCACCATTGCATTCATGCGATTCACTCCGATCCTTTCGTTTCAACAGGCTTTGGCGTATTTCCGGATGCAAGAGATGCTCCTCCATCTACTACAAAAACGCTGCCACTGACATAAGAAGCATCCTCCGACACCAGGAACAGGGCAGCCTTTGCGATCTCAATCGGCTTTGCGACTCGTCCCATCGGGATCGTATCATTAAAACGTGAAAAATCACGATTCGTAAAAAGATTCGTTTCTGTCAGTCCGGGGCAAAGGCAATTCACGCGAACCCTGTCCGAATAATTCAGTGCCAAATGCTGCGTGAACTGGATCGTTGCCGCTTTTGATGAAGCGTACATATAAGAGGAGCGGCCTCTGACATTGGACTGCAGACCGTCAATGGAAGCATTGTTTAATATCGTTCCGTGGCTTTTGATCAGAAGATCCATGAACGCTCTACACATGTACATGACCGCATGCGTATTGATATCAAATATCCGGAGCCATTCGTCCGTATCAAGTTTCTCCAAGGGATTGGTCAACAGCAATCCCGCGTTGTTAAACAAAATGTCCAATCGGGAAAACTTAGCTTTAACATGATCAAAAAGGGCTGTAACCGACACTTCATCCGTCACATCACAAGCGAAGAATTCGGATAAACCGCCTTTTTCCCTGATCTCAGAAACAATCTGCTGCCCCTTGTCTTCATTTCTTCCAACAAGGATCACGTAAGCCCCCTCCTCTGCAAATAACCGGGCGGAAGCCTCACCAATCCCGGAAGTCGCTCCTGTGATCAGTGCAATCTTATGTTCCAGCTTTCCTATGTTCTCTGCCATCTTTCCACTCCTTACCTAGTCTGTTCACGGATCACAAAGCCGTCCGCCACCGAATCTCCGAGCGGCTCTGCAAAGGTAAAGTTCTCTTCAAACAGGACCGAAGGAAATGCATCATACCACACATTGTTGCCGGGGTCTTTGGGATAATAGAACGTCGTTCCTGCGTATGACTTTTCCAGAACTTCCGCCTGCGGATATTCTTTCTGGTGAACCGCGTATTTGCGGCTCCAGTTGTGATGCATGTAGCTGATGTCATGATACATCAGATTCCCGGTCGGATATAAGAGCATGCAGGTGATGATCCCGGGGATCAGGATCTGCAGCGTGGAAGGAACCGCCGGATCGTTCATCAGGACCGCCACTGTTGTTAACGGCAGTAACAGCAGGTAGAGATAGCCGTAACGGATCAGCGGCGCCGAGAAAAACCAGAATACAAAACTTAACATGATCACGAGCTCGAAAAACAGCATTCTCTGCAGTTTCAGATTCCATGTCTGTTTGCGGTTCCTGATCAGACGGATCAGGGCGACGATGCACCAGACCAGACCGATCACCAAAGAAACAAGCGCAGTCAGGGAAAACAGCCGTTCCATCGAAGACTGCCCTCTCCACCAGACAGGCGCCCATTCCAGAACGCTCTGGTCGATCTGCTCCGCGTCTTTTACGTATCTTGCCCAGGTCGTGATCTCTGCGGCATCGTTTCTTGCGCTCACCTCAGGGATCTTCCACGGCAGATCGAACAGATCGATCGCCGGGAACGGATAGATCAGCCAGCCGGAAATGATCACGTTCCGGATAAAATACGGCAGGATCAGGACAAGACCGGATCCTAAAGAGCAAAAGATCACTTTGACTTTTTTTTGCCGGATCAGACGCACGGCCACGTCAACAGTCAAAAGGATCAGCACGCCGACCGAAAGTTTCACCGACACCAGGAAGGCACACAAAACGCACAAAAGCGCAAACGGAAGGACGTCCTGCTCCTCTTCATCGATCAGCTTTGTCCAGCGGATCGCGATGGCGAAGACCAGATACAGAAGGATCGCATCCGTTGTCGGGGAGATCAGTTCCAATCCTCCGATCACGGTATACAGGATCGGCGCAAACGCAACGACCGTATGTAATTTTCCGAAGGATCTGTGAAGAAAGGCGTTTGTAATGCAAAAATATGCATAGAGTGTCACGAGCGCAGCCATGTAGCCGTTCACACCGTGCAGGGACTGCCCCGAAAATACGAAACTGTACAAAGCACTCACGCAGAAGAAAGAACTGTTGTAACCGAAGCGGTTCTGCAGAAGTCCGAGTCCTTTGATCACACCGTATTCCTCGATCCAGCGGATCGACTGCGCATGATACAGACCGGTGTCGGAATGAAAGGTCCCGTAACAGGTGAAAAATAGGATCGCGAAAATGAGCAGCACCCCGACGCCGAACCTCAGCAGCTGCAGCAGGATCATGCCGCTTCCCATGCCGGAACCTTCCTTTTGATCCTGTCCTGAAAAATAATGTTTGAGATTTTTGGTGTAAGTAAGCAGTTTTACCTGAATTTTGCGGTAATAGGGCCATTCATAGGCGATCAGAAGGATACAGAGGATCAGCAGAATGATATTTGCAAGCGCGCCGACACCGTGAAAAATACTGAAATATCCGGCATAAGCCGTAACGATCGCAAAGCCCGTCAGCAAAACCGGCAGACGCCGCAGTTTCTTTTCATAATGAAACCGCTCCGCAAAAAAATGCAGCGCCGCGTGTCCGACGATATAAGTTGTCACGAAGATGTAGATCCAGTTCAGTAAGATTGTGAGCATTCTAAATGATCCCTTACGATCAGACCGGTTTCATTCCGTTTATCAAAACGCCCGGTCTTTTTTATGAAACATTCCCAAGACCCCGTTAAGCGGTTCGTAGTTATCCGGAAGCCTGTATACGGAAATATCTTCCACGGCGCGCTCATGCGCCGAAAAATAAATATAGTCCGGATCCAGATCCGAAATCCGCTGATCCAATGCTTCCTGTCGCTGATCCGGCGCAATCTCCACAATGTTCAGCGGTCTCGAAATATTCGGTAACACCTCATAATCAATGCCGCGATCATAGATCGTGTTCCCTTCGCAATTGACAGAAAGCATGGTTCCCATCCGGTATTCACCAGACATGAATGGTTCCATTTCCGCATGTACTTCCTGTCTGTCTGCATACATCTGCTCCCGGGCCTGAAGATATCGTCCCGGCACCAAAACATTCTTAAGATTTCCATATGGCAATGTAGCAAGCAGCACAATTGTCAGCATCGGAAGGATTCCCGTAACCGGCTTTGAGAAGTAAAGCTTACCGCACTTTTTCTCCTCTTCCGTTTTCTCCGGTAAATTCTGCCCCTGCATTGAGATCCGATAAAGGATCACATAGCAAAGTGTCGTGGCATACGTGCCAAGATACCGGTCGAGGCTGGATAAACTCTCCGCCTCCCACGGTTCAAACACAAAAATGTATGTATAGATCAGCACTGACAGATAACCCGCGAGTCCTAAAACAAGCATGATAGCAGCGGCGACATCTGTCTTTTGAAGCTGTCTGTTCACCCGCAAGATCGACAGAACGATCAGACCTGCTGCCAGAATGCCACCAATACTCAGCCCCATTGGCCCAAGGTTCAGCGGAAACGTAAACAGGCTCTTGAGAAATCTGAGAGCGGTATCTCCGGCATAATCCGGAATTGCCTTGCCGTTTCGAAGATTACTGAGCAAATTGTTTGAAAGATAATTTGTATTTCCGTTTCGGGAACAGAAGATCTTCCAGCTGAAATAGGCGGCAATATTTGCTGCTCCGACAGCAGCGATCACCATCCATTCCTTCCACGGTTTCTTTTTCTTTGTTTCAGTTCCACTGTCATCTCCCGTCCGTACTGCCGTATGATTTTCACTACGTCTGTGGACTGCATACACAGCAATCCATGTTGCCAGGCAGATTCCCGTAAAGATCACGGCGATCGTTTTGATCAGCGTCAGACACAGTAAAACGACCAGGATCCGGTAGAAGCTAAAATGGTCTCGCTCCTTTGTAAAAAGGATCTCGACAAGCGAATAAGCAAACAGCAGGGCCATCACCGTGTCCATTGACAGGCTTTCCTGCACTTCATACATGAACAGAAACGGTAAAATTGTAGCACTGATGCCCATTGCTACCTTAGATAGAATACCGCGTTCATTGATCCTTCGAAACAGTGGCAGGATCAGCACGTAGATCAGTACCATCTTGTATTGGAACATGAGCGGTTCACTGAATCCGTCTGCCTGAAATCCCCAGTAGAAAAAAAGTTGCAGCAACGGCAGGTAGCTCTTGTAATGTGTCGCGGATTGTAATCCTGCCGGCATTGTTCCATAGGCATAGCAGTTCTTCGGGAAGGTCGCGTTATAATGAAAATCATCCCAGACCATCACGAAATGCGTATGATAGCACCAGATCATCAGAACGCATACTAACAGAAAGACGATGAACCCCACATGAGAACGGATCGTTTCGACAAATCGAGAACCCGCTCTCGCGCCAAATCTTTTTGTATCGGACTGCGCCGCCAAAGATTTTTTCATCCGATATCTTCTGATAAGCACAACCGTAAACGTGACGGCGATCACTCCAAATACGCACATGGAGAGTAAGAAAGCGTGATGTGATTTTTTCAGGATCCCGAGTCCGTAAATCCCAAGTAAAAGCGTCATCACAAACGGAGGAAGCACCTCTTCGATCTCTCTGTGCAGAATATAGGCGATCATGAATCCCACGATCAGAAGAATGATAAGTCCCCGCAAGCTCATTCTCCTCCTGTCCGCTCTTTGAGGTTGCTGTCCTGTTCTGTCTTTTTCATATCCGATCTGTTCGTTTGCCAAAGTACACTTTCCAGATCGATCCTTCTGAGTTCCGTCTCCATCCGGTTACGACGAGCGATATTATGTAGCATCAGCCCTGCAAAGAAAGACTGGATCGCAGCGATCACGGCAAAACCGCACACGATCAAAGTCGGAAATCTCAGTACCAGTCCGGTCTTTGCCCATTCAACCAGCACAGGTATGATAAAGATCACAGCAAGGACAGTTAAGATCGCTGCTAAGATACTGAAGAACTGCAGCGGCCGGTATTCCCGGAAAAGTCTCGTGATCGTCCAAAGGACCTTGAGTCCGTCAGAATATGTATTGAGTTTGGATACGCTGCCTTCCTGTCTGTCCCTGTATTCGATCACAACATTCTCAACCTGCATATTATTATTGACCGCGAAGATCGTCATCTCCGTTTCAATCTCAAACCCTTTGGAAAGTACCGGAAAAGATTTCACGAACTGATAGGAAAAAGCACGGAATCCGGTCATAATATCCCGAATGTCGCAGTCAAACAGTCGGTTGATACTGCCCCGCACCAATGAATTGCCAAAATTGTGGAAAGGTCGTTTGTTTTCGGTAAAATAGGTGGAAGAAAGTCTGTCCCCAACCACCATATCAGCCTGATGTTCCAATACAAGGTCTGCCATCTTACGGGCTGACTTCATGTCATAGGTATCATCCCCATCCACCATGATATAGCAGAACGCATCAATCTCCCGGAACATCCTGCGGATCACGTTTCCCTTGCCTTGCAAATACTCATGCCGCACCACGGCACCCGCGCCAAGCGCACGTTGCACCGTCTCATCCGTCGAATTGTTGTCATACACATAAACTGTTGCCTCAGGCAGCACAGCTTTCGCATCCGCAACAACCTTGGCAACAGAAATTTCCTCATTATAGCACGGGATTAATACTGCGATCTTATCCATAGCCGCTCCTTTGCGCGATCCATAATAGCTAATTATACCATAGTTCTCCTGCCACGGCATATTTACCTGTCATATACGAATCGCCTGATCTTCAACGAAGCTCCGTTGTTTACAACCACCTGTACCGCTATGTTTCTGTCTTGCAATTCGAGGTCTTCGATCACTGTTTCCACACTGTCCGCAAGCAGTGCGGCAGATGCGATCAATTCATGCCGGTCCGCATCCCAGACTTGCAATTGCCCAACCTCGCCTGCGCCGGAAACCGTTTCATAATCAACCATTATGCGCAGTTGCTGCGCTGCGCAGGACAACCACGGCGAAGATATACAGGCTTCCCCGTTTCCTTTTACAAGAAGAGCGCCTTCCGCATCCAATTCTCCGTTTTGGATCACATACCCTGAACTATAGCAATAGTCGATCGAATGAGGATTAAACCGATATCCGCTTACCCCATCCATACGATTTATACTCGCACGATAAATATGAATATCCTGGTAGGAATCCACCTCTGTATAGCAGTCACGCAGAAATACGGGCAGATCATCGATCGAACCGTTGTTATCATTGATCAGCAGAATATGATCCGGCGTGAAGTAAGAAGCATCCGTCCGATCCGCATAATAGTCATGTACGGACACACCCCCGTCTGCTTCCATATAGGCAAGGTATTCCCGGCCGCTCTTATAGTCAAAAACACGCAGGTATTCGGCCATGCCTTCATCATTCCACAAGAACACCTGCCGTTCCGGATCGTTGCGGATCAGATCGACCACCGCATTGTACTTACGATTCTCCCCGATCATCTGCGGGATACAGTCATCCTGCAGGATTGTATAGTCTGACAGAAGTGCCATAAGCACCAATAGTCCGAAGAACGCAAGATGCAGAAAACCGCGCTGCACTGTTCCTGCAACTTTTATGACCATTTCCCGGTAAAATGCCACGATCAGGGGGATCATCGGAACAAGTCCCATCAGAAGATACCGGCATTGTCCCATG
The DNA here is from genome assembly GCA_902779305.1 of uncultured Lachnospiraceae bacterium. GTDB lineage: Bacteria > Bacillota > Clostridia > Lachnospirales > Lachnospiraceae > UBA2868. The sequence continues at coordinate 69,439 of CACZBD010000010.1, read as the reverse complement.
ATCTCGCAAACCAAGAGGACAAGCATATTCCAAAGGAACACGCATAGAAGATAATAAATGCTCTTCTGTGATATGGCAATCTCCTGTGTGTGTTTCAGACGGCGGAAGTATTTTGCAACGATCGCAATGATCGCGATCAGGGCCAGCAATGCAACCAGAAAATGTGCAAAGGAAGAGATTCCTTTGACCGACATGATCTTTACCGCTCCGTTCGGGAAAGATCCGATCAGCTCAAAGAAGTCCGAGAAGATATATTGCACATTGACGATGAAATCATGATAATCGAGTATCTTCATGTTGCTGCCGGTGGAATCGACCTGCATTTTCCCGCTCACATAGATTCCGAAAATGGCAGCGATCCCCTGCGCGTAAAGCAACAGATTCGGAATGCTGAAAAGCCATCCTGACAACAGTTCTTTTCCTTTTCCCATTTCTCCCACGGAAAACCACAGGTAGCAGATCGCAACCGGAAAGATCGCGCAAAGGAGAGAGTACGGGCCCGTGGAAACTGAGAAGATGAAAGAAAAGGCGACGGAAATGACTGCAATGATCCAGAACAGTACCTTCCGTTCATTTACGGGCGTTGTCAGCAGCCAAACCAGCATCAGCGGTAACAGAATCTTAATCCCATAAAAACCGCCGGAGAAAAACATCATGTTAAAATACAGGAGCTGTCCGAAAGAATAAGGGATCGTCAGAAGGCCGCAGGATATCAGGATCACGCTAAGCGGCTGGTTCATTCTTCTTAAAATGCCTGAAAAAAAGAAATAGAACGCCAAAAGGATCAGGACATTGGACAGGCCAAACGCCACATAAATGTTCCCGCATAATCCATAGATTGGGACCGCAAAAAGAAGAGCCGTATCCAGTTCCAGCATGGTTTCGTTCACCCAATTCGGGATAAAGATCTTCTTCGTATTCCAAATTTCAATTGCATGCGTAAAGAGCTTTGCGACATCGTTGTCCATCGTTGCCGGAATCTTAACCAGATTCGCATAGACAACAAACAGAAATTCCAGCAGCAGTGCGCAAAGGATCGCCACTTCCGTCCATTTCCACTTCGTTTTGATCAGTTTCATATCCGAGTCTCCCGGTCATAATTCATCACGGCAAAACGCCTGACCGCATCATCCTTCGAAAGGGCTTCTTCCAATGCTTTTTCATCGGAGGTTTTATATTCGAGTATCAGTTCCACGTTATCAGACGAAACCGTTTTATTCTTAAGCCGCAGATATTTTGTCAGTCCTTTCACATTCTCCGTGACCTTCTCTGCATCCGTCAAAGAGGCGCAGTTGATCACGAGGAGCCCCAGACTTACGGGACTTGCCATTCTGCCCGTGATAAACAGGCCGAGCGTGACCACAAGACAGAGCGCGATCGCAAGCAGATACAGTCCGGCCCCGCAGATGATCCCGATGCTGATCGCCCAGAACAAAAAGAACAGATCCAGGGAACTCTTGATCGCGGTACGGTATCTGACGATGGAAAGTGCGCCGACCATACCTAAAGAGATCACAAGGTTTGACTGTACGGCGAGCACGATCCCGGCGGTCACAACAGCCATTAAGACTAAGGATCTGTTGAAATCCTTGGAGTAGAATTCATTGTTGACGGCCATCCGGTAGACCATGAACACATAGATGCCGAGTACGAGCGAGACCGCAAGCACCAGCGCGATCCTCTGCAAAGTGATGTCCGTACTGAAGCTGTTGAGCACAGACGATTTGATCATATCCTTAAAGCTCATATCCTTCTTCCTTCCTTCCGTTCCCCAAAAGCAGGGACATGGCATATGCATATTTTGAAAACGAGACCTGCTGAAGCGACCCGGTATCGAGCGCTCTGGCAATGAATCCCGGCAGGATCCCGTCATATTTGACTTCCAGAATATGGCGGTCAGCAGGCATCACCGGAAGCAGCAACGCATGCTTGTCAAAAAACTCGGAAACCCTGTCCGTACACGAAATATTCCTGTCAAAGGTAATTCTAATATTTCCCGTCGGATATGTAAACGCCGTGCGGAAATAATCAACGATCGAAGAGGGGCGCAGCCCTTCCGATTCCTGCAGCAGATACGCTTCCCGCATCAGCGCATTCTCCGAATCACAAAAAGTGCCCCCGTCAAGAAGTTCTCTGACCGTTTCCTGCGCGATCTTAGCGGAATGCTTCTGCTTCAGTCTCCCTTCCGTGTCCTTTCGCTCCATCCTGCAAAAAGAAGCGTCCAGGTTATAGAAGCGGATCCGGTATTTTCTGCGGTGATCCACACCATTCACGCTCTCTCTGAAGAACTTTCTCTCCGGTGTATCAAAATAAAGGCTCCGGATCCGGTATCCGTCCCCGGACTGGTTGTCGTCATAGGGGAGGAGGGAACTTAGGCGCGAAGATAACAACGTGAGCTGCCGTTCCGAACAGATGAACTTTTCCTCATGGCGCATCGTGATCAGTTTCCCAGATGCTGCATCAGATACTCGCAAATATAGCCGCCTCTCTCCCTGAAGAAATCGCGTACGACCTGCACGCTCATAAGATACTGTTCCTCACTGTAATTCGGATCCTTGAAACGTCTGATCGATAAGGTCATCGGGCGTTTGTAGGTATTTTCCATTCCGTTTAAGATCGGTTCGATCCTCTCGTAGGAAAAATCACCCGCCAAAAGTTCCAAAAACCGGTTCCGGAACCGTTCCCGGAACGCGGCGTTTTTCATCAGCGGCGCGAAAAATCTGTCCGTATCCGGATTGATATCCCGGCACTGGCCGTCGACAAACGAATCCACATTTGCCGCGGCGTTTTCCCTATATCCGTCCGAACAGTCCGTGTCAAACAGCAAAAACCGCCATTTACCATCCTCGTAAGGTCCAAGTCCGATCTTTCTGCTCCGCCAGAGTGCAACGTTGTTGTCATATGCATCATCATTGGCAAAAAAGACCTCACAGCAGTAATAATCGATCAGACTGTCAATATCCATCATATTGCAAAAACGCTGATAATTCAAATCGGAAGAAAGGTCCTCCGTGGCTAAAAACGCCTCCAGTTCCAGATATTTATCCAGATCCTCCTTCTTGCCAGATACAGCCTCAAAATTCTTGATCAGATTTACATTCTCTTCATCAATCCCGTACCTTGCTGCGACAAAGGAAGGATCTAAGCGTTCCTGCAGATTGTAGCAGCCCCAGAATTCCCCGTTTAAGAAGACCTGGCAGCAAACGGAGCGCTGCGAGCCGACGGCAAGATTCCTTGCGATCTCGTTGTTGATCGCATCACGGAAGTTCGTTTCATACATATCTTCCGTTCCGCCGGTACGGATCACCAATGTATTCCCGTCAAAGAACAGCCCATCAAACAGTTTCTGCGTATCCTCCGGAAAAAGACTGAAGGATTTCTGGTTGACATACCGGGTATAGTTGCCCCGGATCCCGATCCTGGCATCTTCGTTGCAAAGATCAACACCATCCGGTGAAAACAAGGTCAGATCCGCATGTCTTCTCCAGCCTTCCCCTCGCATGTTGTAATTGGTCGGCGCCAAAAAGGAATTAAAGAAATCCAGTGTTTCGGCCTTGTCTTTCACATTTTCCCAGACCTGTCCGTTCACATAGATGCCATCCCGGTGTGAGAACAGATCTTCCGGATCCGCGATCACGGAAAGCGTGGGCGTTCCCAGATATTTTTCAAGCATGTCGGATCCGACAAAATAGGTCGCGGACGTTTCCACGGAAAAAGTCCCGTCAGCCCTTCTTGCCACCGCACGGATCACCGTGGACTTGTCCACCGGTTCCTCAGGCATATATACATCTCGTACCGAGATGGGGCCAAGTGCGGAAAGATAGTTGGCTTCACCGCTTTGGTCATTAACAGGTAGCGGTGATGTATAGCTTATGCCGGCAGTTTTGGGATCCGAGCCGTCCAGACTGAAAAAAATCTCGTTTCCGTCCGCTGAAAGTTCAAGCAGAAACGGTCCTTCATAGAATCCTGCAGGAACAGAAAAGGATACCGGGGTAATCTCATCCGATACCGGCAGGTCATCGGCAGTCGGTTCCGAAGCTCTTATTGCGGACCATTTCCCGCTTCCCGGATCCCTTACATAGGCCTGGTCAGCTTTCAGGTTCGGAATCCTTACGGAATCGATCACCTGAACGCTCGCATCACATAAAAAAAGAGATTCATGATCGTTAAGTTTGAATCCCGTATACAGTGAATCCTCATCGATATAGGGCGCGCTGATCACATCCGCTTTTGCGGCCCAGACGGTAATGCTGTCTTTTGCGGGGATCGTAACGGAAGGAAATGCATATTTGCGAAGATTCTCCGGATCATCGGACAGACTGAAATTTTCGAGATTAAGCGATGCATCGGACTCGTTTGTGAGCACGATATAGTCACTGTAATACCCGACGGGATCATACCGGACCGTCTCGTTGTGGGGACAGACTTCCGTGATCTTTAAGTCCGCTTTTGGGACGGACAGTGATGCGATCAGAAACATTGCAGCCGACAGACAGACAGCAAAGAACAATACCGGTTTTACAAATCGATTACCGGCACTGCTCATGAAGGACTCCCTTTTTGATTTTTACGGATCTCCTGAATATAAGTATCATAATCACGGATATATTCGTCTCCGTCGTAATGCGTGCTGGCAAGCACCAACAGCACGGAATCAGGTGAGAAATCATACATATCCTTCCAAACCATCGGCGGAATATAAACGCCGATCATGGGCTTGTTCAGCTCCACAAGGATCTCTTCCTCGCCGTCCGTGATCCGCACCTTGCTGCGTCCGGCCACATTGACGAGAACAAATTCCGATTCCCTGTTTGCATGCTGCCCGCGGATCACCGTGGCATCCGATCCGTAAATATAGAAAACACGTTTGATCTCAAACGGAATGCTTTCGTTTCCTTCGATCACGACAAGCTTCCCGCGTTCATCGCCCAGATCGTCAAAACAGATGATCGGACAACGTTCATGTAAACTCATTCCTGATACCCCGATCGGCCGGGCTGACCGGCCACATTTTTATTCATTTTACAGTATAACAGTTTTTTTTGCCAAAATACAGATAAAAAACAGATCACTTCAATGACATTTTTATATCACGAATCATCTCCCTGAAAAGGTCATCATCGCTTCTTCCGAAAAAGATCTGCGGGTCGCTTCCTTTCCACTCCTGTTCCGTATAGAACGTGTAGCCGTTCGTATCGCCTGTGATCAGTTTCTCGATTCTCCGTTTTTGGGGATCTGTACCCGGAATCTGTGTGAACCACAAAACACTGACCTTGTTGCCACGTTCCCGGTAAAGCTGTGCCAACTCGGACAACTGCATACAAAGAAAGTCTACATCTGTGTTTTCGCAATACCGGTGATGGTAGAGCATTACGATGTTTTTGTTTTTTAACCTTAGCTGCCTTTCGCATCTCTTTTGCATTGTCTGTCTTGCCTTTCGATCTCCCAATACATCATGATGCGTAAACTCAAAGCCGTTTAATACAGAAGGATGGTACGAATTCTTTACCGACACATATTTGGAATTTCGTACAACTCTCTTATTATCAACCGTTTCATAAGTGAGATAGTCAGGGCACAAAAATGAGGAAAACTGCTCTTGCTCAAAGGCGAGAATATATTCGATATTGGACCTTCCGGTCGAATATGGCGATGAGAAACTTTTCAGGTTGTTACGGGAGAGCAAATCATCTGTGAGACAGTTTTCGCCAATAGAAAAGACAACATTCTTCCGGTCCAGCCGTCGAATGAATTTCTTCCCGGTATTTGCAAAATGTTTCCACAACTTTTTCAATGCAATCATTTTCTCATTTTTAGAAATGGGCCTGTTTTAGATGAATCAAACCTACAAAAAAAGTTTAATTCTTCCCATTATAAAAAGTAGCAGGCCTTTAATCCTGTTAAGAAACACATCCAACTCAATAGCGCCGATACGTAATCGCTTTCCCTTCTCACATCTGCTTAACAGCTTCGAATAGTCATGACAGTCCTTTTTTTCAAATGAGTCTTTTTCCAACAAATCAACATTATTGAATAAAACTCCGGATTGTTTCATCTTCTGGAAAAGAATATTTTTCTTCCTGTTCTCCATTTTTTGCGCTTTGGCAATCTGCTCCAGATCACTTTCATAAGATATAAACAAGTCTCTGCTCCTCAACCATGCTTCGAGTCCGTTTTGGGACCGGATAATGGCGGAACTGCTCCCCCTTTTATCCTGATGCTGATCCGTATAATTGTCTCCAACAGAAATATCAGCAAAAATATTCAGTTTATCAATACAGTAAATACATCTCTCAGGCGTAAAATAGTCTTTCACAAAAATCCTTTTTTTTGCCGAAAGACTCCTCTGTCTACCATCAAAAAAATATAATTTGACTCCGCCGGGCCATCCATTTACTGATTTATCACGGAAATTCATTCCCTTTAGCCCGCTTCCATTCCCAAAACGCTTTGAGAAATATGAGAAAACATTATAAGTCAAAGTCCGATCACAAAACAATCCTATAATCAGATACTGCTCTCTGGGAAGATTATACAACTTCAAAAATCTGATGAAAGCTTCCACGAAGCATCCAGTCCCGATTACTATCAGCCTTTCCTCCCGGTGACTTTCGATGTACTTAAATGTATCTGCGTGAGAAATGGGAACATATCGAGAACGAACCGTGGAAAGCAAAGAATCGCCTTTGCGTTTATGTACAGTCTGTACCAACTCACTGTAGTCATCTGTATCCACAAGAAAAGCACCATCATATACAGACTCTGTCAAAAGATGTTGAACTATAGTTGTAACGAAGCCTCCGCTTGTTGCTTTCTCTATTATGACCGGATCTTTTGTGGCAGTGGTAACAGACAGAACACAGTTTCCAAGCAAAGGATTAGAGGAAGCGTTGCAGCCGTATTTATTCTCCATTTCGGATAAATCCAGCCCTTTACCCGGACATATGGAAATACATCTTCCGCAGTTAATGCAGGCCGCAGAAACATTCGCCTCATACATCCCTTCCGTTCTGCAAAAGGAAACCGCTCCTACCGGGCAAACTCCTATGCATGCGCCACAGGAAATGCAAAGATGCTCATTTGTTACAACGCTGATATTATTAATCAAGTTTTCTACCTGTATATAGATGCGTATTAGCAATCGCATTTAGCATATTCCGCACCTCTTTAATTAGTTTTATGATACGTTATTGGAAAGACAAAGTTGCCCCACCGATATAGTTTTCAGAAAAAATTCAGCTATTTACAAGTTATGTTCACATCATTTTTCATTTCAGACCAAAATAAGCGGATATTTCCTCAAAGCAAGTATTATCCAGATATTTCGGAAGAATACTCAGGATCTTCTCACGGTTTGCCGGGTAATTCTTCTCCATATCCTGAACCGCCTCCAATGCCCTGTTCATATCCTGATCATTTCGAATATCAAGATCATACTTCTGCTGGTCAAACAGCTCCATCAGTTCTCTGTATTTAGCGGCCCACCCGACAGAGATTACAGGCACTCCCTGTTTGAGTGCATGCACGATCCCATGATATCTGGAACCGATCACAAGATCAAAATTGCCGATGATCGTCTCAAATTCCTGAATTTTCATGACGAGAGGAATCTTGACCACTGAATCGTTGTCGATGCGGCTCAGGATGTCATCACAGATGGATAGATCCATTTGGGTATGATTGATCAGATAAACAGAAAAACCATTTTCACAAAGGTCTCGAATCGCGTTTTCATAAAACGTAAGAATGACCTCTTTCTTCCCGATCCTGTAAAGATTATAATTCGGGATGACCGCTGCCTTCTTTCCATCCCTGAGTTTTGGCAGGATTCCGGTTTCGGACGGATCTTTGAATATTTTACCGTAATCGATGCCACGGTTTTGCAGCACAATATCCGATGACAGTCTGACATTGGTTAAGGCACATTCCTTTGTGAGAAGCCGGTATCCCTGCTGCTCCCTTGCAAAAATGATCTTCGGATAAGACATTTGCTTTTTGATCCTCGTATGAAGCCTGTCACAGCCATGTTTGTAGTCAAACGGCCCATAAGACTGCGGTAAAAGGAAAACCGGAATATGCAGTTTTTCGGCGGCCCGTATCCGGTCCAGATAAAAAACGGATGTCTCGTTATCGAATTGCGAAGAGAGCGCAAATCCGCTCACATCTATAATGGCATCCGCCGAACGGACGAGCCTGTTGGCTTCCCTCCATGAAGTCGAAGCAGGAAAATCTGTCAGAAAATGACGCAGGATCCGCCTGATCTGGACCAAAACCAAAAATATCGGATTACAAAAACTTTTCCACATCCATGGCAGGATATTCACACACGAAAATGCCAGTCCGTCTGGAATTTCGGAGTGAACATCCGCAACAATACGACAATCCGGAAATCTTTTTTTCAACTCATCAACCACAATAAAGAGCATGGACAGGGCGCCCATGCCGGCAAAACTGCCTCCCGTAATGATAAAGAGATGTTTTGGAGATTGTTTTTCATCCATGATCGGTTCTCCGTAATTAAATCTGTCCTGTTAGCATTTTTATGATAAACCATAGATCGTGTATGTTATTAGCAGTTCTCAAGATAGTCAAGCAGTGGTTTCATGGTCATGGAGATATCCACATGCTCCTTCGCATACCTGTGTATTTCTTCGGAAATTTCTCTCCGGGATCTCTCCTGATAGATGCGATCATAAAAAGCAATGATATCCCTCACGTTTATGGCTGAATCATCATTCGGAAATTCCAGATGATAAGGGAACGGATATCTGTTAAACACATCCACCTGATTTCCGCTAATCACCGGCAAACCGTAAGCCAAATATTCCCGTACCTTTAAAGTGGTGGACACATGTAGGCCAATCTTGTAATAGCCCAGTGCCTCGATGGCCAGTGCCGCATTCTGAAAAGCTTTCTTAAGATCATCTCCGATCAGTTTGCCGCAAAAATGAACATGTTCGCCGATCCTTTCTTTTTGGACGAGCTGCCTGTACTTTTCAAGTTCTGAACCGTCTCCCACAAGAAACAGTTCTACCTTTCGATCGGGACCGGATCGATAATATGCAGCAATCCCTTTGATGATCCGCTCATACCCGTGATAATGCTGCATATGTGCGACTGCGATCAAATTGATCGTGTCGGAAAGTTCCGATTCCACCGGAACGATTGAATCAACGTTGATCCCATTCATTGATCTGATCGTGCGAATGCCGAAAATATCCTTTTCCTGACAGTAAACAAAAAATCTGTCTACATATTTTTTCAACTTGCGGCGGTTGAACAATTCTGCCGGCAAAAGAAGCCAGTTCACAATGGAGGCCAGATGTTCTTTCATATACGGATATGTCGGGATCTCCACAACAATCCTGCAGGCCGGGTATGTTTCCCTGATCCATTTCAGAAACCGGACAAACTGCCTGTCGGCGCCCGCATGACGGATAAAGACAAAGTCCGGATCTTTGAGCTCTGCACGGGCTCTCGTATAATCAACGGGCAAAGAGCCATGCAGAAAGATCGAAATAAGTATCTTCCATCTGTTCGACACATCGACTGTCACGTCTGTCTCATACATCTCACAAATTGAAGCCAGTTGTGATTTCTGCAGATCGATCTTCTTATTGATGCTGACCATGGATCTGGATCCGAACGGGATGATATAACCTTTCATTGGCTCACGCTTTCATGTCTTTTTGAAATCCCCTGAAGTCCTCCAGGGCTTTCCAGCCGATCTTTACGATCTTGCGGATGTTGATGGAATTCTTTCCGCCCTGTCTGGGCTTAAAGGAAATCTCCTTAAAGCAGGTTTTCTCATGGAAACGCACAAAATAAGCGGTCAGCATGATGTTTGGAATGTTATAATCTTTCGGAAGTTTTCCAAGATACTTGGAAAGCGTCGAAACCTTCATCAGCCTAAACGGCGCATTGGCATCGGGAACGCGGACCTTAAAGTAGTGCTTTACCAGCATACAGACCACTTTTTCCACGAATGCCCTGGACTTTCCGTCTCCCCTGACGGTCCTGTTTCCGAAGATCCCGTCGTAGTGGGAACGTTCTTCCCAAAATGCATCAAATTCCGCCGGATCGGTCTGTCCGTCGGAATCGGTCTGGAACACATAATCAATACCATCTGTTATTGCCTTGCCGTAGAGCGCGATCAGCTTAGGTCCGTGCTGCTTGTCGCTGTCCGTTAAGATTTCAAGCTTCGGGTACTCTTCCTGCAGGCGCAACAAAATATCATGTGTTTTATCGCTGCTCCCGGCATCCGCGATCAGAAGACGGGACTTCTCGCTTTTACCCAAAAGCACGGGATACCACTGCTTAACGACCGTCTCGATATTTGCTTCTTCGTTGTAAGCCGGCATGACCAAATACAGACTGTCCATCAATACACGATCTCCACTTCTTTATCTTCCCAGGTATGTAAAATAACATGTGTATCATCCATTTCCTGAATATAGGTCGGAAGCAGCGGGATCTTCCCGAGACCGCCCGGTGCGTTCAGGATATACTGCGGAATGGCGAGACCCGAAGTATGGCCGCGCAGATATTTCATGATTGCAAGCCCTTCTTCCACCTTGATGGAAAAGTGGCCTGTGCCCTTAACCTGCTTGGGATGGAAAATGTAATAAGGCTTCACACGCACCTTCAGCAGCTGCTCGTTCAGAAGCTGCACGATATATTTGTCATTGTTGATCCCCTTTAAGAAGACCATCTGGTTTCCGAGCGGGATCCCCGCATCCGCAAGCATCGTGCAGGCTTTTGCAGCTTCCTTGGTGATCTCGCCGGGATGATTGAACTGCGTGTTGATAAACAACGGGTGATATTTGGAAAGCATTGCGGTAAGCTGCGGTGTGATCCGCTGCGGCATCGTTACCGGAAGCCTTGTGCCGATCCGGATGATCTCAACATGTTCGATCGCCCGGACTCTCGCGATAATGGATTCGAGCACTTCATCCGGCAGCATCAGCGGGTCCCCGCCGGTGATCAGCACATCCCGGATCTCTTCCGTTGCCTTGATATAGTCGATCGCTTCCTGGATCCGGTGATTCGGTTCGATCTGGTCCGTTTCCCCGATCCTGCGTCTCCTTTGGCAGTGTCTGCAGAACATCGCGCACGAACTGGTCACATTGATGATGAGGCGGTTCGGATAGCGCCTGGTGATGCAGGCCGCCGGATTCGTATATTCCTCATGCATCGGGTCGAGCTCACCGCTTTCATCCAGTTCGTCCTTCGACGGGATCGCCATACGGTCGATCGGATAGTTCAGATCCTCATAATCCATCAGCGACAGGTAATACGGTGTGGTTGCCCAGCGGTATTTTGTCGAGATCCGATCCAGCAGGCTCACCTGTTCATCGCTTAGATGCATGAAATGTCTTAAAACATCTGCCGAAGAGATCCTGTTTTTCAGCTGCCAGTGCCAGTCATCCCAGTCCTCGGCCGTTGCACCGAAGTATTCGAGGAGGTCCTTTTTGTGACGCTCGCTCATGACATCCCTTCGCATGCTCATGTCCATCAGGTATTCGTTTTTAAAAGCCAGGTAATCTTTGATCTCCTCATGAAGTTCCTTGGCGCGCTCTAAGGAAATCTCTCTCTTATTCTCCATTGTGATATCTCTCACATTTCTCTTTCCAGATCTTGCTATAAGCCGGATCCTCTCTGTGATCTTGAAGCTGATAGTTCGAAACCAGGAAGTTTCCTAAATATTTTGTGAATTTGGCGGAACCCGCATCATTGAGATGTCCTCCGCCATCATCCGTATCAATACTGTAATCAAGTCCGATCGCTTCGGTTTCTTCGTCAAAATCAACATACCGGACGCCTGCATCTTCCGCGATCATACGGACATCCCCGTCAAAGATCTCCCCCCATTTTGGCTGATAGGACGGGATCTTGATCAACAGCAGCTGCAGATCGTTTTCCCTGCAGATCGTAATGATGTTGTCAAGGAAAAGCGCATTTCGATCGGACATCAGCGAATCGTCCTCCACCTGCGTTTTCCGCTCTGCCTGTGCAGGCTCCACATCGAATGACGGTAGGTATCCATTATAACTCACAGTCGGTTTATAATACAAATATTTCCAGTCTTCCGCATTCAGGTACTGCCATCTGGAATGGAAGCGGCCGATCGGAAACACATAGTCCATGTAAGTCTCATCGGGAGATCTTGCTGCCTGAATGCACTGGAACTTGGTCTTCGAAGGTCTCATCCCATCGATCGCCTTGCGGTTTGCCGCCTCTTCCACATAATCGTCCTCATAGCGGAAGAAGGACAGGTCCAGAACCACCATTTCCGGGTCCGAAACCTCGACCGCGTCCTTGATCATGAAATAGGAGATCCAGGCGGTCTGTGAGGCATTGGCGCGGTCAAAGGACGTGATCCCGTATTCCTCCCATAAAACGATCGGATTGATCGCCGAAAAAACCGTCGAAGAACCGACAAAGAGAACGTCGGAATTCATTTTTTCACGGTAGAATTCCTCCGTGATCCGTCCGTCCTTGTTTTCCTCGATATATTTGGGCATGAACAGCAGGTTGACACTTAAGAACAAAAACAGTGTCAGCGCGCCCATCAGAAACCCTCTTGCGATCAGTTTTGCTTTTCTGCTCTTCTTTTGCATCGTTTAAAATTTCATGTATATGAAGCTTTGCGCATCATACCCGAGTCCGTAACTGCCAAAGATCAGAACAACCGCAGCCAGCCCGATCAGCCCTGCATACTGGATCCATGCGTTTTTTGTAAGGATCTTTGCACGGATGGAGCCTTTTCTCTGAATCGTGGAAACCGCCGCCAGGACCGCGATCGCGATCAATGCAACGATCAGTTCTTCCTTTGGCAAAAGCAGTGTCGTATAAATCTCGTTCAGATCAAAGCTGTCCCACCTCTTGAACACATCCGCCATCAGATAAAAACCGTCTTTCGGGGTCTTCACAAAGTCGAAGACACGCAGGAAGGCCATCAGCCAGAAGGTCTTAAAGATCCGGTAGAGTTTGACGATGAGCATATCCTCACGCAGGGACAGTTTCTCCATGATCCGTTTGGACAGCGGCTCGAATTCGGTCCCCAGGATCAGAAATGTACAGTTTAACAGTCCCCAGACAATGAATTTGCTCTCGGAGCCGTGCCACATGCCTGTCAGCGCCCAGACGGCGATCATCGGCAGATAAACCGGAACCCGCTTCCCGACTGCTTCTCCCAGGTGCTTTTTGCACCACTTGCCAAGGTTTAAGATCCCCTTGTTCACGGACAGCGGATAGAAGATATAATCCCGGAACCAGGTACCCAGCGTGATATGCCATCTTCTCCAGTATTCCGCGATGCTCTTGGAAAAGAACGGCCGCTCGAAGTTTTCGGTAAGTCTGATCCCGAAAAGCTCCGCCACACCGATCGCAACATCGATGCCGCCGGAAAAATCACCGTAGATCTGAAATGCATAGAAAAAGATGCATAGCAGCAGGTAAGGGCCTTTATAATCCATACGGAACGCAGCGGATCTTGCGACATAAGAAGACAGCCTGTCCGCAATGATCAGTTTCTTGAAAAGCCCCCATAAGATCCGATACAGCCCCGAGGTGATCCGTTCCATCTCAAAGCGCTTTTCGCTAAACAGTTCCTGCTGAAGGGCTGAAAATCTGGAGATCGGTCCCTGCACGACCTGCGGGAAAAAGCTGATAAAGAGCAGAAAGCGGAAATAATTCCGTTCGCTCTTTACCTTGCCGTAATACACATCGATGACATAACCGAGACTCTGGAATGTATAGAACGAGATCCCGAGCGGCAGGATCAGTCCCGGCTGCGGGACCAGGTTGGTATTGCCGGTAATCAGCAGCCTGTAATAGTTAAAGTAAGCGATCCCGAAGTCAAGGTATTTGAGTGTAAACAATACCAGCACATTAGCCAGAACACACAAAAACAGGATCCGCTTCTGCTTCTTTTTGACCGATGCCTTATAAGCTTTCTTTTCCTCTCTGTTCAGGCCGTCCTTATGCTCCGAAAGGTACGCATCCCTCGTATCGTTCATCCGATCGATCAGACGCGCCCCCGTATAGACGGATGTCGCGCTGAACAACAGATAGAGCACATACTTTGGTCCCGCAAGGCAATAAAATACCAGACTGGACAGGAGAAGCACGATCCAGCGGTATCTGTCTTTCACAAGGTAATACAGCAAAAGGACAAAAGCACAGAAAAACAGAAATTCAACAGATATCAGTGACATTATTCGTCAGAAAGCCTTTCGATCAGGTTCCGGATCGCTTCCATGGAATTAAAGTTTTCCGGGATCATCTGTTCGGCAGTGATCTCCACATCAAAGGTATCCACCAGCTCACCGACCAGTGTGATCACATCAAAAGAATCAAAGATCCTCTTGTCGATCAGGCCGGTTTCCGTGTCATAATCCACTTCCGGATGGATCCCCTCCAGGATCTCTCTCAATTCGTCCATCTTACATCTCCTTCAGTTTCATTCTGTCTACTTTGCCGTTCTTAAGCATCGGCATCTGTTCCAGTTTTCTGACCTCATTGGGCACCATATATCTGACCAGACGCTTCTTCAGTTCCTCGGTAAGCACCTTGTCATCGACGGTATCGGATTCATAAAACATGATGATCTTGTCTTTGCTCTTGTCGTGCACGCAGTAAGCGCTGCGGATCCCCGGCAGGATGGAGGCACAGGCTTCGATCTCGCCAAGCTCGATCCGATGCCCCATATGCTTGATCTGGTAATCCTTGCGGCTGATGAAGACCAGGTTGCCTTCAGCGTCATATCTGGCCAGATCGCCCGTGCGGTAGATCCGTTCCGGATAATAGGGATTCAGCGGATTCTGTACAAAAACCTCCGCGGTCTTATCCGGCGCATTAAAATAGCCCAAAGCCAGGCAGGTCCCCTTCACGCAGATTTCCCCGGCCACATCTTTTCTGCGGACCAGTTTGTTGTCTTCGTCCAGAAGGAATACGGAAGTATTGTGAAAAGCTTTCCCGATCGGGATCGTCTCGTCTTCCCCGTAAGTCCTGTCGCAGACATAATAGGTGCAGACGCCCGTGATCTCGGTGGGCCCGTAGATCTGGATAAAAGTTGCCTGATCCTTCAGATTTTCATACCAGTAATTATAACATTTGACCGGCATCGCCTCGGCGCCGAATACTACGGTCCTTAATGACGACGGCTTCATGGTCGAAAACCCCTTGAAAGTCGAGATCATCTTTAATGCCGAGGGAACCCAGCGGATGAAGGTGATCTTATGGTCACAGAGGTACTGCAGGATCTTTAACGGTACGGAAAAGAAAGGCAGCGGCACGATCCCCATCGTAGCCTTTTCATGCAGCGTGCAGTAGATATCGATCAGGGACGCATCAAAATAGAACGGCGCCTGATTGGCAACGATATCGTCCTCTTTGATGGGAACGGCAGCACAGAATTCGTCGATATAGTCGATGAGAGACGCATGGGACACAACAACGCCCTTTGGAACGCCGGTGGATCCCGATGTGTACAGAACATAAAGCGGATCGGTATCCAGCGCCTTTGAAAGCCGTTCCTCGATCGCCTCGTCGTTGATCTCTTCATCCCCGAATTCTTCGATCAGGAAAACGTGCGCGCAGTAAGTTCTTGCCACATCATAATGCGAGGCATCCGTAATGATCCCGACCGGTTTTAAGTTTTCCATGACCAGTTTCAGGCGGTAATCCGGCATGCCCGTATCAATGGGAGAATAGAAATTCCCGGAATATGCCGTCCCGAAGAAAGCGGCAACCGCCATGGGTGATTTTTCCATATAGACCGCCACCGGGCGGTTTGTAACATTCAGTGTCGCGATCAGTCTGCTCGCGATGCTTCTTGCAATCGTATCAAGCCTTCCGTAGGTCAGGCGCACGGATTCGTCGAAATACGCGCATTTATCCGGGCAGGTCTTAGCCGCATCTTTTACATAATCAATGATCGTTCTCTGTACCATATCCGTTACTCTTTCGGTTCCTTAAAATTGATCCGCTCCTCTTCCACCACAACCGGTCTTCTGATCACACGGGTATTGATGTTCAGCACATATTCCCCGAGAAAACCGATAAAGAACAGCTGCAGCGATCCGAGCATAAAGACGCCGATCGCCATCGGCGCATAGCCTGCGGAAAACGTATCCCAATACACCAATTTCAACACCAGATAGACGATGGCAACGATAAAGCTGAGCACGCCCGCGATAAAACCGATCAGCGTGGCCAGTCTTAAGCCGACCTTGGTATAACTGGTAAAACTCAGCATGGCTGCATCGTACAGGCTGTAGAAATTGTTGGAGCTTTTGCCCGCGCGGCGCTTTTCCTGCGTGAATTCCACTTCCGTCATGTTGAAGCCTTCCCCGTACTCGGCAACGATCCCTCTAAGAAACGGGATCGGATCATCGAGTTCCCGAAGAAGCGCAACAAATGTCCTGTCATACAGGCCGTATCCGCTAAAATGCTCGATCATCTTCACGGAAGACATATTGCGGATGATCTTGTAATAACAGCTCCTCAAGAAATAGATCAGGCCGTTTTCCTTGCTGGTCGACTTGATGCCGAGTACCACCTTATGTCCTTCTTCCCACTTGTGCACCAGCGTCGGGATCAGGCTCACAGGTTCCTGAAAATCAGCCGCAATACAGATCGTGCAGTCTCCCGTTGTCTGGCAGATCCCGTAAAAAGGGGAATTGAACTGGCCGAAATTGGTCACGTTCAAGATGGCTTTGATCTTCGGATCCTCTTCGCAAAGCTTTCGGATCACGTCACGCGTGCCATCCGTGGAGCAGTTATCGATAAACACGATCTCATAGTCGTAGCCGGGAAGGTTCTTCTGAACCTCTTCAATAACGGCTTTGCTCATGGCAGCCGCATTCTCGACTTCATTATAGGTTGGGATCATGAAACTGATGGTCTTCATATCATTATCCTCATCCGAGCATCAGGCTTCTACAATTTGTATGTTTCTATATCATGAAGGCAGTTTCTGGTATCAAAAACAACTTTGCCTTTCAATGACGCACAGTTATTGATGATATGATCATGGGCCACCATGACCACAATCATTTTTACATCGTTCAGAAAACTGTCGAAATTCTGATACTGATCCGGCACCATGTTGTATGTGATATACGGATCGTAAACTTTTATCCCCTTGGCGGCGTATTGTTTCATATAGTCCAATAACTGCAGTGTCGGAGATTCTCTGGTGTCATCAACATTTTCTTTATAGGTCATTCCGTAAAGACCAACTTCCTCAATCTTTTGGATGGAATTCTCCTGCATGATCTCGCTGATCCGTTCCAAAACATATCTTGGCTGCTCATCATTTACCAATCGTGCATGGCGGATAATATTCACGATATCCGGGTAATCACCAACCAGAAACCACGGATCTACGGAAATGCAGTGCCCGCCTACACCCGGGCCCGGAGACAGAATGTTTACACGCGGATGCATATTGGCAACTCGGATCACCTCGTAAACATCCATATTGTCCCGTCTGCAGATCTTTGCCAGTTCATTTGCAAACGCGATGTTGATATCACGATAAGTATTTTCTATAACCTTCGTCATCTCTGCTGTCTTGATATCTGTAACGATCATCTGACCCATGCAGAAAGAACCGTATACTTCCTTCAACATTTCTCCGACCGAAGGATCATCAACGCCTATAGTCCGGCTGTTGTTTCTGAGTTCATAAAGCATATTCCCCGGAATGATTCTCTCCGGCACGTGCGCAATATGGATTTTTTTTCCGGATTCATTTTCATTCTCTTCCAAAACAGGTCTGACCACATCATCGATCGTTCCCGGAGAAACGGTTGACTCAATTGCGATCACGGATCCGTCCGGGCAGATGGATAAAACATCCCGGACCGCTTTCTCCACATATTTGGAATCAATTTTCTTGCTGATCTTAATATACGGTGTGGGAACGGAAATGATATAGACATCAGCTTCCACACACCTATCGCTTAATGACAGGTTACCGGACTCCCTTGCTTTTGACAGCAGTTCATCCATCCCCTTCTCTTGAAATGTCATCTTACCCTTTTTGATCGTATCCAGAATATCCTGCTTTAAATCTGTTCCGATGACATTTAATCCGTTTGCCGCCATGCTGAGTGCAGTCGGCAACCCGATGTATCCCAATCCAATTACATTGATCTTCATGTTTTCTCCGTCTTTGTCTCGTGTGATTTTTCCAGAATGTCTGCAATCTGTATAGATGCAGTGCCATCTCCGTACGGATTCACGGCTTTACTCATTTTATCATACTCGTGATCATTCTCAAGTAGTTTTTTGAAAGCCTTATAAACGTTCTCTTCCCTTGTTCCAACCAGCTTCAGTGTTCCTGCTTCAACCCCCTCCGGCCGCTCTGTCGTGTCTCTCATCACGAGCACGGGTTTTCCTAACGCCGGGGCTTCTTCCTGTATACCTCCGCTGTCTGTAAGAACAAAATAGCATTTGGCCATGAAATTGTGAAAATCAAGGACATCCAAAGGTTCTATCAGCCTGATCCTGTCGCAATTCCTCAATTCCTCGTCCGCAATCCTACGGACATAAGGATTCATATGGATAGGGTAAAGGACTTTGACATCTATATGCTCATCACAGACGCGTTTGATCGCTCTAAACATGTTTCTCATCGGCTCGCCCAGATTTTCTCTTCTGTGCGCCGTCAAAAGAATCAGTTTTGAATCGCATGCCCAATCCAGATGCTGATTTTGATAATCATCTCTGACAGTTGTTTTCAACGCATCGATTACGGTATTTCCCGTCACAAAAATCTTAGCGGCATCCTTTTGTTCAGCAATCAGATTCTGCTTCGCCGTTTCTGTCGGCGCAAAATAGTACTCGGAAACCAGATCGATGGCTTGACGGTTGAATTCTTCGGGGTAAGGTGCCTGAAGATCGTATGTCCTTAATCCAGCTTCGACATGTCCAACAGGAATGTTCATATAGAATGCCGCCAGCGATGATACAAAAGCAGTACTCGTATCTCCGTGGACCAAAACAACTTCCGGCTTCTCCGTCTCAAGAACACTCCGTATCCCTGTTAATACACCGGTTGTAACATCAAATAATGTTTGTTGCTTCTTCATAATCTGCAAATCATAGTCCGGCTCAATCGAAAAAGCATTAAGCACTTGCCGCAGCATTTCTCTGTGCTGTCCGGTAACGCAGACAACGGTCCTGAAACACTTTCTTTTCTTTAATTCCAGAACCAATGGACACATTTTGATGGCTTCTGGTCTGGTTCCAAAAACAACCATTATTTTTTTCATTTCTTCCTCCGGTAATCATACTCCGGTTCATTTCACCTAAACCGGCATCAGGATTTCCTTAATTTCATTTCTTTCCGGTAGGTCATTCTGTCTGTGATGATCCGGAATATGGTCAGGAACCAGTCTCTTGGCAGGATCCGATATAGCATTTTTTCGCACCTAAACACAAATCCGACACCGGATGGCTTCTTCTCATAGTCTGCCCAGGGGGATCTGCGAAGATATTCGTCAAACAGCGGTGTGTCAGGGTGCAGATTCCCTTTATGCCAGGGAAATTCCCCAAGAAAACGGTAGGCGTGGATGATCGCCGGATTCTCCCGCGCATACACAACATCTTCGCGGGAGTAATAGTTTTCAAATCCGTAATTCTTGGCATAGGCCCTGTCGGAATATGCGCGGTGAACCGGTACAAAATTATATTGACATGGTATTACCATCGTTTTTCCGCGAAGAAGGATATTGAACAGATCCTGATCCGGGTTACAATAAGCGGCTCTCTTTGTCGTGATATGTTCTATCAGGCGCTCCGTACATCGGTTTGCCTTCCAGTTATCAACGTCAATCAAGGTAACGCCGGCATTAAAGTATGTTTCTCCCGGTCTGAAACCGAGTAATAACTTATACTTATTGGCAAGCGCATCCAAAACCACTGCGCCGACACAATCCCCCATGTCCAGGTCCAACAATGGCTTCAGGTTTCCGGGAACAATTGAGTCCGAATCGATATACAAAAACCTTTTTACCTCATCCCCCATAAACAAATGAAAAAATTTACGAAAGTGAGTTGTGTAGGATCCTCTGTATTTCGGGACGCCCAGTTCCTTCAATGTTTTATTAAACTCGACAGCATTCACGATCACCAGCCGGCGTCCGAAAGAATCCACCATTTTGGTCAGCCGGGATTTATTGTCGTCAGACACACGGTCCAGCACCGCATAGATGGTGATTTTTTCTATGTCGCGATTATTTTCAAGCAGAGAAAAAACAGATACCCCAAGAAACGGGGCGTAGTTCTCGTCAGCTGCATACATGACATGTAAATGCTCCATATGTGTCAACTCCTTTATTTACCGAACCGCTTCGAGCATTGCAGAACGATTCGTGATCGTTTCACAGTGTGCATAAGAGAAACCTGCTTTTTCTGCCAACCTGCAAAGTTTGTTTCGCGAATACCAGCGAATGTCTCCTGCAGGATGATGACGCAGCATCAGACTGATATTAATACAGATCCGCCTCAGAAAAAAGGTATCATTCTCGACCAGAAGCAAACGACCGTTTCTTTGTAGGGCCCTGTACATCTCACTCATTGCAAGTGCAGGGTCGGGATAATGGTGAAAACTGTGTGAACAAACGATCACATCAAATTCCTCATCATCAAACGGGAGCTGCTCAACATCCCCAACAGTAAAGTTAATCTTCGGATTCAATTCCTTTGCTCTTTTTACCGCCTCATCGGACAAGTCTACCCCGTACAGGCTGGTATATCCCATCTCGGAAAGCTGTAGCAATACATCACCCTCGCCACATCCAATATCCAGGATCTTACTCTTCCGATCGCCAATCTTTTCAATAACGTCAATAATGTACGGATAACACTTTTTCGGCTCAGGAATGTCATATCCATTTTCCGCCTGCGCCAGCTCATTAAAATAATTTCTTGATTTTTCTTTTATCCGGTTATTTTGCATGGACAATCCTCTTTTCAAATATTTTAGTGATCTGAATAGTAGTCTGAATACCATTGCGCAAACTTTCGAAGTCCTTCTCTGAGCGGCGTCCGGGGAACAAAATCGAAGTCTCTTTTGAGTGGCTCCGTGTCCGCATAGGTCACCTCAACGTCTCCCGGCTGCATTGCGACCAGTTCCTTGTGTGCATCAAAATCATAGCTTTCCGGCAGTACCTCAGCGCGCACCAACTCCTGTTGCAGGATTTCAACAAAATCCAACAAATTCTCCGGATGACTGTTCCCGATGTTATACAGGTTATACGGCGCGATCGGAAGTCCGTCCTCCCCTGTTTTCTTTTCCGGCGCAACATGCATCACTCTGAAAATACCCTCAATAATATCATCTATATAGGTGAAATCCCGTTTACAGTTTCCATAGTTGAAAATCCGGATCTTTTCTCCGTTCCTCAGCTTGTCAGCAAAACTGAAATACGCCATATCCGGTCTGCCTGCCGGTCCGTAAACCGTGAAAAAACGCAGTCCGGTTGTCGGGATGTTGTACAGTTTTGAATAACAGTGTGCAAGTAATTCATTAGACTTTTTTGTGGCAGCGTACAAAGAAACCGGATGATCTACATTGTCATCCGTAGAATAGGGAATTTTCCGATTATTACCGTATACAGAGGAAGAAGAAGCATAGATCAGATGCTGCACGCCCGGATCACCATTATCATAGGAGTGACGGCAAGCCTCCAAGATCTCAAAGAACCCCATCATATTAGACTCCATATAGACATCCGGATGGTCTATGGAATACCGCACGCCTGCCTGTGCCGCCAGATTGACAACGATCTGGGGCTGGTGCTTTTCAAAGATATTCCTGATAAAATCCTGGTTTGCGATCGAACCCTTCTCAAAACACCAATCTGAAGAAGGATTCTGTCTAGCCGCTTCCAAAATTCTTTTCAACCTGTATTCTTTTAAAGATACATCATAGTAGTCATTCAGATTGTCAACACCGATAACCGTAATGCCCGGGCATTTTCTCAAAAGGTATTCCGCAAGATTCGCGCCGATAAAACCGGCAGCTCCCGTAACAAGGATCCTGCTAAATGTCAATTCTTTCATCATCCGCCAATTCTCCACTCACAAGTCAATCTGTGGCACATTTATCCCGATACAGCATAACCAGTCTGTCTGCTATATTTTTGATATCATAGTCTTCCAGTTTTCCTACCGGCTTTTCATAATTTCCGCCATGTAAGACAGCGTCAGCCCACTTTTCGGCGTCATCCTCAAGGGGTAAATAGCATACACGATCCGTTAACGCAGTCTCCCTCGTAACGGAATCTGAAACAACACAAAAAAGTCCGGCCGCCTGCGCCTCAATAAGCGTCATTGGGAACCCCTCATATACAGACGGAAGCACAAAAACATCCATTGCGCCCAACAGCAACGGAACGTCGGACCTGTCAGTCAAAACAAGGGCCTTTCCGTCAGCGCTCATTTTTTCGATCATTCGGGATAATCCTTCTGACGGTTTTCCTCCGCCAACAAGCATCAGACACGCATCAGGTCTTTGCAAAAGGATCTTTTGAAAAATCTTTACCAAAAAGGACTGGTTTTTGACCGCTTCACCCTCACCGAATCTGCCAATATGTCCGATCACAAGCGCAGTTTCCGTTATATGCAGCTTCTTCCTTGTTTCTGCCTTTTGTTTCGCAACGGCCCGATATGCGGTCAGGTCAGTTCCGTTGCGTATGATCCCGACAGAATTGGAAAGGTTGTAACTCGAAAGTTTTTCCATTCCTTCCCCGTTCAGAACAAGAATCCCCATGTTCGGATTGTGCCTTAGGATCACTCTTCTGAACACATGTAAAAATCCGATCTTTAAAAAGATATCAGGATCACTATGCACCGTCCAGAAGGCAGCGCACTTTCTTTTTACTTTGCGTGGAAGAAACGGGTAAAACAAGAGCGCATCCAAATGCATATGCAGCACATCCGGTTGCTCACGTTTAATGTAGTCTCGAAACATAAACACAGATAGCAGGATCTGGACAAGATAGCGGATCGCGGAATGGATGCATTTTTGCAAACGCAACTTCTTCAGACATTCCTCTGCCAAATAATAAGTTGGAATTTCCGCGCGATCAAGCCGTTTCTCATTAGCAGTTCCCCGCCGGATCGAAAAACAAAGAACTGCGATATCTAGCCCCTGCCGTTTCATCTCCAACGCGGTGTTGCAGACGGAAGTCTCCGCGCCGCCCGTATACATGCTGTCAATAAACTGCACGATCTTCATATTTCCCACTACATCCGATGATTTTCAACCATCATATTATACCATAGCCATGCCAGGAACTCCACGCTACCGGTCCTTTGACATTTCGGCATCGATCCAGGATACACGGTCCTTAAAGAACTGCAGCCTGCCAGCTGTCTGGCTGACGTAATCCTCTCCGTAGCGGATCCCAAGTGCCGGACGGTCACCGTTCCAACGCCGGTAATTAAGCTGTCCGTCCTCACGCATTTCAAAGGTCCGCTCCTCATACCTTGCAAGCGCATCAAACATGGTCTCACGGACCCCGCCGTTCCAGTAGGCATCCCTGATCGCATCGACAAAGTCTTTTCTGGCAAAGAGCGGAACATACCAGCTCATGCCGCGCAGTTTCCACCCCGCAGGATCTGTAAAATCCGCCCCGCATTTGTCTGCATTCCAGCCAAGGCACAGATCCAGATCCCAGACCGGACCCATGTAGATCTTTCCGGTGTCTGCCTTGTAATAGGAGTAGGTCGAGCGGAACGCCGCATCATAATTCATGCAGATCTCCTGCGCCCAGTAGTAACGCACCATGCTGTCAAGGTCCATATGATCCGTATAGGAAGGATCTGCGGGATCCTCGATGGAAGAAATAAAGGCCTGCACGGTGGAAGCGGCCAGTGACTTTTCAGCATCCGAGGCTTCTTCGGGCCAGATGAGATCGACAAACGGATCCTGATAATCGCTGCCGTCATCCAGCCAGGTTTCTGACTCATAAAATAACGGCTGCGCGGCACCGGTTCCGCCCCAGTTGATAAAGAAATCCCCGCCTCTTAAGTCCACGCGGTCCTTATCGACATTCACTTTTGTGGTCAGCAGGTAAACGCCCTGATAGTTTCCGTCCACATACAGCGTGACCTGTTCACACTTTGGTTCAAACGCAACCCCCATGTCAGCCGCCATTTTGAGGAAGACCTCATTGTTCAAAAGCGTCTGGTCCTGGGAATTGCTGATCAGATTCCATTTTTTATGCTTCCCGAGACCGAGCATATAGACCGCTTTTTCAAAAACAAGCGTAAACGACTTCTTGTCTGCAAAATCCCAGGTCGAATTTCCCCTTCCGCGGATCGTTACGGAGCCGAGGGTATCCCTGCTGACATCCCTGCTGTGCACCTCCTCGATCCAGTGCTTCTTATGCGCCTGCTCTTTATCCACATACAGTGCAAAATCGCCGGTGCATTCGATTCCTTTTTCGGAGGAGATCATTTTTTCAAAGCTCTCGGAATCCTGTCCGATCTCTATGGTCATGACCGGGAGGGAAGTCTGTTTCAGATACAGGCGTCTTAAGCCAACGGCATACTCGCCTGTTTCGGAAAAATCGATCACATAGCGGTTCAGCAGGTTGTCCTGATCGTCCACGGCATAGCAGACAACGCCAAAGGCAGGAAAATCCTTCGGCACGATCAGATACTGCATCAGTTCGTCCTCATTGAAAACGGTCGATAAAAGGTCCGATGTCAGTGTGGGATTTTCATCCTTCGGAAGGCAGAAACGGACATGCTGCAGCGTATCCATTTCTTCCGGCGAGATCATCAGCGTCGGTTTTTCCTTCATGCCTGCAGTGATCCTGTCACAATAAAGGAGGCCTCCGATGGCGGCCAGCGAAAGGATCAGTGCAGCCAGTATTGTGATCCTGTATCGACTCATTTACTGTTTCCTTTCCCGTTGCATCCA
This sequence comes from uncultured Lachnospiraceae bacterium, assembly GCA_902779305.1. Taxonomy (GTDB): domain Bacteria; phylum Bacillota; class Clostridia; order Lachnospirales; family Lachnospiraceae; genus UBA2868. The sequence continues at coordinate 44,490 of CACZBD010000010.1, read as the reverse complement.
AGCATTTACCGGATCTCCTCATACAGACGGGCCGCAAACCCGTCCGTCATCCCCGAAATATAATCCGTCACCATCAGGATGCGAAGATACAGCCGTTCCGGATCATCCGCTCCCTGCGCATAAGCGCGGTAGATCTCCATGTAATCATCACTCATCAGCAGCACGATCTTCTCATCGACAGCCGTGTGATTTTCTTTCCAAAGCGGCGTGTCATAGTATAAAAAACCCCGGATAAAGCGGTTCAGCAGAAAATCCAGGATACTCCCGGCCCTGACCTCGAGTTTCAGGATCGGCTTGCACAGGAATGCATACCGGTAAGCGATATCCTGCATGGCTTTCAGCAGGTCATAAACCGGCGTATCATACAGCAGTTCGAAGCGGTAAGTCCCGTCCATGATCTGCTCATAATGCTCCATAAAGCTGCCGGTTGCAGCATCCAGAAACGCGTTCTGCACAAGCACCAGCCAGTTTCTGACAGCATAAGACTGCGGCTCTTTGTGATTTTTACCAATGGCCTCATCATATTTTTCTTCCAAAGCGTCGATCAGTTCCTTGACCGTGGCCGATGCGTCTCTTCGAAGACAGGCTTCCCTTAACTGCAGATTCAGTGTGGCGTAATCGAGAAGTCCTTTTTTCTGCGCATCTTCAATGTCCGCTGTCGTGTAAGCGATGTCATCCGCCGCCTCTAAAAGAAACGTGAGCGGATGTCTGGCGCCGTTCGTTCCCGTGCTTTTCTGCACATCCGAAAACAGGGCGCGTTCCGCGTAAAAATAGCCCATTTTCTTGTAACGGACATCCCTGTTCGGGTCATCCTTTTTATACGAAATCTCCAAGGACGAGCACGGATACTTCATCAGTGTTCCCAAAAGCGCCTTGGTTAAGTTCATGCCGTTTGCATCGATCAGAAAATGCAGTTTGGAAACCACACGGAGGGCCTGCGTATTGCCTTCGAAATTCTTAAGATCCGCCTGCATCTGTTCGTTTAAGATCGCAGAAAGCGGCCTATCATCGTATTCGATCACATCCAGATTGGAGCGAAACCAGTCCCTGATCGCATTTTCCCCGAAATGCCCGAACGGCGGGTTGCCGATATCATGCAGAAGCCCTGCGCACTGCAGCACATCGCAGATGTCCATCTGGGTCTGCAGCGTAAAATCAGGATCTTTCTCTTCTCTTAAGATCCTGCTGCCGACATTCTGCCCGAGTGATTTTGCAAAAGAAGAAACCTCTAAGGAATGCGTCAGTCTGGTCCTTACGAAATCACTCTGATCGAGCGGAAAAACCTGCGTCTTATCCTGCAGGCGCCTGAAAGAAGGGCTGGAAATGATCCTGAAATAATCCTTTTCAAATTCCGTCCGAAGATCATTGACAGCTCTTGCGGTGCTCTCACGAGGCCTCTTTTCACACATCAACTGCTTCCAGTTCATCCTATTCCTCCTTCGGAACCCAAAATCTCACGTTATAATCGGCGTTTCCGACGGCAAGCGGCAGATCATCGATCTGTATATAGCCATTTTCGCGCAGAAATTCATCGTCAACAAATAACTGTTCATCATCCGTTGTGACAAGCGCATAGGAGTGTTCCCTGATCTTCTCTTTGATCTGCTCCTGATATGCGTAATTCTTTTCAATGATCTTTCCCGCATAAGGGAAAACTATGGGCGCAAACCTGTCATCGTTCCAGATCTTCCTGATCCTTTCACCAATGATCCCGGTATGGCCGTTGTTATAGACCGGTTTCCCTTGCTCCATGGCAAGATATGCAAGCACCGGGTCATAATAAATATCTCCGGATCCATATGTTTCGACGTGCGCCCTGGCCTGTTTCCAGTTCCCGACATCCTCTTCCGTCATCATAAAAAGCGGGAGTTTTTTATATCCCAAATAGATCAGCAAAAACGAAACCGCGGCTAAAATGATCACATTCACATATTTCTTCGGAAACTGCAGGTATTTCTGCAAACAGATCAGTGCGGCGATCGTCACATACGGGATCCACAATTGCAGATAATAACTGAGATACGCTCCGTCTCCGCGGCCCAACACAAGCATGCATAACCCCTGCACAGCCACTTGGACCAAAGCGAGTGTCAATACGTCATTTTCCGCAAAATGAATTCTCTCCCACCTTTTCGTTTTTCTGATCATAACAGTCGCAATTGCAACGGCAAGGACTGCAAAAAGCGGACCGAACACCGTTGCCATATATTGAAACTGTTCAAAAACATAAGCTGAAGCTGTTGTTCCGGCTTGGAACAGGATCATTTCTTTTTGAAAAAGCTGGATCTGCGGTACAAAAGTCCCTACCGGAAAAAGAAGGCTTTCCGAATGTGAAAGGAACGGAAAGGAAGACAATAGCCGGCTCACGGGCGCCCACACGGTGGTTCCGTTTATAAAGAACAGACTGTACGTAAAATACAGCGGCCAGAAAGCCTGGATCAGCAAAACAGAAAGAAGACCATGCAAAATGGTCATTCCCAAAAATGAGAATGCCTCCCGTCTGTCATGGAGAAGATCATAGATAAAGATCGCACCGGCGATCGTTATAAAATACAGTTTCGTATAAAACAGCAGGATGCACATAAATGCAGTAATGACTGCTTTATACTTGATCCTTGGAGAAACTGCCAGTGTAAAAGTCAGCAACGTTAAAAAAATGCCCAAAGAATTTGGCGTAGTGGAAAGATAGCCGAATCTCCAGTGGCAGAACAGTGTCAGAACCGCACCCAGCATGGGCGCAGCGGTCTGTCCACTGTACCGGTCGATGTTGTGATATGCAAGAACGGCGCTGCCGATCATGGAAAGCGTGGCGACAATATAATGGGCCAATACCACTCTTCCGCCGAGGATCAGAGCAAAAAAGGCGGATACCACACTGTTTAAAAAAGAATACTGGTACAATACCGGCGGCATTTCGCCGGAAGCATCCAGTGATTCCAACCGGTACGGAATTTCACCCTTTAAAAACGCCTCCGTCAGCTGCACATCCGCAGCTTCCCTGTACTCATTGACTGCATATGGCACCGTAGAAATATGTATCCAGCATTTACACAAAAAGAACACCGCAAACGCAAGGATTGCGATGGTCATTATGCTATAGAGGACCGATTGTTCTTTGATCTTTTTTATCAACCGCGAAATTCTCCTTCGTGCTCGATGAGGGAAACGCTGTCCACGCCCTGCACACGGTCAACGGCGTTCACCAGTTCTCCGGGCGTCTTTGTCTTCACTTCCACGACCAGATCGATCCCGGAAGCCGTGATATTTCTGCTTTTTACATGGAACGCATCCGTATTGTCTTTCAGCGCATCCGCGAGTTTCTTTTCGATCTCCTTATCGCTGCTGCCGATGAAAAGAATGTTGGATGATCTTGTCTCCGGGATCAGTTTCAGCAAAAGGATGGCAATGGTTACGATCACGGCCACGATGATCGCGATCTTATAAAGACCCGTCCCGCAGATGATCCCCGTGCCGATCGACCAGAACAAAAACAGCAGATCCATCGGCTCCTTGATCGCCGTACGGAAACGCACGATGGAAAGCGCACCGACCATACCAAGCGAGATCACAAGCGAGGACTGCATCGCGATGATGATGCCGCAGGTCACCAGCGAGATCGCCGCCATGGAGATGTTGTAACTCTTGGAATAAAAAGCATTCTTTGTCAGCAGTCTGTATGCGAAAAACAGATAGACGGCCAGCACGAATGCCACGCACATGGTCAGGATGATCTCCGTCGATGTCAGGGAGTCTCCGGCAAAGCCCTGTAACAGATTGTTTCTGATCAAATCTTTGAATGACATGTTTTCTCTCCCGTTGTCCGATTTCTAAGTATTGAATGATTGCCCGGCGCAAAATGAAGGGCGGCTCACGCCTGAGGTCCTGTGCCGCCAAGCGTCAGCCTGGACAGATAATATTTCGAAAATGAAGTCCTGCGCAGATCACCTGCTTTCAGCAGGGTCAGAATATGATCCGGCAGAAACTCATCATATTTGACTTCCAGTACATGCATCCCCGGTTTACAGACCGGCTTTGATATAAGGTTTTCTTCAAAAAAGGCGTCAAGATCAGCGCTCGCTGCGATATTTTTATCAAACGTCACCCGGACATTGCAGGGCGTATAAATATAGGCGCTTCTGTCGTATGACACGATCGAGACCGGACGGTATCCTTCCGCGATGATCTTCTGCGCAAATTCCAGTAACGGCTTTGGCGGATCTTCCGGAAGGATCTCACGGAGACTCCTGCCGTTCATGCAGGCATAAAACTGCTCTTTTGTAAGCTTTGCGCTTTCCTTATGTGTCGTATCCCGGTATTTGCTCTTGATCTCCGCTTTGATCGGGTCATCACTGTGGTCGTAGATCCTGATCCGGTATTTCTTTCTGGTATCGATGCCGGACTGATTTTCATGAAAACAGGTATCTTCCGGTGAGTCAAAATAGATGCTCCGGATATTGTAGCTGTCCCCGTTCTGGTTCGGATCGCGCTTCATGGCGCAGGAGATCCGCTTTTCGATCTGAAAAAGCATGCGGGAATCCAGCAGAAATTTCAGTTCTTTCCTACCGTCCATCCCGTCATCCTTTCAGGCAGCTTTCGGCAAATGCATCCACAAGTTCTGCCTGCCTTAAGATCTCTTCCCGAAGGGATGCGGCCCGTTTCGGATCTCTTATCGCGATCAAAAGCTGTTTGACGATCTCACCAAACTGATTGCAGGGTTCTACGGTGATCTTTTCCTCGCCGGCATTGCTTTTGATGACAAGCGTCACGGCAAGGTCGCCCGGCGCCGTATAGATCCTTTGCGAAAGCAATGTTCCCGTACTGCCCCACAATTCCAGTTCGCATTTATAGGCATGATCCATGCCGAATGCAAGCTGCACGGTCCTGTTCCTGTCGCAAAGCGTCGCAGATCCGCAGATATCCACCTCATGGCCGGGTGTAACCGTTAAGTTCGGCGCAAGAAGCGAAAGCGGATCTTCCAGAAATGAAGATGCCAGCTTCAGGGTATAGCCCCCGCAGTCATAGAGCGCACCGCCGCCGAAATGCCTGCTGTATCTGAAATCGTTCTGCGCACGATGCGGAAAACCGAAAGCCGTGCGGATCAGACGAAGCTCCCCGATCTTTCCGGCATCCAGCAGTTCTTTGATCTTCAGAAACTGTGTATGATACATGAAACCGTAATTCTCGATCACAGCAAGCCCTTCCCGCTCTGCCGTATCAAGCAGGGTTTTCGTGTCGTTGGCCGACAGCGTGAAAGGCTTTTCCATCAAAAGGTGTTTGTGATGCTTCAGTGCCTCCATGCCCCACTGAAAATGCAGGGAAGGCGGCAAGGGCATATAGACGATGTCGATATCATCCCGCTCAAGCATTTCCATGTAGCCTTCAAAGACCTCACCGCCGAAGGATTCCTGGAAAGATGCGGCAAGTTCCTGATTTTTGGCTGCAGCATCACTGTATGCAACAGCAACCGGACCTGAATCCGGCGCATTCCACTCTTCTTCACTTGCACGGGCTACACCCGCATATTCCAGGCCTGCCAATGACAGGATCGTGGGGATCATCCTTGTTTTTGCGATATTTGCGGTCCCCATTACACCGATTCGAAGCATGCCATCTCCTTTCCGTGATTTCTCGTTTTGATGCAATATTTGACTGTGAACGATGGTTCCACGAACGCTGATTTCGGCTCGCTCTAAATCTCAAGCAGCGACAGCAGGTTCCGGAGCTGGATGTTCACACAGTTGTTGATCTGCGTCAAAAGGTTCAGGGTTCCGTAGTCACTTAAAACATAGCCTTTCGGAAGCCGCCCGAGTTCTTTGCGGTCCACCTGGATGATGATGTTCCTGTTCTGCTCCTGATAGAAACGTCCGCCTTCTTCCGAAAGCATGATGTCGGCTAGGATGCCTTCCTGTTTTTTCAGTTTCTCATAAAACAGCGATGTCACGGCATCTTCTACCGGCTCCGTTCCGGCCTCCTGCTGGATCGTCGGTCCCAGTTCGATCGCATCCAGGCACCCGATCTCCGCTCTGGGCCTGACCAGAAACTTTAAAATACCGTTATCGTCACAGCAGATCAAGCCGATGGTTGCGCTGCCGTTTGCCGCGATCAGCGGCTGTCTCCAGTGTCTGACCTCACGGCCGTTGATCTCCACATCACAGTAGATCACCTTGAACGGATAGGATCCTTTATGCGAGATCTCATCCGGCAGCATCTGCCAGTCCGAGAGTTCCTTCAGCGAAATGTGCCGGATGGCCGGCTTCTTGAACATCTTGTAATCGTTCATCTCTTTGTAGATCTCAACGATCGTCTTCCGGTTGATGCTCTGTGCGCTTTTCTCAAAATAGGAACTGTTGGAAAACGGGACATCGCCCTCTTCTCCGAGAAGCACGTAAGGAATACAGGACAGGACCGTTCTCGTATCCATGTTGATCAGATTGTCCCTGTGCATCCATTCCTTGATCTGTCTTAAGGTCATCCAGCGGTGATTATCCGTTTCTTCGAGCTCATGATCGACCATCAGAAGGACATTCCGGTTTCTCTTGCATAAAAATCTGGAAGACTGCTCCGACTGGATCTGGTCGACCAGAATGTGGTCCGGTTCCATATCCAGAAAATATTCCAGAAACTGCGGTCTCTTTCCGCCGTGCTTTTGCTCAAAATTACTCTTGGTCGCCTGGATCGTCGGGGAAAGCTGCACCACGTTGACATTTCCGGGCTCTATCTTGGCCTGCATCAGATAATGCCATACCCCGTCGATCTTGGTGCAGATAATACCAAGAAAGCCGATCTCATCCTGAATGATGATGGGCTGTTCCTTTCTGGTCCCGTCATTCTCGGTAAGCCTGATACCGCCGATCTGGAAAAAAGAATTATCCGTATTCCGGATCAGCCCCGACATCTCATCATAGAACCAGGGGTGGCATGCGGACAGCGGGATCCTGTTCAGATGAACGTCCGCTGTTTTGTTGACGGTCCGAAACCACGCATCCAGTTCCTCTGGGGTATGTTTCGCGTTTTGGGTTTTTTCTTCGAGAATATTGTTGATCGTGATACTCATTTTAACGCCGCCAGATACTCCTCAAAATCATCATAGGTCTCCTCTCCCGGCGCGAAAGGCCGGTCGCAGAGTGCCATCATGATACAGTCCGGTGTGAAATTCTGCATGCTCCGCCAGATCATTGCATCGATGCAGAGCCCTTTTGTAGGGTCATCCATATGAAAAGATTCCTGATTTTCCCCATCGTTCACGACCACATCACAGCTGCCGCAGATCGGGAAGAGGATCAGTTTCGTCTTCTTCGTCGCATGGTCGCCTCTTGATCTTCCCTCAGCGACATTCATCACGCAGAACACGCGGCGGATCGTAAAGGGCACGAAGTTTTTCTCTTCGGCAACCCAGAGCTGCCCGTCGCTCTCCGAAACAAGCCTTGCATCGACCCACTGACATCCCTTAACTTTCATACGCGTTTACTCCTTCAATGACCTGATCGATCTCCTCTTCTTCCATGAAATCCATCATCGGAAGTGTCACGATATGGTCACAGAGTTCTTCCGTAATGGGAAAATCACCGCGCTTGTAGCCGTATTTTTCCACCATACAGGGTTGCAGATACGGCGGAACCTTCCAGGAAATATCCGTCTTGACGCCTTTTTCCTCGAGGAATTTACGGAACTTGTCCTGATCGTCCACACGGATGATGAACTGATACCAGGTGTGCTTGCAGTCCTTGTCCGTCAGGGGAAGTTCCACCTTCGGATTCCGGATCCCCGCGAGATACCTCTGCGCGATATGATCCCTGTTTGCAAGAAGCTCCGGCATATGGCGCACCTTGACGCGGAGCAGGGCTGCCTGGATCTCGTCGAGACGCATGTTAAATCCGATGGCGATATTGTGGTAACGCCTGTCGGAACCGTAATTGCGCAGTGTTTTCACACGACTGATGAGTTCCGGGTCCTTGGAGATCACGCCGCCTCCGTCTCCGAATCCGCCCAGGTTCTTGGTCGGATAGAAACTGAAGAAGGAAGCATCACCGAAAAGCCCCGTGTTTTTGCCCTTATACGGTGCATAATGGGACTGTGCGCAGTCTTCAAACAGCCTGAGACCGTTTCGTTTGCATACATCCAAAATCGCGTCCATGCGGGTCGCCTGCCCGTAAAGGTGGGTAACCAGAACGGCCTTGGTCTTCGGCGTGATGGCCGCTTCGATCTTGTCCGCATCCAGCTGGTAATATGCATCCGGTTCCACAAAAACGGGATCCGCGCCGCACTGCATCACACCAAGCATCGTTGCGATATAGCCGTTTGCCTGCACGATGACTTCATCACCCGCTCCGATGCCTGCTGCCATGAGACCGAGCATGATCGCATCCAGTCCGTTGGCTACGCCCGCGCAGTAGCATTCCTCTCCGAGAGAGGCTGCAAATTCCTTCTCAAAATCCTCAACTTCATGTCCGAGCACATACCAGCCGCTCCTAAGGACTCTTAACGCGGCCTCCTCATATTCCTGCTGGTAGAGTTTAAAGCCGCGGATCAATTCATTTACAGGTACCATAACCGGTTTCCTTTCATTTTTACAAACTATCCAGTTCATAGTACCACAATCACGAAATATTTGCTATACTGTTGTAAATGCGTTCGCCGCGTTTTCCTATGCGAAATGCGACAGAACGATCGTTCAGGAGGCATCATGAGCAAGATATCGATCGTCATCCCTGTGTACTATAACGCAGACACACTGATGATGTTATATGAGGACATGCGGGAAAAGATACTGGACCGGCTCGGCGATTATGAGATCGTCATGGTCGATGACGGGTCGGGAGACGACTCCTACGACGTCATGCAGCAGATCCAGCGTCTGGATCCTTCCAATGTCAAACTGGTGAAACTTTCCCGTAATTTCGGCGAACATTCCGCGATCCTGGCGGGCTTGTCCCAGTGCACCGGCGACTGTGCCGTTACAAAGCAGGCGGATCTGCAGGAAGACTCCTCGCTGATCCTTGAGATGTATGAAAGCTGGAAACGCGGCAACAAGGTTGTGATCGCCGTCCGGGAAGAGCGGGACGATTCCGCGATCAAGAAACTCTTTGCCAATCTGTATTATGCGATCGTCAGGAGGTTCATTGACAAGAACATGCCAAAGGGCGGATTTGACTGCTATCTGCTGGACAAACAGGTGATCAAAGTGCTGGAGATGCTGGACGAAAAGAATTCCGCACTGACACTGCAGGTTCTCTGGGTGGGCTTCAAATCCGAAAAGATCTATTTTCACCGCAAAGACCGCGAAGTCGGAAAGTCCAGATGGACACTGTCCAAGAAGATCAAGCTGGTGCTGGATTCCATGATGAGTTTTTCCTATTTCCCGATCCGGTTCATGTCCGGGATCGGCTTTGTGTTTGCAGTCCTTTCGTTCTTATGGATCATCGAGGTCGTGATCGAATACTTCGTGGCCGCTACGCCTTTAAGGGGCTGGTCAACGCTGATCTGCCTGATCCTGCTTTCCACGGGACTGATCTTAATGATGCTGGGGATCTTGGGGGAATATGTCTGGCGTGCGCTGGATGCTTCCAGGAATCGCCCGCCCTTCATCATTGATGAAGTGTCCGATTCAAAAGACAACGAAGAAAAATAACAGAACTCTGCAGCCTCCGGCCTATTCTCCAAACAGAGAATAGATGACGATCCCGGCAAGAATGAGCAACAGCGCGATCACCTTTTTTGTATTCAGCTTCTCTTTAAAAATGGTGACGCCAAAAACGGTCACAAAAATATAGGCGCTGCCCTCCAGCACGGGTCCCATAGACAGCGGAATGCCTTTATAGGCCAGAATGCTGGCAAGTGTCGATACAAAAAACAAAACATATGCAAAGATCACCAGGGGGTTCAGATACTCCCGGATCACATTCGCATATTCTTTCATGGCTGCTTTTTTCAGCATGACCTGCGACACGGAGCTGACGAAGGTGCCGATCACAAGGATAAGTGCAAATTTCAGCATGTCACACACCCTCCCCTTCCGTTTTATCAATATCATCTGCTATTTTATCGTCTGTTTTGTCGTTGACCGATCCGGTCGTTTTCTCGTAAGTGTCCGATAAAGCAAACAAAACAACTCCTGCGACGACAAGCAGGCCGCCTATGATCTTTCCTGTATTTAATTTCTCTTTGAAGAAGATCATTCCGTATATGCAGCCCCAGATCACGCTGACGGCCTTATTGGCGTAAGCCACGGTAAGCGGCAGCCGCTTGATGATCTGCTGCCAGCCGATCGCGTAAAGTCCGAGCAGCAGAATGACCAGACCGTAAAAAAGGAAGAACCGAAACGTCAAATGTTCTTCCTGTGCAGCGAATTTTGAAAAGACCGTGCTGAGTGCATAGACGGCAAGCATCAGGTGCAGGACGATCCAGAGCCATGCCGTATTTTTCTTATTCCGGTTTTTTGGTTGTCCCATCTTCTTCCTTTGTACCTTCTGCTTTCTTAGTTTCTTCAGTCTTCCCGGTTTCTTCCGGTTTTTGGGTTTCTTCTTGCTTTTTTTCTGCTTTTGCGGTCTTTTCCCCGGATTTATTCCGTTTTTTCGTAGTGGTCTTTACCACATAGGCATCATCGTTCGCAGTTTTTATGGTCTTTACGGTCTTTACGGCCTCTTTCTGCTCACGTTTGTTCACATACATGTATGTATCCGCCCGTTCATATGCCTCCTCAAACTTTGTGACACCGTCCCAGGATGCATAGCCCATGGCGCAGGAATACTCGGTCTTGCTCAGTTGTTCCGAGATCAATCCAATCAGTTCTTTTGCCCCCTCTTCCTCCATGTTTTTGCAGAGCAGCACAAATTCATCCCCGCCGACACGGTACAGGATATTCTGGAATCCGATGCAGTGGTTGATCGTATTCACAATGCTCTTCAGGGCCAGATCGCCCTCCGCATGGCCTTTCTCGTCATTGATCTTCTTCAGATCGTTCAGGTCGATCATGATGATCATGCCGCCTCCCTTAGCGGCAAACTTCTGTCTGTCGGCCAGAAAACTGGTCCGGTTCAGGGCACCGGTCAGAATGTCATATTTGAAATATTCGATATGCAGGCACAGATAGTAAAATGTGATGGCCATGGCCAGGATGCCGATCAGGATCCCTCTTAATGAGAACTGCATCTCAACATAAGTTCCCAGCATGCTCAAAACCGTCATCAGACCGATGATGATCGCTTCGTTGGTCTTACCGAAATGTTTCCGGATATAAAACGAAAATGCGAATACAAGAACCGCATAATAAAGCGCAACAAAGTGCGGTGTGTAGGCAAATGGTCCTCTGACGATCAGGCCGTTGTCATCATACCAGAACACAAGGTGTGTAAACAGCGCAAGACTCGTGATGAACAGATTGAGGATCGCGGGGGCAAAGAGAATGATCCGCTTCCGGATCAGGCCGCTTTTCTTGATCGGTCCGGGCCCCGTGTTTTTCAGCATGACCTGGATCAACGACAGCAGGATCGTGATCCTTAAGTTGTAGCCGATTACCGCGATCAGAACATGCAAAAGCCCGTTATTTCTGACATCATAGGAGTAATAATCCAGATTATCCACAAGGATCAGCCCCAGAATAAAAACCAGGATCGGATAGAATTCCACGGTCAGCTCATGCTCATAACGGTCGTTAAAACGAAGAAACAGGACCAGAAAAAGGATGAGACAGAGCGGAAGCATATTGATCTGTATCAGTTGTTGCAGGAAGGTATCATACATACTGTAATTTTACCATAGCCACGTATCCCACGCAACAGCGAGCAGGCCCCTTTATCGAGCCGGCACCCGGCTTCGCATCTGCTCTCATCCGGTCTTCCTTTCAGCTTCACATTGAATCAGCTTAGGCACACAAAAAAGTCCGGATCCTCCCGGATCCGGACTTTCTGCGAGATTGCGGCAAATTCACGTCGCGGCTTCGCCGCTCCTGCCGCAATCAAAGATTGCGGCAAATACACGTCGCGACTACGTCGCTCCTGACACGATTTCTGCGAAATCGTGTCAAGTACGCAAGTGCCCCCGGCACTTGCTACATCATACCGCCCATGCCGGCGCCGGCAGGCATGGCAGGTGTTTCTTCTTTGATGTTTGCTACTACCGATTCGGTTGTAAGCAGTGTGGATGCTACGCTGGTTGCATTCTGCAGCGCGGATCTTGTAACCTTTGCAGGATCCAGGATCCCGTCTTCCACCATATCCACATATTTCTCGGTCAGGGCATTGAAGCCGATGCCGATCTCGGATTCATAGACCTTATTGATGATCACAGGGCCTTCCAGTCCTGCGTTTGCAACGATGTTGTACATCGGGGACTCGAGTGCCTTTAAAATCACGTTTGCGCCGGTCTTCTCATCGCCTTCCAGAGTCTCGGCCAGTTTCTCAACATCCTTCATCGCATGGATATATGCGGAACCGCCGCCTGCAATGATGCCTTCCTCTACGGCTGCTCTGGTTGCTGCAAGCGCATCTTCCATACGGAGTTTTGCTTCTTTCATTTCGGTCTCGGTAGCCGCGCCGACTCTGATCACTGCAACACCGCCGGACAGTTTTGCAAGTCTCTCCTGCAGTTTTTCTTTATCAAAATCGGATGTGGTTTCCTCGATCTGATTCTTGATCTGGTTGATCCTTGCTTCGATCGCGCTCTTTTCGCCTTCTCCGTCTACGATCACGGTCGTATCTTTCTGTACTTTTACGGATTTCGCGCGTCCGAGCTGTTCCATGGTCGCTTCCTTCAGATCCAGGCCCAGTTCATCGGAGATGACCTGGCCGCCTGTTAAGATCGCGATATCTTCCAGCATTGCTTTTCTTCTGTCGCCGTATCCGGGAGCCTTAACGCCGACAACGCTGAATGTGCCACGCAGTTTATTTACGATCAGTGTCGTTAATGCCTCACCCTCGATGTCCTCAGCGATGATCAGCAGTTTTGCGCCGGACTGCACGATCTGCTCAAGCAGCGGCAGGATATCCTGAATATTGGAGATCTTCTTGTCCGTGATCAGAATATACGGATCATCCAGAACAGCTTCCATCTTGTCCATATCCGTTGCCATGTAAGCGCTGATATATCCTCTGTCAAACTGCATACCTTCCACAAGGTCAAGTTCCGTCATCATGGTCTTGGATTCCTCGACCGTGATCACGCCGTCCTTGCTGACTTTCTCCATCGCATCCGCAACGAGATTGCCCACTTCGTCATCCCCTGCGGAGATCGCGGCAACTCTTGCGATGTGATTTTTACCGTCCACTGCTTTTGCCATCTTCGAGATTGCCTGTACGGCAACGTCGGTGGCCTTCTTCATACCTTTTCTTAAGATGATCGGATTTGCGCCCGCTGCCAGGTTCTTCATGCCTTCATGGATCATGGCCTGTGCCAGAACCGTAGCGGTTGTCGTGCCGTCGCCGGCCACATCATTGGTCTTTGTGGCTACTTCCTTGACCAGCTGTGCGCCCATGTTTTCAAACGGATCTTCCAGTTCGATCTCTTTTGCGATCGTCACACCATCATTTGTGATCAGCGGTGCGCCGTAGGATTTGTCCAGAACCACATTTCTGCCCTTCGGGCCGATCGTAACTTTTACGGTATCCGCCAGTTTATTGACACCGTTTTCCAAAGCGCTTCTTGCCTCAGCGCCGTATTTAATCTCTTTTGCCATTTCCTGTTTCCTCCGAATTCTTCAATACTGATTCTGCGTTTTACTCCACTACAGCGAGAATGTCGCTCTGTTTTACGATGATGTATTCATCTTCTTCCAGTTTTACTTCCGTTCCTGCATATTTGGAATAGATCACCTGTTGTCCGACACTGACCTGCATCTTAACTTCTTTCCCGTCGATCACGCCCCCGGGACCTACTGCGATCACTTCAGCCTGCTGCGGCTTTTCTTTGCCCTGACCGGGCAGAACGATGCCGGATTTAGTCGTTTCTTCAGCCACCAGTTGCTTTAACACAACTCTGTCGCCAAGCGGTACTAACTTCATAACACTACGCCTCCTTATTTTCGCTCATATAAATGAGACTCTGAATTCTGTTAGCACTCTTTCTTTTTGAGTGCTAACCAACGAATACATCATAAGACTACGCCGGGATGTTGTCAATAAAAGAAGTATTAAAAAAAAATAAAGAACGGGAGAACTGTAAAGAAAACGTCCGCTTTACTGCCTGCGGACGTTTGGTTCGTATTTCTTCAGTTGGAAAAGAATGCGAAGCGCTTCTTTGACTGATTTGAATTTCAGGCTGGATTCGGAGCCGACATAGTGGATCGGCACCTCGACCGTACGCAGGTTTCTGCAGTAAAAACGCATCTCCGTCTGATACATATGGCCGGTGGATAAGAACGCGTCCAGATCCAGCCCTTCCAGCACAGGTCGCTGAAAAGCCTCAAACCCGCTCGTCATATCCTTGAGTTTTGTGCCGAGCACCAGATTGGAAAGGATCGTGCCGCCGGAACTTAAGATCCTGCGGTATAGGGGATGATTGCTGATATCTCCGCCTTTGACATAGCGGGAACCCCATACGCAGTCATAGCCCTCATCGAGCTTCTCGATAAACTGCGGGATCTCTTCGGGAAGATGCGAACCGCCGCCGTCCATTTCAATGATCCGCTCTGCGCCATCCTTTAAAGCCTGTTGAAAACCGTAAAGGTAACAGGAAACCACACCATATGATCTTTCATGAAAGATCAAACGGATCCTGTCGCTTTTCTGCTCCATTTCACGTATGATCCGCTCGGTCCCGTCTTTGGAATATGCATCCATGACCGGATACACATAAAGATTATCATAGGGAAGTTGTAAGATCTGTTCCAAAACGCCGCCGATGCTTCCTTCCTCGTTGGCCACCGGCATTACGATGATTGTCTTCTTCATATTTGTTTCTCAGTTTTTCCCGAAATTCACTTCCAGATTTTCTCCAAAGGTTGCCTCCAGCTGGCCCTCGATCGGCTGCTCCCAGGACGGACAGGTCGCCGTTACCGTGTACATGCACGGCAGCATCGGAGACACGGTCGCTTCCTGATTCGCGTTGATCGTCTGTTCCGAAAAGCCCGAAAAACTGAAGGTGGTTTCATCATAATCCGATGTGACTTTGTATCGGATCATGGGAAGATTCACGATATGCGCCGTTCCGTTCATGCCGGCATATTTGGTATCATCCTTGATCGTGTCCAGGAATGCCTGGCGTTTCTCATCATTGGAAGCCATAAAGGAAGCAAAATGCTCGACCACCGACTGGGGAAAACCGAGAATGCTCCCGGTTGAATCATCCGTGTAACCGATCTTACTTCCGATAAAATTCACATCTCCGGATGTAAGCGCCGTTTCAAGCTGTGTCAGAAGTTCCGCATAGGTTTCCGCTTCCGTATAACCGTCCACGCCGCCGCCCGCGTCCAAAAGCATGGCAGCGCCCGTAACGCCGGTCGCTGTGACCGTCGGTGTAACTTCAGCCGTGGGCGTGGAAACCCCGGCAGAAGGATCCGTGCTTGCAGAAGGCGTTGTCCCGGAAGGAGCTGATGCCACCGTATCCACGGGCGCTCCGGGAAGCCCCGCATAAGCATCATTTAAAACACCGTTGATCGTGAAGATGTCCAGCGGATAATAGCCGCTTCTGTTTCCGGCACCCGAAGTATGGAAGAGAATGGCCACAAGCAGACAGATGCAAAGCAGTCCTGTAAAAATAACGCCTGCGATCGAATCGATCCCGCCGGAAAATTCGGCAGTTTCGTAACCGGATGCACGATTTCTGCTGCGGTTTCTCGAAGAGCGGTTATAATTTGCACGGTCGGACGGATTAATCACATCCTGTACGGACTGCACCCTCCGTTTCGTGCCCGTGCTGCTCCTGCGGTCTCTGTTGTTGTAGTTTCTGTAATCCATAACACTGAATGTCCTTATGATAACAGGGAACTCTTTTCGCTGCGTTTCTGTCTCCTGACGATCATGCGGCTGATCGCAAAGAAGAGCGGAACCAGGATCACATCCGTCACGGTCGTAAAGATCAGACTGTAAGTACTCTTTTCCAACGCATCAAAAAGATTTTTCCGAAAAAGCAAAAATTCGAAAAAAGGGATGAAAAACATCCAGACAAATCCCTCAAGCAGCAAGTGGATCACGCAAAAATCAAGCGCTTTAACGGCGTTGAACGTTCCGTCCCGCACGCCGAAATCATTTGCGTAATGCCCGATCCCCGCTGACAGGAGGATATATGCAAGGATATGTACAAAGCTCGTATCCACATGGAGAAAAGCGATATATACCAGCGTTGCGCCCACAGCGATCACGCCGCCGGCCGACGGGCCGAACAGTGTGGCGACGACAACGATCACGATCGCTTCCGTTTCCAATACATAAGGCAGGGATGCATTCCGCATCAAAATACCGATGGCGACCAGAAATACGGTCCCAACGATCATTGCGAACACTTCCGGCATGCCGAATTTGTATTTGAAACTTCTGGAACGGATCTTTTCCATTGAATACCCCTTAACACATACATAGTTATTGTACCGCCATTATCACTCTGCGGTCAAGTCTGCCCTTGCACCATCCCTTTCCTCCCCGCAGAATGCGCCGCAGTTTAAAGCAGGACCGTCTTTTTCAGCACGGAAGAATAGATGATCTTCTCTTTCACCGGCAAGCCGCTCAGTCTTGCAAGCGCTTTTTCATAATAATCCAGCTGTACCCGGTAACGCTCCGTAAGGACTTTTCCGGATGATACCCTGTCTGTTTTGTAGTCTACCAGAACGATCTTTCCGTTTTCGATAAAATAGGCATCGATGATCCCCTGCACCAACAGTTCATTCTCATCCCGGATCACAAACGGCTGTTCCCGGTAAAGTTCTTTCCTGTTGAACGCTTCCTGCATCCTGCGGGCAAGATCCGTTTTCAGAAAGTCCAGGATCTCTTCCTCGCGGACCGCTTTCAGATAGTCCTCTTCGACCCGTCTGTTTTTTGCGGCCTGTTCTAAAAAGGCCCTGACACTCTCCGGTTTGGGCGCAAGAGAATAATCCCAGATTTCAAGGATCCTGTGAAACGCTGTTCCATGACCGGCCGCCGAGATCACCGGGGCATTTTCTCCCATAAATGCCGGGATGAGTTCCGTATCCTCCGTTTCGTGGCCGGGCAGTTTTTCCCCGTCTTCATATTCTTCTGCCGATGCGATCTGCATGCTTCTCTTTTTCAGTTCCGTTACGGAGATCTTTCCATAATGATCATTCGGATCCGCGGGGTAGACAAAACGGAGTCTCTCTTCCAGCATCGGATCAGGCACGATCTCTTTTTTCGAGCGAAGTCTCTCTTTGAGTGCAAGCTGCGCTTCTTCCATGCTGATCTCTCTTTTCATGCCATCCATCAAAAGACCGGTCACGCTTGCCGAACTTACACGGATATTGGAAAAGAAACCGTCCTCGCCCAATGCGGATGCAAGCAGATCCCGCATAGAGGATGCACGAAGCGTGCTGAAGCAGTTGCCGAGCACAGCGTTCTCATCCTCCGCAATTCCGGTCATGATCAGTTTTTCTCTTGCCCTCGTCATTGCCACGTAGAAGATCCTGATCTCTTCTGCCAGACAGTCCCTTTGGATCTTTTTCCCGATCACGCTTCTGGCAATGGTCTGCATTCTTGTCCTTTTCTCAAGATCCACATCAAAGACACCGATCCCGAGATCCGAATCCAGCACCAAAGACGCCCTTGCATCCTGAAAGTTCATTCCTTTATGCATCATGGCAAGAAAAACGACCGGAAATTCCAGACCCTTGCTCTTATGAATGCTCATCAGCCGCACCGTATCGTCCCGTTCACTCAGAAGATTGGCTTCTCCGTAATCGATCTCGTTCTTTTTCAGGAACTCCACATAGCGGATGAACTGAAAGAGTCCGCGGTAGTTGGTCTTCTCGAATTCCAGCGCATGGTTTAAAAGCATGTTCAGGTTCGCGTACCGCTTTTGTCCGCCCGTCATGGACAGGATCCTGCGTCCGTAATCCCCGTCCACGATCTCTCTTAAGATCTCGTAGACGCTGGTATAAGCAGTCTTCTCCCGGAAGGATTGCAGTTCCAGCAAAAAAACACGGCATTTTTCAATAACAGGTGTGTTGACCTGATCGGTCGAATTTTCACAGAATTCCTTTAATGACTGATAAAGCGTGGTTTTCCTGTCTCGTGAGCGGATGATCGCCAGCTCCTCGTTCGTAAAGCCGCCGATCGGTGAAAGCAGCGCAGACGCCAGGGGGATATCCTGCAAAGGATTGTCGATCACCTGCAAAAAGGAGAGCAGCCAGACGATCTCGTTCGCGCTGAAATATCCCGTAGTCGAAGAAGCATGGATCGGGATCCCGGATCCGCCGATCACGGAGCAGAATTTTTCATCCGCTCCCTTCGTAACTCTCAGAAGGATCACGATGTCGGAATAGCGGACCGGACGGAACCCGTTCAGTTCCTTGTCAAAGACCTGCAAACGACTCTCGATCAGCTCTCTGATCCGCCCTGCAATGTAGCGGGCCTCCAGTTCGATCCTGTCTACGCCCTCTTCTTTCAGGATCCCGACATATTCCGCAATATATGGTATGTGACCAGCTGAGTCAACGCATGTTGTGGAAGCATTCTCTTCCGTAACATTTTCGTAACCGGCAGTTGTAACATCTGCTTCCCGTACGCACTGTGTTTCTTTTTGCCGTGATCTTTCCTCCGGTCCGTCCTTTTCGATAACAGGTGTATTGTCATAATAAGCCGCACCGTATTTCAGGGCTGCCTCGTCATCATATTTCATCCTGCAGGGATTCTCCTGCATGATCTTTTCAAACACTTCGTTCACGGCCCGGATCACTTCAAGACGGCTCCGGAAGTTTTCCTGCAGATCGATCCTGATCCCGCCCCGGTTTTCCTTGTAGTCTTCATATTTCTTAAGAAAAAGGTCCGGTCTGGCCATCCTGAAGCTGTATATGCTCTGCTTGACATCGCCGACATTAAAAACATTATTGTCCGCAATGGCGTTTACGATCGCTTCCTGCACATAGTTGGAATCCTGATATTCATCCACATAGATCTCCCTGAAATATTCCCGGTATTCCTCAGCAATGGAAGGATAGCCGGTCAGGATCTTCAGGCAGTACTGCTCCATGTCATTAAAATCGATCAGCCCTTTTTTCCGCTTCTTTTCCTGAAAACGCTCATAAAAAGTCTCGGTAAGCTGCAGCAGGATGTCCACGTCCTGTTCACAGTCCTTCATCCGCGAAACAATCTGCTCCACAGAAAGCGAAAAATCAGCTTTCCGCATATCCGTAAGCGCACTTTTGACTTTCGTCCTGAGGGTTTTTACGAGTTCTTTCTTCTCATCGTTCACTTCCGGACCGTTTTTATCGGCTCTTCCAAGCGTGACCGGCGCGTAGTTGCGCAGAATATCCGCAAAGTTCTGATAGGTCTCTGCCTCCAACAGACGGCGGATCGTTTCCAGATCGCTTTCCACCGCTTCCCTGTACATATAGGGTCCGTCCGCTTCCTCTGTTATTTTAAGCATTTTACGCGCAAGTTCCCCGATACTCATCAGGGTTCCTTTATAATATGCGGTCTGTTCCCTTGCGAGAGGGTGTGCATCAAATCCGTCTTCATCGATCTTAGAATACAGTTTTCTGCAGGTTTCAAACCATTTTTCGGCATCCGGACTGCTCACGGCAAATCCGTACAGCTTCAGGATCGCATCCGCAAGCTTCCGGTCATTTTTTCCGGCCGAGATCCTCTCACTCATAGCAAGAAAAGCGGGATCTGCCGCCTCGTAGGCTTCCTCAAGGACTTCTTCGAGCACATCCTGCATCATGAGTTTTCCTTCGGGCTCATCCATCGTTCTGAAGTCGGGGCTCAGATCGATCCTGTGAAAATGATTCCGGATCACATCCAGGCAGAATCCGTGGATGGTCGAGATATGCGCGTTATGTACAAGGGCAGCCTGTCTGTACAGCCGGCTGTTCCCGCCCGTTTTCAGGCGTTCATTGATCGCATTCATGATCCGTTCCCGCATCTCTCCTGCCGCCGCCTTGGTGAACGTCATGACCAGGATCCTGTCGATATCGACCGGGTCCTCATCTCTCAAAAGCGCCTGAATGATCCTCTGGACCAAAACCGCGGTCTTTCCGGATCCCGCAGCTGCAGACACCAGTATATTCTGTCCTTTTTCCTCTACCGCTCTTTGCTGGCTCTCTGTAAGTTTCATAGTTCTTCTCTCATTTTCTGAAGGATCTCATCACGGCTTACGGACAAGGCATTCTTATCCTGCACGCCGGAGATCCCGCAAACGCTTGCATACGGGCAAAAGTCACATTTTCCGCTTGTTGCTTGAATCCTGCCGTTTAAGATCTCCTTCCCCATCCGGGGAATGATCCGGTTCACGTAATCGGAAATGACACGGAATTCCTCCTGCGTGGCGACATCGGATTGTTTTCCCGGCGTTCCGTCTTTATTAACGGTAACGGGAATGATCTGTGACCGATCGGTAAAATCACGGTCCATCCTGCGGAAGACGGAAGCGTCCGCATTGACAAGCCCCCGCATTTTCAGCTCGGAAAACACTTTCTTACGGATCTCCTCATCGCTTTCGGACCCGTCTGCATCGATCAGCGGATCATCCAGCATATAATAAAGCACCCCTGCAGGGATCACTTCCTTGTCCGGATGCGCTTTTTGCTCCATCTCCATCGCAGCGTTCAGGTAAACTACCAGCTGAAGCTGCTCCCCTTTGTAGATCGCGGCAAGGTCAAATTTCTGCTTTCCGGACTTGTAATCAATGATCTTGACATAGACACGATCCTGATCTTCCAGAATATCCACCCGGTCGATCCGTCCCATGAACCGCATGCGTTCCTGATCCGATAACTGAAAACGAAGCGAAGACAGATCATCCGTCTTAGAAAAGCCCAGTTCAAAGTGAGTCGGGATAAAATCACCCGCGCGGATCTGCTCCCTGAGAACTTTGACCGTCTTTTTTAAAATCCTGCCGATCCTTTCGACCAGATACGTGGATCTGAAGGATGCATAGACCGCATCATATCCTGCGATCGTACGTTTCACCGCCTCCAATGCAAATTCATCTGCCAAAGCATCAGAAAGATCCGTCCACAGGATCGATGACTCCTTCAAAATGCCGGTAAAGGTTTCCAACGCATTGTGGAAGACCGAACCCATATCACTTGGCGCAAAATTAAATTCCACCCGTTCTTTTAAGTCGAGTCCGTAGTGCAGAAAATGCTCATATGCACACTTGGCATACGTCTCGAGACGCGTAACGCTTCCGACGATCTCGTTTCCATAAATAACGTGCGCTATTTGCGCTCCGACCGTATCGGTCAATTGTCCTGCCGCGCTCAAAAACGCCCTGTTTATCATTGTTTCCAGTCTTCCGCTGAATTGTGTGTTATTGGCAAAATATTCAAACAATTTAAGCGTTTCCGGTGCCGGATTTCCCCGGATCAGCCCTTGCAGATCTCCGGCAAGACCGGTAAAAGCAGTCTCCTCCGTATAGACTTTATCGAGCAAAGACAGCCGGTCAAAAGAGGAGACACGGATTTTCGGAAACATGTTTTTCAGTTCCGTGATCAGATAGGAGGGGAGCATGGAAGTCCCGCCCGCTGAGACGCCTGAAAAAGAAAGATACAGCTGCGCTGCCGGTTTTGTCATGGCCATGTAGAGATACAGCCGCTGTGTATAGGCCTGCATTCTCGAAGAGGGCGCCAGCTGCACGTCTGCGTGATGATCGAGGAAAAATTCCCTGTCAAGATCCGAGATGATCCCGCCTGCGGAAGCGGCCTGCGGAATGATTCCTTCGTTTACGCCCACAAAGAAGAGCGCCTTGATCTCGCGGAAACGGGATCTGGTCAGATCACCGATCTGCACATAATCTGTTTTGGATGGGATCGCTCCGACGCGCAGTTCACTGAACCCGGCATCGAGCAGTTCATAGAAGGATTCCGCATCCATTTCCTCATCCCCTAGAAGTTCCACGAGTTTATCCAAAAGATGAAGCACCGCCGGATAGACCAGATCATACTCTTTCGCTTTTACATCGAGGCCTTTTTCCAGGAACTCTTTTTGGTAGGCCAGGAGCTTCTGCTGTGCATTGCAGCCCCTCAGCATCATAAACAGCGCCGTACAATAGTCTTTTACCGTAACTGCATTGTCAAATAAGGAAAACGGTTCAACGATCCTGCGCCTCAGCGCATCAAGAACGGGAAGCTGCTCTTCCGTGATAAAATCCGGGCGTCGCCCAAACGGCTTCATCCACTGCTTTTTGCTTCGGATCCCGCAGGCAATGCAATAGTTCTCCAAAAGATCCACATCTTCTGTCCCAATGTCCGTCATGGAGGACTTCAGATAGGAAAACATGCCGTCATGTGAAAAGTTTTCGGTCAGGATCCGCATGATCGAGCGCAGATACTCGATAAAAGGATTCTGCAGGACCGGAAGCTTCCGGTCTATGAAAAAAGGAATGTTATATTCTGAAAGGACGCGGGAGCTCACACGCATATACGTGTCAGGATCATTGCTCACGATGGCGATGTCCTTATACCGGCAGCCCTTCGTTCTGACAAGTTCTTCGATCTTTACGGCAACAAAAGACAGCTCATCCTGCGGATTCTGTGCGTGTAATATTTCAATATCATCCGATATTTTATCGCACGGCCGTCCGCTCTCACGAAAGAGATTTTTCTCCAGATGAATGAGCATTTCGGGCCGCCTGCCTTCATTTCGGAAGCGGTAAGGAACCGGCTCTTTGATCACATGATCCGGCAAAACGGGAACCTGTACTTCTTCCGCAATATGTTTCAGCTCACGGATCGTTTCACGGGAAAGGAAGAACAGTTCCTGCTCATCATAGGGAAGGTTCAGATCGCATCCGGTGTCGATAAGGACCGTCACATGAACATCCACGCATTTTTGCAAAAGGGCGCGGATCAGATCATACTGAACCGGTGTAAATCCTGTGAATCCGTCCAGAACAATGACGGAATGCGACAGTTTTTCCGATTCACCAAGCACTTCGCTGACGCGTACGAGCAGTTCCTCGCTCGTGGTGTATTTTTCACGGATATGATCCCGGAAAGCATGATAGAGCGTGGAGATATCTTCGAGCTTCTCCGAAAGCAAACGCCTGTTATTTTCTTTGCAGAGCCCGATCAGAGAGGCGATCGCGTTGTCATCGACGCCGTATTGCATGAATTCGGAGATCACGGATTTCACCTCGGTGATGTAGCCGAGTTTCTTTAAGTTCTTTCCGATCACCTTCAGGTTCTTTTCCTGTTCCGATGCGAGGTGTCTTAAGATCAGGTTTTTCCCCATATCGTCGATCAAAAGACCCGGTGATCTTGAAAAGCCGACCTCTTCAAAGATGCGGTAGGAAAGCCTTGCAAAACTGAGCACATCAATGTTTAAGATCCCGCTGTCCGGATGCATCGTGACCAGATCCCGCTGTGTCTGCAGGGTAAACTGCTCCGGCACGATCACCAGATAATTGAGTTCCTTATGCTCCCGTGATTCCCGGATCACTTCCCGGTACAATTGATAAGATTTTCCGCTGCCGGCATTGCCGAGCCATAATTTCAGTGCCATGGTGTCATTTTAGCACAAATAAAGTCCAAAAAAAATCGCATGAAGCAACGATATTTTGGCAGTTTCTGTTCTTGCCAACAGGTCAGAAACCGCTATATAATGGGAACAGTAATATTTTAAGGCGCAGCCGCGCCGGGAGGAGAGCCGATGAAAAGCAACGTCCCCGAAACCTTTGGAAGCATGGTATTCAATGACAGTATCATGCGCGACAAATTACCGAAAGACGTTTACAGATCCCTTCGCAAGACCATAGAAGACGGAAAAGATCTGGATCTTGCCGTGGCCAATGTCGTTGCCATCGCCATGAAGGACTGGGCGATCGAGCAGGGAGCCACACACTATACCCACTGGTTTCAGCCGCTGACCGGCATCACCGCGGAAAAGCATGACAGTTTTATTTCTCCGCAGGTCGACGGACGCATCATCATGGAATTTTCCGGCAAAAACCTGATCAAAGGAGAACCGGATGCCTCCAGTTTCCCCTCAGGCGGTCTTCGTGCCACATTCGAGGCCAGAGGCTATACCACCTGGGATCCCACGAGTTATGCTTTTGTCAAAGACGGGGTTTTATGCATCCCGACAGCTTTTTGTTCCTACGGCGGGGAGACGCTGGATAAAAAGACTCCGCTCTTACGCTCCATGGAAGCGATCAGCGAACAGGCCATGCGCGTCGTGAGGCTGTTCGGAAACACCGATGTGAAAAAGATCAACCCGACCGTCGGGGCTGAACAGGAATATTTCCTGATCGACGAAAGCGTCTATAAGAAGCGCAAAGACCTGTTCTATTGCGGACGGACGCTCTTTGGCGCGCCTTCGCCCAAAGGTCAGGAGATGAGCGACCACTATTTTGGAGCGATCAAGCCGAGGATCTCCGCTTTCATGCGGGAACTCAACGAAGAACTGTGGAAACTCGGGATCCTTGCCAAGACCGAACACAACGAGGCGAGTCCCGCACAGCATGAACTTGCTCCGATCTTTACCACCGCGAATATCTCCGTAGACCATAACCAGCTGACCATGGAGATCATGAAAAATGTGGCCAGACATCACGGAATGGTCTGCCTGCTGCATGAGAAACCGTTTCACGGTGTAAACGGGAGCGGCAAGCACAATAACTGGTCTCTTTCCACGGATACCGGCGTCAATCTGCTGAATCCGGGAAAATCACCGCATGAAAACGCGCAGTTCCTGCTGTTCCTTGTCGCCGTGATCAAAGCAGTGGACGAATATCAGGATCTGCTGCGCTACTCTGTGGCCTATGCCGGCAACGACAACCGTCTCGGCGGGGATGAAGCGCCTCCGACGGTCATGTCCATGTTCATCGGTGATGACCTCGCAGCTGTTCTCGAATCCATCGAAAACGGCACGGATTATGATGCGCAGACGTCAAAGATCGAGATCGGCGTGCATGTCCTGCCTTCCTTTACCAAAGACACCACGGACCGGAACCGTACCTCTCCGTTTGCCTTTACCGGCAACAAGTTTGAATTCCGTTCTCCCGGCGCTTCGCAGTCCATTTCAAGTCCCAACGTGGTATTGAACACCATCGTGGCGGAAGAACTCAGACAGTTCGCGGATGAACTGGAAAAAGCGGATGATTTTACGGATGCCTTAAACGATCTGATCAAACGCACGATCAAAGAACACAAACGCATTCTCTTTAACGGTGACGGATATTCGGAAGAATGGCGGAAAGAAGCAAAGAAGCGCGGGCTGCTGAGCCTGCCGAGCGCAGTCGATGCCTTTGAAACGTTTCTTGCGCCTAAAAACGTGGAGCTGTTCAAGCGCCATAAGATCTTTACGGAAGCGGAAATGGTCAGCAGATATGAGATCAGTCTCGATACCTATGTAAAGATCCTCAGGATCGAAGCGCTGACCATGGTCAATATGTCGCACAAACAGATCCTTCCTGCCGTCAACCGCTATATCAGCGAGTTGTCGGAAACCCTGCAGAGAAAAACAAATGTGGCCAATGCTTATAACATGGCCACATCCGATATGCCTCATATGATGGAACAGGAACTGATCGTCCGCTTGTCAGGTCTGCAGGATCAGGCCTATCAGCAGGCTTTGGATCTTGCCGCCAAGGTCGAGCAGACTTCAGGTGTCCATGACGCTCTGAAAGCGGCACGCATCTACCGGGACGAGATCATTCCCGCAATGAACGGCCTGCGTGCATCCTGCGATGAAATGGAAGTCTATACGCCTTCCGACAGGTGGCCGTTCCCGACCTACGGAAGCGTTTTGTTCAGCGTGGACTGACCTGTCCGGTTCAGATCCTTTCCAGATCTTCCTTCCAGACGGAAGCCATCGCATCGCTGGGCATCCTCAGATCTCCTCTCGGACTTAAGCCGACACTGCCGATCTTCGGGCCGTCCGGCATGCAGGAACGTTTGAACTGCTGCGAGAAAAACCGTCTGTAGAAGACTTTGATCCACTTTAAGATCGTATCGCCGTCATAGACACCCGCAAACGCCACAACAGCCATGCGGTAGATCTTATGCGGCATGAATCCGTACCGGAGCATATAGTAGAGGAAGAAATCATGCAGCTCATAGGGGCCGATAATATCCTCGGTTTTCTGGGCGATCTGTCCTTCTTTTGGCGGCAGAAGTTCCGGACTGACGGGCGTTGATACCACATCCTTCAAAGTCGCCGCAAGTTTTGCGCCCGCGTCGGACGGATCCGCAATAGGTCCTCCCAGATATGCCTCCGTATCATCAACTGCTGCAGCAGCATCCGGTCTGTGATCTTCTGATGTTTTTCCTGCAAAAATGCCTTTCTTCGCCTCATCGGCAAGATAAGACACCAGTTCTCTCATCAGTGTTTTGGGCACATCCGCATTTACCGCATACATGGACATATGATCCCCGTTATACGTGCACCAGCCAAGGGCAAGTTCCGAAAGGTCCCCTGTACCGACCACAAGTCCGTCATGATCGTTGGCAATATCCATCAGGATCTGCGTTCTCTCTCTTGCCTGTGCATTCTCGTAAGTCGCATTATGCACTTCGCTGTCATGTCCGATATCCTGAAAATGCTGCGTGATGGCATTGCCGATCGGTACTTCCTTTACGGTAACGCCCAGCAGTTCCATCATTTTCAATGCATTCTCATGTGTTCTGTCAGAAGTCCCGAAGCAGGGCATCGTGACTGCGATGATATTTTTCCGGTCCAGACCTAAAAGATCAAACGTATGGACTGTTACCAGAAGGGCCAGCGTAGAATCCAACCCGCCGGAAATTCCAATAACGGCTGTTTTTGAATTGCAATGCGTCAGTCTTTTCTTAAGCCCCATGGTCTGCAGCATGAAAATATGCGCGAAACGTCTCTGCATTTCCTGCGCATCCTCTGCCAGGAACGGATTCTTTCTGAGAAATCCGGAGAGGATCACGCCCGAAGGATTCATGGTGGTTGCCACCACATTGATGTCCTGTTTTTTTGTTAAATCACGATTTGATTTATTCATTCTGCGTGCGCAATGCACCAGATCCACGTCCGCCACGGCATAAGTGATCCCGTTGGTAAAGCTTCCGGACTCCGCCAGCACCTTCCCGCACTGCGTAATGATGTTATGACCCGCAAACACATAGTCTGTCGTCGATTCACCCTCTCCCGCATTTGCAATGGCAAGGATACAGCAGTTTCTCCTGCTTGCGCTTTTTGCATCCATGGTCAATACCTGATCCGCGCAGACCAGTTCATGGTCGGCAAGCGGTTTTACCACAATATCCGCTCTGCTCTTATAACACAGGCCGACGGAAAACATCACTTCGGTTCCCGTCAGCGTTACTTCCAGCAGAAATTCTCCGGGGTCCGCCACCGTGGCAAGGACCCTGCCGTTCTGCAGCACAGCCGTTACCGGTTTTCCGGTTTTTGCATCCGGAAGCCCGACAAATGCGATCGCATCCTGTCCCTGCGTGTTCCTTAAGATCTGTTGCAGACCGCTTCCGGCCGCTGCAAGCAGCGCTTCCTGAAGAAAGAGATCTCCGCAGGTACTCCCCGTAACGGCCAGTTTCGGGAAAACGATGATCTTTGCGCCCGCAGCGCAGGCTTCTTTGTACAGTTTGATGATCTCCCCGGTGTTATAAGCAACATCCGCTACTTTTACGCTTGGAGTAACACTTGCTATTTTAATAAATCCGTCTCTCATATCGTTGCCTCCTCATGATTTCGTTCTCCGGTCTCCCGGAAAGCGCTTTGTTAATGATGATCGTGTTGTTTCCGCATTAAATCAAGGTTTAATTTCTTATGTTATTATTTATCTCTTTCCGTTCAGGTCTTCGACTTTTTGCGAAGCCCCTTCAGTTCTTCAACAGAAAATGTATAAGCCTTGTTACAGAATTGGCACTTGACCTCGATCGGCTTTCCGTCGGCGATCATCTCATCCAGATCTTTCTTTCCGACCGCGATCAAAGCTTTCTCCACGCGATTTTTATCACAGTTGCATACAAAGGCCGTCGGATAAGTTTCCAAAATCTCAGGCTCAAAATCTCCCAGAAGATACGTGATCAGGTCCTCCGGGGTCCTTCCCTCTTCCAAAAGTGCCGTCACGCTGGGCATATCTCTAAGCTTTTCTTCAAGCGCATCGATCAGTTTTTCATCGGCGAACGGCATCAGCTGGAGGATAAAACCTCCGGCCTGTCTGACCGTATTGTCCTTATTCATGAGGACACCGAGTCCGACAGCAGACGGAACCTGTTCACTGGTCGCAAAATAATAGGTCAGGTCCTCCGCGATCTCGCCTGTCTTTAATTCCACCTGTCCGACATAAGGGTCTTTTAAACCCATATCCTTGATCACGCTTAAGACCCCGATGCCGAGCGCGCCCGAAACATCCAGTTTTCCTTTATCATTCGGCGGCAGCATGACATCCGGCACCAGCGCATAGCCTTTGACGTTTGCCTTGGCATCGGCAGTGACCGTCAGGCCTTTTGCCGGACCGGAACCGTTGATCTTCAGCGTCAGAAAGTCATCTTCTCCCTTCAGTGTCACGCCCATCATGGCCCCTGCCGTCAGCAGTCTTCCCAAAGCGGCCGTCATGACAGGGCTTAGATCATGCGCCTGTCTGGCGGTTTCCACAACATCTCTTGTATCCGCCGCAAAAGCACGGATCTGTCCGTTTGCGGCTGTTGCTCTCACAATATGGTCTTTCATATTTAGTACCTTATTCAGACTTTACTGAACCGGACGTCTTGCGATAAACTGAACCCTTTCGCTGTCCGGCTTCCTTTCTTCAAATGTCATGGCATCATAACATGATAGAAACTCAAGCCCCGATTCTTTGATCATTTTGATCACTTCTTCAACCTCATAAGCGCGCTGGTAATGCGTTTCCGTAAAGCGGCGGTAACGGTCGCCGTCTTCTAAGTCCAGGATGAAAAGTGTCAGGGCATATTCGTTGATCTTTTCAGCAGGATCATAGTCATTTTCCCAGATAAAACTGCAGTTTTCCCGATTTTCCGCAAAGGTGTGGCCGGCTAGGATCTGCTCATATTTATAGGGTGTGTTGAGGTCAAAGAGAAACAGACCGCCGTAATCGAGATAATTATGCGCAAGGCTTAAGACCCGTGCAAAATCGTCCGGATCCGTCAGATAATTCATGCAGTCACATACGCTGACGATCGCGCGGACCGTTCCGTATAGTTCGAATTCCCGCATGTCCTGCAAAAGGTAGAGGATATCATGACCGCTCTGCGACCGCTTATCCATGGCGATCGAAAGCATGTCCTCTGCCCCGTCGACACCGATCATGTCGTAGCCATCTGAAGCAAGCAGTTCCGTAAAAGTCCCGGTCCCGCACCCAAGATCGAGTACCAGGCCGTCATCGATCCCGTAGTCCTTAAGGATCTTATGGATATAGGCGCACCACTCCCCGTAGGGAACGTTATCCATCAGTTCGTCATAAACTTGTGCAAATCCCGTATATGCATTCATTAACCCGTGATCCCGATCCATGCGCCAAAGCCGAGTGTGCAGAGCACACCGACGATGATCCCCGCCAGCGCAACGCCGCACATGACGGCAACAATACTCTCCTTGAATTTCATATCCAGAAGACTCGCAGCGAGCGTGCCGGTCCATGCGCCCGTTCCGGGAAGCGGGATCCCCACAAACAGCATCAGCGCCACAAAAAGGCCTCTGCCCGCTTTGGACTGCATTTTTTCACCTGCCTTATGCCCTTTTTCCAGACAGAAACGGAAGAATGGACCGATCACCTTCTTATCGGCGCCCCATTCCAGAACTTTTCTGGCAAAGAAGAAAATAACCGGTACCGGAAGCATATTGCCGATCGCGATCACGATATAGCCGAGCAACAGGTTAAAGCCTTCCGGATTGATGCCTTCAAAAACATAAGCCACCGGGATCGCGCCCCTCAGCTCGATCAGCGGGATCATCGATACGATAAAGCACCCAATATACTGTGTCAGTGTGTTGCTTGAAAATGCCTGAACAATATGGTCTGTAATTCCACTCATGGAAAAACTCCTTTCAAAAAAAGCTCTCTTTTTTACTTTGTCTCCAAAAACCCGCGAAGTTCCGCGATCAGACGCTCCATCTGCGCATCCGTACCGATCGTGATCCTTAAGTAATTATCGATCCGCGGTTTTTTGAAGAAACGCACATAAATGTTTCTGGACTTCAGATACGTAAAGATCTCTTCCGCAGGTACATTTTTGTGCGATGCAAAGAGGAAATTGGCCGATGAGGGCAGGCAGGTAAAGCCCAGTTCCCGGAGTGCTTCGGCCGTCTTTTCCCTTGTTGCGACGATCTTTGCGATCGTTTTCTTAAAATATGGTTCATCATCAACTGACGCAACGCCGTATGCGATCGCCGTACAGTTCATCGTGTAGGAATTGATCGAAAACTTCACATTGTTCAGGGCTTCGATCAGGGTTTCATCCGCCATGGCATACCCGATCCGCATGCCGGCAAAAGAACGGGATTTACTGAATGTACGCGTGATCACAAGGTTCTTATACTTTTTTAACAAAGGCAGGGCCGTTTCGCCGCCGAAGTCCACATAGGCCTCATCCACGATCACGATGGAGTCATGGTTTTCCGTCAGGATCTCCTCGATAAAGGGCAACGGCTGGGCGATCGAGGTCGGCGCGTTCGGATTTGCGATCACGATCCCGCCGTTTTCCCGCTTATAGTCGTCCGCTCTGATCCGGAAATCCTCCGTCAAAGGTAATGTTTCATAGGGGATCCGGTATAATTCTGCCCAGACATCATAGAACGAATAAGTGATATCGGGAAACAGCACGGGCTTTTTCCCGGCAAAGAATGTCAAAAAGCAGGTCGCAAGCACATCATCGCTCCCGACACCCACAAAAACCTGCTCTTCTTTGAGCCCGTGATATGCAGCAAGCGCCTTTGCAAGCGGCGCGGCCGTAACATCCGGGTAGAGCCGCATGGTCTCGACAGGTAGCGCTTCGATCGCCTGTTTGACCTTCGGTGAAGGCGGATAGGGATTTTCATTTGTATTCAGTTTGATCAGATCTCCGGTCACTTTCGGCTGTTCGCCGGGGACATAGGGCGTCACCTTCCGGATATTGTCGGTATATGGCATGATTTTTCAACTTTCTGTGATTTTTACAGTGTTTCTGCCGCAAGCTTTTCAAACGCGGGAAGCGAATTGAGGATCGTCTCATAAGCTACACAGTATGCGATCCTGACATAGCCCGGACACCCAAACCCGGAGCCCGGCACGATCAGGATGTGGTACTTCTTGGCGATCTCACAGAACGCCTTCTCGTCCTCCATCGGCGATTTCATGAACAGATAGAACGCGCCGTCCGGCTTCACACAGGAGAACCCAAGTTTTGTCAGGCCCTCGTACAGCGTGTTCCGGTTCCTTTCGTAGTAGGAAATATCCGTTGTCTCATGGAGGCAGCGTTCAACGACCAGCTGGAACATGGAGGGTGCGTTCACATAGCCCAGGATCCTGTTTGCGACGCTCATTGCCGCATAGACTTCGTCAAAATCATCCACTTCGGAAGGAATGATCAGATATCCGATCCTCTCTCCCGGAAGGGACAGGGATTTACTGAAGGAATAGCCGACGATGGTGTTCTTATAGAACTTCGGGACAAACGGAACCTCGATATCCCCATAGACCAGTTCCCGGTAAGGCTCATCCGTCACCAGATAGATCTGGGTTCCGAATTCGCGCTGTTTTTCTTCGAGAATGGAAGCCATGTTCCGGTAGGTTTCTGCAGAATAGATCACACCTGTCGGGTTATTCGGGGAATTCACCAGAACGCACTTCGTTTTCGCGCTGATCCGGGCCTTAAATTCATCCAGTCTTGGCTGGAAAGAAGAAGTATCCGGCGAGATCTCGATCAGAACGCCGTCGTAATTTGCCACATAATTGCGGTATTCGGCAAAAAACGGAGCAAATGTGATCACTTCATCCCCGGGATTTAAGAGGGACCGAAAGACCACATTGAGCCCTGAGGCAGCACCGACCGTCATGATGACATTTCCCGCGCCGTAATGTGTCCCGTTCTTTTCATTGACCGATTCCGCCACGGCTTTCCTTGTGGACTCAAACCCGGTATTGCTCATGTAACCGTGCAGGCGCATCGGATCCTCGTTCTGGATCAGATCCATCACGGCATCCTTTACCGCTTCGGGCGGTGCCACATTCGGATTTCCCAGGGAAAAATCATACACATTCTCTTCCCCGTAAACCGCAGCCATTTTTCTGCCTTCTTCAAACATGGCCCGGATCGCGGAGGATCCCTTCACCAGGCCTTTCATCTTCTCACAGATCATTTTGATATCTCCTGTTGTTTATTTTCCGGATCTGTGCGTGCCGTACAAACCTTCCCGGAGACGCTTGCGCTCGTGTCCTCGCGTAGCGGTTCCGGGCTCGAAAACACCTCGCCTGGAACCGACGCTGCGGATCGCTCCGTGAAGGTCATACGGCATACACAGATCAGTTTTACAATCTCACTCGGGATTCGAAGGTGCAACCTCCTCGAATCCGCTCTGCGTAAACACCTCGGCAATCGGCGAATCCGAAGGCAGGATCAGCGTCTTCTGTCCGCTGCCGTCTGACTTCATACTTTCCTTGGCCGCATCCAGCGAGCGCACAAAGGTGTAAAAATCACTCTTGTTCTGATCCGCATACGCTTCCGAGAGGATGTGCATGTATTCCGCTTCACCTTCCGCACGGATCGTTTCGGCATCTGCCTTTGC
Organism: uncultured Lachnospiraceae bacterium; assembly: GCA_902779305.1. GTDB lineage: Bacteria > Bacillota > Clostridia > Lachnospirales > Lachnospiraceae > UBA2868. The sequence goes on along the minus strand of CACZBD010000010.1, from coordinate 11,683 downwards.
TTTCGAGAGCATGATCGACACTTCCTTATCGGTCGTGTTCTTGATCATCTGCGCCTGGGAAGCACCTTCCGCGGTATACTGCGCGGCAATGTTTTCACGCTCCGAGATCATACGGGTGTACACCGCCTGTTTGTTATCATCCGGCAGGTCGAGTTTCTTGACTTCGACCGTCAGGATCTTAATACCGTACTGTTCGTAAACCGTGCCAATGTGATCCATGATCTCTTCCGTCAGGGATTTGATCTGCACGACTTTGGTCTTTTCTTCAAGCACGATGTCATTGTTCACGACATCCTCTTCCGCCACAACGTCTGAGATCGTCATTTTGCCGTCACGGCTTCTGATGACTTCATCCTGCGTCATGCCCGAGATCTTGTTCTTCATCGCGTTGTAGACCAGGATATCGATCCTGTTCTCCGCATTTGCAACGGAACAGCTTAAGGTCTGCGCAAAAAGCAGCGGATCCGTAACCTCCCAGAGCACATAACTGTCAATGATCATCGATTTTTTGTCGGACGTGATCACATCTGAGGGCGGGATATCATAGAGCATGATCTCTCTCGGGATCGTGTCCACGGATTCAATGAACGGGATCTTGAACGCAAGCCCCGCCTGCGTAACCGTTCTCTCCACGCGGCCGAACCTTCTGATCAGCTTGAATTCATTTTCCTTGCATACCACAAAAGAAGTGTCGAACACGATGAACAAAAGGAGCGCCAAAAGCACCCAGAGCCAGATCTTTCTCTTCTTTTTCTTATCACGGACGGGATTTCCGTTTGAATCAAATCTTTCTGCTTCCGGCATCATTCATTCCCTCCCGTCTCTGTATTTTCTTCCGCATAAACAGCGGGATCCGCATTTTCTGTCCCGGAAAACGGCGCCAGCGGCAGGACCTTGGAAACTCCGCTGCCTTCATCGCCGTCAATGATGACTTTCAGGTCGGGAAGCACATCCTCCATGGTCTCATAGAACATGCGCTGTTTCGTGATCGTCGGATATTTCACATACTCTTCATACATCGCGTTGAAGCGCGCCACCTGTCCGACCGCCTCGTTGATGCGTCCTTCTTTTTCCGCTTCCGCATCCTGCAGGATCTTATCGGCCTGCGCCTGAGCATTCGGGATCTGTTCGTTGCGGTATTTGTTGGCGTTATTGAGCGCCGTTTCCTTGCCCTGCTTGGCGGTTTCCACGGACTTGAACGCGGATACGACTTCCTCCGTCGGCGGTTCCGCATCCTGGATCGTGATGTTTACAAGCTGGATCCCGATATCGAGAGATTCAAGCTTATCCAAGATCATTTCCTTGATATTGCTCTGGATCTCGTTCTTCCCTGTCGTCAGGACCGAATCGACCCCGTAGGAGCCGATCGTCGTACGGATACAGTTCTGTGCAAGGTTTGCCAAGATCAGTTTCGGATCGGTGGAAGCATAGAGGGCTTTTACCGGGTCCGTCACACGGTATTCCACGTAAAAATCGATCTGGATAAAGTTATAATCCGATGTGATCATCATGGATTCGTCCGGTCCCGATGCTGCATCATAATTCTGCTCATAGTCATCGGAATAGCCGATCGCAAACCCCTGGATCGTTGTATTGACCTTATCGACAGTCTGGATCAGCGGGACCTTGAAATGAATGCCCGGCTCCGTTACGGCTTTCGCGACGCCGAAGGTGCAAACGACCGCCTGCTCTTCCTCACGGATCGTATAAACGGAATTCCCGATCAGAACCAGCAGGAAAATGACGGCAGCGACCGTGCCGATGACCTTCAGCACCTTTTTTCCGGCAGGCTTTCCGGACTGAAAGGGGGCTTTCTGAAACCCGGAAAACCGTTTCGGTCCGCCCTGTTCGTTTTGTTCAAATGCCATGATCTACTCCTTTTTCCTGAAAAACAGCATATTCAGGCAATCCAGCGCCGTTGCAAAGATCTCTTCCTCAACGGCCGCTCTCCAGACAGCCGGACGGCGTTTGCCTTCAAGAACATACTTGCTGATGATCCCTTTGAAAATATCGATCTCCTGGATCTTGGCGGTCCTTAACAGGTACCGCTCCATTTCCGGAGATTTGATCCTGTAACGTGTATAGACATAGGGATAATTCTTGGTGATAAACTGTGTTTTTTCCGCTTCTTTCACAAACGCAAGCAGCGTAGAATCAAAGACCGGGATCTGAATGAGCGTCTCCATCCCCTCCCCTTCGTAGGTGCTCTCCACGTCATCCCCTCTCACCTTGCGAAGCCAGGGCAGATACTTCAGAAGCTTCTCGACATCCCCCGAATACTGCTCAATGATCTGTTCTCTGATATTTTGTTCTTTTTCGTTCATACCAATCCCCCTTCTGTATGGTATAATCATGATTGCAAAAGCACGGAATGCATTACAATAAATATAGCAGATTCCGCTGTCATGCTCAAGTTTATTCACGATCCGGCTCACAAGGAAAATCCGATATGACAAAACGCGAACGTTTCATCATTTACCCAGTTTTTTTCGTTATAGCTGTTCTGTTTCTGCTTGCTTTCTCCCTTTGGGAAAGCCCGCTCTATCCGCATTGGTACGGTTGTGACGCTTCCTTTTTCTCGATGGCGGGAAGAGGCATCACCAAAGGCTGGGTCCCGTATCTTGATTTTTTCGACTTAAAAGGCCCTTATTTTTTCTTTTTACAGGCTTTGGGGCAGTTCCTCCATAATGACCGCACGGGCGTCTTTATCCTGGAGATCCCGTTTTTTACCGCGTCCCTGATCCTGATGTATGAACTGGCAAGGCTGTTCGTTTCGAGACTGAAAGCCGTTTCGATCCTGCTCATGGTATTGTTCATGCATGTTGCAACGCTCTGGGGCGGCAATACGCTGGAAGAATACATGCTGCCGCTGAACCTTCTGGTCCTGTTCCTGACGCTGAAATATGCCCTGCTTCCTGCAGATCATACAGAAGAAGCCGTTCCGGAAAACAAGTCGGTGTCCGGTACCGGGATCCGTCTGGATCTGTCCGCGCTGCCTCCTTTTGTTCCCGTCATCACCGGTGTCTGTTTCGGGATCATCGCCTTTTCCAAGATCACCGTGGCTGCTCCGATCGGCGGGGTCGTCATCGCCGTTTTCCTGAACGATCTGCTTGAGAAAAAATACCGTTCGTTATTGAAATATCTTGCTTTTTCCCTGCTGGGCGTTCTGATCGCCGTCTGTCCGGTCTTTCTCTATTTCGGTTATCATCACGCCATTCCCCGCATGCTTTACAGCGTATTTTCATTCGCCTTCAAGCGTTCGGTTGATTTTTCCGAACCTTTCAACCTGGAATGGGAAAGAAAGCTTCTCGGCGCGACATTTGCTTTCCTTCTGGCGATCTTCCACCCCAAAAGGATCGAACGGCCGGTGCGCATCCTGCTGCTGTCGGTTTCGGCAATCACTTATATCCTGCTGCACTTAGGGGTTCCGTTCATCTATTACTTCACAACGGTCTTCCCGGTGTTTGTGTTCGCTTTTGCTGTCTTCTTAAGGCTCTACGATCCGCTCGTTCTCTTTGCGAACATCCGTCAGTTTCTCCTGCTTGCGCTCATCGTGATCCTGTTCTACTACTATGCGCACCCTGCGATCGACACGATCAAGACCTTTGCCGACGGGAGGGATAACATGTGGTATTCGGAGGATTATCAGGCCGCCAGGGAACTGGCCACGCTGATCCCCGAAAAGGAGCGGGATCAGGTCTTTTCCTTTTCCATGGACATGATCTGGTTTGAAGCCAACCAGATCCTGCCATGCAATCCCTATCAGGTCAATCTGCAGTTCTTTATCGATCTCGACCCTGAGATCGGCGACGAGCTTAGGGACTATCTGACGCAAACACCCCCGAAGTGGCTCGTTGTGGGAGACAACTTCGAGGGTGAGATTCCGTTTCTTTATGAGATCGTTGACCGGGAATATGATTGCATCTGTTCCAACAATTCCGGCAATCTCTATCTGTTGAAAGAGTGATCAGTTCTCTTTCTTCAGGCTTCCTTTGGAAGAACGGGTCTTGGAGTAGATGAACAGGAGCAGCGTGCCGATCACACCTGCGGAAACGATATTGCAGATCGCCGCAACCACACCCTGCGTAAATACAAGATTTACCGGCTCTCCATAGATCACGATATCCAATACCGGCGCAACAACGATCCAAGCGATCACGTTGCCGATCACCTGAACGATGTTGAAGAATAAGATGTCTTTGCCGCCAAATACGCCTTCATCGACTCGCAGCTTTGCAAAGCTGAAACCGTACACACAGCCCGCAACACCGCTGGCGATGACCCAGCTCCACCATACGGAACCGTAGGAGATCGCATCCCCGAGCGCATGCCCGATAAAAGCGATCAGAGCGCCGCAGATTGGTCCGAAAAGAGCTGCAAAGAACGCGCAGATCCCGTAACAGGTCTGTACCTGCGTTTCCGGAATACCGGTCGGCACCTTCACAAACATGTTCAGCACCAGGAAGATCGCTGCGCCAAGCGCTGTGGCGACGATCGTCTTTGTACCGAATTTCCAACATTTTTTCCAATCCATATTTCTTCCTCCTTTTCCTCATAAAAGATTTATGATCTATCTTAACAGCAGGTCTACCCGATCGTGACCGACCAGGTACTGCCATAAGATACCCCGTAAGTTTGGGTAAAAGAACCCATGCAGACCGCAAACGCCACATTCATCAGTTCGTTATTGTAAAGGATCGGCTCTCCTTTTCCGACGCATCCGAAAGCCTTGTCAAAGAGGATCGTCTGCGAAAACACCTCCCTGTCTTTGCAGCGGATCACGACCGGAAGCATTTCTCCGTATGAAAAACCGGCCTTTTCCATAAGCGACAGGGGAATGTTTGTCCACGCATTCCCGAAATTCGGGTCATCGATCTCGATCATGCCGGTGACTTTGCCGTTTTCGATCTTAGCTTCGGGAAGATTAAGTGTCACGATCTCTTCAACCGGATAAGCGGGGCCTACGCCTTCAAAATCGATCACCCCGGAAGCCAGTCTTGCCGCAGTATAGCCAAACAGGTCCCTTCCGTGAAAGATCGCGACGCCTTCCGTGTTCTTTCCCCTGAGACGGTTAACACTCTCATCGATCTGCCTTACCGCAAGGATCCCCATGTCGCGTGCGATATGCGTCAGCGTTCCGTTATCGGGCGTGACTACATAATAGCCGCCCTCCACTTTTGCCACGCAGGCCCTTCTCTGTGTGCCGACGCCCGGATCCACAACAGATACATAGACTGTTCCCTCCGGCCAGAACCTTAGGCTCTGGTTCAGCCGGTAGGAAGCCGACCAGATATCATACTGCGGCAGTTCATGCGTGCCGTCGATGATCTCCAAAGTCAGGTCAACCGATTTGACCACACCGTACATGGAAGAGACTGCGCCTTCTTTGTAAGTGAAATCCGTCTGAAAGACAAGAATTGGTTTGTTATGATCGATCATATCTCCTCCGTTTATATAAAAGGATTATAGTAACGCGAATGATTGACAAAGATGCTTACCGCCACCGAGAGCAGCAACAGCAGCACGCAGATGCCAATGGACAGATAATCGTTTTTTGTCAGTTTCTTCGCACAGTACCAGGTGCGTTTCTTCTGCATGCCGAACCCGCGCAGATCCATTGCGTTGCTGATCAGCTCGATGCGGTCAAGCGTTGTAAAGATCAGGGGCACACAGATATTGAGGACATTTTTGATCCTGGAGGCGAACCGTTCCTTGCGGGACAGATCGAGTCCGCGTGCCTGCTGTGCAACGGAAATATCCTGATAATCCCGGATCACATCCGGAAAATACCTCAATGTCAGCGCCAGTGCATAGGTCGCTTTGTACGGGATCCCGATACGGTTCATCGACGAAGCCATCTCCGAAGGATGTGTCGCCAGGATAAAGATCATCCCGAGCGGAATGATGGAGCAGTATTTCATGACTTTGCTGACCTGATATAACAGCTGCTCCGAAGTCAGTGTATACCGCTGTGTGATCGTAAAAAGCACGTGCTTTGTCCCGTAGATCTCCACGCCGTACTGCGGATTGAACAAAAAGGTCAGCACGATGTTCATCAGAATGAAGATCGCAACATAGGCAACCATCACACGGATCTGTCTGAATGTGATCCGGGAAAGAAAAAAGGCGATCACGGAAACCACAAATACCACGATCATCACGCGGATATCATACGTGAACATCACGGCGGCGCCGGCGATCATAAAACACAGAAATTTGGTCACGCCGGACAGATCATAAATGAAATTGTGCCGTTCCACATAGTCAAACAGTTTGGTATTCATGCAGGGTCCTTTTGGCGAATCTGTCTTTCATAGTGAATAAACTGCCTGATAAATGACTGCGTATCGCTGATCGAGCAACGGAGCGCCAGTTCATGCAGGGAAGTCAGCTTCAGGTTTGCAGCCTCAGCGATCTCCGCCTTTGTCAACGCTTCCACGGAGCTGCCGTCAAAAATGATCTTTCCGTCATTTACCACCAGCGCTCTTGTCGTGTATTCGAGCATCAGATGCATATCATGTGTGATCATCAGGATCGTTACGCCGCTTTTGTTCAGGGAGCGCAGGAATTCCATGATCTCCGTATAGTGATAATAATCCTGGCCTGCCGTAGGCTCATCGAGGATCAGGATCTTCGGGCAGAGCGCAAGCATCGAAGCGATCGTAACGCGCTTTTTCTGTCCGAAAGAGAGGGCGGAAACCGGCCAGTTACGCATCTCGTAGAGGCCGCAAGTTCTCAATGCCTCATGGACGCGGATCTGAATTTCCTCTTCGGAATAGCCGCGAAGTTTCAGGCCAAGCGCCACCTCATCGAAGATCATCGATTTACAGATCATCTGGTTCGGATTCTGCATCACATAACCGATGTGAAGCGCCCGTTCCTTGATCGTCAGGTCGTTGATGCAGTCGCCTTCGAAGTAAAAATCGCCCGATACGTTTTTCACCAGAGCGCAGACCGCCTTGGCCAGAGTGCTTTTCCCTGCTCCGTTCGTTCCGACGATGGCAACCATCTCCCCGGCGCGGATCGAAAAATCAATGCCTTTTAAGATCTCATTGTCACGGTTGTATGCAAACCGGATGTTCTTGGCGCGCAGGATCTCTTCTCCATATTCCTCTTCCGGCAAAGCAGGCTGCGCCTCGTACCAGGACCGCACGGCATCCTTGACGCGGTCATAGTTTAATGTCCCGGAACTTGCCGGTTTCAAGTCCTCCGTGATCTTTACGCCGCAATACCGGAGCGCCGTGACATAAAGCGGTTCCCTGATCCCCAGCGGCGGCAGTACCCCTTCCGCAAGCAGTTTATCCGCATTCATATCCGCAACGATCCTGCCTTCGTGGATTACAACGATCCGGTCGACATGCCTGTATAAGACATCTTCGAGCCGGTGTTCGATGATCACCACGGTCTTGTTGTATTCTCTCCCGATCCTGTCGATCAGGTCGATGGCCGTCTTTCCCGTTGCCGGATCCAGATTGGCCAGCGGTTCATCGAACAGAAACAGCTCCACATCATCCACCATGACGCCTGCCAGTCCGACCCGTTGTTTCTGCCCGCCGGACAGTTCAAAGGGGGAATTCAGCAGATGATGGTCCATATCCACGGTCTGCGCCACGCGCTTTACGGTCTCGATCATCTCATCCTGCAGAACGCACTGGTTTTCCAGGGAAAAAGCGATATCTTCGGCAACCGTAAGCCCGACAAACTGCCCGTCCGGATCCTGCAGGACCGTACCGACGGTTTTGGAAAGCTCGAACAGGCTCATTTCGGAAGTCTCTTTTCCGTTGATCTTTACGCTGCCCGTTGCTTCACCCTTATAGGAAAAAGGGATCAGTCCGTTGATACAGTTTCCGAGCGTGCTTTTTCCGCTGCCGCTCGGTCCGACGATCAGGATCTTCTCGCCCGGAAAAATATCGAGATCGATCCCCTTAAGCGTCGGTTCCGCCTGGGCAAAATATTGAAAAGAATAATTACGGAAGCTGACCAGCGGCTTGTCACTGCTCATAACTGTTTTCTCCATGTGCGCGGGCTGAACAGCAGGATCATCGGGAACAATTCCAGTCTGCCCGCAAGCATGTCAAAGATCAGGACACACTTGGACAGGATCGTAAATTCGCTGAAATTGCGGGTCGGTCCGACCGCGGAAAGCCCCGGTCCGATGTTGTTGAACGTGGCGGCAACCGCCGTAAATGTGGTCTCCAGATCAAATCTGTCAAACGCGACGATCAGAACGGAAGCCACAAAGAGCACCAGAAACGTTACCAGATATGTATTGATCGAGCGAAGCACATTGTGCTCCACGGGTTTTCCTTCCATTTTGATGATCTTCACACTGTTGGGATGGATCATGGAAGCCATTTCCTTGACGGCCGTCTTAAACAGGATCCCGATCCTCGAAACCTTGATGCCGCCGCCCGTACTGCCGGCGCAAGCGCCGATGAACATGAGCAGCACCAGGATCGCCTTGGAAAAAGAAGGCCATTTGTCAAAATCAGTCGTTGCAAAACCGGTCGTCGTGATGATCGAAGCGACCTGAAAAGCGCTGTGGTGGAAACTTTCATAGAGCGTCGCAAAATAGCCGCGCACATTCCATGTGATGAGGAGCGTCGCCGCAAGAATGATCAGCAGATAGGTTCTCGCTTCCTCCGATTTCAGCGCATCTTTGGGCTTTCTCGCATAGAACAGGAAATAGACATTGAAATTGACACCGAATAAGATCATGAAGATCGTTGCGATGGACTGCTGGTAGACCGTATAACCGCCGAGTCCCGCATTCGTTACGGCAAAACCGCCGGTGCCGGCCGTGCCGAAACTGATGCAGATCGCATCGAATACCGGCATGCCGCCGCAGGCGAGCAGAATAAATTCCACAAGTGTCAGGACGAGATAGATGCAGTAGAGGATCTTGGCCGTGGACCGTACCTTCGGGACCAGTTTGCCGACGGAGGGTCCCGGGCTCTCCGCGCGCATGATATGAATGTTCTCAGCACCTGATGTCGGCAGGATTGCAAGCACAAATACCAGGATCCCCATGCCGCCGATCCAATGCGTGAAGCTGCGCCATAACAGCATGCAGCGTGATAAGGATTCCACATCGGACAGGATCGAAGCACCGGTCGTGGTAAATCCCGAAACCGTTTCAAACAGCGCATCGATCAGATGCGGGATCTGACCGCTGATATAAAACGGGAGGCAGCCGAAAAAGCTCAGCAGCACCCAGCTTAATGCAACCGATACGAAACCCTCTCTCGTGTAGAGCCTGACATCTTTCGGACGGCGCGGCGAGATCAGGAATCCGCAGAGCGCACAGCTTCCCGCCGAGATCAGAAAATACATGATCTCATGTTCTTTGTATATGATCGCCGCGATGATCGGAAGGATCATCAGAATGGCTTCGATCTTAAGCACCCAGCTCAAGATATAAAAAATCATCTTCCGGTTCATATTCCGCCTCTGATGCTGTGATTATCTCATGATATCCCGCAGGTCTTTCAGGCCCTGCTGCGTCGTTACGATCACGACGGTATCGCCTTCCCGGATCATGTCCTGCCCGTTCGGGATGATGATCTTGCCGCCGCGGTTGATGCAGGCGACCAGCAGATTATGTTTCAGTTCCAGTTCCTGCAGCGCCACATCCGTGACCCCGGAATCGGCGCCGACCTTAAATTCCAGCGCCTCCGCGCCCTTTGCCACCTGAAACAGCGTTTCGATATTGGAGCCTACGGAATTCTGCATGGCCCTGACATAGGTAATGATGCGGTCCGCGCTGATCAGCTGCGGATTGATCACACTGCCCAGATTCATGGTACGGATGATATTGTCAAAGCCGATCCGGTTGATCTTGGTCAGCATTTTTGCTTTGGAATTCAGGCTGCCCGCATAAAGCGTCAGCATGATATTTTCTTCATCGATCCCGGTAAATGTCGCGATCGCGTCGCACTGCTCGATCCCCTCGTCCAGAAGCAGCTGCTGGTCCGTGCCGTCTCCGTTGATGATCATGGCTTTCGGAAGAACCTCGGACAGCCTCTGGCAGGTCTTGAAATCCCGTTCGATGATCTTGACACTGATGCCGGTATCTTCCAGCATCTTGGCCACGTAATAGGTCATTTTGCCGCCGCCGATCAAAAGGATCGATCTGACTGCATTTCCCGTAACGTGTGCTTTTTTGAAGAAATCCTGCGCCTGCTTATGGTCTGCGACAAAGGACAGGCGGTCATGCGCCTTCAGTTCAAAGCTGCCGTCCGGGATCAGCACTTCTCCGGCGCGTTCCACAATACAGATCAGGATCCTGCATTTTAATCTGGTATTGACCTCGAACACCTTCAGTCCGTCCAGTTCGGATTCTTCCGGGATCTCGAGTTTCATCAGATCCACACGTCCCTTGGCAAACGAATCGATCTTGATCGCGGAAGGGTATTTGATCAGTCGGGAAACCTCGATCGCCGCCTCCCTTTCGGGATTGATGACCATGGAAAGGTTCAGTTCCTCGCGGATGAACTGGATCTCTTTGACATATTCCGGATTCCGGATCCTTGCGATCGTATGACAGTTGCCGGCTTTATGCGCCATCAGACAACAGAGCATGTTCTGCTCATCGGAGCCGGAAGTCGCGATCAGAAGGTCGGTCTGTTTGATCCCGGCCTCGGCCAGCACCTGGAAACTCACACCGTTTCCTTCCACGCCCATCACATCAATACGGTCCGCGACCGTCCGCAGCATTGCCGCGTCCTTGTCGATCAGCGTGATGTCATGTCCCTCCGCGTTCAGCCGTTCCGCCAGCGTCACGCCGACTTTCCCGCATCCAACGATGATGATCTTCATGATAATGCCTCCGTTTGGTACTTCTCTTACTCAGCCGGCTCTTCGGCCGGTCCTTCGCTCCTGAGCGGAATATCCACGCTTCCGATATCGGTAAACGTGTCATGGTTGTCATGGATCGTTAAGGTGAGCGTATCCATGGTATCGTGCAGTTTCACCGCATAGCAGCATTCCACGGACTGTCCGTCGCTGATCTGCAGATCCCTGTTGTACAGTTCTTCCGGCGCATCTTCAAGCGTCGCGAAGGTCTCGCAGTCATAATCTCCCTGTCTGACGGAAGGCGGGAAGACATCCGACATGCTTAAGGGTTCCGAAGTCTTGTTGGTGAAATGAAAATAGATCAGCGCCGCCGGATTTCCGTCCACGTCCCTGACGATCTGCACTTTATAACAGGTCAGCGCGAAATTGTCATTGTCCACATTGACGCTTCCGCTCGCCTGATCTTCACTCTGTGAGGATTTCGGTTTTTCCGTGGCAAAATCACGGTCCTTCAGCTTTGTGAAAAAATGAAAAAACACGATCAGCACACCGATCAGGATCAGGGTTTCGAGAACGATCAGAACGATCGATGTCACCTGCCTTTTCTGCGCGATCCGTCTTTCATGCCTGTTCATCGCAGGTCCTGCCTGCGTTCCGTTTTTTTGATTGCTCATTTTCTTTCCGATCGTACAACATCTAGTCAGTCTCTGCATGATTTTAGCATATTTTGTATCAAATGAAAAGAGCAAACAGCCGTCAGAAAACAGGACAAAAGCAACAACAGTAAGCGCAATCGAGTAGGAGGAATTTCTCATGAATGAGAAATTCCGTCCTCTCACACCACCGTGCGTACCGTTCGGTACACGGCGGTTCAATCAACTTAACAAGT
>CACZBD010000009.1 GCA_902779305.1 uncultured Lachnospiraceae bacterium | reverse complement strand
ACTTGTTAAGTTGATTGAACCGCCGTGTACCGAACGGTACGCACGGTGGTGTGAGAGGACGGAATTTCTCATTCATGAGAAATTCCTCCTACTCGATTGGGCTGCGCTTGCCGAAACTTGAGCCTTACGGGGAATTTTGGTAAAATATTGTGCATGATAGTTCTGCCTGAAAAAGTACAACGGATCATAGGGACGCTTCAGCAAGACGGATATGAAGCTTATGCCGTCGGCGGCTGCGTCAGGGACAGTCTGCTCGGACGAAAACCCGATGACTGGGATATCACCACATCGGCGCGTCCTGAGCAGGTCAAAGCGCTCTTCCGAAGAACGGTCGATACCGGGATCAAGCACGGGACCGTGACCGTGATGTTTGGCGCGGAGGGCTTTGAGGTCACAACTTACCGCATAGATGGTGACTACGAGGATGGCCGTCATCCCAAAGAGGTGGCATTCACACCGGATCTGAAAGAAGATCTGAGGCGGCGTGATTTTACGATCAATGCCATGGCTTATAACGATCAGGGTCTGGTGGATCTGTTCGACGGACAGGGCGACATGGAAAGAAAACTGATCCGCGCCGTCGGAGAAGCGCAGGAACGTTTTACAGAGGATGCGCTCAGGATCTTACGGGCAGTCCGTTTCAGCGCGCAGTTGGATTATGCGATCGAAGCGCATACGAAAGAAGCGATCGTAAGCCTTAAGGACCGGCTGCAGCTGATCAGCGCCGAGCGGATCCGGGTTGAGCTACAGAAACTCCTGCTGTCCGATCATCCGGAAAAACTGAACGAGCTTTATGAACTGGGGATCACCGGTATTGTATTGCGGGAATACGACCGACTGACGGAAGAGGAGAGAAGAGAAGCGGTTCTTGCGCTGCAAAGATCCGAAAAGTCTGTCGTGATCCGTCTGGCGGTTCTTCTGCATTTTTGCAAAAACTGCAGACCGGTGCTCCAAAGGCTGAAGTATGACAACGCGACGATCCGCGCTGTCAGTATCCTGACAGAGCATGTTGATGATAAGATCGATCTGACGCCGGAAGGGGTCAGACGGTTCAGTGTTTTGACGGGACCCGATCTGATGCCTGCCATGATCCTGTTTAAAAGAGCGCTTGGACAGGATCCGGAAGAAACGGACCGGCTGGAAAAAGAGTATCGGGAAATGCTTAAAAGAGCCGACTGTATCTCCATGAAGGATCTTGCGGTTACCGGAAATGACCTGATCCTGAAAATGCACATGAAGCCCGGGAAAGAACTCGGGGAATGCCTGCAGTTTCTTTTTGACAGGGTGCTTGCCGACCCGTCCTTAAACGATAAAGAAAAGCTGCTTGCCCTGTTGCAGGAAAAAAGGGAGTCCGTATCTTGAAAAAAGCCATCGTGCCCATCGCCTTTATCCTGATCCTGGCGGTTCTCGGGGCCTATCTGATCACAAAAGAATACAAGAAAAAGCCGCAGACGCAGAATGCGGAAGTGCCCGAAACGGAACAGGTGGTAAGCCTCGACGAGCTGAAGACAACGGATACCGCCGTGCTCCTTGAGAAAAAGGAAGCCGAAAAAAAACTCCGTCTCCGTCATCTTGGGAGCATGGAAGACTATGAGCTTGCCTATGACGGGAGCGTTTTGTTTCAGAATAAATACGGAAATTCCCTTTCCGTTTCCGAGATCCAAAACGGGGAGATCTTAGAGATCGTTTATTCCAAACACAGCGGGAAAGTCGACAGCGTGAAGGTCAGTTCCAAGACCTGGACCATGACGGACATGCGGGACTACGAGATCGACAGCAACCGTAAGATCATCACGATCATGGGCGAGAAATACCAGTTCGGTTCCGATCTTGCGACTTTTTCATCGGATGAACCCGTGCGGCTCATGGATATCACGGACATGGACACACTGACGATCAAAGGGTATAATCGTAAGGTGTGTTCCATGATGGTCGAAAAGGGACACGGATATCTCCGGGTCGCCAATGACGCCTATTTTATCGGCGGCTGGATCGAGGTGGGTCAGAAGATCATCCGGCCGATCACGGAAGAGATGCTCCTCCCGGTTGCGGAAGGCCGCTATAAGGTGCGCGTGACCAACAAAGGGTATGCCGGGGAAGAGAATGTGATCATCGAGCGCGATAAGGAAACGATCCTGGATCTGTCCAAGATCGAGGTCGAGGAAGTGGCGATCGGCCATGTGCAGTTTACGCTCGCGCCTGATTTTGCGCAGCTCTATATAGACGGAGAGATCACGGATTTTGAGGAAAGAGTTCCTCTCGAATACGGCGTGCATGAGATCAAGGTTACGGCTGCGGGTTACGAGACGGTAGAAACAAAAGTCAAAGTGACGAATGATTATGCCAATATAGAGATCTCGCTGGATCCGCTTCCGGAAGAAGAGGAAGAAGGAGAAGAGACCGGAGGAGAAACGGCTGTGGAGGGAAATCATCCGACGATGCCGCCGACGGTCCTTACAGAGAATACACAGGATACCGGGACTTCTCCGACGCCGACACCGGCCGTGACGCAAAATCCGGATGCGGCAAAGACCGGAGGGGATACGATGATCTCGGACACCAGAAAGATCTATGTGCAGGCGCCCGTGGATGCGGAGGTCTATCTGGACGGCAATTATATCGGCGTGGCGCCGATCAGCACGGGGAAAGTTACCGGCTCGCATACGATCACGCTGAGCAGGAGCGGATATATCACGAAGAGTTATACGATCTATGTGGAAAACGACAAAAATGACGTGACGCTTTCCTTCTCGGATCTGTTACCGGAATAAGACAAAGGCACAAAAATGAAGAAGTGGTTTCAGGAACAGGAAAAATACATAACGTTTTTTGCGTTTCTTGCGATCATGCTTGCGGCATGCAGCCCGCTGATCACGAAACTCTGCATCAACGGCCATGATCTGGAATACCATCTGTTAAGGATCGAATCCCTGAAAGAAGGGATCCTTGCGGGGCGGCCGTTTGCAAGAGTCAATCTGCTGTATTTCGGCGGCGCAGGCTATGCAAGCTCGCTGTTTTATCCGGATTTTCTGCTCTATCTTCCGGCGATCTTAAGAGCGCTCGGTGTCGGGATCAACGCCTGCTATCATATTTTTGTTGCCGTCGTGATCGTTCTGACCGGCCTGTCAGCGATGTGGTGCACAAAGCGCATGACAGGTTCTGCCTATGCAGGAATAACGGCTGCAGCGCTTCTTACATTGAGCCCGTATTATCTCGGAGACATCTTTGTCAGAAGCGCGGTCGGAGAGTATACGGCCTTTATTTTCCTGCCTTTTGTGATCCTCGGCATTTACAATGTACTCTATGAAGAGGCGGACCGGTCCTGGACGCTTGGCCTGGGATACGGGGGCGTTCTTCTGTGTCATACCAATACGTTTCTTTTCTGCCTGCTGTTCGGGCTCGTGGCCTTTCTGGTGAAATGGAAAGTGTTTAAAAATCTATCCGTGCTCCGGAAACTGTTTGTTACGATCGTGGTAACGGCAGGGCTTACGATGTTCTACTGGGCGCCGCTTCTGGAAATGATGCTCACGACACCGCTTTACGTGAATGATGCATGGATCGGCCTGGAGCAGACGGCAAAACCGTTCTATGAGATCTTTTCACCGGCGTTTCCGGGACTCGGCGTTTTGCTGTTCTGTCTGGCGCTGTTTCGGATCCTGATCCGAAAAAACGCGCAGAACCGCGAGCTTGTTGATTATGCGGACTGGCTGTTGTTTGGAGGGTGTGTTTTTGCATTTCTTGCAACGGACCTGCTTCCGTGGAAGAGACTGAACGCCGTGCTGTCCTTTGTGCAGTTTCCGTGGCGCTTTTTCGTGCTCGCAACGGCAATGCTTGCCGTAGCGGATGCTATCCTGATCGCGCAGTTTGTGAAAGCTTCTTTAGAACCGCTGATGCAGGGCGGCAAAAAGCTTGTCATGGTCCTGGTGCTCATGTTCAGCATTGCGGGAGGGCTCGGATTTCTGTCTTCCGCAGGGATCACCTACTATGATTATTCGGATGATTATTACTCCCATAAACCGTTTACCGCAAATGTGATCGCGGGAGAATGGCTGCCCAAGACCGTGGAGAACAGGGAAACACTGATCGAGGACAGTGAGCATCTGTATACGGACACCGGGGAAGAGCTTCCGTTTGTAAGAGGAAAAGGAAGCGTGGAGGCAACGATCGATAAGTTCTATAACTACGCCGATGTTCCGCTGATCTACTACAGAGGATACCGCGCCTACGTCGGAGGGGACAGAGTGAATGTCAGCGCCGGCAGAAACGGCATGTGCAGAGTGGAATTAAACGGACGCATGGGAACCATGACCGTGAAATACGCAGGAACCTTCCTGCAGCATTTTTCGAGCATTTCCAGTCTTTTGGTCCTTGTGCTCCTGATCGTATTGACACAATACAAAAAGAATAAACAGAAGAAAGAGGAAAAATCATGAGAATCGTTGTTTTGGCAGGAGGGATCAGTACAGAAAGAGATGTTTCTCTGATGAGCGGCTCTAGGATCTACAGAGCGCTGAAAGAAAACGGACATGAGGCGATCCTTCTGGATGTATTTTTGGGATATGACAATGATCCCGATGATGTGTTTTCGCTGGATATCGACTGGGCCGAGAAAGTCGCGCCGGTCAGAGAGGTGGAGCCCGACATCACGGAAGTCATCAAAAGCAGAAAAGACCAGAGCAATATGCTGTTCGGCCCGAACGTGATCCGGATCTGCAAGGATGCGGATATCGTGTTTATGGCACTGCACGGGGACTGCGGGGAAAACGGAAAGATCCAGGCCACATTCGATCTGTTTGACATCAAATATACCGGAACCGATTCCTTAAGCTCCGCGCTTGCCATGGATAAGCTGCTGA
The DNA here is from genome assembly GCA_902779305.1 of uncultured Lachnospiraceae bacterium. Classification (GTDB taxonomy): domain Bacteria; phylum Bacillota; class Clostridia; order Lachnospirales; family Lachnospiraceae; genus UBA2868. Next base: position 212,018 of record CACZBD010000009.1, on the reverse strand, counting down.
CCAAGCAGATGTTCCGCGCGCATGGCGTGAAGACGCCGGACTGCTATCTTCTGTCCGGTCCTGATGATCCGCGTGAGCCGAAATTCCCCTGCGTGGTCAAGATCTGCTCCGGCGGATCCAGTATCGGCGTTTACATCACCAGGAACATGGACGAATACAGGGAAGCGGTCATCAAGGCATTCCGGTACGAGAACAAGGTGCTTGTGGAACAATATATCGAAGGACGTGAACTGACGGACGGTGTGATCGAGGGCGTTGCGCTCCCGATCGTTGAGATCGTGCCGAGAGAAGGATTTTACGATTACAAGAACAAATATCAGGCCGGGAGCACCACGGAGATCTGTCCGGCCAAGATCAGCGAAGCGGCGACCAAAAAGATCCAGGATCTTGCCGTGAAGGCTTACCATGCATTGGGGATCCGCACCTATGCCAGGATGGACTTTATCATGACAAAAGATGAGGAGTGCTACTGCCTGGAAGCAAATACGCTGCCCGGCATGACCCCCTTAAGCCTGGTTCCGCAGGAGGCTGCCGCGATCGGAAAATCCTTCAACGAACTTTGCGAGTGGATCTTAAAGATCTCTCTTGCAAAATACGAGGAAGACAGCCAGAGGTAAATGTAATGAAAGGCATGACTTTAAACAATATCGCAAAGGCCTGTAACGGGACGCTGCATCTGTATCAAAGGGATACGGAGGACGGCTCGAAAACGGAAGTGACGAATGTCGTGATCGACTCCAGAAAAGTCGAAAGCGGCAATCTCTTTGTGGCCACCAGAGGGGAAAGAGTCGACGGACATTCCTTTATCCCGCAGGTCTGGGACTTGGGAGCACTCTGCGTGATCAGCGAAGAGGAACTGGAAGAGTCCCCGTTTGTACCTGACGGCATCAAAGGAAATTATATCGTTGTCAAAGATTCGTTTCAGGCGCTGAAAGACCTTGCAAAATATTACCGCAGCCTGCTGGATATTTCGGTTATCGGTGTGACGGGATCCGTTGGAAAGACCAGTACCAAAGAGATGATCGCCTCCGTTCTTTCGGGGCAGTTTCGCGTGCAGAAGACTCAGGGAAATTTCAACAATGAGGTCGGCCTTCCGCTGTCCATCTTCTCTTTGAGAGAGGAACACGAGGTGGCGGTCCTCGAGATGGGGATCAGTGATTTTGGCGAAATGACAAGACTCAGTGAGATCGCAAAACCCGACCACTGTGTGATCACGAATATCGGACCCTGTCATCTGGAATTCTTAGGAGATCTGGATGGCGTCCTGAAAGCGAAAACGGAGATCTTTTTAAACCGGAACAGGGAAGGCGCCGTGATCTTAAACGGGAATGATCCAAAGCTGCAGCAGATCACGGATGTGGACGGAACGAAGCCCGTCTTTTTCGGCTCCTGCTTTACGGAAGAAGAAAAACGCGCGCAGAAAGACAAGACCGCAAAATGCGCGCTTTCCGTCTATGCCACGGATATCGTCAGTTTCGGCCTCGAGGGGACCGGATGCATGGTACATACCCCGGCGGGTGATTTTCCCGTAAGGGTCCCGCTCCCGGGCATTCATATGGTGGACAACGCCCTGGCAGCCACGGCTGTCGGACTGACGCTCGGCATGAGCCTGTCTGCGATCCGGGACGGGATCAGCAGCGTGGAGGGCATGAGCGGCAGATCGCATCTGATCCACACACAGGATTACCTTTTGGTCGATGACTGCTATAATGCCAACCCGAAGGCCATGCAGGCAGCGATCGATCTTCTGCAGAATGCGCAGGGCAGAAAAGTCGCGATCCTGGGGGATATGTTTGAACTGGGTGAGAACAGCAGTGAGATGCATGCTTCCGTCGGATCTTACGCGAAGGATAAAGTAGACGTGCTGATCTGTTGTGGAAAAATGTCAGAATACATGTATGAAGCAGCAAAAGAGGGAACGCAGAAAACCTTCTGGTTTGAGAGCCTCGAAGAACTGATCGAAGAGATCCGGAAAGAACGGAAGATCCGGTCGGCACCGATCGACTGGAGCGCGGCGCCCGAACAGACTATGGGACTTCTTGAGGATGATGATACGATCCTGATCAAGGCCTCTCACGGCATGGGATTTTCCAAGCTGCTGGACGTTCTGCAGGAATGATCAGGGTTTGCTCAAGCTGTGCTTTTCCAGCATGGAAGCGATGAGATTCCGGGTGTACCTTCCGGGGAATTTTTGATCTTCCGGTGAAAGATCACTGATCTTAAACGGTTTCCCGTATTCCACGATCACTTCTCCGCTTTTCAGCCTGGGAAGGTGATCCTCAAAGATCGCAGAGGAACCGGTGATCGCGATCGGGATGATCTTGCAGCCGGTTTTGGAAGCGATCTTGAAAGAGCCTTCTTTGAAAGGAAGCATTTCGCCGGTGCGCGAACGGGTTCCTTCCGGGAAAATGCAGACGGAGACGCCGTCTTTGATCAGCTGGATCGCGCTTAAGATGACTTTCATTCCCTGCTTTACATCTTTACGGTCCAGGAACAGACAGTGTACATTGCGCATATACTGGGCCATGATCGGGATGCGGTTTTCTTTCTTGGAAATATAGCAGGTCTGACCCGGCACCAGCGAATAGGTGATGATGATATCAAAAAAGCTCCGGTGATTGGCAACATAGAGAACGGGCTCGTCGGTCGGAACATTTTCGTGACCGATGACATTCGGCTTGCAGCCCGAAATAAAGATCACAACGCGGAAAGCCCACTTTACGATCGCAAGACAGCTGCGTTCTTTGACGCCGGGATTGAATTTCCCGATGATCCACTCCACGGGAAGGATCAGAACGCTGGCTGTGAAAAATAGAACGACTGCGATGATGGCGATGATAAAACGGATCATAATACACTCCTGAAACATAAACTTTATAGTCCATAAGGATTATACTCCAATTTTAAGAAAAAAGCACAATAATCAACAGAATAAAACAGAAGGAGCAATAACATGAAAAAGATCACGGTAATCCTGTTTGCGGTTCTGATGTCTCTTCTGATCGCAGGATGCGGTCATGAACATGAATGGGAAGAGGCGACCTGCGAAAAACCGAAAACCTGTAAGACTTGCGGAGAAACCGAAGGGGAAGCTCTGGGACATGACATTATCGAGGCGACCTGCGAAGAACCGATGAAATGCGCAAGATGCGGGAAAAAGAAAGGGAAACCGCTCGGACATGAATGGGAAGAGGCGACCTGCGAAAGCCCCAAAACCTGTAAAAGATGCGGCAAGACCGAAGGGGAGCCGTTGGAGCATGACTTTGCGCCGGCAACGCTGGATGCGCCGAAAACCTGCAGAAACTGCGGCAAGACCGAGGGCGATCCCATATCGTTTGAGATCCTGGATGTGAGCTTCTTGGACGGCGGGACCTGGAGCCATGTGATCAATGATGAGCTTTGCGTGAAAGAATATCAGGACCCGAAGAATCTATGGCATTACGAATTTTATACGCTTGACGGGATCCCCGTGTATGAGCGCTCGCTTGACTGCAGGCTTTCCGGATCGGCCTACAAAGGACATGCGGTCACGGTTACGGATGACTGCTTTATGATCGCGTCCGGGTCGGAAGGCAAAACGTCCACGATCGGCATTTATGATTATGATTTCCGTCTGGTCCTGGAAAAAGAAGTGAAAAGCGGAAAACTCTTCGGCAAGCAGTTCCCGAAGCTTGACAATCTGACCGTGGGCGGCCGCAAACTGGTCTACAATGATGCAACATACGAAACGATCTTCTGCTTCAATTTAGACACCAGGCAGGAAATCTCCGAAGAGGAATATATCATTGCCTGTGAAAATAATACCGACATACCGTCGTTCTTTTCCAATGAGAAGTACGGAAGCGTCAGCAAAGAAGATGCCGTTGACGGATATTTTGTATCGAATGCCGACCAGTCTGAGTGGGGATATGTGGACGGAGACGGAAACGAGATCGCCATGTATCGGGATGCAAGCGCGTACAATGCTGCCGGCTATGCGCTCGTTACGAACGACGGAAGATCATATGATCTGATCGACGCGGACCAGAATGTGGTGGCGACTTCCGTCATTCAGGGGAAATCGGCTTACCTAAACTGCAAAGGCGGAAATCTGTTTAAAGTCGTTCAGGCGGATAACAGTGAACTCTGCGTGATGGTGAAATAAACAGAGCGGAAAAATTTTCAGAAAAAAGTTGACACCAAATTTTTGATGTGATATAAATGAACAAAACCTGTGAGAAAGAGTAGTAAGTACTGTCACTTCTTTAAAGAGAGTCGCAGGCGGTGGGATTGCGATAAAGAATACAGGTCTGAATGGACTTTCGAGGGCGAACGGAAAACCGCAAGGTGAGTATGGGAGACGGGGCAGACTCTCCGTTAACAAAGTCAGCATATGTTGGTATGCGTTGAGTGGATGCGAATGCATCAAGCCGGGTGGCACCGCAGGATATTTGATCCTGTCCCAGCACTGAAGTGATGTGGGACAGGATTTTTTTATTGCTTCTGTCTCACGGATACTGAAAACAACGCACAAAAAGAAAAGGAGACAGGACAATGAAAAGAAACATCAGGAAAACGATCAGAAAAGCAGCAGCAGTATTGATGATGGCGGTACTCATGACGGGGCTTTGCGCCTGTGCGTCAGGAGGCGCAGCGGATGCGGGTACATCAGGCAGCGCCAAGACCTTCAAGGTTGGGATCTGCAATTATGTGGATGATGCATCCTTAAACCAGATCGTCGACAACATTCAGGCACAGCTGGAAACACTCGGCAAGGAAAATAACGTCACTTTTGAGATCGCTTACGATAACTGCAATGCGGACGCAAACGTTCTCAATCAGATCGTGGCGAACTTTATGGCAGATAAGGTCGACCTCATGGTCGGTGTTGCAACACCGGTAGCGATGACCATGCAGAGTCTGACGGAAGGAACCAACATCCCGGTCGTATTTGCGGCCGTATCGGATCCGGAAGGCGCGGGCCTTGTTGCTTCCAATGACGCGCCCGGAGCAAACATCACCGGAACCAGCGATTATCTTGATACGAATGCGATCATGAACCTGATCTTTGCAAAAGATCCGGATGCAAAAAAGATCGGCCTTCTGTATGATATCGGACAGGATGCAAGCACGGCGCCCATCGAAGCGGCAAAAGCATACCTTGATGAAAAGGGCGTTGCGTATGTGGAACATACGGGAACAAACGTTGATGAAGTCATGCTCGCAGCGCAGGCCATGGTATCCGACGGGGTTGACGCCGTATTCACACCGACCGACAACACGGTCATGACAGCGGAACTGTCGATCTATGAAACCTTTGCAAATGCCGGCATCCCGCATTATACCGGCGCGGATTCCTTTGCCTTGAACGGCGCATTCTTAGGATACGGCGTTGATTACGCGAATCTTGGCGTGGAGACCGCCAACATGATCAAGGGGATCTTAGTGGACGGCAACGATCCGGCAACGACACCGGTGAAGACATTTGATAACGGAACGGCAACGATCAATACGGACATCTGCCAGACACTCGGCCTCGACTTTGAAGAACTGAAAAAAGTATTTGAGCCTTATTGCCTGAGAGTACAGGAAATTAAAACAGCGGAGAGTTTTGAATAATGATACCTTTATTACAGACAGCACTGGAACTTGGACTGATCAGTTCACTGACCGTACTTGCACTGTTCTTAAGCTATTCCATGTTGAACGTGTGCGACCTTTCGACCGACGGCTGCTTTACGCTCGGCGCGACGGTCGGGGCGGTGACGGCCATCGCGGGACATGCATTTTTATCCATACCGGCAGCCATGCTTGCAGGCATGATTTCGGGACTGATCACGGCATTTCTGCAGACAAGGATGGGCGTTGACAGTCTGCTCGCCGGGATCATCATGAATACCGCGCTTTATTCGGTCAACATCGGGATCATGGGAGGAAGTTCGCTTCTGAACATGAACAAGACGGAAACCGTATTTTCAAAACTGCAGTCCGTTCTGGACCGTGTGGGTGCACCGGGTCTGAATAAGCTGCTCATAGCCACAACCGCAGTCATTGCGGTTGCGGCTTTTCTGCATCTGTTCTTAAAAACGAGGATCGGCCTTGCCATCAGGGCGACCGGAAACAATCCCGAGATGGTGCGTTCCTCCTCGATCAATCCGGTCATGACAACTACGGTGGGGCTTTGCGTATCCAATTCGTTCACGGCGCTGTCCGGATGCCTGCTGGCGCAGTCCCAGAAATCCGTCAACATCGACATCGGATCGGGAATGGTAACGATCGCGCTGGCTTCGCTTCTGATCGGCGGAACTTTCTTAAGAAGCAGAAGGATGAGCGTGCGGATCGCGGGAACCGTTGTCGGCGCTTTTGTATTCCGGCTCGTTTATACGATCGCGCTCAGGTTTAACATGCCGGCCTATATGCTCAAACTCGTATCGTCCGTGATCGTGATCCTTGCGATCTCCGGCCCGTACTTAAAGAGTAAATATCCCGAATTTGCCAGAAGACTGGAGAAGAAATAATGCTGAAGATCACAGAGATCAGTAAAACATTCAATCCCGGCACGGTGAATGAGAAAAAAGCACTCACCGGACTCTCGCTTCATGTTGAAAGAGGTGATTTTATCTCGATCATCGGCGCAAACGGCGCGGGAAAATCAACGCTGTTCAATGCCATTGCGGGAACGTTTTTGACGGATACCGGAAGGATCGTTCTGGACGGAGAGGATATCACGATGGTGCCGGAGCATGTCCGTGCCAGAACCATCGGCCGTCTGTTTCAGGACCCGCTGAAAGGCACGGCCCCCGATATGAGCATCGAAGAGAACCTTGCGCTTGCGGCAGGCAGCGGCGGCTGGCTTTCGAGGATCAGCAGAAAGGAAAAGAAGGATCTTCGTGAGAGAGTGGCGCTGCTTGGAATGGGTCTGGAAGACAGGATGGACAGTCCCGTCGGACTGCTTTCGGGCGGACAGAGACAGGCGCTGACGCTGATGATGGCGACGATCAACCCGCCGAAACTCCTGCTTCTGGATGAGCATACGGCGGCTCTCGATCCGGAAACAAGCGCCAAGGTTATGGAACTGACGGAAAACATCGCAAAAGAAAATCATCTGACCTGCCTTGTGATCACGCATAACATGCATGCTGCGCTGACGCAGGGTAACCGGACGCTGATGATGGATGAAGGAAACATCATTTTTGACATCGGCGGACAGGAACGGGAGGGCATGAGCGTGGAGGACCTTTTGAACATGTTCCGGAAAAAGCGCGGTCACGAACTCGATAACGACCGGATGCTTTTGACGGAGGAGGAAAACTGAAAATAAACAATGAAAAATTGTCACATATGGCTTATGATATAATAGAAAGCAGAAGAAACCGGCTACGTTTGGGTGCCGGATGATGAACGAACGGAAATGAGGAGCTGCCGTGAAATCGCAGGAAGAAAAAGAAAAAGAAAGAGAACGCAGAGAGGTGCTGGCCCGCCTTGGCAGAGAGACCATCATCAAGTACGGGACCTATGACCTGGATGATGTCAGAAAGATCGATCCCGATCATCCGGAGAGAAAGCCGGAAGAACAGCAAGCGCCCGATGCGCCGGAAACGGCTGAAAGCATGGAGCCGATCTCCGATGAAGATGCCTCTGCACTTGCCGATCAGATCCTGGCCTCAAATTTTAAAGTCGGCATGTCGCAGTCCGAGGTGGATTCTTTCATGAACGGGATGGTATAGAGATGCGGGAAATCTTTCGGAAACTGCAGGAAGCCATGAAGGCCGGAAATGACTGTATCCTTGTCACGATCATCGCAAGCACCGGCTCTGTGCCGCGCGGAAGCGGCGCAAGGATGCTGGTGACAAAGGACGGACGTGTCGCAGGAACGATCGGCGGCGGTGCCGTGGAATATGAGAGCATCCGGCTGGCAGGGGAGCTTCTTGCGTCAAAAAAGAATTTTGTCAAACATTACCGCCTGGATACAAATGATACGGAAGATATCGGAATGATCTGCGGCGGCGATGTGGATGTGTATTTCCGCCTGCTCCGCGCTGAAGACGAGAAACTCCGTGCCCTTACCGATAGAGTCATGGAACTGTTCAAAACCCGCGGATCAGCCTGGCTGGTCACCCAGATCGCAGAGGAAGACGGGATCTTTACCGTATTTACGGAAAACGGTCTGTTGTGCGATGAGGAATTGCCGGAAGAAGTGATGCTTGAAAAGAGCCGCCCGGCGCTGGTTGCATGTAAGGAAGGGCAGTTCTATGTTGAAAGACTGCTGCATGCCGGAAAAGTCTATATTTTCGGCGGCGGTCATGTGGCGCAGCAGCTTGTGCCGGTTCTTGATAAGTGTGATTTTTCCTGTATCGTTGTGGAAGACCGCCCGGATTTTGCGGATCCCGGACTGTTTCAAAACCTTGCCGAAACCAGATGTATCCCCTGCGATCAACTGCATACGCTGGTCCCTGCGGTCACAGAGGAGGATTATGTCTGCATCATGACCAGGGGACACAGCCACGATCATGAGGCTGTATATGAAATGCTGAAGACACCGGCAAGGTATATCGGACTGATCGGCAGCAGAAAGAAGATCGCTGCTTGCAGGGAACGCTTGAAAAAGGACGGATATACGGACCGTGAGATCGACAGGATCACGGCACCGATCGGACTTGAGATCGGTTCCGAAACGCCCGAAGAGATCGCCGTTTCGATCGCGGCACAGCTGATCGGTATCCGTTCCGGAAAGATCACGGGATGACCTTCCCGGGATCACTCGTCATAAACACCGTATTCGCAGCCAACATGCTCCGCACGGATCTCATCGACAAGATAGAGACCGACGGGGCTTTTTTCATATAGGGTGATGAGACCCTTGCCGGTACCACCGTTAAAGAGACGGTTATGCTTTTTACTTCCGTTGGGAGCCTCATAGTTGATGAGCAGCATATCTTTTTTCGGACATTTGACCCTTACATCGAGAAGATATTTGCGATTCTTAAGGCGCACATGCCAGAATACGGTTTCTTTGGATTCCCTGCAGCGGAATCTTGTCCGGGAGAATGTCCAGAATTTGGAAAAGTTAAACTCAATCTCTTCCCCCTCATAATAGAAGGCGCCGAGCAGTTTTTTCTTTAAGGGAACGCCGAAGACGATGGGACAGCCGCCGCCGATATCGAATACGGAATCGTACAGGCGCTTGCCGCTGCTTTTGCTTATAAGGTCGCAGCTTGAGAGCCAGACCCAGGGGCTCGTAAAGTTTTCACCCCAGTTTTTGTCGGCATATCCGAAACAGCGGTCCGGATAGACGGAATAAGTCTCGCCGTTTGCCGTGACGGTTCCGCTGTACATGGTCTTCATGCCTTCCGCATGCCAGTACATCGAAAAGGCTTTCAGCGTCCGGAACAGCTTTCCTGCGCCGTAACCGACATTGAAGGGGATCATCTTGTTTAATTTCAGATCCCAGGACATGCTGCCGCTGTCACACATCCATTCCGGATGTGCATCCGCTTCCTGCGGGGAAATGGCGACGGAACCCTTCAGCTCATATTCATCCGCATAACAGTCGGCCGCTTCGATACAAAACGGCGCGCTTTTATGCATCTTTACTTCTTTCCATCCGAAAAACCGGTGCAGCTGCGCATGGTCTTTGCCCCACCATCCGGCTTTGACCATGACATAGGAGGGGAAATGTCCGGAAAGCAGATTGTATTCCTCCTGACCGAGGATGGGCTGGTTTTTGCCAAGCTCGGGATTGCAGGTAAAGAACTCGATAAAGAATGACTTTTCCTCTCCGGTTTTGTCATTGACGGCCGTGAACGAATGCCACCACCAGTCATATCCCTCATCCGCAAAAGAGCCATTCAGCATAAATGCATTCCGTTTCTGATCATGTTTTGCAAACATCCGGTACCTCCGCTGCATATATTCACCTGCTTTCGCAGTAACTGTCTGCATTAGTATAGCACAAAAGATGCAAAGATTTCTTTTTTATTGTATAATAAATTGAATAATTATGTATACCGGTTGGGGTACCGGCGATCGTTTCGAGGGGAAAGAAATGAAGATCAGGGGAAAACAGCTTTTTATCGCGATAACGGCGTTTGCGCTTTTGCTTCAGGGCATGCCTGTCCCGGCTTTTGCGGCGGAACAGGATCCGGTAAGCACGCAGCTTTTAACAGGGGATGTGCCTGCTGTACAGGAACAGTCAGATCCTGCCCTGCCAAAGGATACGGGTACGGATCAAAAACCGGCGAAGGAAGGTGATCCGGAAGAAGACAGGGCGAAAGAGCAGGGTACGGCTTCCGGAAATGGGCCCGCAGAAGGTAACGGACCCGCAGAAGAAAACGAGACGAAAGAAACCGAAAAGGCTGAAGTTCCTGTCGAGGAGCCGGAAGAAGCAGTGCCGGAAACAGAACTGTCGGAAGAAGAGGTTGCGGAAGCGGAGGAGCGCTTTGCCTTACTTGCGGGTGAAAAAAATATCATGGCGCTTGTCTATCTGACGGACGCCTGCCCCGTATATGAAGAGCCCGATACGGCAGCCTTTGTTTCTGCCACGCTTGAGAGTGCAACAACGGTTTATCTGAAACATGTAAAGATCACAAGGGACGGGGTCTTCTATTACGGAAGCTTTTTCGTTTCGCAGGAAGAAAAAGAAGGCTATATCGAAGACCGGTTCTTAGCCAGATCAGATGAAGACTGGCGGGCCTGGGAAGAGTCTTATGCGGATCTTTTGGGACGCGTCAGTTCCGAAAATACGGAGTATCTGAACGCCGGCGGGGAATATGCGGACGTTCTGCAGTTTCCGGCAGGCTATCAGGCAAATCTTAACAAACTGAAAAACAGCCATCCAAACTGGACATTTGTTCCTATGAACACCGGCCTTGATTTTAACACGGCTGTTAACTGTGAAATGGGGGACAAGAGCTGGATCTATATCAATGAGTCCAACAGGGATAAGGGATATGTCGGCGCGTTAACCGGACAGCCAAACTGGGCATATGCCACAAAGGCGGCGGTATCCTATTACATGGATCCGAGAAATTTCCTGACGGAAACCTATATCTTCCAGTTCGAGCAGCTGACCTTTAACAGCTCCTATCACAATGTCAGCGCGATACAAAACTTTCTGAACAATACGTTTATGAAAGGCGCTCTGCCGGATCAGACTTCCAAAACCTATGCGCAGGCCTTTTTTGAGATCGGGAAGAGTCAGGGCGTCAGCCCGACGCATCTGGCGTCGAGAGTGTATCAGGAGCAGGGCAAGGGAACTTCTCCGCTGATCTCGGGAACCTACAGGGGCTTCGAAGGCTATTACAATTATTTTAATGTTGGGGCTAACGGGGATACGGTCACGGATGTGATCGTAAACGGCCTGACATATGCGAAAAACAAAGGCTGGAATACGCGGTATAAATCCCTGCAGGGCGGTGCGTCCACCATCGGGAACAACTATATCAAAAAAGGGCAGGACACAGGCTATCTGCAGAAGTTCAATGTCAACCCGAATGCGGCCAACGCGGTTTATACGCATCAGTACATGCAGAATGTTCAGGCGCCCGCATCGGAAAGCACGAGCACCAGAAAGGTCTACAATGATGCCGGCGCGCTTTCGAGCGCATTTGTTTTTAAGATTCCTGTCTTTTCCAACATGCCGGGACTGCGGCTCAGTAAAACAAGTACTACCATGAATGTCGGGGATCAGATCACGCTGATCGCTTCGGTAAACGGCACCGCGGTGGATGCGAGAAAGGTGACCTGGTCCAGTTCGGACACGAATATTGCAAAAGTCACAAAAGGGGTTGTGACGGCTTATCTTCCGGGCACGGTTACCATCCGCGCGGCATATGACGGCAATGTGGAAGAATGCAGGATCAACGTCAAAAATCCGCTGAAGGCGATCGCTTTAGATCACGCATCGGACATCATGCGAAGAAGTGACACGATCGTTGAAAACGGGACCGGTCTTTCGAGTGAGGATAAAAAGCACAATCATGACAGCCTGCAGCTGAACGTGACGTATGAACCGGAGAATACGACGGATGCAAAAACCGTGATCTGGTCCTCATCCAATACGAAAGTTGCGACAGTGGATGCAAACGGACTGGTAAAGGCCAAAGGCAGCGGAACGGCAGTGATCACGGCGAAGGCGAGCGCGAACTTATCGATCAGACAAACCTGCGAGGTCACGGTGATCGCCCCTGTTTACAAAGCCGAACTGACAGGCGGCGGGGAAATCCTTTGCGGGCAGAGTACAAACCTGTCGTTTGAGTACTGGCCGAAGGATACGACATCGGATATCACGGTGACGTGGAAAAGTTCGAAGCCGAAGGTCGTCGGGGTGAAAAACGGGACCGTAACGGGACTTGGGATCGGAGAAGCGGTGATCACGGCAAGTATCGCAGGTTATTCGGGATCCTGTCAGGTGAAGGTTACGGGCTGTGATGTGATCTTTCACGGAGAAGAGTACAGGAGATTCCAGAACCTGGTTTACGGCGAAAAGCTCGGAGAACAGTTCACGGAAAAAGGCTATCCGTGGCCGGACGATCCCGTACAGGACGGAAAGATCTTTCTCGGCTGGAGAACGGGAGAAGACGGCGGCCTGCCGGTTACAAAGGATACGTTTCTGAGCGTGAAACTGCTGGATTTGTATCCGTATTATGAAGATACGGGAAAAGGATTTTTCGTACAGATGATCCCGGATCAGGTCTACACGGGAGCCGCGATCAGGCCGGAGGTAAACGTTTATGACAGCGCAGAGGGCGAAACTTCTGCATTGAAACTGGAACAGGGAAAGGATTACACACTGGGGTTTGCCGGCAATGTGAAACCGGGAAATAAGACGGCAACCGTAACCGTTAAGGGAAAAGGCAATTATGCCGGGTCGCAGACGGTGAAGTTTACGATCGTGCAGAAAGAACTGACTGACCCGGACATTGAGATCTCTCCCGCAAAGGCTGCCTTTACGGGAGGTGTGATCCGGAGCAATCCCGTGATCATGCGAAACGGAAAAAGACTGGTAAACGGAACGGATTATACACTGACTTATCCGCAAAGCGGAAGCGGCGCCTATATAAGTCCGGGGACTTATCCTGTAATCGTCACCGGTAAGGGCGGCTACCGGGGAACGGTAACCGTATATGAGACGATCACGAAAGCCGTGAACCTGTCTTTGGTTACGGTTTATAGGATAAATGACAGGGAATACACCGGGACAGAGATCGAGCCGGAAGTGAAACTTGCTTATAAAGGCAGGGAACTGGAAAAGTCAAATGATAACGGACTTACCGGCGATTACACGGTAACGTATCAAAACAATACAAATATCGGGACCGCCTCGGCTGTGATCACCGGCGTAAACGGATATTTCGGCACAAAGACCGTAAACTTTAAGATCAAGGGACAAAATATCGCAAAAGCAAAGATTCAGAATCTTGGGACAAAGCGTTATACGGGAGATGCCGTACACGGACAGAACTTTGTTTCTTTTGCAAGCGATGAGCTGCCCTATGTAACGCTGAACGGGACCGTCCTTACATACAGCGCGGACAACGTCACCGGCGATTATACGGCCGAATATCAGAATGCAGGAAAAACCGGAACGGCAACGGTCATCCTGAAAGGGATCAACGGATATTCCGGAACACTGAAAAAATCATACAAGATCCTGGCATACGATCTGAAGACAGATACGGAAAGCAGGATCGGATTATCCTACCACACCCTGGAGGATCCGGATCATGAGATCTCTGTGACAACGCCGGAAGAGATCAGATGTCAGTACTGTAAAGGCGGTGCGCTTCCGGAAATATCGCTGTATGATGGTGCCATCACGATTGATGGCAAGCCGAAAAAACTTCAAAAGGGAAAAGATTACAAGGTAAGCTTTACAAACAGCACGAATCTGTCTGATCCGCTGTTTTCCGTAAAGAAACAGCCGGCGGTCACGATCACGGGGATCGGGAATTACAGCGGAAAACTGACCGGCACTTATACGGTCCTCGCAAGTGATTTTTCCACAGAGAAAGTGAAGATCACCGCTGCCGACAAGGTTTATAAGGCGTCAAAAAATGCCTGGAAAACGGCGCCTGTCTTAACGGATCTGGACGGGAAAAAGTTAAAGGCTGGCACTGATTATGACGATATAAACTATACATATGCGCTCTTGCCGGATCCTGTGGTAAAACAGTATAAAAATGAGCCGGCAGAGAGATTTTCCGGAGAAGCGGTTGGCGCGCTTGACCTGCCGGATGCGGGAACTGTGATCAAGGTCACCGTAACCGGAAAAGGAAAGTATGCGGATGAAGTTCTTTCCTGCACATACCGGATCGTAAAAGCCGACCTTTCGGCGGCCAAGTTCAAGGTCAACGCGAAGGTCTATGCGAACGGAAAACCGTTGGCCCTAAGTGAGAGCGATATCGTATATATCAGAGTGGGAGGAAACGATCTGACCTTCGGTGAGGACTATGTCATCGATGAAAGTACGTACAGTTATCCCGCAGGCTGGGGAAAAGGCAAGGTGTCGGTAACGATCCGCGCGAAAGACGACAGTAATTACGGAGGAACAAAAATTCTTACCTATACGATCGGCAGCAGACCGATCGTCTGGTGGAGAAATCTTTTATGATCAGGAAGTGGTTTCAAAAGTGCATAACGATCCTTTTGGTCCTGGCCCTGCTTGCAGAGCCTGCTTTTGCTATGCCACTATCCGCGGATCTGCAGGAAGCTGCGGTTGATACGGAACTTTCGGAAGAGCCGGAAGAGGTCGAAGAACCGGAAGAAGCGATAGAAACAGAAGAACCGGAAGAGGCCGTGGAACCGGAGGAAGCGGAATCGTCTTCAGAGGAACCGGAAGATCCGGCGGATGCAGAGAGTGAAGTCCAGGCAGAACTTGCGGATGTCATTGATCCGGATGTGCCCTATTATGAACCGGAGGGCGAGATCCCGGATATAGAGAATGACGGGACCTGGGAAAACATCGGAGAACAGACAGAGGTGCCTGTATATCCGGCCAGAAAACTGTTAAGAAGCGCACCGATTCCCGCAAGCTATGATGCCAGAGAGACCGGGATCATTTCTCCGGTCAAGGATCAGGGCGGCTGGGGATCCTGCTGGGCGTTCCAGACGGTGTCAGCTGCGGAATCCTCTGTCTTAAAGACCGGCGGCGGTGAAAAAGATTTTTCGGAACTGCAGCTGGTGGAATTTGCTTATAACGGTGCCAGAGGCGGAAACGGAACCGGCGACAGCCAGGAGATCCTTGCGGACCGCGGAGATACATCCGGAGATTATACGACAGTATACGGTGCAACCAAGGCGAAGATTGGCGGGAACGGCTTGATGTCCATGTTTGCACTGAGCCGCTGGACAGGGCTTGGCGAAGAAAGCAGACATTCCTCGATGACTTATGATGTCGCAAAGAGCAGAAGGCAGACTGAGATGGACAGGATCCCGGCTGAGTATGCTTTTGCGGATGATCTGCATTTGGAAAACGGTTATCTTGTGCCCTTAGACGACCGCGACAGCGTCAAGAAGATGATCATGCAGTACGGATCCTGCGGGATCGATATTTATATGAGCCAGTCCTATGACTCTTCCTATACAAGTGCTTCTTATGATGCATACAGGGTGGCGCCGGGTGTGAGCTGCATGTACGATGACGAGCATACCAAAAGAAACCATGCGGTATCTGTTGTCGGCTGGGACGATGATTTTTCGAAAGATAATTTTAAGGATACGCCGGTGAATATCGTAAAAGTTGCCGCAGGGGAAGAACCGTCCATTCCGACAGAAAACGGAGCATGGCTGGTCAAGAACAGTTACGGGACAGATTACGGTGATGACGGATATGTCTGGATTTCTTACGAAAATAAAGCGTTTGAGAGCACAGATACAACGAAACAGACGGTAAAGGTCTTTGATTTTGCCGATGCAAATAACTACGGCTATGTCTATCAGTATGACGGTTCTGTCGGCACCAAGGCCTACAAAGTCAGTCATGTTGCGGCAAGATATCATACAAAGGATGTACCCGAAATGCTCGGCGCGGCGGGTATTGCCCTGCAGAGCGCAAACGTGGATTATACCGTTTCCGTATATACCGGATTATCGGATCTTTCCAACCCGGAATCGGGATATAAAGCTTATACGAAAAGCGGCAGAACAGAGTATCCCGGATTCTATACGGTCAGGTTTGACGATGATGTTTTGCTTCTGCCGGATACGGATTTCTCAATTGTCTGGGATGTGAGTGTTGATGGCGAAACAGCAAGTGTCTACGCGGAAAAAGCTTATGAGGAAACCGGGTCGCCGAGGTTAAAATTTGACGCAAGGATCGGAGAACATGAAACGTTCCACAGGATCACATCGCCAAACTGGACGGATCCGTATACGACATCGACAAAGATCTCTTACCGCTTAAAGGCCTATACGGATGATGTCCTGTTTGCGGATAACGATATTTCCGATGATGATTTTACCTTTGCGGAATATGATGAAAGCGCATTCACGAAGACCTTCGATGCGAATACGTACCGGCCGAAAGCGGACTTGCTCTTCGAGGGATCCGTTCTTCGTGAGGGCGTGGATTACGATATTAAATATCTGCCGGCAGAAGAAGATGCGCTCGGAAACATTACGATGATCGATGGAGCCCCGGCGCAGGATGCTGTCAGCGATGCCGGGGTCTACCGGATCCTGTATGAAGGAAAAGGCCTGTTTGCGGGTGAGCGTTTCTTCCCGGTTGATTTTACGTTTTTACAAAAGCCGCTTACAGATGCGGATATTGAAACAGAAACATCGGACAGTTACGTGAGATATGATCAGAAGATGCATTCGCTTCCGCACACGGTCAGCCATGCCGGTTCTTTGCTGCGGGAAGATATGGACTATAAAGTATGGTATCTTCCTGTCAGACGCGAGGGATCTTCGCTGGTCCAGACCGGAGAGCCTGTCAGGGATCCCGATCAGGCAGGGATGTACAATATTTACTTTGAAGGACTGGGAAATTATACAGGGAATTTAGAGACAGACTCCGTCCTTGAGATCATTCCCGTATCCATAGATGAAGCTACGGTGAAGACTGTATCACAGGAATACGGCAGCGTTTATGATCCGGTAAGTTCGGTTTACATCATGGATGGAAAAACGAAACGTGAACTAGTCAGAGATGTGGACTTTACGTATGATGCAGGCGATATTTCGGTTTCGGGGACTACGGGATCTGTCAGGATCCACGGGATCGGAAATTATAATGATACGGCTACGGCTGGCTTTGCCTTAACAGGGCAGGTAAAGATCAGTAAGGTTACGGTTTCAGAGATTCCGGATCAGATCTATGACGGTGGAAAAGATATCGAGCCGGTGTTGGAACTGAAGTACCGGCCGGATGCGAATACCGCTTATACAGATCTGACAGAGGGAACTGATTATACA
This sequence comes from uncultured Lachnospiraceae bacterium, assembly GCA_902779305.1. Lineage (GTDB taxonomy): Bacteria > Bacillota > Clostridia > Lachnospirales > Lachnospiraceae > UBA2868. Next base: position 194,624 of record CACZBD010000009.1, on the reverse strand, counting down.
TTGCAGTATCAGAAAACTGTCAATAACGGGATCGGAAAAGCGAAAGTCACGATCACCGGAAAGGGGAAATACTACGGGACGAGGACCGTTACTTACAGGATCGTAACCAGGCCGTATTCTGCAGACAGATTTCCTGTTACATATGCCGACACAGAGGCCGGCGATCCGGTTGCAGGATATGCAAAGAGCGGCGCAAAACCGGCTCTTACCATCAAATATATTGCGGAAGACGGGGAACAGATTCTCTTGCATGAGGGGACGGATTATACCTTGACCCTTGCAAACAATACAGTGATCACAACGGATCAGACGCGCAGACTTCCCACGGTAACCATCCGGTTCAGAGGAAACTATAAAGGCGGTATCCCGGCAAGATCATTTGTCATAAAACCAAGCACAGATCTGGCAGACGCGGTAAAGTCCGTGACGTTGAATGACAGGATATTCCGCCGGTACGGTTCGTTCAAGGCTGCTCCGGTCGTTACGGATGTAAACGGAAAACAACTGGTCAAAGACAGGGACTACAGCGTCAGCTATTTTTACGCAGAGGATACGGAACTGACAACCGGGGATCACAGAGCCGCTGACGATCCTGTCGGAAACGGTGAAAGGCCGGTTGCGGGCAGCAGGATCGGCATCAGGATCGACGGGATCAGATACGCAGGATCCCTGTCCTATCTTTCCGACGAGACGGAAACCTGCAGGCTGTCATACCGGATCTATAAGAAACAGATTGAAAAGGCATCTGTCAGTGCACTGGCAAAGATCTGTCCGCCCGTGATCCCCGAAGGAGGAGTGACGATCTCCAAAGCAGATCTGACGGTCAGATATGCCGGACAGGTAGTGCCGGATGAAGATTATGAGATCGTTCCTGGATCGTATCGGAAGAATACAAAAGCGGGCATTGCTTATGTTTATATCCGCGGAAAGAATGACTATGGCGGAACGAAACGGATCAGTTTCCGGATCAAAGCAAAAGAACTGCTGAAAGAAGAACTCAGCGTTTCCGTTAATAACGGTGCGGATGTTCCCTACTTAAAGGGCGGCGTGAATCCTGCCGTAACTGTAAAGATCGGTGAAACGGTCCTGATCAAAAATGTGGATTATACCCTGTCCATTTCCCGCAATAAGGTCGTACGGGACAAAAACGAGAATAAGCCGCCAACGATAACGATCAAAGGAAAAGGAAATTATACGGGCACGGTTTCGTATCCGTTTACGATCGTCAGGCAGGATCTGGGCGAAATGCTGAAAGCTGCGGAGGGTTCCAAGAGTTCTCTTTCGACGGCAGACGTGAGATATTCGAAGAGAACTGCGGCGATCCTTTCCGAGCCGGTATTAAAGGACATCAACGGGAAGAAACTTTCGTCTGCCGACTATACGGTCAGCTATGTTTATGCAGAATCGGTTATCATCGGAAACCGACTGATCACAGCAGGAACAGAGGTTGCAGGAGGGGATATCCCGCCCATCGGAACGAAGATCAAGGCCGTGATCAGTGGGAATGGCCTGTATACGGGAATTTTGGATGATCCGGTAAAATATGATATTATTTACAGGATCGTGAAATAAAGATCGTGAAATAACCGATCGGGAAGAAACAGTCAGGAGAGAATATGCAGGAAACAGAGATCAAAGCGCTGCTTGCGGGGCAGCGAAAGTACTTCAGAAGTAAAAGAACCCTTCCGGTCGATTTCCGGATCAAGGCACTGATCAGGTTACAGAAATGTATTAAAAGTCATGAGCGCGAAATCTGCGCGGCTTTGAAACAAGATCTCGGTAAAAGTGCCACGGAAAGCTATATGTGTGAGGTCGGACTGGCCCTTACGGAGCTTGGCTATATGCTGAAGCATGTAAAGAAATTCGCTGCAAAAAGGCATGTTGCAACGAGTTTTGCGAATTTTGCGGCAAGCAGTTTTGTGAAAGCCTCGCCTTACGGGACGGTACTGATCGTCAGTCCCTGGAATTATCCGTTCCTGCTGACCATCGATCCGCTGATCGATGCCATTGCTGCCGGCAATACGGTGGTCCTGAAACCGAGTGCCTATTCGCCGGCCACTTCCGAAGTGATCCGTAAGATCGTTTCCCAGTGCTTTCCGAAGGAATATGTAGCCTGCGTGCTGGGCGGGAGAAGCGAAAATGCCTGTCTGTTTGCGCAGAAGTTTGATATGATCTTCTTTACCGGTTCCCAGTCGGTAGGAAAAGAAGTGCTGAAGCAGGCGGCAGATCATCTGACACCCGTTACGCTCGAACTGGGCGGAAAAAGCCCCTGCATCGTGGATGAAACGGCCAACCTGAAACTGGCAGCCAGAAGGATCGTCTGGGGCAAATTCTTAAACTGCGGACAGACCTGCGTGGCGCCGGATTATTTCTATGTGCAGGAATCCGTCAGGGAAAAGTTTGTGGAACTGGTGAAAAAGGAGATCGTAAAACAGTTCGGTTCAGATCCGCTGCATAATGAATCCTACGGGAAGATCATCAACCAAAAGCATTTTGCCAGAGTCAGCGGGCTGATCGATCAGAGCAAGGTCGTACATGGCGGAAAGGTCGACGCTACGAGTCTTAAGATCGAGCCGACCGTGATGGATCATGTTATCTGGGAAGATAAGATCATGCAGGAAGAGATCTTCGGTCCCATCCTCCCGATCCTGTCATTTCATGACATCACGGAAGTGATCAAAACGATCTCGGAAAAAGAAAAACCGCTTGCCCTGTATATCTTTTCGACAGACAAGGAAGCGGTCAGAAATATCATGGACAGCATTTCATTCGGCGGCGGCTGCATCAATGATGTGGTCGTGCATCTGGCCTCCACGGAGATGGGCTTTGGCGGTGTCGGAGAAAGCGGCATGGGAGAGTACCACGGGAAAGCCGGGTTTGAAGCATTCTCCCATAAAAAGAGTATTCTCGATAAGAAGAACTGGATCGACATCCCGTTCAGAAACCAGCCGTATTCAAACCTTGCGGCCAAGCTCTTTCATACCATGCTGCGCTGATCTTATCTTTATATTTTTGATTCAGACTTTTGCACACGAGGCGGTGGCGATCAGATCGATGCCTGTTCCGGCAACGTTTTCAACGATCACATCGCCGATCTTTACGGGTGCGTTCACGACAAGACCTTTTAAGCTGTCAACGCAGGCAAAGATCTTTCCTTTCGGGATGGCCTGCGCGGTCTTGACGGAAACGATGTCCTTATCCCCACCGTTTACTTTTACATTTGAGGTTACGATCCTGACAGGAGCCGTAACTTCGTTGCGGGCATAGACTTCGCCCCGTTCGCACGTGTTTCCGCTGACATTGGTCACTTCCCCGTTTAACACGGTCACCTGTACGATACAGCCTGCCGGACAGTTGATGCATGGCAGGGTATATGTCATGCTGCCGTCTGCATTCGTGACGATCTCATTAGGATTCACACCATTTCTTGTGGCATTTCTTCTGGCGAATTTCGCCATCAGCGCGCTTTCCGGATCGGTCGGATTCGTCAGCGCGGCTTCTTTCTTTTCAAACTCTTTGATATATGCTGCAGCGTGTTTTCCGGCTTCAACGGCTTCCTTGGAAACATTGTCGACAAGGTCATGTACATGAAGAACATTGCCGCAGGCAAAAACACCGGGACAGCTGGTCTGCAGACTGTCGTCCACAACGGCGCCCCTTGTGGCCCTGGACATTTCAAGCCCCATGTTGCGGGACAGTTCGTTTTCCGGGATCAGGCCGACGGAGAGCAGGAGCGTATCGCATTTGATCTCTTCTTCCGTTCCGGGGATGGGCTTTAAATTTTCGTCCACTTCAGAGATCACAACGGATTCCACGCGGTCTTTGCCGTTGATCTTCGTAACGGTATGGCTGAGCAGAAGCGGGATTTTGAAATCGTCGAGACACTGCACGATGTTACGTTTCAGTCCGCCGGAATAAGGCATGATCTCAGCGACCAGTTTGACTTTTGCGCCTTCTAAGGTCATGCGTCTTGCCATGATCAGACCGATGTCTCCGGAACCTAAGATCACAACCTTGCGTCCTGGCATCAGTCCGTCGATGTTCACGAATTTCTGGGCGGTTCCCGCGGAATAGATGCCGGCGGGACGGTAGCCGGGAATATTCAGGGCGCCGCGCGGCTTTTCGCGGCATCCCATGGCAAGAACGACAGCTTTTGCTTTCAGCATCTGCATGCCGTATTCGCTGCTCATGGCAGTGATGACCTTGACAACTTTTCCGTCTTCATTTACCGGTTCGATGTTCATGACCATGGTATTTAACTGAAACGGGATCTTCGCTTCTTCGGCCATTTGGATATAGCGCTCTGCATATTCCGGTCCGGTCAGTTCTTCGTTAAAAGTATGGAGACCGAATCCATTATGGATGCACTGGTTCAAGATCCCGCCGAGTTCTTTGTCGCGCTCCAATACAAGAATGTCTTCGATCCCGTTTTCTTTTAAGGATAAGGCAGCTGCAAGTCCGGCAGGACCTCCGCCGACGATGACAGCATCATATAATCTGTTGTTTTCCATGCTCATGCCTCCTCATTCTGCTTGATCTCACCGGTCAGGATCGGGGACCGTCGTCCTTTTTTGGTGATCTTTTCCATCGGGATCCCAAGCTCACGGCTTAGGATCTCCATGACTTTCGGATAACAGAAACCGCCCTGGCAGCGCCCCATGTTTGCGCCGGTACGACGCTTCACCCCGTCTAATGTTCTGGCGCCGAGAGGCCGCCTGATGGTTTCCAAGATCTCTCCTTCCGAAACGGATGCGCAGCGGCAGATGATGTTGCCGTATGTCCTGTCCTTTTCGATCAGGGCTCTCTGTTCTTCGATGGGAAGCTGTTTCATATAGGTGAACGGCTGCACTTCCTCCACAAAATCCGTCTTTTTCTCCGGATGCAGGATATCCGCAACGATTTCTGCCACCATGATACCGATGGCCGGAGATGCCGTAAGCCCGGGCGATTCGATCGCGGCCGCATCGATGAATCCGGGAGCGCCTTCAATTTCACCGATCACGAAATCGCCTCTGTCGCCGTGGGGGCGAAGACCGGCGAAAGAAGTGATCACTTCATTCATGGGCAGATTCTTTACCGCGGAAGCGCCGGGCGTGTTGACTTTTGCAAGCCCCTCAGCCGTGGTAAAGATCCCTTCTTTGTCGTCCAGATCCGTTGCCGTCGGGCCGACCAGAAGGTTGCCGTGGATCGTCGGAGAAACAAGGATTCCTTTGCCAAGCGCGGAAGGCATTCTGAATACGGTGCGCCCGACGTGGTTGCCGGCCGTAACATCCAGCAGGCAGTATTCCCCTTTTCTCGGTGTGATCGTTAATCTGTCATCCGTCATCATATTGTGGAACCTGTCGGCGTATACACCGGCAGCATTGATCACAAGCTTTGTCTCATAGGTGATGTTATGATCTTTTTCTTCATCAAATTCATCATATTGTATTGCTTCGATACGATAACCGCAGTCTGTTTTTTCCACGGAGGTGACTTCGGTCAGGAGATGAAAATCAACCCCGTTGATGTTGGCGCTTTCGGCTAATGCACTGGTTAAGCGGAACGGACAGATGATCCCGCCCGTAGGCGCAAACAATGCGCCGACGGTATCGTCGGAAAGATTCGGCTCCATGGCAAGGGCTTCTTCTCTTGATAGGATCTTAAGATCCTGAACGCCGTTTTCAATGCCGCGATCGTACAGTTCCTGCATATGCGGCTTATCTTCCTCGCTTAAGGCAACCACGAGGGAACCGTTCTGCATAAATGGGATCCCGAGGGTTTTGGCAAGTGCTGGCATCATCTGCGATCCCTGTACATTTAGTTTTGCTTTCAGCGTTCCCGGTTTTGCATCAAATCCGGCATGCACGATCCCGCTGTTTGCCTTGGAAGTTCCCTCTCCGATATCGGAATTTCTGTCCAGGACAAGAGTTTTCAGTTTGTACCGGGAAAGTTCTCTGGCGATGGCAGAGCCGGTGACGCCTGCACCGATAATTACAACATCATACCCGTTCATAATCTGTTCTCCTTTATTTTATAAACCCTTCGCGTAAAGTTCATTCATCCTTTGCCCAGGAAAAAGCGCGGCTGACGGCTTTTTTCCATTCTTTGATCCTTGCGCTTCTTTCGGCTTCACTGATGGAAGGCTCGAACGTTTTCTCAATCTGCTGGTTTGAAATGACATCTTCCTGATTTTCCCAATATCCGACTGCAAGTCCCGCAAGATAGGCTGCGCCCATGGCGGTTGTCTCCACGCAGGCCGGACGCAGAACTGGAGCGCCCGCGATATCGGCCTGCTGCTGCATCAGAAAATCATTGGCGCTGGCACCGCCGTCCACTTTCAGTGATGTCATCGGGATCCCGGAATCCGACTCCATGGCCTTGATGACTTCGTCCGCGGAATAGGCGATGGATTCCAGCGTTGCGCGGATGATGTGATATTTGTTGACGCCTCTGGTCAGACCGACGATGGCGCCCCTTGCGTACTGATCCCAGTAGGGAGCCCCCAGACCCGTGAATGCGGGAACAACATAGCAGCCATTCGTATCCGGCACTTTTCTGGCCATGTAGTCCGTGTCCGCGGCCGAGTCGATGAGCCGCATTTCATCCCGGAGCCACTGAATGGCAGCGCCTGCTACGAAGATGGAGCCTTCCAGAGCGTAATTGACGGTATTGCCGATCCCCCAGGCGATGGTGGTCACTAGGCCGTTCTTCGAAAAGATCGGTTTCTCACCGGTATTCATCAGAAGGAAGCAACCGGTTCCGTAGGTGTTCTTGGCATCTCCTTTATGAAAACAGGTCTGCCCGAACAGAGCTGCCTGCTGGTCGCCGGCGGCTCCGGCGATGGGGATGGGCTTTCCGAAAAACGATTCGTCCGTCAGCCCGTATACCTGACTGTTGGGAACGGGGGTTGGCAGCATGCATCTGGGAATGTTCAGTTCGGCAAGGATCTCATCATCCCAGGTGAGCGTATTGATATTGAACAGCATGGTCCGGCTGGCGTTGGAATAGTCCGTGACATGGACACGGCCTTTTGTGAGCTTCCAGATCAGCCAGGTTTCGATCGTCCCGAACAGCAGCTCGCCGGCTTCTGCCCGTTCTCTTGCGCCGGGAACATTTTCCAGGATCCAGTGCAGTTTTGTCGCGGAAAAATAGGCATCGATGATCAGACCGGTTTTCTTACGGAACACCTCCGTCAGTCCTTTTTTTACGAGGGAATCACAGTATTCACTGGTTCTGCGGCATTGCCAGACGATCGCGTTGCAGATGGGATCGCCGGTCTTTTTGTCCCAGACAACGGTGGTTTCCCGCTGATTGGTAATGCCGATGGCCGCAATCTGTTCCGCGCTGACCCCGATCTTGCTCATGGCTTCCACACAAACGCCAAGCTGTGTGGACCAGATCTCCGAGGCATAGTGCTCTACCCATCCGGGCTGCGGAAAGATCTGTTTGAATTCTTTTTGCGCAACCGAATGAATCGTCCCCTTTTCATCGAACAGGATGGCGCGGTTGCTGGTGGTGCCGGCATCTAATGCCATAATGTATTTCTGCATAAACCTTCTCCTTAATCCCCCTGAAATGATTGTTTGAAATGATAAACTTATTTTACCCCATCTGAAGATTATATGCTATAATCAAAAAAACATTGGCAACAGTGCGATTTTTACGCGAAAGAACGGGAAAATGATGAAACCGGGAGAGATCAATCATCTGATCGCCATCACAAAAACAGAACACGGCATGTATCTGGCGGAATCAAAGACCGCGGAGGAAAAGGTGCTTTTACCGCGCAAGTATGTTCCGAACGACTTAAATCCGTCCGATGAGATCGATGTGTTTCTGTATCGGGATTCTGCAGACCGCTTGATCGCCACAACCAAGACCCCGAAGATCATGATGCATCAGATCGCGCGCCTGATTGTATCCGATGTCGGAAAGATCGGCGCTTTTGTGGACTGGGGCCTGGAAAAGGATCTGCTGCTTCCGTACAAGGAGCAGACCAAAAAGGTGGAAAAAGGCGAGGAGGTCCTGGTGGCGCTCTATCTCGATAAGACCGGGCGGCTTGCGCTGACCATGAACGTCTATCCCTATCTGGAAAGCAACTCGCCTTACCAAAAGGAGGACACGGTCAGGGGTACGGTGTACCAGACCAGTAAAAATTTCGGCGCATTTGTCGCGGTTGACGATCGCTACAGTGCGCTGATCCCGAAAAAAGAACTGGTCCGGGATCTTGCCGTTTCCGAAAAAGTGGAAGCGAGAGTGATCGCGGTTCTGGAAGACGGAAGGCTGACACTCGGACTCAGAAAGAAATCCTATGAGCAGATCGGCGAGGATGCGGAGAAGATCCTGGAAGAGCTCAAAGCATCCGGCGGATCCCTGCCGTTTAACGATAAAGCGGATCCTGAAAAGATCCGGGAACATTTTGGCATGAGCAAGGCAGAGTTTAAACGGGCTCTCGGAAAACTCTATAAAGAACGCCTGATCGTGATCGGGGAAGACTCCGTTTCGCTTACACAGAAATAACAGGATCAATAAGAGCAATCTTATCAAATATACTTTCATCTTATGAGGAGAATGGTCATGAAAAAAGGAATTGGTTTTGCCGTTGCGATCATTGCCGCCATGTTTTTCCTGGCGCCAAAGACCGTTTATGCAAGCGAAGAGGATGCCCTCGCGCAGCAGCTTCTGCAACAGCAACTGCTTCAGCAGCTTTTAGAGCAGCAGCTTGCGAATCCGCAGCTGTATGCGCAGCCGGCACCGCCGCTTCCGGCGCCCACACCGGTCCCGACACCGGTTCCGGCTCCTGCACCGTCAGCGGATCCTGCAGCAGGGGAGCAGCAGACACCGGCCCTGTCGACCTATGTGGATGTCAGCATCGACACGCAGACACTGGTCTACTATGAAAACGGAACCCCTGTATTGATCTCGCCGGTCGTTACGGGCAGTCCCGGAAGGAGCACGCCGCGCGGCGTCTTTATGATCAACAGCTGTATTCCCGGGAAATATCTGACCGGTCCGACCTGGCACGTATGGGTAAACAGGTGGATGCGGTTTTCCGGAAACTGCGGACTGCATGATGCGTCCTGGCGTTCCAGCTTCGGCGGAGACATTTATAAACGAAACGGATCGCACGGCTGCGTCAATCTGCCGACAGATGTGGCTACAGCGCTTTACGACAGGGTCGGCATCGGTACCGTGGTGATCGTACACTGATCACGTGGCGAACAGATGAAGATATTTACGTAATAAAATAACGTTCATTCGGAGGATAAGGAAATGGAGAAAAGAGTAATCGCAACAGACAAGGCTCCGGCAGCGATCGGACCGTATTCGCAGGCAATCGAGGTAAACGGGCTGATCTATACGTCCGGCATGATCCCGGTGATCCCGGAAACGGGTGAGATCGTGGAAGGGATCGAGGCGCAGGCGCGTCAAGCCCTGACCAATGTAAAGAATCTGTTAGAGTCAGCCGGCAGCAGCATGGACAAAGTCATCAAGACCACGGTCTTCATTAAGGACATGAATGATTTTGCCGCGGTAAATGCCGTATATGCAACCTTTTTCAGCGGCGCTTTTCCGTCCCGCAGCTGTGTAGAAGTGGCAAGACTTCCCAAGGATGTTCTGATCGAAGTAGAGGCAGTTGCAATTCGATGAGAAATCCCGGCAAAAAAATGAACGGGCTGTTTCTGGCCATGCTGCTGAGCTATCTTCTCGTGTCGGCGGCATTTGCGCTTCTTGCGCTCAGAAACATCGGCGGTGGTGTGATCGTGGCGCTGATCGCCGGGGAACTCGCGGTCGTGCTTCCCGGACTGGTCTTTCTGCTGTTGTTCCGCTGCGATCTTTCGGAATGGATCCCGCTTAAGGCTGTCCGTTTTTCCACGATCGTTTTTTCCGTTCTGCTTACTGTGCTTTTGCAGCCGCTGTTGTATTTTCTGAACATCATTTCCCAGTTCTTTATCAAAAACGTGGCGGCTGATCTGTTTGCACAGACGGAAGGCATTCCCGGTCCTGTGCAGGTCCTTTCCATTGCCATCATCGGACCCTTATGTGAAGAAATCAGTTTCCGCGGGATCCTGCTTTCGGGATTCAGGCGCACCGGGCGTTATTTTGCGGCCGTCCTTTGGACTGCTTTTTTGTTCGGACTGTTTCACATGAACCTGAACCAGTTCGGCTACGCGATGATGATCGGATTTTTCTGCGCGCTTACGGTCGAGGCGACAGGCTCCATGATCCCGGCGCTGATCATTCACATCGGAACCAACGGATACAATGTTCTGCAGGCGCTCGCGCTGCAGGAGATCTCGAAACTGTCCGGAGAGGATCTTGCAAGTGCCGTCGAACAGAGCGGGATGATCACACCGGATTTTCTGCTGAAGATCGCCGCGGTCATGCTGATCCCTGCCGTGGGCGGTACGGTTCTTGCGTTTGTGGTGCTGATCGCAATGGCAAAGCGGGAGGGCAGAAAAGAACATCTGCTTCGGATCCTGCCGTTTATCAAAAAACCGGCGCTTCAGCCGGAAGAAGGATCCGTGGAGGAAAGATTACCGGAAGAAGAACAGAAATCCTCCGTGATCTCCGCAACGGGGATCATCGGCGTGCTGATCTGTGTGTTTATGATCTTTTTCTTTGAGAGAATGCTGCAGATACTCGGTCTGTGAAATGCGGATCGAATTTAAAAGAGACTCCGGAAGATCCGGGGTCTCTTTTCGACTGTAAGCCGTATGATTCAGAGTGAAATATCAATATTTCCTCCGACATCGGGATTGACGGATTGCTCCATCATTTTGGTCAGTGTGTCACCGTTCTCCTGGCCCTGGTCGATCGCTTTGCTCAAAAGAGCGGTGCCGACTTCGGTCATGACACGATCCTGTGCCATTGCCATGGATAATGCAGCGATATCCATATGATCACACTCCTTTCTGAACCCTTGCCGTCATATGCCGGCCCGGGTCAAATGTATTCCCGTACAATATATATCGGCAGCCGGGTGAAATATATTAATCCTTTTTCTGTACCCGGCTTATTATTTTTGAAACGTCTCTTGCAGCTGCTCAGCGCAGGCGGTAGAGGGTGAAGCGGTAGCGGTCAAACGCAAATTCTCCGGCTGTCTCCGGTTCCGGAAGCGATCCGGGGACCATGCTGCCTTCCTCCACTGCAACCCAGAGTCTGTTGCAGTCTCCTTCCTCCAGCGCTTTCATGGCTTTTTCAGGGCTCGTGTACGCGGTAAGATCCGGTGAATAGAACTTAAGGCACCAGTACAGGGCCTCCGAATCCGCAACCGCGAGCAGCCCGTCGCCCGGAGAAACCTGTTCCTCCAGATAAGAGATCATCGGAGAAGGATCCACGCCGTATTCCTGTTTCCATTCGCCTCTGTAAACGGCGACCCCGGTCAGAAGTACAAGGATCAGTGCGGCAAAAGACAGGGGCAGCTGTTTTTTGAAAACGGAAACGGCAGGAAGGTGCGGGACTTCGATCGCAAAAAACAGCCAGAGCAGACCGCAGGAAAAGAACAGGTATCTGTCCACGAAAATGTTGGCGGTCATGATCTTTGAGATCACGGTTCCGAACAGCAGCACAAAGTAATAGGGCAGCAGGCAGAGCATGGCGTAAACATCCGATGCGTCCACAGCGTCCCTGTTTTTCTTAAGCGCCCGTATTGTTGTAAACAGCCTGAAGCATAAAAGCGCAAGCATGCCGAAAAGCAGGAGCACGGAAAGAACGGTCTGTCCGGTGATGAACGGATAGATCATGTATTTTACAAATACGGATAAGGTCACATCCGGCATGGAAAAATAACCGCTCACCCGGCTGATCTGCTTCAGCGTGATCAGCAGACAGGGCAGGTAGAACAGAAATGTTGCCAAAAGACAAAACAGCCAGCGTTTCAGATGCTGCCGCTCCCTGATCAGATAATACAGCAGCAGGAAGAAGTAGACGACGCCGACGCTCACAAAGGCAAAGTGATGGCTGTAGCCTGCAAGGACCGAAAAGAGGGTAAACAATATCCAGTTTTTGGGACAGGATTCACAGATCACTTCGTATGCATAAACACCGCTTGCGGTTGCAAAGAAGAAACCGAGAGAATACATGCGGATCTCGATGCCGAAATGGAGCATGAGCGGCATGCAGGTAAGGCACAGCATCCAGATGCAGCCGGTCAGAAGTCCGTGACGCTTTCTGACGGTGGTCGCTCCCAGAAGCATCGTAAAGATCATGGGAAGCACGGACGTCAGTTTCATCACCGGGATCCTGTACCCCAGAAGATCCGTCATCAGTTTCAGGATGATGTTGTATAATGGGGGTAAGGTATCCAGCATGGAACTGTGGATCACGCCGGCCATGTCGGTGCGGACCAAAGATGCGGTAAAAGCTTCGTCCATCCAGACATTTTGATTGAAGATCAGGGATACATAAACCGCGCTGCAGACAAGCAGCAGTATCCATGGGATCAGTGACAGGGATCGTTTCTGTTTCATGGTTTGGATTCTATCACAGTTGACAGTGAAATTCAATCTTGCTATACTTTGTGAAATCTGAGCAAAACAGCGGTTTTGAGGTATTTTTGCATGAAAGAGATGCAGGTATTCGGAATTGCATTAAAGGATTATCCCGTGCGTGAAAGCATGCGTATGGTGGATGCGTTCCTGCAGGAAGCAAAAGTCAACACCGTGGTGTTTCTCTCTCTCGAGGATCTGATGAAGGCCGGAGAGGACGAGGAACTGCGGGAAGACCTTTTGTCCGTGGATCTGACCGTACCGATCTCCGAAGAGATCCTGCAGGCAGCGGGTATTGCCGGAAGGGGAAGGATCGCAGAGGTGCGGGAGGGCGCGTTGTACAAGGCGCTTTTGAAAAAGCTCTCATCGGAGAAGCGGTCCGCATTTATTCTGGCACAGAATGGAGAACATGCGGAAGCGCTTGTTGCCCACCTTGCTTTAGAGGCGCCCGGGCTTTCCGTTCTGGGACATTACGCATTTGAAGAACTGGAAGGGGATCCCGAGGTGGTCGTGAATGAGATCAATTCAACATTCCCGGATATCATTTTTTCCAACCTGCCTTTCCGCGAACAGGCGCGGTTCCTGCGGGATCATAACACCAAACTGAATGCCAGACTCTGGGTGGCGCTGCGGGATGAAATGATGAACGCAGATAAAAATCAAACGCCCGGGATCGGAAGGCTCAGGCAATGGATCCGGTCAAAGATGTTTCTGCACCGGGTTTCCCGGTTCCTGACCGGCAAAGACCAAAAGGGAGAGAATTCGTGAAAATTTAGTGAATTTCACCAATTCTCTCTTTATTTTTTTGTTCATTTGTATTAAACTGAAAAAAGGTATGGGTGTTGAAAAACACAAATCTTTCTTTGGGGTGAAAACATGATATCGAATCAAATTTTGCAGACGACGGTCGACGGTCTCAAGGGGATCACGCGGATCGAGTTGTCTGTGATCGACCCGGAGGGCAAAGTGCTTGCTTCTACTTTGGAAGATCCGGGTAATTTTGAAGATGCCGTATCGAATTTCACGGATTCTGCAGCGGATTCTCAGGAACTGCAGGGATACCAGTTTTTTAAGGTTTACGATGATGCGCAGCTGGAATATATTCTTGTCGCACAGGGCACTTCCGAAGATTCCTTCATGGTCGGCAAGATCGCCGCTTTTCAGATCAGGAACCTTCTGATCGCATACAGGGAGCGCTTTGACAAGGATAATTTCATCAAGAACCTGTTGCTTGACAACCTGCTTCTTGTGGACATCTACAACAGATCCCAGAAGCTGCACATTGAGACCGATGCGCCCCGTGTTGTGATCATTGCCGAAACGACCAGTGAAAAAGAGATCAACGCGTTAGAGACCATCCGGAGTTTCTTTTCCCAGAGGACGAGAGATTTTATCACGGCCGTGGACGAAAAGAACATTATCGTTGTCCGGGAACTTACGGAGGATGAGGGGTATGCGCAGGTCGAGAAGGCGGCCCATCAGATCCGCACGCTGTTTAAGGATCAGTATGCGATGGACACCCATGTTTCCTACGGGACGATCGTCCACGAGATCCGCGAAGTCAGCCGCTCCTACAAGGAAGCAAAGATGGCTCTGGATGTGGGAAGGATCTTCTTTGACGACCGGGATGTGATCGCCTACAGCGAGCTCGGGATCGGACGTCTGATCTACCAGCTTCCGATACCGCTTTGCAAGATGTTTATCAAAGAGATCTTTGACGGTAAGTCGCCGGATGATTTTGACGAGGAAACGATCACAACGATCAACAAGTTCTTCGAGAACAGCCTGAATGTTTCGGAGACGAGCCGCCAGCTGTACATCCACCGCAACACGCTGGTTTACAGACTGGACAAACTGCAGAAGACCACGAATCTGGACCTTCGGGTATTCGAGGATGCGATCACGTTCAAGATCGCGCTCATGGTCGTAAAGTATATGAAATATATGGAGAGTACCGAGTATTAGAACCTGACGGTTCATTTATAAAAATCATAAGATCGAGGGAATACAGCAGATATTACTGCGTAGCGTATCATCAATAGTAAGTGATAAGGGGAGAAATCATTTATGGACATGATCACACTGGAATCTGTCAGCAAGTCCTATCAGAACGGGGTCCCCGCTCTGAGCGACGTCACGCTGCACATCCAAAAAGGGGAATTCGTTTTTATCGTGGGTGATTCCGGATCCGGTAAATCCACACTGATCAAACTACTGCTTCGGGAACTGACCCCGACGAGCGGCCGCGTCATCGTAAACAATTACGATCTGTCGAAACTCCGCAGGCGTAAGATCGCCAAATTCAGAAGGAATATCGGAGTCGTATTTCAGGATTTCCGCTTGTTAAAAGACAGGAACGTTTATGAAAACGTTGCGTTCGCGCAGCGTGTCATTGAAGTGCCTACCAGACAGATCCGTAAAAACGTGCCGGCAATGCTGTCGCTCGTGGGCCTTGCGAGCAAATACAAGGCGAAGCCCAGACAGCTCTCGGGCGGTGAACAGCAAAGGGTGGCACTGGCAAGAGCGCTGGTAAACAACCCGCCGATCCTGCTTGCGGACGAGCCGACGGGAAATCTTGACCCGCGTAATTCCTGGGAGATCATGAAGCTGCTCGAAGAGATCAATAAGCGCGGCACGACGGTTCTGGTCGTTACGCATAACAGAGAGATCGTCAACGCGATGCGCAAACGTGTGGTCACCGTGAAAAAAGGCGTGATCATCAGCGATGAGGAGAAGGGTGAATACATAGATGAGGATTAGTACATTTATTTTCATATTCAAGCAGGGTGTTAAAAATATTTTCAGAAACAAGGTGTTTTCGCTCGCCAGTCTTGCAACGATCGCCGCGTGCACGTTTCTGTTCGGCATCTTCTATGCGCTGGTCATCAATGTGCAGTACAGTGTCAAAGAAGCGCAGTCGGGTGTTGCGGTCACCGTCTTTTTTGACGAGGGGATCAGTGATGAGCGGATCAGAGAGATCGGGAATCTGGTGAAGGCAAGACCGGAAGTGTCGGAAGTCAAATATGTTTCCGCGGAAGAAGCATGGGATACTTTCAAGGTCGATTATCTGGGCGAATATGCGGACGGCTATGAGGGGGACAATCCTCTGGAAGGGTCCGATAACTATGAGATCTATTTAAATGATGTTTCCAAGCAGTCCACGCTGGTCGCATTTTTAGAGGCGACAGAAGGGGTGCGTGAGGTCAACCGTTCCGATGCGACGGCGGATATCCTGACCAATATCAATACACTGATCAGCTATGTTTCGCTGGTGATCGTCGGGATCCTTCTGGCGGTTTCCCTGTTCCTGATCAGCAACACGGTTGCAATGGGTATCGCGGTCAGAAAGGAAGAGATCGCGATCATGAAACTGATCGGCGCCAAAGACTTTGTCGTGCGGATGCCGTTTGTGATCGAAGGGGTTCTGATCGGGCTGGTCGGCGCCGCGCTACCGCTTCTTGCGATCTATTATCTGTATGTCAACGTGATCATCGTTGCGGGACAGAAATTCAGCGCGCTTTCCGACATCTTAAAATTCATGCCGGTGGAGAGCCTGTTCAGACAGCTGCTTCCGGTGGCGCTGATCTTAGGCGTCGGCATCGGATTTTTGGGAAGTGTATTCACGGTACGCAAGCATTTGAAGGTTTAATGCCTGTTCCGTCATACTGGGGAGTGTGACGGATGATAAAGGGGTCATTTATGATGAGGAAAAAAGGGTTCACAAAGGGGCTTAGCGCTTTTCTTGCTCTGATCCTGCTGGTTTCGTTTTCCTGTGGGACGGTGTCTGCCGCGCCTTCCCTGACCAATGATTTTATCAAGGAAAGCGAAGAGAACAAAAAAGAAGCGGAAAAAAACAAGGCTTCCCTGAAGTCGGGACTGACGGATGTGAAGGGCATTCTTAAAAATCTCGAATCGGCAAAGGGAAACCTGGAAGAATATATTTCGCAGCTGGATGAACAGCTGACGCAGATCAATGCCAAGATCGAGGTCTTAAAGCAGCAGATCGCGGATAAGGAACTTGCCGTGCAGGCGGCAACGATGGCGCTGAATGATGCACAGAACAGAGCGGACGCACAGTATGAAGCCATGAAACTGCGCGTCAAATTTATGTATGAGCGTGGCAACGATTCCATGATCACGATGCTGATCTCTTCGGATTCGTTTGTGGACTTTTTAAACCGTGCGGAATTCATCAACCGGATCTCTGCGTATGACAGAAAGATGCTGGATGAATTCATCGCGACCAGGAACGAGATCGCGGCCATCAAGGCGGATCTGGAAGAGGAAAAGCGCCAGCTTGACGAAGCCAAAGCCGCGATGGACAACGAACAGGCTGCCATGGAAACGCTGATCGCTTCCAAACAGGAAGAGATCGGGGTTTACGAGACGGATATCAAGAATAAAGAAGCGGCCATTGCCGAGTATGAGGCGATGATCGCAGAACAGGATCAGATCATCAAAGATCTGGAAAAAGCGATCCTCGCGGAAAAGAAGCGCCTGCTGGAGCAGAACCGGAAGGCGATCGTGTATGACGGCGGGCAATTCAAATGGCCGGCGCCGGACTATACGAGGATCTCCGACGATTACGGCTGGAGAACGCATCCGATCCTCGGGATCAAGCAGTTCCATAACGGTGTCGACATGGCGGCGCCGAGCGGTTCTCCGATCCTTGCGGCTTATGACGGGGAAGTGGTTTCCGCATCTTATTCCGCAACGATGGGTAATTATATCATCATCGACCACGGTGACGGTCTGTTTACGGTCTACATGCATGCAAGCGCGCTGCTGGTATCGGAGGGACAGATGGTCGCAAGAGGGGAACAGATCGCGAAGGTCGGCTCCACCGGAAGAAGCACCGGCCCGCATCTGCACTTTACGGTCAGAAAAGACGGAAATTATATAAGCCCATGGAACTATCTGGGCTGATGAAAGAGAAAGAGGTTAGATAAAATGGACCCGATGGAATTAAAGAGAGCCCGGAAAACGGGCAGATGGCAGGGGGCACTGATCATGGCGGGGATCGTCATTTTCATTGCCCAGTTTGTTCTTATAGCGGTCGTCATCTCCAAGATCGCGAACGGCACACTGTTTTCGTTCCTGAAATATACAGGAGATTCGGAGCCGGTGATCACGGAGGAGGTTACCGAAAAGGCCGATACACTGAAAGCGGTGATCGACAATTATTATTATGAGGATGTGGACGACGAGGCTTTAAGGAACGGGATCTACAAAGGCCTTGTCGACGGTCTCGGGGATCCGTATTCGGTATACTACACCGAAGAGGAATACGAAGAGATGATGGAAAGCTCCGAAGGCAGATACCAGGGGATCGGCGCATATCTGCAGCAGGATCCGGATACCATGGTGATCACCGTTGTCCGTCCGATCACAGGCTCTCCTGCAGAAAAAGTCGGACTGTTGGCGGATGATGTGATCGTGGAAGTTGACAAAGAAGATGTTACTTCCCAGGACTTAAACCTTGTGGTCAGCAAGATCCGCGGGGAAGCCGGGACGAAAGTCAATATCGGGATCCGCCGCGCCGGAGAGAGCGGTGTTCTGTATTTTGACATCGTCCGCGCCGAAGTGGAGTCGGAGACCGTGGAATATGAAATGCTCGAGGACAAGATCGGGTACATTTACTTAAGCGAATTTGATGATGTCTCAACGGGACAGTTCACAAGCGCCATGGAAGATCTGAAGTCACAGGGCATGGATGCGCTGATCCTGGATCTGAGGGACAACCCGGGCGGAAATCTGGACGTTGCCGTTGACATCGCGGATTACATCCTGCCGGAAGGCCTTGTGGTCTACATGGAAGACAAGAACGGATCGAGAGAGGAATACACCTCGGATGCGTCTCATCATTGGGACAAGCCCATCGTGCTTTTGGTCAACGGAAACAGCGCGAGCGCTTCCGAGATCGTCTGCGGCGCCCTGAAGGATTACGGGCGTGCGACGCTTGTCGGGACGAAGACCTACGGAAAAGGCATCGTGCAGCAGATCCTGCCGCTTGGAGACGGCAGCGGGATCAAAGTCACGATCGCACGGTATTACACCCCGAACGGGACCTGCATTCACGGGGACGGCTTTGAGCCCGATGTGGAAGTGGAATTCGACGCCGACAAGTATCTGAATGAAGAGATCGACACACAGCTGGTAAAGGCGATCGAAGTCATCAAAGAACAGAAATGACCATGGTGAGAAACGAAAAGGAGTCTGGTTTTGATCGGATCGGATAAGATACATAAAATACCATATGGCGGAGATTACAATCCGGAACAGTGGCCGGAGGAAGTCTGGGAAGAGGATATGCGGCTCTTTCATCTGGCAGGCGTGGACACGGTCACGCTGAACGTCTTCAGCTGGGCATCGCTGCAGCCGGATGAAAATGTCTATGATTTTGAACGTCTGGACAAGATCATGGATCTGATGCGTAAAAATCACCTGCAGGTCTGCCTCGGCACATCCACTGCCGCGCATCCGGCCTGGATGGCCCGCAAATATCCCGACATTCTGAGAACGGATGAAACCGGGATGAAGAGAAGGTTCGGGGCAAGGCA
Source organism: uncultured Lachnospiraceae bacterium (assembly GCA_902779305.1). GTDB lineage: Bacteria > Bacillota > Clostridia > Lachnospirales > Lachnospiraceae > UBA2868. The sequence continues at coordinate 175,591 of CACZBD010000009.1, read as the reverse complement.
CAATTCCTGTCCCAATTCCCCGACTTACCGGAAATATTCCGTGATGCTCTGCAAGGCGATCGCAGAACGGTACAGGAATTTTGACAACATCGTGGCCTGGCATGTTTCCAACGAATACGGCGGAGCATGCTACTGCGAAAACTGCGCGGCGGCTTTCCGCGTGTGGCTCCGGAAAAAATACAAAACCATCGAAGCGCTGAACGATGCCTGGAATACTTCGTTCTGGGGGCATACTTTCTATGATTTTGAAGAGATCGTTCCTGCGGATCTTCGCTCGGAAGAGTTCCGGTATGATTTTGACGGCAGGATCCGTACGAATTTCCAGGGGATCTCTTTGGACTATATGCGGTTTACTTCCGACAGCATGCTGGAATGCTTCGTACTCGAAAGAGACGCCTTAAAAGAGATTACACCTCAGATCCCCGTCACCACGAATTTCATGGGCTGGTTCAAGGGGCTTGATTATTTTAAATGGGCAAAGGAAATGGATTTCGTTTCCTGGGACAACTATCCGGAATGGGATTCGCTGCCTTCACATCCCGCAGCCTTTCACGATGTCGTGCGCGGCATGAAGGACGGCATGCCGTTTTCCCTGATGGAGCAGTCCCCGAGCGTTTCCAACTGGCATCCGTACTGCAGGCTGAAACGGCCGGGCGTCATGCGGCTGTTAAGTTATCAGGCGATCGCGCATGGTGCGGACACGGTGATGTTCTTTCAGATGAGAAGATCCATTGGCGCCTGTGAAAAATACCATGGTGCTTTGATCGATCATGTCGGAACGGAACATACCAGAGTGTTCAAAGAGATGCAGGAGCTGGGCGCGGAACTGCAAAAGATCGGAGATGCCACTTTAGGCACAAGAACGCACGCCAAAGTAGCGATCGTCTTTGACTGGGAAAACTGGTGGGCTGCGGAAATGTCCGCGGGACCGACGGTCCTGATCAACTATTATGAGGAAGTCATGTCGTATTATACCGCGTTGTTCAATCAGAACATCCCGGTTGATTTTATCCGCACCGATTCGGATCTGACCACTTACGATCTTGTCATTGCGCCGCTTCTGTACATGAACAGGAACGGGTATGACGAGAAGGTCAGAAACTATGTGCGAAACGGCGGCTGCTATCTGACCACCTATTTTAGCGGCTATGTGGATGAAAACGATAAGGTGCTCCCGGGCGGATATCCCGGAAAGCAGAAAGACATTCTCGGGATCTGGGTGGAAGAATCGGATGCCGTGCCGCCCGGAATGGAGAACAGCTTCATCTATAAAGGCACAAAATATCCCGCAGGCGTGCTCTGCGACCTCCTCCACCTTGAAGGCGCGCAGGAGATCTCTACCTACGAGAGCGATTTTTATGCGGGATGGCCTGTTCTTACCAAAAATAAATTCGGCGACGGGACGGTCTATTATGTCGGCACCCGCTCTTCCGCGGAATTCTATGCCACATTTCTAAGGGATCTTTGCGAGAGCCTGTTCATCGAGCCGGTGCTGAACGCACCGCTGGATGTGGAGGTCCGGTGCAGGGAAGATCATGAGTACCGTTATCTTTTCATCCTGAATCACAAAGACAGCGAGACGGAAGTCCGCCTGAAGAAAGAAGGAACGGACATTCTGACGGATCTGCACTATGGGGCCGGAGATTCCGTGAAGCTTCCCGCAAAAGGTGTTTCGATCATCAGAGTCCGCTATGGCGCATAGATGTCACATAGTGCTGAATAGTTGACAAAAGGCGATTTTTTGATATTATTTTTCTTGGTATTTTAATGGAGTAAAGCAGTAGATCACTCCTCAAAAAGCACATTAAACCGAAAGAAGGAAAATCCGCATGAAAACAACCAAGAGAAAATCCCTGAAAAAGATCCTGCTGACGGAGATCATCGCCTTTGTGGTCGTTATCATTGCCGTCATCACGGGGATCAACATCAAGATCCAGAGGGACAGGATCACGACACTTACCGAATCCGTGCTGTCAAAAGAATCCATCTCTTATGCGAGCGAAGTCAACAACTGGTGGAGCAATATCGGGGAAAGGGTACAGCAGACGGCGGATGTGATCAGAAACATCCCGGAACCTTCCTATGATGATACGTTTGCCATGCTGTTAAAGCTGACTTCACTGGATCCGGATTCGCAGGATATTTATATCGCCTACGGTGATGACATGACATTCCTGGACGGCTCGGGCTGGATCCCGGACGAGACCTTTGACTTTCTGGACCGCGGCTGGTATACGGGTGCGCTCGGAAAGAACGGGGAACTCTTTACGTCGGAACCTTATGTGGATGCTTCCACCGGAAAGACCTGTCTTGCATGCTCGATCATGCTCAGGGACAAGGTCGTCTTAAGTTCCGATATCAATTTCGATAAAGTTACGGAAAAACTGAACGGCTTCAAGTCAAGTTCCGCAGATGCCAAATTCTATATCATCAACAAAGAAACCAAGGACATTCTGGTCAGCAACGTGCAGGAAGTTGTCGGAGAAACGGTTCCCGAAAGTTCCGATCCCATCATGCAGGGTCTGAATCAGGTGCTGGATTCTCTGGACACATCAGCGAGCGTTGACGCACAGAAGGTGAAAACAGCGGGAACTTCCAGCGGCAAGATGATGTATGCGGCTACCGACATCAATGACACCTCCTGGGTCGTTGTCAGTGCCGTTCCCTATACTTTCGTTTCCAAGACCATCATGCAGACGGTATCGACGACTTCCGTGGTCGCGCTGATCCTGCTGATCATGCTTGCCGTTGCCCTGTATGTGATCATCAACAAGTACTTAAATCCGGTATCCAAAGTCACCGACAGGATCACGGATATCAGCCAGGGTGATTTTACCGTAACACTTGTTCCGCAGGGGAATAACGAGATCACGACGCTCAGTGAAGAACTGAACGAATACATTGCCAAGATGCGCGGTACGCTGATGAATCTTGCCAATATCTCGAATGAAATGAACGCCAGCGCGGGCGAATGCTACGAGATCTCCAAGAACCTGTCTTCGTCCAACCAGTCTCAGGGACAGTCCATTGAGAGCCTGAATTCGACGCTGAACAATATGAACATTTCCATTGAAGAAATTGCGAATGCGGCCACCGATCTTGCTCAGACATCCGGTGTGCTGACGGAAAATGCCGAGAACGTCAAGAAACTCTGCGTGGAAACCATGGATTCTTCCACGAACGGCAGAAAAGAGATGGAAAGCATGACCAAGAATGTCGGTACGCTGAACGATACGATCCGCGACCTGACAGAGATCATCCACGAGACCGCCAAATCCGTCGAAGAGATCACCGGCATCACGGATGCCATCAATGCGATCTCCGAGCAGACGAATCTGCTGTCGCTGAATGCTTCCATTGAGGCGGCAAGAGCCGGTGAGATGGGCAAAGGCTTTGCCGTTGTTGCATCGGAAGTCGGTGTGCTTGCAAAACAGTCTTCGGAAGCGACCGAGACCATCCGCCAGCTGATCGCCGGCATCACCAAGAATATCGAAGATATCAACCAGAAGGCTGACAGGTGCTTAACGGATATGGAAGCCTGCATGACGGGTGTTAAGAGCGCGAACCAGTCCTTTGATACGATCTATGATGACGTTGCAAGGGCTACAGACGGGATCATTGAGATCACAAACGGCATCAGCCGGATCAATGATGTTGCATCCAACAATGCCGCAACAACAGAGGAACAGGCTTCGACCATTACCGAGATCCTGAACTTGAGCGACCAGATCGTAGAGGAAAGCAACAAGCTCTTATCCGAGACGGAAAGCATCTCGCATGTTTCCGAGAACCTGAACCAGTATTCGGATGCGATCAATTCGGATCTTTCCAGATACGAACTGTAAACGTATTCTATTCGGATTTAGCGGCTGAACGGGACAATAGCAGGCCAAGCCCCAGAAGGACAGGGAAGATGATCGCGGCGCCGATCCCGCTCTTCATGTCCCCGCCAAGGGCAGACATGATCACACCGGCATAGGTCGGACCGCCGGAACAGCCCAGGTCCCCGGCGAGCGCCAAAAGCGCAAACATCAGGGTACTGCTTCCCTTGATCCCGCTTGCTGCGATGCTGAAGGTCCCCGGCCAGAAGATGCCGACGGAGAAGCCTGCAAGGCCGCAGGAAAGCAGCGTAAGGATGGGGTTCGTCGAAAGAATGATGATCAGATACGACAGGACACAAAGGACCGTGGAAACGGCCATGAAGCTTTTCAGGCGCAGTTTCTGCCCCTTCAGGCCATAGATCGTTCTGGAAGTTCCCATACAGACCGCAAACAGCATGGGCCCGAGAAGATCACCCATCTGTTTGGAAATATGCAGGCCCTTTTCCGCGAAAGCGGAGGCCCACTGGCTGACCGCCTGCTCACTGGCACCTGCGCAAAGCATCATCAGCATCATGATCCAGAATATCTTTTGAGAAAACAGACCTTTCAGGCCTGTTTTTTCTTTACCGCTCTTTCCGTCAGCTTCCTCGGAGAGCTTTGCGATCGGTACAAAGAGAAAGAGGATAAGATCGATCGCGGGGATCAGGCACCAGGCAAAAGACAGGATCCGCCAGTTTCCGATCCCGAAGACCGTAAAAAAGAGCGTGCTGAGCAGAACAACGGCCACATGCCCCCAGCAGTAGAACGAGTGCAGCAGGCTCATGGTCATTTCCTTATTGTCGCTCGGGCAGGCTTCCACGATCGGGCTGACCAGGACTTCCTGCAATCCGCCGCCGACCGCATAGATGCAGACGGCTGTCAGGACGCCGAAGAACGGATCTTTAAAAACAGAAGGCAGGATGGTCAACAGGGTAAGTCCGCAGATAACGGCCGCGTTGCTTATAAGCATCGATGCACGATATCCGATCCTGTCGATCACGGGTGCCGAGGTTAAGTCGATCACAAGCTGGATCGCAAAATTGATCGTGATCAGCAGCGTGATCTTTGATAAGGGAACAGAGAATTCATTCTGCATCTGTACAAACAGAAGCGGCAGGAAGTTGTTGACGATGGCCTGTACCACATATCCCATAAAGGCGGCCTTGATAGTCATTTTATATGTTCTCATGGTTGATCTTTCCTTTGCTTGATCTTTATGGAAAACCCGGAATGCGATCCGTGAGATCTCATTGCAATGCAGTCCTTATTGTATCCGACGTTGCTGATGCTTCGCAACCGTATTTCGAAAAAGTTTTGTCATCTTATTTAGAATGCTTCAAAAAGACGGGTTGTTTTTGGTATAATGGATTCATCTATGAAACCGCAGATCCTGCAAGGGACTGCAAGAAGATCATCAGAAAGAAGGAAAATAAGATGAAAAGAAAAATCGCACTGACAATGGCAGCATGCCTGATGCTTTCGGGACTTCTTACCGCTTGTTCCGGAAAAGTCACGGTCAATTCCGATCAGCAGGCGGAGGAAAATACGGAAAACGCGATAACAGAGGAAACGCCCGCAGAGCCTGCAGAGACCGCAGAGGCTGCAGTGACTGAGGAACCTGCTGCGGAAAGTGAGGCGCCTGCAGCAGAAGAAGAGGCAGCTGAGGCCGGCACAGAAATTGCGGAAGAGAAACTTCCTGCTTACGAATATCCCGGACCGGAACTGTTTTACAGCATCTTATATCAGTATCTGCTTGATGAGTACGCATCAAACTACCCGGAAGCGGATGTCAGCATTCCCTGCCCGGTCATTGTCTACGAGGATGAAACGGACAAATCCGATATCAGGATCTACGGAAATTTCTGGATCTTCAATTACGATCTGAACGGAGAAATCTTAGAGTGCGAATCCGGCGGCTCCTATCCCGGCTGTATCCATGTGGAGAGCACGGATGCCGGGTATGATATCATATCCATGGATGTGGTTGCGGACGGGTCCGATTTTACCGAGAGCGCCAAAGAGATCTTCGGGGAACATTATGATGCATTCATGAAAGAAGGCGAGGACGAGGCGTACAGGGAAGAGATCCGCGCACAGATCATTGCCAATTATGTTTATGACAAGGAGCTGAACATTACGGCCTATCAGGACTACGGCTGGGATCCGGTGCCGCTCCCGGAAGAAAACATTGATACGTTTTACAGCATCCTCTGAAAAGTAAAGGAGAAGGGAAAACATGAAGGTCTTATTTATCGGTGGTACGGGGACCATCAGCATGGCGATCACAAAACTGCTTGCAGGGCAGGGACATGAGCTGTATCTGCTCAACAGGGGAAACCGGAATGAAGGACTTCCCGCAAATGTCAAAACGATCATTGCGGATATTTCGAATGAAGAGGAAACGGCTGCGAAACTGGAAGGAATGAACTTTGACTGTGTCGGCGAATTTATCGGTTTCGTACCGGCGCAGTTAGAGCGTGATTTCAGACTGTTCAGGGACAAGACCAAACAGTTTATCTACATCAGTTCCGCATCCGCCTATCAGAAACCACCGAAAGGCTACAGGATCACGGAAGAAACGCCGCTCGAAAATCCGTATTGGGAATATTCCAGGAATAAAAAGGCCTGCGAAGAATATCTTTTGGAGCGTTATCAGAAGGACGGCTTTCCGGTCACGATCGTCAGGCCGAGCCATACCTATGACGAGAGGGGCATTCCGCTCGGCGTGCATGGGAACGGCGGCAGCTGGCAGATCGTCAAGCGCATTAAAGAGGGGAAACCCGTGATCATTCACGGTGACGGCACTTCCCTTTGGACGATCACGCACAACAGTGATTTTGCTGTCGCATATGCGGGACTGATCGGAAATCCGAAAGCCATCGGCGAGATCTTCCATATCACGAGTGATGAGAGCTTAAGCTGGAATGAGATCTATGGCGCCATTGCGGATGCTTTGGGGGTTACCCTGAAACCGTATTATGTATCTTCAAGACTCTTGGCAGACCTCGGAGACTATGATTTTGAAGGCAGTCTGATCGGTGATAAAGCCAATTCGGTCGTGTTCGACAACAGCAAGATCAAGTCGCTGGTTCCTGAATTTCGGGCTAAGATCAGCGCAAGGGAAGGGATCCGGATGACGGTGGAAAATGTTCTTGCACATCCCGAATACCAGACGGAAGATCCGGAATTTGACGCCTGGACGGACCGGGTGATCGAAGCCGTTGAGAAGATGAAAAAGGATTTCAGACAGGGATGATCGAAAAAATCAAAACCGGGATAAACGAATATTTTGCAGGCAAAGAGGATGTGGTCGAAAATGTCCTGATCTGCCTGCTTTCCGGCGGACATGTGCTTCTTGAAGACGTGCCGGGGGTCGGAAAGACCACGCTGGCCAAGACACTGGCCGCCACCGTGGGATTGAGTTTTTCCAGGATCCAGTTCACGCCGGATACGCTTCCTTCCGATGTGACCGGGGTTTCCGTATACAATCCGAAGACCGGCGAATTTCAATACAAGGAAGGTGTGATCATGCATCAGATCCTTCTTGCGGATGAGATCAACCGGACTTCGCCAAAGACCCAGGCAAGCCTTTTGGAAGCCATGGCGGAAGGACAGGTGACGGTGGACGGAAAACGTTACCCGCTTCCCGAACCCTTTATGGTCATTGCCACGCAGAATCCGATCGGATTTTTGGGGACTTATCCGCTTCCCGAGGCCCAACTTGACCGCTTTATGATGAAACTGTCTGTCGGTTATCCTTCCGAAAGTGAAGAGATCCATCTGATCCATGATTTTCTGGATGGTAAAAATTCCAAACTTCCGGAAAGCGTCTGTACGAAAGAAGAGATCTTGGCGCTTCGGGAAGAAGTGAAAAAGGTGACGATCTCAGAAAGCGTGATCCGCTATATTCAGGAGATCACGGATCGTACGCGGAAAGAAGAACGTTTCATTATGGGAGCAAGTCCGCGGGCGATGCTGTTCCTGACTGCTGCGGCGCGGGCCAAAGCATTTCTCTGTAAGCGGTCCTTTGTCCTGCCGGATGACGTGAAGGCGGTTGCCGTCAATGTTCTGCACCACAGGATGGCTCTGACTTCCGAGAGCAGGATCAAAAACGAAGATGTTGACGGGATCATAAAGAGCCTGATCCTGAAGGTGAAGGTTCCGATGGAGTGATCATGAGACGAAACCGCGTGATCTTTCTGATATTGTGGATTCTTTCCCTGATCGGGATCTCTGTCCGCGGGGGAACGGTCACTTACGGCCTGTTTTTTCTGCTGTCCCTCCTTCCCGTCATTTCCCTGTTATATATCGTTCTTGTCATACTCACGTTCAAAGTCTACCAGAGGGTGGAAGGACGTGAGATCATCTGCAACCGCAAAGCGGTGTTCTATTTTTCCCTCCAAAATGAAAGCCCTTTTCTGTTCTCAGGCGTCAAGGCTGAGTTCTTTTCGTCCTTTTTTACGATCAGCGGCATATCGGACGGGACGGAATATGAACTTGCCCCCAAGAGCGGGATCCGCAAGCGCACCGACATGATCTGCCATTACCGCGGGGAATACGAGGTGGGGATCAGAAGACTGATCGTGCAGGACTATCTGCGCCTGTTTTCGATCCCTTACAGAAACCGGGAACCTTATATCGCGCTGGTAAAGCCTGACATCGTGCAGCTGAACGATATCCGGAACGCAAAGCTGATGATCGGGACCATGGAAGATGCGGCGGAACGGACGGAACCGGATCTTTTGAGCAGAGAGTATGTGAACGGTGATGACGTCCGGCTGATCAACTGGAAAACATCGGCAGCAACAAACCGGCTGATGGTCAGGGAACGGACCGGTGAGCGGCAGCAGGGGGTAGGGATCGTCTTTGAGCCGGAACGCTGCAGCGATAAGAAAGAAATCTATCTGCCGGTGGAGAACAAGATCCTGGAAGCCGTGATCGCGCTGACACTCTACTTAAGCAGGCAGGGGATCCCGGTCAGCGTTTATTTTTCCAAAAAAGAAACGGAAGAGATGCATGTGGACCGGGAAAACGGTTTTGAGGAACTCTATGCGGCCGCATCGGACTACCGGTTTCGGGAAACGGGAACGGCGAAACTTTTGTATGAAGAACTTCTGCAAAGATCCGTCTTATATGATAAAAAAGCAGTTTTCTTTATCGTAAACAGATGGGATGCGGCGCTTTTTACGCTCGCTGACCGGCTGAGCCTTGGCAATGTCAGCGTAGTGGTCTATCTGATCAGCGACGAGGAGCAGGAGAAGATCCGGGAACATTCCAAAGTAAAAGTCATCCGGATCGCCACAGATGCAGATCTTACGGAGGTGATGTGATGGCGGCCTTCCTGTATGACATTGCTTATACGGTCCCCGTAAGTCTTGCTTCCGTGATGTTGTTCTATCTTTATCAAAATCACAGGGACGCGGTGGGACTTTTCCCGCTGCTTATTCTGACGGTCGCGTTTTCCGTATTCTTTGCACTCTTGAGGCGCATTAAAACGCGGGGGAAGATCGCCGCGGGCGGGGTCCTGCTTACGCTTTTTGCGGGACTGTTTCTTGCGCTTGAGCCGGGACTTAGGGAAACGATCGTCAGGGAACATGTCTGGATCCTTGGCGTTGCCGTTGTCTGCCTGCTCTCTTTTTTGTTTGAGACCGTATCGCAGAGAGTTCCAATCCTGCGTCTTCTGCCCATCCTGAGCGTTCTTGTCTATTTTGCGCTTTGTCTCATCAGAAACATCACGCCGGGAAAAGCGGTTGCGCTGTCAGTCTATTTCTATATGCTGTTTGCGCTCCTCGAACAGATCCAGAAAAGGTGGAAAAAAGAGGGCGATACAGAGGTCAGACGGCATCTCGCCCTGCTCCTGCCGTATCTGTTTCTCGCTTTTCTGATCCTTTCCCTGATCAGGATGCCGGATAAGATCTACGACTGGTCCTTTGTAAAAAAGACCGTCGAAAAAGTCAAAAGCCGCTACGAAGTCATGATGAGTTATTTTGAAACGGAAGATCACGATGACAGGGTCGCCAACGTGGGATTTTCGGATGACGCAAAGATCCTCGGAAGACTCGGCCGCGGAAATTATGAGGTTTTAAGAGTTTCCACGGATCTTCCGAAAGACTGCGGCGTCTATCTTGCGGGAGAGAGCTTTGACAGGTTTGACGGCAGGATCTGGGAAAAGACGGATGATTCTGCAATGAACTATGAGATGCTGGATATCCTGGAGACAACAGCGGCCATCCTTGCGCAGGATGAAGCGCATTTGCAGGATTATCTCAAAAGGGGACGGATCGATGTCGAGTGTATCGGCACCAGGACGGACCGTGTGTTCCTGCCGCTCAAGGCATTTCCGACGATCAGCGGAGAACATCCTGCCCTGCTTGGCGGAGATCTTGTTTTGAATGAGAAGAAGCAGGCAAATTACCGGGTTGATTTTTTCAGGATCAACACGGATCATGAGGGATGGAAGCGGATCCTTACCGCAAGAGGGCCCGTCAGCGAAGCGAGCTTTGAGAGCGCGAAAAGCATGCTTTCGAGAAAAGATGCACAGAAATATTCGATGGAGGATCTGGAGGCATACCATGACCGGATCCGGAAGATCTACTGCGAGGAACCGGGACTGTCTGATGAAATGCGCGCGTTCCTTCAGGAGAAACTGGAAGGTGCGGACAATGACTATGAGAAGCTGCTTCGGATCGAAGAGATCTTTAAGGATGTTACTTATACGAGAACTCCCGGGGAACTGCCGAAGGATGTGAACAGCGCGGCAACATTTCTGGATCATTTTCTGTTCAGATCCAAGACCGGGTACTGCACACACTATGCGACCGCTTTTGTGCTGATGGCCAGATCGCAGGGAATTCCCGCAAGGTATCTGCAGGGATACTGCTTCAATTCGCTTTCCGGCTCCTTCCCCGTATCGTCTTCCAAGGCGCACGCCTGGGCACAGGCTTACATCGAAGGTTTCGGCTGGGTTGATCTTGATGCGACGCCGTCAAGAAGAGCAAATATCGGCTGGCAGATCGAAAAAGACGGGACAGCTTATCCGGAAGAAGAGCCGGAAGAGGCGCCGGAACCGGAAGAGGGTGCTTTGGAAAAAGCAAACGCAAAAACGGTCAGAAAACTGCTGTTTCCTATCGTATATGCGGCTGCGTTTGCGCTGCTGTTCCTCCTGATGGATCTGCTCATCAGAAGGATCCGGTATCAGAAAGCGGATGAAGAGGGAAAGGTCAGGATCCTGTGGGGCAAAAACATGCGGATCCTGAAACGGATGGGCTGCCGGCCGGAATATGCGGAAACACTTTCGGAATTCAGAATGCGCACAGGACAACGCATTCCCAAGGAGTGTCTTTCCTTTATCGGGGTATACGAGACGCTGCTTTATGCGGATGCGAAGATGACATCTGACGATGTGGAACTGTTTCTGACAGGAAACCGGAGGCTTCGCGAAGAGAGATTTCGGAGCAAAAAGCAGGCGCTGCTAAAAAAATTGAAAATTTTTAAAAATACAGACTTTCGTCGGTAGTCAACCCGGATGATATCAAGTATGATATTCGGGAACACTGCGATTTCCAACAGAAATACCGGGAAAATCACGGGATCGAGTAAACATTCAGAAAGGAAGAAACCGAATGAAAAGGCACATGATTTGGAAGTATTCGCTTTTGCCGGCGGTGCTGGCAGCTGCGCTTCTTACCGGATGCGGAAGCAAAGCGCCGGAAGGCTACTTTACCCTGACCGGGATCACGGAGGGAGATGTTACGGTCAAGGAAAAGGATCTTGACGAATACGGACTCGAAAACTGCTATGCCGTTTTCGATGAGGATGGGGACGGTTATCTGGTGGTCATGGATACCGTAACGGATTTTTCTTACGAGAAAAAGAGTAAATCCCTGAGCACGGACTATGGAAAGATCGCACTGAAGAGCAGCGGAAAGAGCATTACGCTTGCGGATGGCGAGGTTTCCATGACATTTAAGAAGAGTAAGGATGATGCACCGGACAAACCGGATGCCGTGAAACCGGCTTCTTCAGACGGCCCCTCAAACTGGCTGGAACCGGATACGGATACAGATTCCGGGAACTTCCTCACAGGCTCTGATGAGGATGCGCTGCTTACTTTCTGGAATGGTGAGTGGTATGGCTGGTGGAAGATCGAAGGCATCATCAACGAATTTGACCAGTTCGAGGATCAGAAATTTAATGTCAGAGGTACGTCCACGCTGGATGCGGACGGTACCGGCCGCATCGTTCTCTGGGACAACAGCGGCCAGATCGCGGATGTCGTGTGCTCGAACAACGGATCCGGCTTAACGGAATTCGGAACGATGGTCTCGGAATCCGGAACGATCTTTGCGGGCAATCAGATGGAACATGCGGATTGGAATATCGATCCCGGGATCGAGCAGCATGACGGATTCTTTAAGATTGATGGAAAAGCCAAAAACGCTGAGACCGGTGAAGACGAGTTCTACTATGAGTTCTACCTCGTAAAATGGGGACAGCCGTGGTCGGATTTTGATAAGGACGAACTTCCGCCCGATTATGACTGGTACATGGAGCAGATCGAAAGCGGCGCGCCCGCTCCGGAACTGATGCCGGAATAAACGGAACGATAACGACTGAAATTCCAGAAACAGGAGGATTGAAAGAATATGGCTTTTTGTAGTAATTGCGGAAATCAGGTTCCGGATGGCACAAAATTCTGTATGACCTGCGGTTCGCCGATAGCGGCCCCGGCAGCACCCGTACAGGAAGCACCACCGGTACAGATACAGCCACAACCACAAATGCAACCGCAGATGCAGCAGGCGCCGGCACCGGCCCCGCAGCCGCAGGTACAGCCGCAGTATCAGCAGCCTGTGCAGCAGGCCCCGGTACAGCCCCGGATGCAGCAGCCGCAGTATCAACAGCCCATGCAACAGGCTCCGGTGCAGCCGCAGCCCCGCCCGGCATCGAAGATGATCGGGATGGATGTAGGCGAGATCGACATGGAAGGTGATCAGGAACCTGCTCCGATCACAGGCACCTATGTCATCCCGGGCATGGGAGCACCGGTACAGCAACAGGCACAGGCACCGGCCCCGCAGCCGCAGCCTCAGGTGCAACCGGTACAGTACCAACAACCCGTACAGCAGGCTCCGGTACAGCCTCAGGCGCAGCAGCCACAGTACCAACAGCCCGTGCAGCAGGTTCCGGTACAGCCGCAGGCGCAGCAGCCACAGTACCGGCAGCCCGTGCAACAGGCCCCGGTACAACCACAGTATCAGGCCCAGCCACAGTATCAGGCCCAGCCCGGATCTGCGCCGAAAAAGAAAAAGATGCTTCCCCTGATCCTTGCGATCGCAGGCGGCAGTCTCGTGCTGATCGGTCTCGTGGTCGGGATCGTTCTGATCGCGAAAAATGCTTCCTCATCGGCAGCAGGAGAAGGAAGCGCGCTTGTTGAGATTTTGGATGATGCGGCTGCGAACAGGCAGAATGAGAGCGGCGGCTGGTATGAGGATGATGCGGACGATGCGGATTACAGTGATTCCGAAGATTCCGATGATTTTGACCTCGACAAGTATTTCGAAGATGAAGAATGGGAATGACCTGAAAATATAAAACATCAGATAAATGTTATTTAAGGAGGAAAAGACATGAGATATTCAATTGAAGGCGGAAGTTTACCGGTTCTGATCGTTTCCCTCGATCCCGGTGAAAAGATCATCAGTGAGGTTGGCGGCAGGACCTGGAGCAGAGGCGATGTCGTAACGGAGACCACTTCCGGCGGCGGCGCCGGGAAGGCGCTTGGCAGAATGCTGACCGGTGAAAGTCTTTTTATGAGCACCTATACGGCACAGGGCCCGTCGGAGGTCGCGTTTACGTCCTCATTCCCCGGCAGGATCGTTGCCAGAGAACTCGCACCCGGTGAGGTGATCCTGGCGCAGAAGACAGCCTTTTTATGCGCGACGGCCGGCGTGGAACTTTCCGTGCATGTGAATAAGAGCGCAAAAACAGGACTTGCAGGCGGGGAAGGTTTCCTGATGCAGAAACTGACCGGTCCCGGTCTGGTATTTTTTGAGATCGACGGCTACTGCAAAGAGTACAACCTGCAGCCGGGCGAGAGACTGGTCTGCGACACGGGCGTGGTCGCACTCATGGACAGCAGCGTAACGATGGAAGCGCAGATGGTCAAAGGATTTAAGAATAAGATGTTCGGTGGTGAGGGACTGTTTGATACCGTTCTGACCGGTCCCGGATCCGTATATCTGCAGACCATGACGATCCCGAAACTGGCAGGTCTGCTCCTTCCGTTCATGCAGAAAAAATAAGATCCGATCTTACAAAAGATCTGAGACAGCGTCACAGGACGCTGTCTCTTTTTGTGGCATAAAATGTTCGTATGTGCAACCGTGCAGAAAGTTCTTTCCCCTGCGCGATTGTGGTATAATATTCACGGAGGAAATCAAGATGCCGATACTTGCCGCGTTTATGGTGCCGCACCCGCCGATGATCGTTCCGATGATCGGAAGGGGCAGCGAAGAACAGGTCAGGGATACGATCCGCTCATACGAAAGAGTGGCCGATGAGATCGCGTCCTTAAGGCCGGAAACGATCATTCTCACGAGTCCGCATGCCACGATGTATGCCGACTATTTTCACATTTCCCCGGGAAGGGGCGCAAAAGGATCCTTCGCATCTTTTGGCGTTCCCGTGATCAGTTTTTCTGAAACCTATGACGAAGAAGTGACCAGACGGATCGAGAAGATGGCGGGGGACTGGCATATCCCGGCGGGAACGCTCGGAGAGAGAGATCCGATGCTGGATCACGGGACCATGGTTCCGCTGTGGTTTATCCGGCAGAAATACAATGACTTTAAACTGGTACGGATCGGTCTGTCAGGCCTTCCGCTTGCGGATCATTATAAACTGGGAATGCTGATCCGGGAAGTGGTGGAAGCGACCGGCCGGAAGGCCGTATTTGTCGCAAGCGGTGATCTTTCCCATAAACTGCAGGATTACGGGCCTTACGGATTTGCGCCGGAGGGGCCGCAATATGATGAAAAGATCATGGATGTCTGCAGGAGGGCAGCATTCGGGGAGATGCTTGATTTTGACGAAGTCTTCTGTGAAAAGGCTGCGGAGTGCGGCCACCGTTCGTTTGTGATCATGGCGGGTGCGCTTGATGCACAGCGCGTGGAAGCAACGGTACTGTCTCACGAAGATGTGACGGGTGTCGGCTACGGTGTCTGCACCTTTTATCCGAAGGGATCCGATGAGGACAGGCATTTTCTGGACCGGTATCTGAAGAAATGGAGAAAAGAGCAGATGGGCGATGATTATGTGATGCTTGCTAAGAAATCCCTGGAAAGCTATATTTTACGGGATGAAAAGATCGATGTGCCAAAGGGTCTTCCGGAAGAGATGCTAAACAGCCGTGCCGGGGCATTCGTTTCCATCCATAAATTCGGAAAGCTGCGGGGCTGCATCGGAACGATCCTGCCGACAACGGACTGTGTGGCAGAAGAGATCATCGAAAATGCCATCAGCGCATCAACACGAGATCCGCGTTTTGATCCGATCAAACCGGAAGAACTGCAGTATCTTGAGATCAATGTGGATGTATTGAGCGAGCCGGAAGAGATCGCATCCATGGACGAACTGGATGTGAAAAAATACGGTGTGATCGTCAGCAGCGGGTATAAAAGAGGACTTCTTTTGCCGGATCTTGACGGCGTGGATACGGTCGAAGAACAGGTTTCCATCGCGATGCAAAAAGGCGGGATCTCTCCCGGTGAAAAGATCAGCCTGCAGCGTTTTGAGGTCATCAGACACCGGTAGGCAGGGTGTGACTTTTCCGTAAAAAGAGAACCGTTTTGAGGGACAGGGATGAGCGTTTGTAACGTCTGTTTCAGACATTGTGAGATCGAAGAGGGAAAAACCGGATTCTGCGGTGTCAGAGGATGCGTGGACGGAAAGGTCGTTGCAAAGAATTATGCGAAGATCACTTCGCTGGCCTTAGACCCCATCGAGAAGAAGCCCCTGAGGCGCTTTTATCCGGGAAGCATGATCTTGTCCGTTGGCAGTTACGGCTGCAATCTGCGTTGTCCGTTCTGCCAGAATCATGAGATCTCCTGGTCGGAATCAGCCATGCGTTTTTTGGAGGAAGCAGACGAGCTGACACCGGAGGAACTCGCGGAATGCGCCCTCAGATACAAAGCACACGGAAACATCGGCGTGGCATTTACCTACAATGAACCGCTGATCGGATATGAATATGTCAGGGACTGCGCGAAGCTCATTCACGACCGGGGCATGCAGGTGGTTTTGGTAACAAACGGGACCGCCGGGACGGAAATCCTAACGGAACTGGAGCCTTATGTAGATGCGATGAACATCGATCTGAAAGGCTTTACACAGCACTATTACCGGGACGTGCTAAAAGGGGATCTTGATATGGTAAAGGAATTTATCAGATATGCGGTCACCTTCTGCCATGTCGAACTGACGACACTGATCGTTCCGGGTGAAAATGACAGCGAAGAGGAAATGCAGCAGATCAGCGGCTGGATCGCATCGCTGCAGGATCGGGATCATACGCGGATCGGAGAGGAGATCCCGCTGCATATTTCCAGATTCTTTCCGCAGTTTCATATGCTTGACAGGGAAGCTACGGATGTCGGGCTGATCTACAGGCTGAAGGCTGCGGCAGAGAAAAACCTGAAATATGTCTATACCGGAAACTGCTAAGAATTTTCATATAAAAATCAAACAGGAGAGCCTTGCCGGCTGAAGGCGGGGCGGATCATAAGATGGACAGAGAAAATCACCAGAATGCGGGGCGCGGGGTGACGGTCGGCGTGATCTTAGCTGCGGGGATGTCTACCAGAATGGGTGAATTCAAACCCCTGCTTCCGCTTAAGGACACAACGTTTATCAAACGGATCATTCATATGATGAAAGAAGCCGGGATCGAGAGGATCGAGGTGGTTGCCGGCGCAAAATACAACGAACTTGCAGAGCATCTGAAGGACGAGAAGGTGGAACTGCTCTACAATTCACAGTACCGCACCACGCAGATGCTCGAATCGGTAAAGCTGGCGATCTTAGAGGCACAGCGGAGCGCGGATGCGATCCTGCTGACACCGGTGGACGTTCCGCTTCCGGATGCGGCGATCTACCGGGCGATCCTGCAGAACCCCGGGAATGCGGACTGTGTCAGACCTTCCTACCATGGAAGAGCCGGTCATCCGGTTTTGATCGAAAAACGTATTTTTCCGGCGATCCTTTCCTATAACGGACGCGACGGGCTGCGCGGAGCGCTCAAAGATGCCGGCGCGGACATTGCATGGATCGATGTCAACGATCCTTCCGTCGTGATGGATGCGGATACGCCCGAGGACTATCAGGATCTCTTAAAACAGCTGCAAAGGGGAAAAGAGTACATTGCCGTTGCGGGAGGGCTGAATGTCGATATCGGCGGAAGCTCGCTTGCGCCGCTGATCCCGCATGATTCCAATCCGGGAAACGTGACGATCACATCGGGCGGCGTGGGCCGTAATATCGCGCACAATCTGGCGCTTTTAGGGCAGAGGGTCTTTCTGCTTACCGCCTACGGGAATGACCAATACCGGGATATGATCGAAAAAGAGGCGGCGGTTGCGGGGTATGATCTGACGGATGCGCTCCGCTTAAATGATGTCGGGACGGCGGTCTATCTGTTCCTAAACGAACCGGACGGCAACATGGCGATGGCTGTCAACGACATGAAGATCTGCGAACGTCTGGATCCCGCCTATTTTGAAAAACATCTGGACGCGATCAATGCGGCAACCCTTTTTGTGATGGATGCCAACCTGCCGGAAGCGTCCATCGAATATCTGACGGAACATGTTACGGTCCCGATCTTTGCGGATATGGTGTCGACCACGAAAGCAAAACGGTTTCTGCCGTACCTGTCAAAACTGCATACGATCAAGCCGAACATGCTCGAGGCGGAGGTGCTCTCGGGGATTAAGATCACAGACGGGGAATCCGCCAAAAATGCTGCGGCCAAACTTTGCGAAATGGGTGTCAGACAGGTGTTCCTGTCGCTTGGAACGCATGGCATGATCGCCCGCAAAGCAGACGAAATGGTAATGATCGAGGCCTATCCGGCAAAAGCGGTCAACATGAGCGGCGCCGGGGATGCAAGCCTTGCCGCGCTGGCCGTTTCCCATCTGTTTGAAAAGGATCTGAAAGAATCCGCGGAGTATGCCAATGCTGCGGCATCCATTGCCGTGGAGAGCCTTACGACCGTCAGTGAGAAGATGAGCCTTGAAGAAGTAAAGACGAGAGTTCAGAAAATGCATGAGATAAAGGAAGGATGATTAAAATGGAAAGCACGGAACTGAAACAGTATCTTGAGATCGCGCCGGAAGTGGAGGAAGCATTGCGTTCGAACCGTCCGGTGGTGGCGCTCGAATCCACGATCATTTCACACGGAATGCCTTATCCGCAGAATGTGGAAACAGCCATGAAGGTTGAAGAGACCATCAGAAACTGCGGCGCAACCCCTGCGACGATCGCGGTGATCAAAGGTAAGATGAAAGCCGGATGCAGCGCGGATGAGATCGAATATCTGGGCAAAAAGGGAGTCGAAGTGACCAAGTGCTCCAGAAGGGATATGCCCGTGATCTTAGCCCGCGGCATGGACGGAGCCACGACCGTTACCACAACGATGCTGATCGCGCATCTTGCAGGGATCCGGGTCTTTGCGACAGGCGGCATCGGCGGCGTGCACCGCGGCGCAGAAAAGACGATGGATATTTCCGCCGATCTTGAGGAACTGGCTTCCACACCGGTCATGGTGGTCTGCGCAGGCGCAAAATCGATCCTGGATCTGGGACTCACTTTGGAATATCTGGAAACGAAAGGGGTGCCGGTGCTCGGGTACGGCACGAAAGAGCTTCCTGCATTTTATACGAGAAAGAGCGGCTTTGAAGTCGACTACCGCGTCGACACGCCGGAGGAACTGGCAAAGATCTATCTGATGCAGAGACGCCTTCAAATGCCGAACGGGATCCTGGTCACCAATCCGATCCCGGAAGAATACTCGATGGACAAAACCGTGATCGACAAGGCGATCGAGGAAGCGCTTGCAGAGGCGAAAAACCGCGGGATCCACGGCAAGGAGACCACGCCGTTCCTGCTTGCAAAGATCAAGGATATCACGGGCGGGGACAGCCTGGATTCCAACATCCAGCTGGTGCTGAACAATGCGCGGTTAGCCAGTGAGACCGCAAAAGAACTCTGCCGTCTTGAGCAGGGATCATGAGGTATAATCATACACCGTTTTCGCATAATTATTCAGACAACGAAAAAACACGCATAAACTTTGACAAAACGGCATGAAAAATGTATACTTGTTAAGGTTATTATTGTTTACGTTTCTTTGATAACAAAACGGTACTCTACGATGCAATGATGACAAACATTGCATCTTTTTTTTGACAGGGGGAAGACAGGACATGGCCAAGTATATCATCAAAAGGATCCTGTTGGCGATCGTATCCATCATCATAGTCAGCGCCATTACCTTCTTTGTAATGAACGCGATCCCGGGCGGTCCGTTCAACAAGGAAAAAGCAACCAGCCAGCAGGCGCAGAAGGTGCTGGAAGAGAGATACAATCTCGACAAGCCCGTTCCGCAGCAGTATATCCTCTATATGAACAATCTGCTGCACGGCGACTGGGGCGTATCCTTACACAGCGGCCGTGATATCTGGGGAGAGATCTCTTCAAGATTCAGTGTTTCGGCACGTCTCGGCGGCATGGCAGCGGCGGTTGCGATCGTTGTCGGCCTGATCCTCGGGGCTCTTGCCGCGCTGACCAGAAACCGTCTGCCGGACAGGGCGATCGTGTTCTTTACGACGCTCGGTACCGCGATGCCTTCTTTCGTGCTGGCAACCCTTCTGCTTCTGGTATTCTGCCTGAAGCTGAAACTGGTTCCCGTCTGGTCGAGCTCCAATCCGAACTATACCCTGCCGATCATCGCGCTCAGCGTTTATCCCATGGCATATATCACGAGACTTACCAAGACCAGTATGCTGGATGCACTGAACCAGGACTATGTGCGCACCGCCAAGGCAAAAGGTGTGCCGGCCTGGAAAGTGATCTTTAAGCATGCGCTCCGCAATGCGCTGATCCCCGTGATCACCTACGTCGGACCGATGGTTGCCTATATCCTGACCGGATCGATGGTCGTGGAAAACATTTTTACGATCGGCGGTCTGGGTTCTTCTTTTGTGACCAGTATCACGAACAGGGACTATACGATGATCATGGCGACCACGATCTTTTTGGCGTTCTTGATGGTCATCGCCAATCTTTTGACGGATATCGCATATAAATTTGTGGATCCCAGGATCACATTTGACTGATAAAGACCGATTGGGGAAGAGGATATGCAGGAAGAGAAACTGAAAAAAAGACAATTCCTTTCCGCGCAGGTAGATCTGAGCAAGTTCAACCATGCGCAGTTTGAGAAGGCAACGGAGGAAGAAAAACAGCAGCAGGACGTTATGGGAGAATCCACAACGTTTTTCAAAGACGGCATGAGACGTCTGAGAAAGAACCCGCTGGCAATGGGCAGCATCATCGTGCTGCTTCTGATCATCTTGACGATCATCGTTGCGCCCTCCATCGTTCCCTATCATTATTCGGAGATCATTTCCGTTAACGGAAAGAGAGACAAATCCGCTGCAAATCTGGGCCCGTTTGAGTATTCCAAAGCGGAGCAGAAATACATGGCTTCTTCCGGCGAGAAACTGTTCCCGCACATTCTCGGAACGGACAGCCTGAGCAGAGACTATTTTATCCGTGTGATCTACGGCACCAGAGTCAGTCTTTCGGTCGGCGTGGTGGCAGCGATCATGGTTCTGATCATCGGTCTTTTGTACGGCTCCATTGCCGGATATTTCGGCGGGCGGGTCGACCTCATCATGATGCGGATCGTGGACATCATTTATTCCCTGCCGGACATGCTGATCATCATCCTGCTGTCCGTCGTGTTCAATGAGCGCTTAAAACCCGTGATCGACAAGACGATCTTAAGCGTGCTCGGAACAAACATGATCTCGATGTTCTTAGTGTTCGGACTGCTGTACTGGGTCAGCATGGCAAGACTCATCCGCGGTCAGATCCTTTCGATCAAAAACAACGAATATGTCCTCGCGGCAAAATGTATCGGGACGAAAAATTCCCGGATCTTAAGAAGACATATCCTTCCAAACTGTTTATCCGTGATCATCATCACGACGGCGCTGCAGGTTCCGAGCGCGATCTTCACGGAAAGTTACTTAAGTTTCTTGGGCCTTGGCGTATCCGCGCCGCTGACATCTTTGGGTTCACTTGCCAATGATGCCAGAGCCGGCATGCAGTCCTATCCGCTGCGCCTGGTCGTTCCCGCAGTGATCATCTGTCTGATCGTTCTGGCCTTAAACCTTTTGGGCGACGGTTTAAGAGATGCATTCGATTCAAAATTAAACTAGGAGGAGACCGGATATGAGCGAAAAGAAAGATTATATTCTCGAAGTCAAAGATCTCCATACCAGTTTCTTTACGGATGCGGGAGAGGTCTGCGCGGTAAACGGCATTTCCTTTACACTCGAACCCGGCAAGACGCTCGGGATCGTGGGGGAATCCGGTTCCGGCAAATCCGTCACGGCGTACTCGGTCATGCAGATCCTTGCGGAAACCGGCAGGATCACCGGCGGCGAGGTGCTGTATAAAGGGCAGGATATCACCAAATGGGACAAGAGGCAGATGCAGGGCTTCAGAGGATCGAAGTGCTCGATCATCTTCCAGGATCCCATGACCAGTCTGAACCCGGTTTTTTCGGTCGGTTCGCAGTTAAAGGAAGCCATCCTGTTACATACAAATAAAAATAAAGCACAGGCATATGACAGAGCGGTCGAGATGCTGACGCTGGTCGGCGTCAATGAGCCCGAAAGCCGTATGAAACAGTATCCGCATGAACTTTCCGGCGGAATGCGCCAGCGTGTCATGATCGCGATGGCACTGGCCTGTGAGCCGGACATCCTGATCGCGGACGAACCGACAACGGCGCTTGACGTGACCATCCAGGCACAGATCCTGGAACTGATGAAGGAACTGCAGGAAAAGCTCGGCATGGCCATCATCATGGTTACTCATGACCTCGGCGTGATCGCCAGCATGTGCGATGAGATTTTGGTCATGTACGGCGGAAGAGTCTGCGAGAGAGGTACGGCGGACGATATTTTCTACAGGTCCGCGCATGAATATACAAAGGGACTGCTCAGGTCCATTCCGAAGAATGACAATCTGAACGAGCGGCTGGTTCCGATCGGCGGGACACCGATCAACCTGCTGCAGATGCCGGAAGGCTGCGCGTTCTGTCCGCGCTGTGAAAATGCAATGAAGATCTGTCTGACACAGAAGCCGGAGGAACTCAGAGTTTCCGAAACGCATCTGGCCAGCTGTTTTATGAACGTGAAGGAACTGATGGAGAGCGGGGAGGTGAATGCATAATGGAGAAGCAGAACAATCTTCTTGAAGTATCCCATTTAAAGCAGTATTTCCCGGTCAGAAAAGGCCTTCACAAGATCCCCTTAAAAGCGGTGGATGATGTTTCCTTTACGATCCGTCCCGGTGAGACGCTGGGTCTTGTCGGCGAGTCCGGCTGCGGAAAGACGACGGTCGGCAGAACGCTCCTAAGACTGTATCAGCCGACGGGCGGCAGGATCGTTTTTGACAATGAAGTGCTGTATGACAGCGGCGAGCAGTATGATGAAAACGGCAAACTGATCGTGGACGCTGACGGGAAACCGGTCCTTGGCAAAAAGATCGACAAAGACATGCTTCCTTACAGAAAGCAGATGCAGATGGTCTTTCAGGATCCGTATTCCTCACTGAACCCGAGGATGACGGTGGAAGACATCATCGGAGAACCGCTGGATGTTCATAAACTGTACAGCAACCGCAAAGAGCGCCGTGAAAAGATCTTAAGCCTCATGGAAACCGTAGGTTTGAATGCGGAACATGCAATGCGCTATGCGCACGAATTCTCCGGCGGTCAGCGTCAGAGGATCGGGATCGCAAGAGCCCTTGCCGTAAATCCGAAGTTCATCGTCTGCGACGAACCGGTTTCCGCGCTTGATGTCTCCATCCAGGCGCAGGTGGTCAACATGTTTGAGGAACTGCAGGACAAGCTCGGCGTGGCTTATCTGTTCATCGCGCACGATCTGCTCGTGGTCCATCATATTTCCGACAGGATCGCGGTCATGTATCTGGGCAAGGTGGTTGAGATCGCGGACGCGGACGAACTGAATGCAAATCCCGTTCATCCCTACACCTTAAGCCTGCTGTCGGCCGTTCCGATCCCGGATCCGGAAACGGCCAGAAAGAGCCAGCGTATCGTTCTGGAAGGGGATGTACCCTCCCCCTTAAAGATGCCGAGCGGCTGTCCGTTCAGGACCAGATGCCGGTATGCGACAGAACAGTGTGCAGCGGAAATGCCGCCGCTTAAAGACCGCGGCAACGGACATTTCTGCGCGTGCTGGAACAAATGATACGGTGTTACCCTGATAAAGGTTACACATACACAGTTATTCTATTTCTAACATGGAGGAAAACGTTATGAAAAAGAAATTATTGTCTGCTCTGCTTGCAGCGGCAATGGTAGTCAGCCTTGCAGCCTGCGGCAGCGCACCGGCAGCACCTGCTCCGGATGAAGTTGCTGAGCAGGGCGCAACAGAAGAAGCAGCTCCCGCAGCGGATGCGGCGGAAGCAACCGTAACAAACGCAGATACCAATATTCTGCGCATTAATCTGGCTTCCGAGCCGGATTACCTGGATCCCGCACTGAATTCTTCCGTAGACGGCGGTTGCCTTGCGGTCAATTCTTTTGCAGGACTGTACACCTATAATGAGAACGGCGAACTGATCCCGGATCTGGCAGACGGTATGCCGGAAGTATCCGCAGACGGCACAACCTACACGGTTAAGATGATCGACAGCGTTTGGAGCAATGGCGATCCGCTGACAGCGCAGGATTTCATCTACAGCTGGAACCGTGTCATCGACGAACAGACCGCAGCTGACTATGCGTACCTGTTCGATGTATTTGTAGCTAAATCAGACGGAACCCTTGCAGTAGAAGCTCCGGATGATCACACACTGGTCATGCAGCTGCAGGCTCCCTGCCCGTACTTCAACGATCTGCTTGCATTCCCGACCTTCTTCCCGGTTCATCAGGCTAGCGTTGAGGCAGCAAATCCGGACGGCGACGTACCGGGCAAATGGGCACAGGAAGCAGGCTTTGTCTGCAACGGTGCTTACACGCTGAAAGAATGGAACCATGACGAGAGCATGGTATATGTAAAGAACCCGAACTACCATGATGCAGCAAACGTAACAATGGATGAGCTGCACTTCATGCTCAGCGCAGATGATACAGCGATCTATGCCGCATACAACAGCGGCGACGTAGATTATATCGATACCGTTCCCAATGACGAGATCGCTTCCTTAAACGGGATCAATCCGGAATTCGGTATCCTTCCGCAGTTAGGTACTTACTATGTATGCTTCAACGTAAACGATCCGATGTTTGACGGAAAGACCGAAGAAGAAGCAGCGAACATGCGTAAGGCTATGAGCTACCTGATCGACAGACAGTTCATCGTTGAGAATATCGGCCAGACCGGCCAGCAGGCAGCGGATGCATTTATCCCTGCAGGCATGTCCGACGGTAACGGCGGCGAGTTCAAGGCAGGCGTTTCCTACTATGATGCCGAGAAGACCGGCGCAGATATGGTAGAAGATGCAAAAGCTCTGTTAGAATCCGCAGGCTACAGCTTCACGGACAACGGTGACGGCACATATGCGATCGATCCTGCCATCAACATGACTTATCTGACAAACGACGGTACAGGTCATGTGAAGATCGCAGAATCCATTCAGCAGGACTTCGGCGCACTCGGCATCAACATCGAGATCAAGACCGAAGACTGGAACGTATTCTTAGAGGATCGTAAGAACGGTAACTTCACGGTTGCACGTGAAGGCTGGGTTGCTGACTACAATGACCCGATCAACATGCTTGAGATCTTCACTTCCGATTCCGGTAACAACGACGCACAGCTTGGTAAGGGCACACCGGTTTCCTCTTCTCCGAAGTGGGATGAGTACAATAACATGATCAACGAGATCCGTTATGATACCGATCTTGCAAAACGTGTAGAGACCATGCACAAAGCGGAAGATATGCTGATGGATACGGGCGCGGTCATCCCGATCTACTACTACAACGACGTTTACATGCAGAAGTCCAATGTATCGAATATCTATGCAACTGTTTTCGGTATGAAATACTTCATGCACGCGACTAAGAACTGATCCATCAAAAACGGTTCTTAAGACAAGGATAAATATCCCCCGGATCATGCGAATGGCCCGGGGGATTTTTGCGCCCGGATTTATTGAATAATGGCGTATTTTAGGTTATAATGCAAAGCATAAGGAGAATCGTATGAACATAGCGATCATTGTCGGTACAGTTTTTATAGCGTCCTATCTGATCGGCAGCATGAACCTTTCGTATTTCCTGTCCAAACGCAAAGGCTTTGACATCAGGGAACACGGATCGGGAAATGCCGGCGCATCGAATGTGATCATCATGATGGGCAAGAAGATCGGGGCAGTGGTAGCCGTGGTGGATATCCTGAAAGCGTTTCTCGTGGTCCGGGGTGCTCTGGTGCTTTATCCGGAGTTCCGTTATACGGGTGTGATCGCCGCAACGGCCGTCATTCTCGGACACATCTTTCCGTTCTATATGGGATTCCGTGGCGGAAAGGGGCTGGCAACGCTTGGCGGGTCGATCCTGGCGCTGGATTACAGACTGTTTCTGATCCTGCTGATCTTTGCGCTCTTTATCGCGTTTGTAACGGATTATATCTGCTTTGCGCCGATCACCTGTTCTGTGCTGTTTGCCGTTTTGTATGCGGTCCTGAAACAGGATGTCTGGTACGGCGTGATCCTTGGGATCTCTGCTTTCTGCATCGTTTACAGACATATCGGAAATCTGAAACGGATCAGAAAAGGCAAAGAACTGCGGTTCAGCTTCCTGTGGAACCGCAAAGCCGAAGCGGAACGCTTCGGGATCAAGGATGATGACGGGGTCAGCTATCCGTATCAGTACGATGAGGAACAGAAAAATCAGCCGCATTCCTGATGCCGGACAAAGAATACACAGATTTTTCATAAAAAGGGAGTTCAAAAGAACTTCCTTTTTTGCTACAATAGGGAAGAATGTCGGATGCTGATCGCGGACGGCAAATAATAAAGAAAGAAACGGATCTGGAACCATGAAGAAAAAAGAAGAAGTTGCAACAGAAAATTTAAGCATGAGCAAACAGCGCAAACTCGACCGCGCCAAAAAGCAGGCGGCCGTCAAAAGAGAGTCGCTGATCCTGCGTATCGTCGGGATCGTGATCCTTGTCGCCATCATCGGCGGGATCGGCTTCGGAGTCGGCAGCTACATTTACAAGAAGACGAATACCGTCAAAGCCAGCAGCGACTACAGCGCACAGCTTGATGACAACGGATTCATCAAGGGCGTCAGCGCAAAATCGCTCGTGACTTTGCCGGAATATCACAGCTATACAGCGCCGCTTTCCGAAATTGAGTACACGGACGATCTTGTGGAGCAGGACATCGAGAATGAACTCGAAAACCATCAGGTCCTGAATGAGGAAACGACGGAAAAGATCAAGGACGGCGACAAGGTTTCCATCGAATATGTGGGAACGGTAGACGGCGTTGCTTTTGACGGCGGCAGCACGAATGGAACGCCGACAGACTTAACGATCGGATCCGGAAGCTACGTGGATGATTTTGAACAGCAGCTGATCGGACACGGCGTGGGCGATGAGGTGACCGTGGAGGTGACTTTCCCCGAGGATTACGGCAAGGACGAACTGAACGGCAAGGATGCGGTCTTCACCGTAAACATTGACGGCATTTACGAAAAGCCGGAGTTCACGGATGAGTTTGTGGCCGAGAACCTTTCCGAACATGCCTCCACCGTTGAGGAATACAGACAGTATTTAAAAGACAGCCACTATGAAGAGAACTTAAAGAACTGGGTGGAGAACTATCTGCTTGAGAACAGTACGGTTTCCTCCTATCCGAAGGCTTACCTGAAGAATTTAAAAGCCACGCAGAAATATGATGATGAGCATGGCTATGAATACATGAACGAGATGTATCTGAACTATTACGGATACAACATGTATGATTCGTTTGAATCCTATGTCGGCATGTCCGAAAGCGAATATGACGAAAAACTGGATGAGAGCTGCAAGGACAAAGAGAAAGCGGATCTTGTCTATCAGGCGATCTTGGAGAACGAAGGGGTCACGGTCAGCGCAGATGACTACAAGGCTTATCTGACGGAGCAGGACGGCTCGGCCGATGCATACGATTCATCCGTGGAAACGCACGGCGTAGGGTATACGGTCAAAGAAATGGTGAAGATCAAGGCGCTTGAGATCGCCACAAAGGGTGTAACGGTACAGTAGAGGACGGAAAATGAGTTATATTCCACTGAAAGACTTGGCGTCCCACCTTCGTTTGAAGGAAGGCGACCGCGTATATGTGACTTCGGACGTGAAACAGCTTCTGTACGATCTGATCCAAAACGGGGATGAGACCGATCTGCAGATCCTGATCGATTCCATGATCCGGATCATCGGTCCCGAAGGGACACTGGTCTTTCCGACTTTTAACTGGGGATTCTGTAAAGGCGAGGCTTACGATCATTACAAGACGCCCGGGAAAACGGGATCTTTGGGAAAACTGGCTTTAAAACGGGATGATTTTAAGAGAACGAAACATCCGATCTATTCCTTTGCTGTCTGGGGAAAAGGGCAGGAAGAGATGTGCGCGATGGATAACTACAGCTCTTTCGGCAAGGATTCCCCGTTCGCCTATATGGTGAACAACGGTTTCAGGAATCTTTTCATCGACAAGGATCTGCAGCATTCGTTCGTGTTCGTCCACTATGTGGAGGAAACGGTGGGACCGGTGCCTTACCGGTATCTGAAGGAATTCAGTGCGGACTACACGGGTGAAGATCATGTGACGAGAAAGGCGAAATATGCGATGAACGTCAGGGATCTTGACCTTGATGTTGAAAATGTCATTTACGCCTATGAGCCCGAATTCGAAGAACAGGGCGTCATGCAGCGGTTTTTCATTAACGGGTTGGAATACAAACTGATCGAATTGCAGGGCGCGTTTCCGATCATTGCAGAGGACATTTTGCATAACCGTTCCAGAAAACTCTGCACCTATATCGGGCAGGACAATACCCGCTATCCTGAAGAAGGACGGGAAATGTTTGCACTCTGCAGGGAACTGTTTCCGATCTGCAGAAGCATTACGGGGAACGGCGTGAGGGAATCCTTTGCGCTGATCCGTAAAAGGATCCCCGAAATGCAGCTGTTTGATGTCCCGAGCGGAACGGAAGTCTTCGACTGGACGATCCCGAAGGAATGGAATGTCACGGAAGCTTATCTGACAGGGCCCGACGGAGCAAAGGTCGTGGACATGGCGGACAACAACCTCCATCTTCTCGGCTATTCGACGCCGGTTGATACGGATCTTTCCAGGGAAGAACTCGAGGAACATCTGTATTCCCTGAAGGACCAGCCGGATCTGATCCCCTATGTGACCTCCTATTATAAGGAACGCTGGGGATTCTGCATGACGCAGAATATGCGGGATGCTTTGCCTGACGGAACTTATCATGCGCTGATCCGTTCAACGCTTACGGACGGCAGCTTAACTTACGGAGAGCTGATCATTCCCGGGGAAACGGAAGAAGAGATCTTCTTATCCAGCTATATCTGCCATCCCTCGATGGCTAACAACGAATGTTCCGGGCCAGCGCTTCTTGTGCAGCTTGCAAAATACATTCAGGCGATGCAAAAGCGCAAGTATACATACCGTCTGGTCCTTGCGCCGGAGACGATCGGCGCGCTCGCCTATATGAGCAAAAACCTTGAGGCGCTTCAGAAGAACGTGATCGCCGCGTTCAACTTAACCTGTGTCGGAGATGACCGGACCTATTCCCTGGTGCACAGCAAATATGCGGATACGCTTGCCGACAGGGTGCTGCAGGCGGTCCTTAAGCATCATGCGCCGGATTACAAGGATTATTCCTATCTGGCCAGGGGTTCCGATGAGCGGCAGTATCAGGCGCCCGGTGCGGATCTTCCGATGGTCTGCTTCTGCCGGTCCAAATATCATGTGTATCCGGAATACCATACCAGCGCGGATAATCTGGATATCATTTCGCCGGACGGCCTTGCAGGCAGTTATGATGTCATGGTCCAGTGCATCGAAGCGCTCGAGCACAACGAGACCTTGAGGATCACGACGATCGGTGAGCCAAAGCTTGGAAAATACGGTCTGGTTCCCACGATGAGTTCGAAAGAAACCTATCAGGAGACCCTGATCATCAAGGATGTCTGCGCTTACGCGGACGGAAGCAACGATCTGATCAGGCTGTCGGAACTGATCGAAAAGCCTGTCAGGGAGATCATCCCGGTCCTTGACAAACTGAAAAACGCAGGCCTGCTGGTGCAGGTTGAAACGGAATAAAAAGGTGGATCCATTCAGATGAGCAGAGAAGAGATATTCCAAAAAGTGCAGGAGATCTTCAGGGATGTTTTTGATGATGAGGAACTCATCATCAGCGACAAGACCAATTCGGATGAGATCGAGGACTGGGATTCCCTCGAGCATATTTCCCTGATCGTTTCCATGGAGAAAGAGTTCTCGATGAAGTTCGACATCAAGGAAGTGAACAAGCTTGAGAATGTCGGCGAAATGATCGATCTGATCAAGAGGAAGATGGACAAGGCATGAATCACTATACTTATGAAGAGATCCGGATCGGACAGGAAGAGCAGTTTTTGGTCACGATCACACAGGACATGCAGGATCAGTTCCGTAAGATCACGGGGGACCTCAATCCCCTGCATGCGGATGATGCGTATGCTGCCAGAAAGGGGCATCCTTCCCGTGTTGTTTTCGGGATGCTGAGTGCTTCTTTTTTGTCTACGCTGGCCGGCATGTACCTGCCGGGAGAGCACAGCCTGATCCATTCGGTCGAGATCAAGCTGCGCAAGCCGGTCTATATCGGCGATACGCTTCAGATCTGCGGAACGGTTTCAGATAAAAGCGATGCCGTAAAAATCATACAGGTCAAGTTTGTGATGACCAATCAGGACGGTGTCAAAGTCGCAAAAGGAGAAATGCAGATCGGCGTAGAAGTATAAAGCGGGTGTAAGAAAGGGGAAGGTGTTATGGACGCAGAAAAACTCGAAAAACTGTATCAATGGGTGGAAGATTCGAAACGGATCGTATTTTTCGGCGGCGCAGGCGTTTCCACGGAAAGCGGTGTGCCGGATTTCCGGAGCAAGGACGGACTTTACAACCAGCATGACGTGCGGTTTGACAAATACCGTCCGGAATATCTGTTAAGCCACAGCTGTCTGATGAACGAACCGGAAGTCTATTTTGAGTTCCACAGACAGAAGATGGATACGAGAAAGATAGAACCGAACAATGCGCATAAATATCTTGCGGCGCTTGAAAAGACAGGAAAACTGGATGCGGTGGTCACGCAGAACATTGACGGACTGCACCAGAAGGCCGGCAGTAAAAAGGTCTATGAGATCCACGGAAGCGCGCTCCGCAATTACTGTTTAAAATGCGGAAAAACCTTCCCGGAGGATTACATTTTCGAATCCAAAGAAGCGATCCCCCACTGCGAATGCGGCGGCATGATCAGGCCGGACATTACCTTATATGAAGAAGGCCTTCCCGATGAGGCGGTATCGATGTCGGTCGATGCGATCGCAAGGGCCGATATGCTGATCATCGGCGGGACGTCCTTAACGGTTTATCCCGCCGCTTCCTATATCAATTACTTCTCCGGAAAATATCTGGTGATCATCAACAGGGACGCGCTTTCCGTCCGCACAAAAGGAGATATGCTCCTGATCCAGGAAAAGATCGGAGAGGTCTTCACGGAACTGGCAAAAAAACAGGGGATCTCCCTGTAAAAAGTCCTTGAATTACCGTTTTGAATGTGGTATCATTTTTATTCGTGATACACTAAAGTCATACACCTTCGGTATATGACAAGAGTCGTGCATCTTCGATGCATGATAGAGGTCATACACCTTCGGTATATGACAAGCCTTGCTCCGGTACGAGCCGGGGCCGAAAGACCAAAAGGAGGTACAGCATGAACAAATACGAATTGTGCGTTGTTCTTAATGCTAAGATCGAAGACGAAGAGAGAGCGGGCCTGCTCGAAAAGATCCAGGGTTACATCACCCGGTTCGGCGGCACGGTCACGAACGTCGACGAGTGGGGCAGAAAGAAACTCGCGTACGAGGTGCAGAAAATGAAAGAAGGCTTTTACTACTTCGTTCAGTTCGATGCGCCTACGGAAGCGCCCCGCGAGATCGAAAACAGGATCCGCATTATGGAAAACGTCATGAGATTTTTGGTTGTTAAGCAGGACGCCTGATAGAAAGTGAGTAAACTATGAACAAAGTCATTTTAATGGGTCGTTTAACAAGAGATCCCGATGTCAGATATTCTTCGGGAGAAAACAGCATGGCGATCGCAAGATACACACTTGCGGTGGACAGAAGAGGCAGAAGAAACAACAATAACGGTGACGAGCAGACCGCCGATTTTATCAACTGTGTGGCATTCGGCAGAAACGGTGAGTTTGCGGAGAAATATCTGAAAAAGGGTACCAAGATCGCGCTCACAGGGCGCATTCAGACCGGAAGTTATACCAACAAGGACGGTCAGAAGGTCTATACGACGGATGTTGTGGTGGAAGAGCAGGAATTTGCCGAGAGCAAGAATGCATCCGGAAACGATGCAGCGTTTGCACCTGTTGAGAGACAGGACGAGCAGCAGAAGGCTGAGCCCGGTGACGGTTTCATGAACATCCCTGACGGGATCGAAGAGGAATTACCGTTCGGCTGAGACCCGGATTCGGATTGATTGAGTTAGGAGGTATGGAAATGGCATATAATAAACCCCAGGGTGATGGCGAGAGAAGCGATTCTCCGATGAGAAGAAGAGGCGGGATCCGCAGAAGAAAGAAAGTCTGCGTGTTCTGCGGTAAGGAAAAAGAGATCGATTACAAGGATGCAAATACCTTGAAGAAGTACGTGTCCGAAAGAGGTAAGATCTTACCGAGAAGGATCACGGGCAACTGCGCAAAGCACCAGAGAGCGCTGACGGTTGCTGTGAAGAGAGCAAGACACGTTGCGATCATGCCTTACGTACAGGATTGATCCTTTGCAAGATCAGAAAATGGGGCTCCCGGGAAACCGGGAGCCTTTTTGCTGCCCCCTTTTCACACATTGTGCATGGATGATTCCGTGCACGGTCACATATAAATCAAATGATCGACATTTCTGTCAGCGTATTTTTAAGAATCTATGCTTATCCACTGTATCGAGCATGATATTCTGGCGGACTTTTTGAAGCAAAGACGAGCGGAGGTATTAAAAGCCATGACGATCGACATGACATTTGAGAGGCGGGAAGTGCTGATCCGTGAAGAAGAACGCATTTATGGAAGGGAAGAAATGCTCGTATCTCTGGTCCGGCAGAATCTGTTGGATCCGAAAGTGGCAATGATGCAATTGGGAGTAACGCAGGAAGAATGGGATGCGATCTGTAAAAATAGACTTCCGTAGATAGACAGTTAAGAAACACTGCAGATTAATGAGTTCCGGCTATGGCTTTTACATGAGCCCCGGAACTCATTTTCAGTTTATTTACAAACTTTAGCCTTTCGTAGGTAGTGGCAGGGGAATGAACCGACTATAATGAATGAAACTCTGCGGAAGTGTCCTTTTAGCATAACCGGCACGGCAGAATGAAATTCTTATGGAAAGGAAGGAAGAATATGGGTAAGAAACTGGTTTCATGGTTGCTCCTTTGCTGCATGCTTGCGGGTACTTTCGTACCGTCCATGCCTGTCTATGCACAGGAGGCAGGCGATCAGGCGGTAGTTTCGGATGTGACAGTTGATGCGGCATCTGAGGAAATCGCGGAAGGAAATGACGCCGCGCAGGAGTTCGAGGAGGAAGTGCAGATTCTCGAAGAGGAAGAAACGGCAGCACCGGAGGAGGATACAGAAGATCCGGATGCGGTCTCAGAGGATACCGAAGAGACGATCGATGATCAGGAGGCGTTTACAGAAGATGCGGAAGAGACGGCCGATGATCAGGAGATAACGGAAGATGAGATCTCAGAAGAAGTTGTGGAAGCCGGGGAACTTGAAGAAGAGAAACTCGGCGATGGGCTTTTTTATGATAACTATAAGGGTGATATCGGATATCTTGGGGACGGGTGCGTTACCTTCGAGACGAAGCCGGCCGATATTGCTGAGGTCGGGGATGTTTATCTTTATGCATCACGGACAAAAGACAAAAAGAATCCTGTATATCTGGGTTTTAAAACCCTTCAGGATCCTACATATTTTAATGAGACATATTATGGGGATCAGTTTGAAAAGGAATATCTCAAAGCTAATAAGTTAGATCTTCATCAAGCAGAACAGGAACTTACGGCAGGAACCTGGTATCTGTATGCCGAGACAAAAGACGGGAAGCCTTACGGGACAAACATGCTTCAGCTTAATGTCCTTCCGGCACCGGGACAGATCGAGGCTACGGCGGCAGCGAAGGCTGAGGACCGTTCCATTACCGTAACGAGAGAAGCTGCGGCGCAAAATTCAGACAGGGTATACATCTTTAAAAAAGATACCGGTTTTGCTGATTGGAAATCAGCGGACTTTGACGCAAGCGGCATTGCCACATTTGATGAGTTTGCCTATGCCCCCCTGGAAGAGGATACATGGTACTACATTGCATATGCCACACCGGAATTTGAACTCCCGGAAGGCAGCCTCATCGAGAAGGAAGGCCCCGTGGATTTCATGTCTCCTCCCGCAAAGGTATACATAGAGAAATTTAGACCTTCATACGATAAGATCATAGTTTTCGACCGTGAGACGGATGATGATATATCGGAGATCAAATGCGTTGCCGGTCAAAAAAAGTATCTGCAAGTAGCGGTATACGCTTCCGGTTATGGGGACGCGCCTGACCAGAATGTGACCTTTAAAAGCAGCGATACAAAGATCTTTACCGTGGATGCGGCAGGCAATATTACGGCTAAAAAGGCAGGAAGCGCTATATTGACGGTAGAGAGCACTGCATATCCGGATGCTAAGGAAGAACTTGATGTCACTGTTATAGAGCTCGAAAAGATCAAAAAGATTACGGCGAATCCTTCCAAAATCAGCGGGGCAGCGGATAATGGAGAGATGGAAATCTCGATCACGACGGATGCCGGGGTTGAAGGTTACATCGAATGGGAAACGCCGACAGTCGGAGAAATTGTTTATACCGTTTATCCTCCTACTTCGGAACTGGATAACGGAAAAGCTACAGTCAAATTCAAGCGCACGGCCGGCGGTGTCTGCGAACTTGTCGGAAAAGTGGTCGCTGAAAAAGACGGAAAAGAATGCGAAAAAAAGACGATCACCATCCCGGTCGCTATTGACGGTCTGTCATCTGCCAAAACCGCTGCATGGATGAAGGGCAAGCAGACCAGCGGATGGGTGGCTGCCGACGGCTTAAAGATCCGTGAAACCGGTAAAAAGGCGCTTGCCCTGGCCAGGGAAGGTGCGATAGTCTATTATTTTGATGCCGCAACGAACCAGCCGGCAAAGGGTTTATGGATCATAGACAAGAAATACCGTTATTTTGATGATAACGGACTGCTCGTTGTCGGAGATGAGATTCCCTTTAAAGAGATTGATGATATGGCCATCAATTCGGCCGGAGATGTTCTTACCGGCTGGGTGGATAAGGGAACTGACAAATACTATTATGATCCGTATCAGGTAAAAGACAGCTGGGTATACGATAAGGCAGGAAAAGGGTACCGGTTTGTTGACAAAAACGGGAAGGCACTGTCTGGCGCGGGACTGATTAAGTTTAACTCTGAATCTACAAATTATTCCGGCAGATCTTTTGTCTTTAATGAAAATTTTGTCCGCCAGAGCGGATGGGTATATCTGGATGCCGCAGGAAAGATCACAACCAAGAGTAAGGCCGTAAAGTTTGTCTATGCGGACCCGGATACCGGAATCGTGAAGGATGGAGAATTTTTCAGGGTCGGAAAAAAACGCTATTGTGCAAGTAATGACTGTTCTGTTCGGACAGGGTTTTTTTGGGATATATATTATTATTATGCCGACGAAAACGGTGTGATCGTGGAGAACAAATTTGTTACCATTGACAATGTTACGTATTATGCCGGGGAGGATGGCTATATTGTAGAAAAAACTGTATCTGTACCTGTATTTGTGTGCTATGATGGTAAACTCTGCCTGCAGAAGGGCACATCCCTTTGTCTTGAAGAAGATGTTAAGCAGGCATCCGGCCTGAAACTGGAGGACGGCAGCCCTGTTTACTATAAGTCAGTGTCAAAGAAACCTTCCGACGGCGTCCTGTTCTATTCGGATGATCAGGGAAAGAATAAGGTTAAGAATGCATGGCTTTACGATGATGAAATAACCAACCAGATATATTACGTTAACGGATCCGGCAAGGTGGTGACGGGCATTGTAAAGATAGGCGTTGTCAGTTACTATTTTGACCCGGAAACGGCAAAATTATCGAAATACAGTGAGCCGACACTGGTCGAATATAAGGAAAAGAAGTACTGGATCGAGGAAAACGGAAAGGTGGCAAACGATCATGTCACGCTTGAGGTTTCTGGGGGGCACATCGTTGCGCTTGTTAAGAAGGATGGACAGCCGGAACCCGAAGGTATTTACAGTTATG
The DNA here is from genome assembly GCA_902779305.1 of uncultured Lachnospiraceae bacterium. Classification (GTDB taxonomy): domain Bacteria; phylum Bacillota; class Clostridia; order Lachnospirales; family Lachnospiraceae; genus UBA2868. The sequence goes on along the minus strand of CACZBD010000009.1, from coordinate 139,767 downwards.
AAGGCAGGAAGTATCCGATTGGGGGAAATGGTGTTATCATCAATGAACAGTTAGCATCTATTAAGGGAAAATGGTATGTAATCAACTCCGATACGGACGGCTGGTCCACGATTGTAACACGTGCGGCAGATGGCTTCGCAGAAATATCCGGCTATACATTCTGGGTCTGCAAAGACGGCTCCATCAAGATGGGCTTAGTCAAGGACAAATCCGGAAAGCTGTATTACTGTGGTGCCTCAGGGATAATATATGATGGACTCGTAAATATCGGCGGGAAACTGTATTATTTCACAAAAGACGGCTCTGCCGCATCCGGATGGGTGTACTGTAAAGGGGACACAGATGGGTATAATTATGTATATGATTCCTATAGCGGAGTTTTGTATTACTATGGACCGTTCACATTCTATTTTGATCCCAAGACACATGTGGCCGCAACAGGCTGGAAGACCATGAATGCTCCTGCTTTAAACAGTTACGGAAAACTTATGCTCGATGCATCAGGCCGGCCCATAGAATCCGGATCGAAAAAGAAGATATATTTTGTAGAGACCGAAGACTGGGCGCCTGCAGGGGCACTTGCAGGGTATTATCCCGATTACCCGGATCTGACGGTTGGCGGCAAGACTTACCGGTTCCGTATGGACGGCTCCCCTGTCACAGACAGGGCGGTAGCAGAAGACGCAGACGGTACCGGCTTTGATATCCTGACCACAAAGGATGGAAGCTTTGCAAAGGGCCGTACGAAAGTCGGAAACGACTGGTATTATTTTGATACCGAAACCGGTATAAAGGAGACAAATGTCTTCAGGTTAAGCGGCGGAAAATGGTATCACTACGGGTATGACGGAAGGATGAACATGAATGATGATTTCGCCGGGGTTTCCACCGAGTATAAGACAGACGGCAGTATTGTCCGCTTTATGGACACAGGAGGCCGGACAGTGAAGAATATGAAGATATCCTGTGACGGATATAAAGATGATTATCTGATCGGCCCGAAAGGATTACCGCTGACGGGATTTCAGCCGTATGCGCAGCAGGATGATGATGGAAACTGGACCGCTTATTTCTATTGTGACAGCGATGGCTCAACTACGGCAGATGATTCTGTTAATCTCTATGATTTTTCATTAGTACCATCCGGGAAGAAGATCTATGTCGTTTTTTCTGAGGACAGTATGGTATATGCTAATGCCTCGGATAAGAAAGAAGTTTACTTTTGCGGAGGAACCTACCCGTCTGTAAATTACGCAAGACTTGGCACTGCCGACAGGGACAGACTTAAGAGGTATGAGCAGTATTCAACGATTAATGATAAGGTTTTTGATATGTGCATGAAAGCCGATGGAACCCTTGCTTCAAATGAGGTCATAGACGGGAAACCCGTAAATACCTATGGTATATTTACAGAAGACTTAAGCCCGTTTTACAGGACCGGTTCAAACTGGCATCATCTGAACCTCCGCCCGGGAACGACAGAAGAATACGTGGAATCGTATGAAGATGATAAGAAAATAGTGGCTGTTATATCCATTGATCAGAACGGTAATCTGAAACCGGTCTGCAGAAAGGATACGGGAGCAAAACTAAACGGGCTGTTTCTGTTTTTTGATGAGTATCCAATCTATATGAAGAACGGACTTCCGGCAACGGGGTGGCAGAAAGCTGCGATTTCGGGGACATCATACAATCTGTATTTTGACCCTGACTGTGCAATAGCGATCGTTTTGCCGGGTTACGGCTGACGGAAACGACTTCCTGAACAGGGCGTGGCATCTGCCGCGCCCTGTTTGCGCATTTGACAAAACATCGGAAACCCCGTATACTACACTTTACCGGTTAAAAGCGTCAACGCGTCAAAGAACCGGCTCGAAAACAGGAAATATTACGGAAAGAGAGAAATCAAAATGCCAATCACAGAACTTCTGGAACGAAATGCGGACCAATTCGGAGAAGATATCGCGCTTGTGGAGATCAACCCGGAGATCAAAGAAAGAAGAAGAGTTACCTGGAAAGAATATGAACTGATCGAGGCGAGTCCGGAGACCCATTACCGCAGGGAGATCACCTGGAGTGTTTTTGATGAGAAGGCAAACCGGTTTGCCAATCTGCTGATCAGCAGAGGCGTTAAAAAAGGCGACAAGGTCGGAATCCTGATGATGAACTGCTTAGAATGGCTGCCAATCTATTTTGGCGTCTTAAAGACAGGCGCTCTGGCCGTTCCGTTTAATTTCCGTTATTCTTCGGACGAGATCCTCTACTGCGCAAAACTGGCGCAGATCGATATTCTGGTGTTCGGACCGTCCTTTATTGGGCGGATCGAAGAGATCTGTGAGCCTCTCTCGAAGGGAAGGCTGCTGATCTATGTGGGGGAGAACTGCCCGAGCTTTGCGGATGACTACAATTCCATGACGGCAAACTGTTCTTCTCAGAGACCGAATATCACGATCAAGGATGAAGACTATGCGGCGATCTATTTTTCCTCGGGAACCACGGGATTCCCGAAGGCGATTTTGCATACACATGCAGGCCTGGTACATTCCTGCAAAACGGAGCAGAACCATCACGGGCAGCAGAAGGATGATGTGTTCCTCTGCATTCCCCCGCTTTACCATACCGGCGCGAAGATGCACTGGTTCGGCAGCCTGATCTCGGGCGGCAAAGCGGTACTCTTAAAGGGAACCAAACCGGAATTTGTGCTGGATGCGGTTTCCAAAGAAAAATGCACGATCGTTTGGCTGCTGGTACCCTGGGCACAGGACATCCTGGAGGCGATCGAGAGCGGAAAAGTCAAACTGGAGGATTATGAACTTGACCAGTGGAGACTGATGCATATCGGGGCACAGCCTGTTCCGAGAAGCCTTGTCAAAAAATGGCTGACCTATTTCCCGCATCATGATTACGATACAAACTACGGCCTGTCCGAGTCTCTGGGCCCCGGCTGCGTACATCTTGGGGTCGGCAATGTCGAGAAGGTCGGCACGATCGGAAAAGCGGGTTACGGCTGGGAAACCAAGATCGTGAACGAAAAGAAAGAAGAAGTGCAAAAAGGAGAAGTCGGTGAACTGGCCGTTAAAGGACCTTCCGTTATGGTGGAATACTATCATGACAAAAAGGCCACGCAGGAGGTGCTTCAGGACGGCTGGCTCTATACCGGGGATATGGCCAAAGAGGACGAGGACGGGTTCATCCTTCTCGTAGACCGCAAGAAAGACGTGATCATCAGTGGCGGCGAGAACATCTATCCGGTCCAGATCGAGGACTTTATCCGCACGAATGAAGCCGTGCATGATGCCGCGGTGATCGGGATCCCCGATAAGCGTCTCGGAGAAGTGACGCTGGCCATCATTGAACTGAAGAAGGATTACGTGGTAACCGAAGAGGAGATGCAGGATTTCTGCCATGCCCTTCCGAGATACAAGCGGCCGCATAAGATCATTTTTGCGGAGATTCCCAGAAATCCGACCGGTAAGATCGAAAAACCGAAACTCAGAGAGATCTACGGCGGAAAAGGCCTTGTGGAAGCGCAGAATATCGGTTAAATACCATAGAGATGAGCCTGCCTGCACGGCAGGCTCTTCTCTTGCTATCGGAATACAAAAATGCTAATATAGTCTGGTAGGATTTTAAGGAGAAGAGTATTTTGAAGAAAGTCAAATTTAAGGGAACCCTCCGGGCTTATATGGTCTGGCCGCTGTTTCTGACGATCCTGCTGGTATTGTGCAATATTGCCGTTTATGCCACGGATCTCAAGGCCGGTTACATCATGAGCGCCGGGATCCTGATCTATTTTTCCATAGCCCTGATCCTTTATTTTAAGAACAAGCATGCCGTGGTAAACGACATGGTGTCGTTTGCAACGCAGTACGGACAGGTACAGAAGCAGCTGCTCAGAGACCTGGAAGTTCCTTATGCCCTTTTGGACGAAGAGGGGCGGATCATCTGGACGAACGAGGCTTTCGAGCAGACCTTCCATATCAAAAGAGGATATCGCAAGACGATCATGTCGCTTCTGCCGGATGTCCATAAAGAAGCGTTGCCCGGGATCGAATCGGAAACCGAAATGATGGCAACGTTTGAGGAATCCGATTTCAGGATCAGCATGAAGAAAGTCGATATGCAGATGGCGCTGGAATCCTCTGCGCTTTTGGACGTGGTGAATCTCGAAAGTTTCCTGATCGCGTTCTTTATGTTCGATGAGACCAAGATCAACCGCCTGCAGAGAGAGATCGACGACATGCAGCTGTGTACCGGTCTGATCTATATCGATAATTATGATGAAGCGCTGGAATCCGTTGAAGATGTCAGACGCTCCCTTCTGGTCGCTCTTGTCGACAGGAAGATCAACAAATATCTGGCCGCGACGGATGCGCTTGTCAAGAAACTGGACAAAGACAAATATCTGGTGGCGATTCAGAAGAGACATCTGAAAGGCCTGATGGAGAGACGGTTCGACCTGCTTGAGGATGTCAAGACCGTCAATATCGGCAACGAGATCTCGGTAACGCTTTCAGCCGGCTTTGGTCTCGAGACCGGTTCATACCAGACCAATTATGAATATGCCAGAACGGCTATCGATCTTGCGCTTGGGCGCGGCGGCGACCAAGTCGTTGTCAAGACGCCCGAGGATATCACCTACTATGGCGGCAAGAGCCAGATGGCTGAAAAGACGACCCGCGTGAAGGCCAGAGTCAAAGCGCATGCCCTTCGCGAGATCATTGAAAGCAGCGACCGCATCATCGTCATGGGCCACAAGAATACGGATGTGGATTCCTTCGGCGCGGCGATCGGTATCTTCAGGGCGGCAAAGACTTTTGAGAAAAAGGCGCATATCGTAGTCAATGAAGTGACCAACTCGATCCGCCCGCTGATGGATGAGATCAGATCCGACGGCGATTATGCGGACGATCTGTTCTTAAACAGCACAAGGGCTTTGGAAGTGGCGGATCAGACAACGGCACTGATTGTTGTGGATGTGAACAAGCCGAGCTTTACGGAGTGTAAGGAACTGCTCGGAAAATGCGCATCGATCGTCGTTCTCGACCATCACAGACAGGGAACGGAGAAGATCCAGAATGCAACGCTTTCCTACATCGAGCCCTATGCAAGCTCCGCTTCGGAAATGGTTGCGGAGATCCTGCAGTATATTCATGACAATGTGAAGCTTAGGGCAGCGGAAGCGGACTGCATTTATTCCGGGATCATGATCGATACCAATAACTTTACCGCCAAGACCGGTGTTCGTACATTTGAGGCGGCGGCCTATCTGCGCAGGAACGGTGCGGATGTGACCAGAGTCCGCAAGATGTTCAGGAACGATATGGAAGACTACAAGGCCAGGGCGGAAGCGGTCAGAAATGCCGAGGTGGTGCTCGGTTCCTATGCGGTTTCCGTATCCGCGCCGGGCAGCGTTTCCGAAACGCCGACGATCATCGGCGCGCAGGCGGCCAATGAGTTGCTCAACATTATCGGGATCAAGGCATCCTTTGTCCTGACCGAATACCAGGGTGAGATCTATATCAGCGCCCGTTCGATCGATGAGATGAACGTGCAGCTTGTTATGGAGAAACTCGGCGGCGGCGGACATATGAACATTGCCGGCGCCCAGTTGAAAGAAATGAGTATCGAGGAAGCCAAGGAACTGCTGATCCGCACGCTGGACACCATGCAGAGAGAAGGAGAGATCTGATGAAGGTTATTTTATTACAGGATGTGAAGTCGCTTGGGAAAAAGGGCGAGATCGTGGATGTCAGTGACGGTTACGCCCGTAATTTTATTTTTCCGAAAAAATACGGCGTGGAAGCCAATGCGAAGAACTTAAACGATCTGAAACTGCAGAAGGCCAATGACGAGAAAGTCGCCGCGGAAAATCTTGCCAAAGCACAGGAACTGTCCGGGAAACTGAAAGACAGGAAAGTGGTCGTGAAGCTGAAAGCGGGAGAAGGCGGCAAGACTTTCGGCTCCGTATCCTCCAAGGAGATCGCGGAGGCAGCTGCAGAACAGCTGGATCTTGAGATCGATAAGAAGAAGATCCAGATCGCGGATCCGATCAAGAATCTCGGGGATTATGAGGTGACGGTCAAACTGCATCCGCAGGTAAATGCCACCCTGAAAGTCACGGTCGAGAAGGCGTAGGAAAGCAGAGAACGGAAAGGAATCAGTCACATGGATGAGACCGTGATCAAAAGAGTCATGCCGCATGATACGCCTGCCGAGCAGTCCACGATCGGCTGTATGCTGATGTCGAAGGATGCGATCGCGATCGCTGCGGAAACGCTGAATAAGGATGATTTTTACGGAAAACAGTACGGGATCCTCTTCGAGGCCATCACGTCCTTGTTTAACGAGGGAAAGGCGGTGGACCCTGTCATACTGAACAGCCGCCTGAAAGAAATGCAGCTCCCGGAAGGGATCGATACGCAGTCGCTGTTGCAGGAAGTCGTCGCGTCGGTGCCCAATTCTTCCAGGGTTGCGCAGTATGCCGACAGTGTCAGGAAAAATTCCGTTCTCAGGAAACTGATCCGGGTGTCGCAGACGATCGAGAACAGCTGCTATGCGTCCGGAGAGACTCTGGACAGGATCCTCGACGATACCGAGAAGATGGTCTTTGATGTGATCAAGAACCGGAGCACCGAAGACTATATGCCGATCAACCAGGTGGTGCTGAACGCGCTGGAGCGGATCAATATCGCATCGCTTACCAAAGGGCCGGTGACCGGCGTTGCCACGGGCTTTACCGATCTTGATTACATGACCGCAGGACTGCAGCCTTCCAACCTGGTGCTGATCGCCGCAAGACCTTCCATGGGGAAGACCGCGTTCGTGTTAAACATCGCGGAGCATATCTGCTTCAGGGACAATAAGAGCGTTGCGATGTTCAGTCTGGAAATGTCCAGAGAAGAACTGGTAAACCGCCTGCTTTCCTTAGAGTCGAAGGTGAATTCGCAGAATTTAAGGACCGGGGATCTGAACGAACGCGATTGGGTATGCCTTGCAGAGGCAGCAGGTGTGGTTGCCAAGTCGAAACTGATCATCGACGACACTTCTTCGATCACGCTTTCGGAACTCAGGTCCAAATGCAGAAAGTATAAACTCGAACATGATATCCAGGTGGTGATCATCGATTACCTGCAGCTGATGAGCGGAAGCGGAAGAGCGGATTCGAGGGTGAATGAGATCTCGGAGATCTCCAGAGGGTTAAAATCACTTGCCAGGGAACTGAAGGTCCCGGTCGTTGCACTGTCCCAGCTGTCCCGCGGACCGGAGCAGAGACAGGACCACCGCCCGATCTTATCGGATCTGCGTGAATCCGGGGCGATCGAGCAGGATGCGGACGTTGTCATGTTCCTGTACCGTGAGGATTATTACGAGAGGGACAGGGAAGCCACGAACATTGCGGAAGTGATCGTGGCCAAACAGAGAAACGGCCCGCTCGGCAAAGTCGATCTGGTCTGGATGCCGGATTATACGAAATTTGCCAACAAAGCAAGAAACGAGAACTAAACGGGAATAAAAAACAAGCGTCCGTTTGCACGGACGCTTGTTTTTATGAATGTGGCAGAACTTATTTCTCGGAGATCGCACCTGCAGGGCAAACACCTGCGCAGGAGCCGCAACCGAGGCAAGCGCTCTCATCGATCACATACTTGCCGTCGCCCTGAGAGATCGCGCCAACCGGGCACTGACCTTCACATGTTCCGCAGCTTAAACATTCGTCACTGATCACATATGCCATGATAAAACCTCCTTTTCATGATCCAAATATTTCACACAGATATTTTAGTATAATCGGGGCCAATATACAAGAAAAACTTGAAAACGGACTTAAAAAGTGATAGTCTACGAAAGTACCTTAACCGAGTTTAATGCAGGAGGAATATACAATGGCAGAAATTACAAAAGATATGACCATCGGTGAGATCTTAAGAATGGCTCCCGAGGTTGCGCCGATCCTGATGGAAGCAGGCATGCACTGCTTAGGATGCCCGAGCGCACAGGGTGAGAGTCTCGAAGAGGCGGCTCTTGTACACGGCATGGATGTTGATGCGCTTATGGAAAGGATCAGCAACCGCTGAGGGACGTTTCACAGACGGCTGTTCAGACAAAAAAAGACTCCGGATCATCCGGAGTCTTTTTATTTGCCGATTCGGTTATCTGTGCTGTCTGTCTCTTATACAAAGAGCAGCTTGGTCAGTGCATCCTGCAGCATGATGGCTTCGTTGTGCTCCCTGAAATAGGCCTCGGAAGCTGCCGAATATTTCTCGAGTGTGCCGTATTCCGAGATCATGTTGCAGACACGGTTGAAATCTTCCGGCGTGTGGTCGGATTTGGAAACCACGAGGATCACGCGGCCGGTGGAGAGATTTCTGTAAAGGGAACTCTTGCCGAAGTAGAACGGCTCAAGCAGATGCGCTACCTTTGCCACCGTATCGATGTCGGGGAAGGAGTAAGCTCTGAAGAGGTTCTCTCCCGGCTCCGCATCCTCTGCCCGGATCTTACCGGAAGCGGAAGGAAGCGATTTTTCCGTGGCATTGTTCTCTGCGCTTTCCTTGATCTTGCGGAACAGATCGAGCACATTGTCGCCTTCTTCCGAAAAGGCCTGTAACATGGAACTTAAGCTCGAGTCATCATCCTCATGGATCGTGGGCGCAAAATTGGAAAACCGCGTATCCAGTTCTTCCGGATCCTCAACCTTGGTGATGATCAGGACGATGCTCTCGGAAGAAAGGGGAATAGCTTCTATCATCAGCGGGATGTCTTCCGCTTCAAAGCCGAACTCATAAGCAGCCTGCTGCATCATGTCGCGAAAAAGACTCTTGGCCTTCTCCGTGCCGTAAGCCAACTCGGAGAGCTTTAATTCGCGGTCTGCAAGGTCAGCTTTGGTCAGCGTTGCGCGAATCTGATGGTCATTGACTTTTTCCAGCTTCATAGCGTCACATCCTTTCCTTTTTGTTTTTCATAATCATAATCTTTTGAATAGTTTTCGTCAATACATGTATCGGCGTAAGATTCTTAAACTTTAATAAAAAATTTCTTGCATATCTGTAAGAAATCGGCTACAATTTTTCCACGAGGCTTCTTTCGCAATCTGCTGCGGAAGGAGGGCAGTATTCTTTCACCAATATGTACCATCATATTTAAGCAAATTTTTAAGTGTTTTACACATTGCCTGCATCAGCAGGCGTCAGACGGGCGAAGTCATTTGCCCGGTCAAGGTTTCACAGAAGTATCAGAAACGATAGACTCCATAGGTTCATAATTCGTCAACTGCTGTTTTTATTGATCTTTACGAAAGAAATGCAGCGCGCGAAAAGCCTCGTCACACAAGAATCCGGAAACGTGTATCACAAGTAACCCAAGCTGTATCTCCTTTTGCGAGAACGGATCCTTGTCGTGTGTTACGTCAGGGTGATCCATGGAACCCTGATACGCAGTACCGGCCTGTGCATGGGCCGTGGTTCCAACGTTGGGAGGTTACAATATGAAAGATCTTTTGGATGATTATGTAAGGGAACATCAGCAGGAGGAGGCGGCCACGTATCTTGACCGCCTGTCCAGGGAAGGGGTCAGGATCTTTGTTGAAGGATATCCTGTCCCGCCCGCACTGATGGCCAGAATGATCTCTGTCAGTGAAGGCTTTTGTTACATGCCCGATTTTGTGGACAACGACAGAGGAAAACTGGTTGAAGTCCGGTTTAACCGGGTCTCCCTGAACTGAAGGTGATATGCCATAACCCTTCCTGACAAGGGCCGTACCGTATGCCATTTCGGACCCCACGATGCAGCGCGGTACGGCCTCCTTGCGTTTTGAGACTAATCAATGACAAACCGCCGTTTGTCTGTTATAATGTGAGATTGGGAAATCATCGGGAGGAAGAAGGCTTGGATAACGACAGAATAGCGTACAGACGCCGCAGAAGGCGTATCAGAAAACTGCAGAGACTGATCCCTGTCGGGGTGGCGATGGCATTGATCGCCGTGATCGCTCTTTTGGGCGTCAAACAGGGATGGTTTGAGAGCTTTGCCTATTCCCAGGAAGAGGCGGATCTGTTCAGTTACTTCGGCGCGATCGGCGACGACTATGCGGTGATCATAGAGGACGGCGAGATCACGACCACACAGCTGAAGGTGGTCGACGGCGTGATGTATCAGGATCTGGACTCCGTCAAAGCGCAGTATAATAACCGGTTTTATCTGGATGAAAAAGTAAATGCCCTGCTGTATACAACGGCAGAGGAAGTGATCAGCATCCCCATCGGCGGCGCCGGGTATCTGAAAGGCAATACGCCCGCTTCGATGCCGTATGTGATCTGTATGGAAGAAAAGGGAAAGATCCTGGTGGCGCTGGATTTCGTGCAGCAGTATGCGGATCTGGAATATGACCTGTACGGCGGTAACGGAGAGCCTTACCGGGCGCAGATCAGGACGGAGGGCAAAGTCCTGCAGACGGCCAAAGTCAAAAAGGACCAGGCGGTCAGGGTCGGCATGGATAAAAAGAGCAAGATCCTGACACAGATGAGCGAGGGAGACGATCTGATCATTCTGGATGACAGTGAAGATCCGGACTGGACAAAGGTGCAGACGAGGGATCTGATCACGGGTTACTATGAGTCAAGATTCTTAGAAGACCCGGCAGAAGAATCCATTCCCGCGCCGCAGACGCATTCCGAGCCTGCGTTCACCTACCGGACAAGCGACGGCCCGATCAGGCTGGTCTGGGATCTTGTGACCAATCAGGATGCCAATGCCGGACTGAAGAACCGGCTGGACGGACAGGAAGGGCTGACCACGATCTCCCCGACCTGGTTTTTCTTAAAAGACAATGACGGTAACATCGAATCGATCGCAAGCCATGACTACGTGGAAGCAGCGCATAACATGGGGCTGGATGTCTGGGGCCTGGTGGAAAATATCACCTACAATGCGGACTTAAAGATGTATGAGGTCCTTTCCTATCCTTCGAAACGGCAGTTCGTCATTGAACAGCTGATCGGCCTTGCGACGGAGTATGATCTCGACGGGATCAATCTGGACTTTGAGACGGTTCCGGAAGAGGCCGGGGAATGCTATGTGCAGTTTGTCAGGGAATTGTCCCTTGCCTGCAGAAAAGCCGAACTGGTCCTGTCTGTGGACAACTATGTTCCTTCCGCAAGCACGCTGCATTATGACCGCAAGGAGCAGGGACAGTTTGCGGACTATGTCGTTATCATGGGTTACGACGAACATTACACCGGTTCCGCGGAGAGCGGCTCGGTCGCTTCGATCAATTTTGTGATCGACGGCATGAAGAACACCATAGAAGATGTTCCGGCAGAGCGCGTGATCAACGCGGTACCCTGGTATACGAGGATCTGGATCGAAACGCCCAAGACGGAAGCAGAGGCGGCTGCGGAGGACGCAAGCGACGAATATATTCCTTATAATCTGGATGTCCGGACGCTTGGCATGACGGATGCAAAAGAGGCCGTTGCCAAGGCGGGAACGGAATTCAAGTGGGACGAAGAGACTGCCCAGAACTATGCCGAATGGCAGGTGGGCGAGAAGAAATACAGGATCTGGATGGAAGACAAGGATTCGCTTTCCGCGAAGGTGCAGGCGATGCACACCTATCACGTGGCGGGGATCGCAGCCTGGCAGCTCGGGTACGCAAATGCCGATGCCTGGGCGGCGCTTGCGCTGTTCTAAAGGTTTTTCCGCCCGTTCAAGTGTGTTATACTTATGTGTGAACTGATGATAACGAAGGTGCATCATCTTAATGAAAATCAAGTCGATCAGGCATTGATCGAAGAAGCCGGGGAAGTGATCAGAGCCGGCGGGCTCGTAGCCTTTCCGACGGAAACGGTTTACGGCCTCGGCGCCGATGCTTTTAATCCCAAAGCTTCGGAAAAGATCTATGCCGCAAAGGGAAGGCCGAGCGACAATCCGCTGATCGTGCATATCTGTGATCTTTCGATGCTCAATGACCTTTCGGATGAGATCCCCGAAAATGCCATGCTTCTTGCAAAAGCATTCTGGCCGGGTCCGCTGACCATGATCCTTGCGAAAAAGGCATGTGTTCCGAAAGAGACGACGGGCGGTCTTGATACCGTAGCGGTCAGGATGCCCAAAAACCGGATCGCGCTGGAACTGATCCGCGCCGCAGGAACGGGGATCGCTGCACCGAGCGCAAATCTGTCCGGACGGCCCAGCCCGACAAAAGCTTCGCATGTAAAGGAAGACCTTTCGGGCAGGATCGACATGATCTTAGACGGCGGGGACTGCCCGATCGGCATCGAATCGACGATCGTGGACCTGACATCGGATGTGCCGATGATCTTAAGACCGGGCTATTTTTCCAAAGAAATGCTGGAAAATGTGATCGGCAGGGTGGAATACGATCCGGCGCTCTGTATGGTGACGGACCAAAAGGTTAAACCCAAGGCGCCGGGCATGAAATACCGGCATTATTCGCCAAAAGGCGAACTGACCATCGTTACGGGTGAAAAGGAAGCGGTCAGAAACTATATCAATGCACAGATCAAAGGCCTGCCGGAAGGCGTCAGGTCGGGCGTGATCGCGACTGAAGAAACCTGCGCGGGGTACACCGCGGATCTGGTGCAAAACATCGGCTCTTTGGAAGATGAGGAGACGATCGCAAGAAGGCTGTACAATATTCTCAGAACTTTTGACGCCCGGCAGATCGACAGGATCTATTCGGAAGCCTTTTACGAGGGCCGGATGGGAGAGGCGGTCATGAACCGCCTGATCAAGGCCGCGGGACATCACATCATTGAAGTATAAAGAGGTATCGGTATGAAGATTGCAATCGGAAGCGACCATGGCGGATTTGACATGAAGGAAGCCGTCATCGCCCATTTGAAAGAGATGGGACATGAAGTGGAGGACATGGGCTGTTACGAAAAGAAGTCCTGCGACTATCCGCAGTACGGAAGGGCGGTGGCAAATGCCGTTGCGCGCGGACAGTGCGAAAGAGGGATCGTGATCTGCACCACGGGGATCGGTATTTCCATCGTGGCCAATAAGGTGAAAGGGATCCGCGCGGGGCTTTGCTCGGACACCACGGCGGCTTTTCTGACAAGATCCCACAATGACGCCAATGTTCTGGCTATGGGCGCCGGCATGATCGGCATGAACGTGGCGCTTGACATCGTGGACACGTTCCTGAAAACGGAATTTTCGAACGAGGAAAAACATATCCGCAGGATTGCGGCAATAGAAGAATAAAACACGTTACGGGAGGGATTACAAATGAGCAAGGTTATCATCATGGATCATCCGCTGATCCAGCACAAGATCGGCTACATCAGAAGGATCGACACGGGCACCAAGGACTTCAGGCAGACGGTTTCCGAGATCGCGATGCTGATCTGTTATGAAGCGACCAGAGACCTGCAGCTGAGGGACGTTGAGATCGAAACACCGATCTGCAAAACGACCGTAAAGGAACTGAAGGGCAGAAAGCTTGCCATCGTTCCGATCCTGCGCGCGGGACTGGGCATGGTCGACGGGATGCTGACACTGATCCCTACCGCCAAAGTCGGACATATCGGACTGTACAGAGATCCGAAGACACATAAACCGGTGGAATATTACTGCAAGCTGCCTGCGGACTGCGCGGAGCGTGAAGTCTTTGTCGTGGATCCCATGCTGGCTACCGGAGGATCTGCCGCAGCGGCGATCCAGATGCTGAAGGACAAAGGCTGCAAAAAGATCCATTTCCTCTGCATCATCGGCGCGCCGGAAGGACTGGAAGTGCTGAAGAACGCGCATCCGGATGTGGACATCTATGTCGGGGCACTGGATGAGAAGCTGAACGAGAACGCTTATATCGTGCCCGGTCTCGGGGATGCGGGCGACAGGATCTTCGGAACCAAATAAAAGGGGAAAATCATGAGCGAGAAGAGAACGGATTATATTTCCTGGGACGAATATTTCATGGGCGTTGCCAAACTCTCCGGCATGCGGTCCAAAGATCCCAACACGCAGGTCGGCGCCTGCATCGTCAGTGATGACAACAAGATCCTTTCCATGGGATACAACGGGTTCCCGAGAGGGTGTTCCGATGATGAGTTTCCCTGGTGCAGGGAAGGCGATCCGTACGACAATAAATATTTCTATGTCACGCACAGCGAACTGAACGCGATCTTAAACTACCGCGGCGGCAGTCTGGAAGGGGCTAAGATCTATGTATCGCTCTTCCCCTGCAACGAATGCGCCAAAGCGATCATTCAGGCGGGGATCAAGACCGTGGTCTATTCGAGTGACAAATATGCCGATTCCGATTCCACCAGAGCGTCCAAAAGAATGCTGGATGCGGCAGGGGTACGTTACTATCAGTATTCCCATACAAACCGGAAGATCGAACTTGAACTGTAACAGTGTTTTCTATGAAAAAGGGGAAGTTTACCGACAAATGCATGATCTGTGTCCTGGTGACTGCGCTTTTGGCGCAGCCCTTTTCATACCCGGCATTTGCCGAAACGACCTCCGAAAAGATCAAAAAAGCCGAGGAACTGAAGAAGCAGACCGAGGCACAGAAGGAACAGGTCGAGCAGAAGAAAGACGCGCTTGAAGATGAAAAGGCGCAGCTGCAGGTCTATTTAAGCCAGTTAAACGATGATCTTGAGGAGATCAGCGAGAATCTGGAAGATCTTGAAAACCAGGTCGTGGAAAAAGAAGCACAGATCGAGGCCACGGCTGTTGAGCTCGAAAACGCGAAGCAGGAAGAACGGGACCAGTACGCGCTGATGAAAAAGCGTGTGAAATACATCTATGAAAAAGGAGAAACCTCCCTTCTGGAAGCGTTTCTGTCTGCGGCCAGCTATTCCGAATTCTTAAATAAGGCGGAATACGTGGCGAAGGTCGAGGAATACGATCAGCGGATGTTTGAGAATCTGGTGCTCATGCGAAAAGACATCGAGTCAAGAGAAGCAGCCCTTGAAGCCGAGCGCAAAGAGTTGATCACGCTGCAGGAACAGGCCGAGACCGAGCAGAGCAAAGTCAATGACATGGTCAATTCAACATCCGGTTCCCTTTCCGCAACAAACGGCGCGATCTCTGCCGCGGAACTGGAAGAGGCGGCCTACGAAGCGGAACTCAAAGCGCAGGAAGCAAACCTTGCGGCACTGAAAAAACAGCTTGCGGAAGAACAGGCCATGAGCGCGAGAGCGGCCAAAATGGCCTGGAGAGACATTTCGGAACTGACATTTGAAGAGGGGGACAGGGATCTTTTGGCCTGCCTCATCTACTGCGAAGCGGGCGCGGAACCATATGAGGGACAGGTTGCCGTAGGCGCGGTCGTGATCAACCGGATGCGGAGCGCCGCCTATCCGAATACGATGGTGGGCGTGATCTACCAGAACAGACAGTTTTCACCCGTTGCAAGCGGCAGGCTTGCGACAAGGCTTGCGATCGGTGCCAATTCCGCCTGCTATGCAGCGGCGGATGAAGCCATGAAGGGAAAAACGCCGGTGGGGAACTGCCTGTACTTCAGGACGGTGATCCCGGAGATCAACGGACAGATCATCGGCGGTCATGTGTTCTACTGATCATTCAAATTTCTCGAGATTGTGTTTGATGGTATCGAATTCGTTACCGTAGATGATCGTGAGCAGATTGTTGAGCTTATGAAGCGCGTCCACGGCCTGCTCACAGGTGATGGTGTTAAAAGACAGCGCATCCGCGATCTCGTCGAGGTCGACGACCTTGACTTTTCCGTCAGGATAGATGATGACATCCGCCAGAAGATCGGTGAAGATATAGGTATCGTTTTCTTCATTATATGTATGGGAGATGATATCGCAGTACCAGTAAAGGAGCGTATTGTCCGCATAGTAGAACTTGCTGATCTTGAAGCCGTCTTTTAAGAAATAGCAGGAAAAGCCGTGATGCAGGTCTTTTTTGGGCTTCAGTGCATGCCATTTTGTGACGATAATGTCGGAATCCTGGTAGAGAATGATGTCATCTTTGAGCAGGATACATTCTGCAGGAATGATGCGTTTGCGGTACAACTGCGTCTGACTCATACGACCTCCCGAAGCACTTTTCATTAGAATACTACATTTTCCTAGACCTTTTCAATGAAAAATGCTATAATTCACATAAAATGTAACAATTAGAGGGGCGATTACGTTGAAAGAGCAGAAAAATGTGATCCGTTCACTGACACTGATCATGCAGTTCGGACTTAACATGATCGTCCCGATCCTGTTGTGTATGTTCCTTGGTATGTTTCTGGACAGGCTGTTTTCAACGTCTTTTCTGGTGATCATCTTCTTTTTCTTAGGGGCGCTTGCCGGGTTTACCAATATCTTCCGGCTGGCTAAAACCGTTTACACCCGCTCGGATGAGCAGCATATCAATTATTTTGAGACGAAAGAGGAAAAAGAGCCGCAAGATGATCCGGAAGATACTACGGGAAAATGAAACATTAAGGGAAATGTTTGTCGGGATCGGATTTTACGGTCTTGTGATCGGGATCATCCTGGCAGTGTTCTTCCCTTTGAAGATCTACCGGGAAGTGGGGCTTCTGGCCGGGATCCTGTGCGCCATGGGCATGGCAGTACACATGGCATGGTGCTTAGAGAAGATCGTGATCCTCGATGAAAAGGGCGCGAAGGCTTATGCCAGAAAGACAACGCTGATCCGTTATGCGATCGTATGCCTCGTTCTTCTTGCCATCGCATATACCAAAGCGGGGGATCCCGTCACACTGGTGCTGGGGACGCTCGGACTGAAGATCGGCGCATACCTGCAGCCTTTGGTACACAAGATCCTGCACAGATCCGGTCATAAGACCGTTCATGACGATAAGGAAGGTGAATAGAGATTGATTCCTGCAATTATGCTATCCGGTGATGTTGATTTCATGATCAAGGGCCTGTTTTCCTATGAGCTCTTCGGGCAGACCGTCTGGATCACGACCACGCATGTCTGCGCGCTGATCGTGATGCTCATTCTTGTGACTTTTGCGATCTGTGCTAACCGCGCGGTCAAAAAGGCACAGGTCATGGACACACCGGGAACATTTCAGAACATTGCCGAACTGATCGTAGAGATGCTGGATAACATGGTGAGCAGCGTTATGGGCAAAAATGCCGCCAAGTTTGCCAATTACATTTCCACGATCTTCTTATTTATCTTACTCAGCAACATTTCGGGTCTTTTGGGACTCAGGCCGCCCACGGCGGATTACGGCATCACGTTTCCGATGGGTGTCATTACCTTCTGCCTGATCCTTTTCAACAAGTTAAAATACCAGAAACTGAGCGGTTTCATCAAAGGACTCTGCGATCCGTGGCCGATCTGGGCGCCGATCAACATCATCGGTGATGTGGCGGTTCCGATCTCGTTGTCTTTGCGTCTGTTTGCAAACGTATTGTCGGGCACGGTCATGATGGCGCTTTACTACGGACTGCTTCCGATCTTTGTCAAGATCGGTATCCCTTCCGCGCTGCATGTATATTTCGACCTGTTTTCGGGCGCGATCCAGGCATATGTTTTCTGTATGCTGACGATGACCTACATCACGGACGCCATCGGAGACAAATAACAACGTATAATCATGGCATAGCCTTGAATATAGAACACTCATTTTTTTAAGGAGGACATTTTTATGAATATCAACGGACAGGACTTCATCTTAGGTTGTTCCGCAATCGGCGCGGGCCTGGCACTGATCGCAGGTATCGGCCCCGGTGTCGGCCAGGGTATCGCAGCGGGACATGCTGCAGCCGCAGTGGGCAGAAATCCCGGCGCCAAATCCGACGTAACATCTACCATGCTTTTGGGACAGGCAGTCGCAGAGACGACGGGTCTGTACGGTCTGCTGGTAGCGATGCTGTTATTATTCGTCAGACCTCTGGATATCTACAAATAAAGCAGACCATACATTCTGCAACGGAAGGAGGAAGACGAATTGGAACAGTTGATAAGTCTTGCAATGCTTGCGTCTGAAAAGACCATGGAAAGACTGTTTGATCTGGATGTACAACTGCTTCATGATTCGATCCTGACGGCACTTGCCCTCTTCATCCTGTTCCTTGCGCTCTCGTATCTGTTGTTCAATCCTGTCAGGGATATGCTGAAAAAGAGGCAGGAAAAGATCAAAACGGATATCGAAACAGCGGACAGGGACAAGCAGGAAGCGCAGGCGTTAAAAGACGAATATGACGCCAAGTTAAAACAGGCGGATACTGAAGTTGACGGGATCTTAGCGGAAGCCAGAAAGAAAGCGCTTGCCAATGAGGCTCAGATCGTCGCCGAAGCGAAGGAAGAAGCAAGCAGGATCATCAAACAGGCCAGGAACGAGGCCGAACTGGAGAAACAGCGTGCAGCTGATGAAATGAAACAGGAGATGATCAGGATCGCGTCCGCGATGGCCGGCAAGGTAGTCAGTGCCAATATCGATACGACGGTTCAGGATCAGCTTGTCGAAGAGACGCTTAATGAGATAGGTGGAGAAGTATGGCAAAGTTAGTATCGAAAACATACGGCGACGCCTTGTTTGAATTGGCGAAGGAAGAGAACAGGATCGACGATCTGTTTGAGCAGGTTCAGATGCTGAAGTCGGTTCTTTCCGAGAATCCTGATTTCTCCAGACTGATGAACCATCCCAAGATCGACAAGGAAGACAAGGAAGCGGTCATGGACACCGTGCTGAAGGGCAGGGTCAGTGACGAACTGGCCGGACTTCTTCGGATCGTTGTCACAAACAACCGGTATGCGGATATTTTTTCCATTCTGGATTACTTTATCGCGCAGGTCAAGGAATACAAGCGGATCGGTACGGCTTATGTGGAAACCCCGCTGCCGCTTTCCGATGCGCAGAAGGCTGCCGTTGAGAAGAAGCTTCTGGACACGACGGAATACCGGACAATGGATGTACATTATACCGAGGATCCTTCGCTGATCGGCGGTATGATCATCCGGATCGGTGACAGAGTCGTTGATTCCAGCATCAGATCCAAACTGGATCTTCTTACGAAGCAGCTGCAAAAGATCCAATTGGCAAAATATGAAATTTGATACACAAATATAGGAAAGGTGCATTAGATCCATGAATTTAAGACCAGAAGAAATCAGTTCTGTAATCAAAGAGCAGATCAAAAGATACGCCGGCGAACTGGAAGTTTCACAGGTCGGAACGGTCATTCAGGTCGCGGACGGGATCGCGCGTGTTCATGGCCTGGAAAATGCCATGCAGGGCGAACTGCTTGAATTCCCCGGCGATGTATACGGCATGGTCATGAACCTTGAGGAAGACAACGTCGGTGCCGTGCTGCTTGGCGCAGACCGGAATATCAACGAAGGTGACACGGTCAAGACAACGGGCCGCGTCGTTGAGGTTCCCGTCGGTGATGCCATGCTCGGCCGTGTCGTGAATTCCCTTGGACAGCCGATCGACGGCAAAGGCCCCATCCAGACGGACCGTTACCGCAAGATCGAGCGTGTGGCTTCGGGCGTTATCACCAGAAAGTCCGTGGATACGCCGCTGCAGACCGGTATCAAGGCGATCGATTCGATGATCCCCATCGGCAGAGGCCAGAGAGAATTGATCATCGGCGACAGACAGACCGGTAAAACGGCGATCGCGATCGATACGATCATCAATCAGAAGGGGCAGAATGTAAAGTGTATTTATGTTGCGATCGGCCAGAAATCGTCGACGGTCGCATCCATCGTAAAAACGCTTGAAGAACATGATGCCATGGCTTATACGACAGTGGTTGCCTCCACGGCCAGTGAGATGGCTCCGCTGCAGTACATTGCACCGTACAGCGGATGCGCGATCGGTGAGGAATGGATGGAGAACGGTGAAGACGTTCTGGTCATCTACGATGATCTGAGTAAGCACGCAACCGCTTACAGAACACTCTCCCTGCTCTTAAGGCGTCCGCCCGGGCGTGAAGCTTATCCCGGTGACGTATTCTATCTGCATTCAAGGCTTTTAGAGCGTGCGGCCCGCATGAGCGAGGAATACGGCGGAGGATCTCTTACGGCCCTTCCGATCATCGAGACACAGGCAGGCGATGTATCCGCATACATCCCGACCAATGTCATCTCCATCACGGACGGACAGATCTATCTGGAGACCGAAATGTTCAATTCCGGTTTCAGACCCGCGATCAATGCCGGCCTTTCCGTATCCCGTGTCGGCGGCGCAGCGCAGATCAAAGCAATGAAGAAGATCGCGGCCCCGATCCGTACGGAGCTTGCACAGTACAGAGAACTTGCCGCTTTTGCGCAGTTCGGTTCCGAGCTGGATGCCGATACGAAGGAAAAACTGGCACAGGGCGAAAGGATCAGGGAAGTCTTAAAGCAGCCGCAGTATCAGCCCATGCCGGTAGAATTCCAGGTCATCATGATCTACGTGGCAACGAAGAAGCTTCTGCTGGATGTGGATGTTGACAAGGTTACCAGGTTCGAAAAAGAATTTTTCGAATACATTAAGACCAGCTATCCGGATATCCCGAATGCCATCAGGGAAGAGAAAGAGATCTCTGAGGAAACGGATGCCAAGTTACAGAAAGCGATAGCTGCATTTAAGGAAGAATTCAGGTAAGAGGTGAAAGCATATGCCCTCGATGAGAGACATAAAGCGCCGGAAGAACAGTATCCAGAGCACGCAGCAGATCACAAAGGCCATGAAACTGGTCTCGACCGTGAAACTGCAGAGAGCAAAATCGCGTGCCGAACGTTCTCACACATATTTTGAGTATATGTACCAGACCGTGGTCAATATCCTTGAGAGATCCGGCTATATGGAACATCCGTATATGAAGGCGGGCGAAGGCGGCAAGAAAGCCGTGATCGCCATTACCTCCAACAGGGGTCTGGCCGGCGGGTACAACTCCAATATCGCAAAGCTTGTGGATTCGCAGGAATGGGATAAAAAGGATGTTGTGGTCTATGCTATCGGTAAAAAAGGCCGCGACATGCTGAAAAGAAGAGGCTATGAGGTCTTGTCCGACGAGTCGGAAATGATCAATGAGCCCCTGTTTTCCGACGCGCAGGAACTGTGCGACAAGCTTCTGAATGACTTTTCGGAAGGCAGGATCTCTGAGATCTATCTGGCTTATACGCATTTTCGCAACACGGTCAGTCATGTGCCGACCATGTTAAAACTGTTGCCGGTGAACATGCAGGAAGCTGCAGAAAAATCGGAGATCGATGCAACGCCTGAGAGCAAGGCGCTGATGAATTACGAGCCAGAGGAAGTCGAAGCGCTCAACATGATCATTCCGAAATATGTGACGAGTCTGATCTACGGCGCGCTCGTGGAAGCGGTGGCCAGTGAAAACGGAGCCAGAATGCAGGCAATGGATTCCGCGACCAGCAATGCGGAAGAAATGATCGGAAGCCTCGAACTGCAGTATAACAGAGCCCGCCAGGGACATATCACACAGGAACTTACCGAGATCATCGGCGGTGCGGAAGCGCTCAGCAGTTAAACAGCATATCAATTTATCATACAAGAAGGAGAAGAGAACAGTGGCAGACAAAAATACAGGCAAAATCACCCAGATCATCGGGGCCGTGCTGGATGTCAAATTTCCGGAAGGAGCCCTGCCCGAGATCAATGAAGCGATCCGGGTAACCAGAAAAGACGGTTCCGTCCTGGTAGTTGAGGTCGCACAGCATTTAGGTGACGATACCGTCAGATGTATCGCCATGGGACCTACGGACGGTCTGGTCAGAGGAATGGAAGCGGTGGCAAGCGGCGCACCGATCACGGTTCCGGTAGGCGAAAACACGCTGGGACGTATTTTCAATGTTTTGGGTGAGCCGATCGACAACAAGCCCGCGCCCGAGGGTGTTGACTATGAGCCGATCCACAGAAAGGCACCTGAATTTGAAGAGCAGTCTACTTCTCAGGAACTTCTCGAAACCGGGATCAAGGTCGTTGACCTGCTCTGCCCGTACCAGAAAGGCGGAAAGATCGGCCTGTTCGGCGGTGCCGGTGTCGGCAAGACCGTACTGATCCAGGAGCTGATCAGAAATATCGCGACAGAGCACGGCGGATATTCCGTATTTACCGGTGTCGGCGAGAGAACGCGTGAAGGAAACGATCTGTATCATGAAATGATGGAATCCGGCGTTATCGACAAGACGACCATGGTCTTCGGACAGATGAATGAGCCCCCCGGGGCAAGAATGAGAGTCGGTCTTTCCGGACTGACGATGGCGGAATATTTCCGTGACAAAGGCGGCAAAGACGTGCTGCTGTTCATTGACAATATCTTCCGTTTCACACAGGCAGGTTCCGAGGTTTCGGCTTTGCTCGGACGTATGCCTTCGGCGGTAGGTTACCAGCCGACGCTGCAGACGGAAATGGGCGCCCTGCAGGAGAGGATCACTTCCACAAAGAACGGATCCATCACTTCCGTGCAGGCGGTCTACGTACCGGCCGATGACCTGACGGACCCCGCTCCGGCGACAACGTTTGCGCATCTGGATGCGACCACCGTTCTGTCAAGATCGATCGTGGAACTCGGTATTTATCCCGCAGTGGATCCGCTTGAGTCAACATCCAGGATCCTTGATCCCAGGATCGTCGGAGAGGATCACTACAGAGTGGCCCGCGGGGTGCAGGAGATCCTGCAGAAATATAAAGAATTACAGGATATCATCGCGATCCTCGGTATGGACGAACTGTCTGAGGAAGACAAACTTACGGTATCCAGAGCCAGAAAGGTACAGCGTTTCCTGTCCCAGCCGTTCTTCGTTGCAGGACAGTTCACCGGACTGGAAGGACGTTATGTTCCGATCTCTGAGACGATCCAGGGCTTTTCGGAGATCCTGGAAGGGAAGCATGACGATATCCCGGAGAGTTACTTCCTGAATGCCGGCGGCATCGAGGACGTGCTTGCAAAGGTAAAATAGATAAAGGAGCCGCCAAATGGCAGACAATACTTTTAAACTCAGAATCATATCGCCCGAGCGGATGTTCTACGAGGGCGAAGTGGTCATGCTGGAGTGCAGGACGACGGAGGGCGAGATCGGCATCTTAAAGAATCATGTGCCGCTGACCGCCGTGCTGGCACCCGGCGTCGCAAAGATCAGGGAAGCGGATTCGGAAGTAAAAGCTGCGCTGATCAGCGGATTTATAGAGATCCTGCAGGACGAGGTAACGGTCCTTGCAGAGATCGCCGAATGGCCGGATGAGATCGACGTGAAACGTGCCGAAGAGGCAAGGATCAGGGCCGAAAGAAGACTGGCCGAGAAAGCGGCGCATACAAATCTTGCCAGGGCATCCCTTGCCCTGCAGCGTTCCATTGCCCGTATAGAAGCAGCAAAAAAGTAATCTTAAGATGAAAAAAAAGATCGGGAAAGCATTTCTGATGCTCGCTGTGTTCGTTTCCGTCCTGCTGCTTTCCATGGCTGTGGCGGACCGGTTTTTGAACCGCGGTAATACGGACATGACGACGGAGATGGGTAAGGCGACGCTCCCCATCGTTTATATGAATGTGAATGATGAATACGTAAATCCCCTGCATGGCTATACGATAGACATGGAGGGGAGTTATTTGCGTGGGACAATTACGCCGCTGAAAGCAAACCGCGAGGTGGACATCCTGATCGAAACCTACGGCGCCATCATCAGTAAGATCGGCTACGAGGTCCGCAGCAAGGACATGCAGCGGCTGATCGAAGATACGGACTTAGAAGGATACAATTACGAAAATGACATGATCACGGCGACGCTTCCGATCAAAAACCTGATCGAGGACGATACGGAATATATGCTGGTGATCAAGATCACGGACGGTGCGGGCAAGGTTGCCAGATACTATACCAGGATCATCAACAAATCCGAACTGTATCTGACGGAAAAGTTTTCGTTTATCCGTGATTTTTCCGCAAAGACCTTTGACAAAGAAGCGGCGAAGGAACTGAAGACCTACATGGAGACCAACGCCGAGGGGGATAACTCCAGTTACGGCTATGTCAACATCCATTCCAATTTCCGCCAGCTGACCTGGGGAGACCTGCAGCCGATCGTTTCTTCCGAAAAGGAACTGCAGCTTCTCGAGATCGATTCGCTGAACGCCTGCGTGCAGTTATCCTACCGGGTGTTTATCAAAAACGAATACTACAACGTCAAAGAATATTTCCGGATCCGCAGGGGAACGGAGCGGATCTACCTGATGGAATATGAACGCCATATGAATCAGGTGTTTGACGAAGACAAGAACGTTCTGGTCAACGGCAAGATCCTGCACGGGATCTTGGATGAGAAACTTCAGTGGGCGGAAAACGCGACGGCAAATATCTACTGCTTTGTGCAGCAGAATGCGCTCTATTCGTTCAATTCGTTCAACAATAATCTGGCCAAGGTCTTTTCCTTCTATGATAAGGATAACAATGATGCGCGCACCAGATATGACGCGCACGGCGTCAAGATCCTTTCGGTGGATGATGCCGGGAATATCCGC
Source organism: uncultured Lachnospiraceae bacterium (assembly GCA_902779305.1). Classification (GTDB taxonomy): domain Bacteria; phylum Bacillota; class Clostridia; order Lachnospirales; family Lachnospiraceae; genus UBA2868. Next base: position 115,327 of record CACZBD010000009.1, on the reverse strand, counting down.
TTCCTCGTATACGGCTATATGGACAGAGGGATCCATGAAGGCGAAGTCGGCGCCTGCATCTATTTTTACGATGGCGGCATGAACACCGTCGAGGAAGAGATCTTTTTCCCGTATACGAAGTCATTCCAGATGCTGAAACAGGAAATGAATGCCTTAAGCTATATCAACAGGCGGAACATTTTCTTCATGCTGATGGACGGGAACGTATACCGCGTCAACATGGACAGCAAAAAAGTGGATATCGTTGCATCGGGGCTTGACGACAACCGCTTCGTGTCCTCCGTGGACAACAGTATGATCGCCTGGCAGGACAGCTCGGATCTGACCTACTCGGACACGATCCGCTGGTATGCGCTCAATGCGGCAGAGCCCGTTGAAGTCAAGGCGCCCGCAGGGGAACTCATCATCCCTTTGGGCTTTATGGATTCGGATCTGATCTACGGTCTGGCAAGGCTTTCGGATATCACCACGGATCCGTCCGGCTCCACGATGGTACCCATGTATGCCGTTTATATCCAGAACATCACGGAAGGCGTCATGAAAGAATACCGGCAGAACGATATCTTTATTTCGGATATCCGTGTGGAAGACAACATGATCACGCTGGAACGCGTGGTCAAAAATGCGGAAACGGGCTATTTTGAAGAGACCGAAGCGGACCAGATCATGAACAACCAGCCCGCCTATGATACGAAGAACCTGTATACGAGCGTTGTCACCGAAGAGATGGAGACCACATACCAGACGGTCCTTGCAAAGGAGCCGGAGTCCAATACGGTCAAGAAACTGTCTCCGAAGCAGGTCCTTTACGAGGGCAGCAGGGATATCGAGCTCGAAGATGAGGATGTCAGGGACAGGTATTACGTCTATGTGATGGGAGACATCGTCGGGATCTATACGGATCCTGCGGATGCCATCAAGAGAGCGGATCGGTCTTTCGGTGTTGTCGTAAACAAGCAGGATTCCTATATCTGGCAGGGCGGGAACAGATATCTGTCCAAACAGATCCGCGGGATCGAGGAACTGATGCCGGACCTGATGAACTCTTCCACATCTTGCTGCGCCGATGTCATGCTGAAGAAACAGGGGATCTATCTGGATGCCGCGAAGCTGCTGCAGCAGAAGACCGTCCTTTCTCTGTTGCATGAAAATCTGCCGGAAATGGCGGTGCTGGATCTGACGGGCTGTTCCATGGATGCCGTTCTGTATTACGTGAGCCGCGGCTATCCCGTGTTTGCCATGGTGGAAGCCGGAGGCGCGGTGCTGATCACGGGCTATGACAGCCAGAACATCACGCTTTATGATCCGCTTGTTGCAACGGTCGATAAGTACGGACGGATCGAAACGCAGGAGCGCTTCAACAACAGCGGGAACCGGTTCATTTCTTATATCGATATCAAACAGTGAGAAATACCGCACCTGACCGACGGTCGGGAACGTTTTCTAAATACAATGATCCATAAGGAGGATGATAAATATGGATGCCAGGATTCAAAAACTTGCAAAAAATCTGATCAATTATTCCTGCGAGGTCAAAGCGGGGGATAAGGTGCTGATCCACTATATCGGCGCTTCCACGACGGAACTTTCGCGTGCACTGATCAAGGAAACCTACGCAGCGGGCGCAGTACCGTTTGTCTGGTATACCGATCCGCAGGTACAGAGAGAGCAGCTGCTGCACTGCAGCGAGGAACAGCTGAAGCTGATGGCACAGATCGACGGAGATCTGATGAAGCAGATGGACTGCTATGTCGGCGTCAGGGGCAGTGACAATGTTTCGGAACTCTCGGATGTGCCGGAAGACAGGATGGCACTCTATGAAAAACTCTATTCCAACGAGGTACACGGAAACATCCGCGTACCGCACACGCGCTGGGTGGTGTTAAGATACCCGAATGCCTCCATGGCGCAGCTGAACAACACGAGCCGCGAGAGCTTCGAGGATTTCTATTTTGACGTATGCACCATGGATTACTCCAGGATGGGAAAAGCCATGACCGGTCTTGTGGACCTCATGAACAAAACGGACAAAGTACGCCTCGTTGCCAGGGGAACGGATCTGACGTTTTCGATCAAGGACATTCCCGCGATCAAATGCGACGGGAAGATGAACATTCCGGACGGCGAAGTGTTCACGGCCCCCGTAAGGGATTCCGTAAACGGTGTGATCACCTACAACACGCCTTCCCTGTATCAGGGTTACACCTATGAGAACATCTGCCTGCATTTTGAAAACGGTAAGATCGTTGAGGCGACCGCCAATAATACGGAAAAGATCAACAAGGTCTTTGACACGGATGCGGGTGCAAGATATGTCGGTGAATTTGCGATCGGCGTGAATCCGTTCATCTTAACACCGATGAAGGATATCCTGTTTGACGAAAAGATCATGGGCTCGATCCATTTCACGCCGGGCAGGTGTTATGACGAGGCACCGAACGGAAACAGTTCGGCCATCCACTGGGATCTTGTCCTGATCCAGACGCCGGAATACGGCGGCGGCGAGATCTGGTTCGATGACGTGCTGATCCGCAAGGATGGCCGGTTTGTACTTCCCGAACTGGAACCGTTAAATCCGGAAAATCTGAAATAAAACCACTTTAGTCTTTGGGACGGACCGCATCCATGACCCTGCGGAATGCAGGAAAGAGCAGGATGCCGAGAACGTATCCGGAGATCACTTCTCCGAGAAAGACGGTGATCGTAAATAAGAGATAGGCGTTCTTAATAGGACTGACTTCTGCAAAAACGCCGAGATCCTGTAAGCCCATTTCATAGACAAAAAGCAGGATCGGCGGAACGATCAGTGTATTTGCGATCACGTTCGGGATGGGACATAAAAGTGCCAGACGCTTATAGGCTTTGCTCTCAGGAGCAAGGCCTTTTGCTTTTCTTCCGATCAGGGAACAAAAGATCGCACCGATCAGCGTCGCGAGGCTGCCGAACACGACATCCCAGGGAAGACATCCTGTGATCAGATTGGCAAGAATGCAGCCGAGATAGAGGCCGATGCTTAAAGTCGGGGAAAAAAAGGGAAGTACGCAGAGCGCTTCGGAGATCCTGACCTGAATGACGCCGCTTGCAAGACCGAAGGTGTTGGCCAGGATCGTCAGTACGACATAGAGTGCGGCAACAACGGCTGCCTGCACCAGATGAAAGGTGGTAAATTTTTTCATGAAATTGTTCTCCTAGTTTTGTTTTAAGTGAGGATGGGTTTCGAACTCACTGATTTCGTGCCTGTCCATCATAAGCGAGAATCTTTGGACTGTCAAGAAAGAATGCGGAAAGGAAAAAAGGATCTGCCATGCGGCAGATCCTTTGCGGTGTTCTTTCTTCCGATCCCTTATTCCGTTGTCTTCTCCGGCTTTCCGCCTGACTGTGCTTTGGATGATCTTGCCTCTTCCTTCAGGAACTCTTCGTATTTTGCAAAGATCATGTTCTGCAGGCTCTGGCGGTATTCGGTCGTGATCGGATGCGCGATATCGCGGTATTCGCCTTCCGCCGTTTTGTGGGAGGGCATGGAGAGAAACATCCCTTTTTCTCCTTCGATGATCTTGATGTCATGCACGACAAAGACCCCGTCGATCGTAATGGAGACAAAAGCCTTGATCTTCCCGTCTTTTGGTACTTTGCGGATACGGATATCGGTAATGTTCATGATCAGTCAGTCCTCCGTCAAAGGTCAGAATACATATCTTTCGCTGTTCTCAAGGACAACCTGAATGCCGTCCTCGCCCTTGAAGTAGGAGTCGGCGCGGATCGTGCCGCGGCTCTCCACGATGCAGTTTTCGATATGCGTGTTGTTGCCGATGTAAACATCATTTAAGACGATCGAATTCTTGATCACGCAGTTGTTTCCGACAAAGACTTTCTTGAAGATCACGGAATCTTCCACGGTACCGTTGATGATGCTGCCGCTGGAGATCAGGCTGTTCTTCACGTTGGATCCGATGTTGTATTTGGCGGGCGGCAGATCATCCACCTTGGAATATACTTCCGGATACTGCTTGAAGAAATAGTCCCTGACATCCGCGTTCAAAAAGTCCATGTTGGTCTTGTAGTAGGATTCCACGGAAGAGATGTTGCTCCAGTATCCCTCGTGCTTGAACGCATAAATGTTCTTCAGATCCTTGTAGCGGATCAGGATATCCCTTACAAAATCGAAGCGGTCTTCCGCCGCGCACTTTTCGATCAGATCGATCAGCAGCCTTCTGCGGATCACATAGATCCCGCAGGAAATGGTGTTGGTCTTGGCAACGATGGGCTTCTCTTCGAAATCGGTGATGCGTCCGTCTTCATTTACGGTCACAAAACCGAAGCGGTCGCTGTCCTCATCGAGATGGATGTCTTTGCAGACAACGGTGATGTCCGCGTTCTTCTCGATGTGGAAATCCAGCACCTTGTTGTAATCCATCTTGTAGATGCCGTCCCCACTCACGATGACCACATAGGGCTCGTGACTTTGCTTGAGAAAAGCAAGGTTCTGGTAGATGGAATCGGCGGTGCCGCGGTACCAGAAATTGTTGTCCTGCGTAACGGTCGGGGTGAACACGAACAGTCCGCCCTGTTTACGTCCGAAATCCCACCACTTGCTGGAACTCAAATGCTCGTTCAGGCTTCTGGCGTTGTACTGTGTCAGCACGCCGACCTTGGTGATGTGAGAGTGGGACATGTTACTGAGGGAAAAATCAATGCTTCTGAAGCTCCCGGCAATGGGCATGGCAGATACGGCACGCTTCTGGGAGAGCTCCTTCATCCTGAAATTGTTGCCACCGGCTAATACTACTCCTATCGCTTTCATACCTGTTCTCCATTCTTTATCAAAGTTTTGCCGCTTGCAAGCATGTTGTCCGGATAATCGGAGGCATCGGTCACGCCGGAGACCACGCTGTTGCGTCCGATGCGGATGTTATCGGGCACGACGGAGTCTTCGCCGATCGTGACCAGACCGTGCGTATAAATATGCGGATCCGTTTCGTTGGGAACCTCGTCGAAAGCGCCGAGGATACAGCCTGCGCCGATCACGGTATTCTCCGCAACGATGGATTTGTTGATCTCGCAGCCCTCGTGGATCACGGCATTGTTCATGATGATCGAATCCCTGACCACGGTGTCCGGACCGATCACCACATTGCAGCCGATCACGGAATTATAGATCTTGCCGTAAACTTCGGTCCCTTCACCGATGATGGTACGCTCCACTACACTGTCGGAGGAGATGTACTGCGGCGGGATCGCGTTGTTCTTGGTATAAATGCACCAGTATTCCTCATAGAGGTTGAATTCCGGAACGATATCGATCAGCTCCATATTGGCTTCCCAATAGGAATTCAGTGTTCCGACATCCTTCCAGTAGCCGTTGTATTCGTATGCGAACAGTCTTGCGCCCTTCTCGTGGCAGAACGGGATGACATGCTTGCCGAAGTCCAGCGCAGGCTGGTCGGCCTTGGCGATCAGGGCTTCTTTCAGGGTCTTCCAGTTGAAGATGTAGATCCCCATGGAAGCCAGATTCGACCGCGGATTCTCGGGTTTTTCTTCAAAATCATTGATCTGGCGGTTGTCATCCGTGATCAGGATTCCGAAGCGCTTGGCTTCTTCGTAAGGAACGGACATGGCCGCGATGGTCACGTCAGCCTTGTTCGCCTTGTGGAAGTCGAGCATGACTTCATAGTCCATCTTATAGATATGATCGCCGGAAAGGATCAGCACATAGTCCGGATTAAACATTTCCATATAGGTCATGTTCTGATAAATGGCGTTTGCCGTACCGGTGTACCATTCACTGTTTCCGCTCTTCTCGTACGGGGGAAGGACCGTGACACCGCCCACGTTCCGGTCAAGGTCCCAGGGGATCCCGATCCCGATATGCGTGTTCAGCCGAAGCGGCTGGTACTGTGTCAGCACGCCGACCGTGTCGATCCCGGAATTGATGCAGTTGCTTAACGGAAAATCAATAATGCGGTATTTTCCGCCAAAAGAAACGGCGGGTTTGGCGACTTTGGATGTGAGTACACCCAGACGGGAGCCCTGACCACCGGCCAGGAGCATGGCAATCATTTCTTTTTTAATCATGTTGAACTCCTTGTGTCAGTTTCGTAATGTTGTTTTATTATATCACTTTTTGTGCAGAATGTATACACAACCGACTGATTTTTCAAACATTTTTGCCAATCTTCACAAAAAAACTGTTAATGGGTACAACTTGTATTTTTAAATAAAATATTCTATCCTATATGTTGTATACAGAGAAAGGAAGAGGGGCCATAAAATGTATCAGATCAATTTTGACAACCCGGTCAGGATCCACTTCATCGGGATCGGCGGGATCAGTATGAGCGGCCTGGCAGAGGTTCTTCTGCAGAGAGGATTTGTGATCTCGGGCTCCGACAACCACGGATCGGAACTGACAAAGATGCTGGAAGAAAAGGGAGCAACCATCTTCTACGGCCAGCGCGCGTCCAATATCACGGATGATGTCGATCTTGTGGTCTATACGGCAGCGATCCATCCGGACAATCCGGAGTTTGAGGAGGCAGACAGAAGAGGACTTCCGATGCTTACAAGGGCGGAGCTTCTCGGACAGATCATGCGGAATTACAAAGTGCCCATCGCGATCTCGGGTACCCACGGGAAGACCACGACCACTTCGATGATCACGATGATCCTCATGGAAGCGGGGCTTGATCCGACCGTATCCGTGGGCGGCATGTTAAAAGAGATCGGTGGAAATTTCAGGATCGGAGGAGAAGAGTATTTCATCACCGAGGCCTGTGAATATACCAACAGCTTCTTAAGCTTCTTTCCGAAGATCGGGCTCATATTAAATATAGAAGAAGATCATATGGATTTCTTCAAAGACCTGGATGACATCTATGCTTCGTTCAGGAAGTTTGCGTCGCTTCTTCCCGAAGACGGGACGCTCATCATCAACCGGGACATTCCTTCCTATGAAAAGATCACGAAGGATCTAAGCTGCAGAGTGGTCACGTTTTCGGTAACGGATAGGAACGCCGACTACAGTGCGGATGGGATCACCTATGATGAAAACGGGAAAGCGACGTTTCTGCTGTATGGGCAAAAAGACCGTGCTTTTACGTTAAACGTTCCCGGAGAGCATAACGTGGCCAACGCGCTTGCCTCCGTTGCGCTCTCGGATGTATTGAAGATCCCGCAGGAGACGGCCGCAAAGGGCCTGTTATCGTTTGGCGGAACGGACAGGAGATTTCAGATCAAGGGGGAACTGAACAAGATCACGATCGTGGATGACTATGCGCACCATCCGACAGAGATCCGGGCGACCCTGAAGGCTGCAAAAAAGCACAAAAAGGACCGGATCGTCTGCGTGTTCCAGCCCCATACCTACACACGGACCAAAGCGTTTTTCGATGATTTTGCAGATGCGCTTTCTAATGCGGACCTGATCGTGCTCTCGGATATCTATGCGGCAAGAGAGACGGATAACCTCGGGATCTCTTCCAAAGACCTGATGGAAGCCATCAGAGAACGCGGGAAGGAATGTTACTATTTTCCGTCTTTTGATGAGATCGAAAATTTTTTATTACAAAATTGTGAACCGGGAGATCTGTTGATAACCATGGGTGCCGGAGATATCGTAAAAGTGGGAGAAAATCTGCTGGGGCTGTGAGTTGTCCACAGAATCCACAGATATTTTACAAAAAGTCCGGTCAGGCATTGTGGATTTCTGCATTTACATAATCTTTGAACCGGTTTTGGAAAAAGGGTTGAAAATATGCTTTTTTGTCGTGGTGACATAATCGCAGATTATTTTTAATCCACATTATCCACAGTTTCCACAAGTGGCCGGAAGCCTTGATTTTACGGGCTTTTTGCCGAATTTTCCGATTGATTTTTCACCTTCTTGTGTTATAATTTTCAGTGCTTGAATATGAAAATGTACAACCGGCAGGTGATCAAATGAGTCAGGTAACACTGTATGGAGATTGTGTGAGCGGAGCGACCGTTGTGTCGAACCGTTTTATCGATATATACATGGGGAATGCGAATGATGCGCAGATCAAGATCTATCTGTATCTGCTCCGCTGCATCGATGGGAATATGCCCATCTCTGTCTCCATTATCGCGGATTTCTTTAATTATACGGAAAAGGATGTGCTGCGCGCGCTCAAATACTGGGAGAAGCAGCGCCTTCTGAAACTGGCATTCTCGCAGGAGAAGCAGCTTTCGGAGATCCAGCTGCTGCCGATCCAGTCGATCGTGTCCGTTCCGCAGACATCGCTGCAGACCGTGACGGTCGAACCGGCCGAACAGGAAAGGACGGAGGCGAAAGTGTTCCGCTTACCCGAAAAACCGAATTATTCCGCAGAAAAACTCCTGGATTTCAAGAACAGGGCGGACGTTTCCCAGTTTCTGTTTGTGGCCGAGCAATATATGAAGAAGACCTTAAACAGCAACGAGATCGCCACGTTCCTGTATCTGTATGATGCGCTGGGATTCGATACGGATCTTCTGGAATACCTTGTGGAATACTGCGTCGGCAACAGAAAGAAGAGCATCCGCTATATCGAGAGCGTGGCCAATTCCTGGGCGCTTGCCGGGATCAGATATGTAGAAGAGGCCAAGGAATATACTTCCAATATCCCTTCCGAGATCTTCGAGGTTTTCAAGGCATTCGGGATCCGCACGGGCAGGAACCCGCTGGAGACGGAACTTTCCTTTGTACGCAGATGGATCTCTCTCGGATTTTCCGCGGAAATGATGGTTGAAGCGTGCACCAGGACCGTGTCGGCGATCCATAATCCGAGTTTTGAATACGCGGATAAGATCTTAAGCAACTGGGACAGGGAAGGCGTACGTACCCTTGCGGATGTTGAAAAGAACGACAGCGCGCATAAGCAAAGAAATGCAAGGCAGCCCGCAGCAAAACCGGAGAAGTCTGCAGCTGCAAACAAGTTCGGAGATTTCAAACAGCGTTCTTACGATTATTCGGCCCTTGAACAGGAGGCTTACAACTAAGGAGTTTATGATATGCCGTTAAGCAGAGCACAATATGATGCCATCATGCGGACCTATGAAGACAGGAGGCTTGCAAACCGGCATATTCTTGAAAGGCGCCGCGAGGAAGTCTATGGCAGGATCCCCGGCTACCGCGGACTGGAAGAGGAACTTGGCGCTTCAAGCCTTGATTTTTCAAAAAAACTGATCGGCGGGGATGCGGACGCGCTGCAGGAACTTCGCAGGAAGGTGTCTTCCATTCTAGAGAAGAAAAAGGAACTGCTTGTCCGGAACGGCTTTCCGCAGGACTATCTGGAGCCGGTCTTTGAATGCAGCGATTGCAAGGATACCGGGTACGTTGACGGGAAGAAATGCAGGTGCTTAAGGCAGGCCGAGATCCGCGCGCTTTACAGGCAGTCCTCGATCGAATCGGTTCTTGGCGAAGAGAATTTTGACAAGCTTTCCTATGAATACTATAATGACAGCGACGTGGAAAAGATGCGCCGGATCGTCTCGGAGTGCAGACATTTTGCGGATGCGTTTGACGACGGATATGAGAACCTTCTGCTGAACGGATCCGTCGGTGTCGGAAAGACCTTTCTGACCAACTGCATCGCAAAGCAACTGCTCGACAGCGGTCATTCCGTGATCTATTTCACCGCTTACGATCTGTTTGAGACGCTTGCCAAATGCGCGTTTCATTCCGAGAGCGCGGGCGATGATCTCCTGGCGCTTCATGAAGATGTATTTTCCTGCGATCTGCTGATCATTGACGATCTTGGCACGGAGGTGACCAATTCCTTTGTGGCCTCCCAGCTGTTCGTGATCTTAAACGAGCGGAACAATCGCAAAAAATCCACTCTCATTTCCACGAATCTTTCCCTGGAAGAACTGAACGATAAATATTCGGAGCGTGTCTTTTCACGCATATACGGTTACTATAAGATGATCCGGATCGAGATCGATGACATCCGCGTGTCGATCCGGCGCAACATGAATGCCCAGAACAGAAAGTGAGGTAGAGCATGCCCGGCCGCGAAGAAAAGCGAAATCTGGAAACCATTCCCGTAGGCTCCTTAAGGCTGATCCCGTTGGAAGGATGCAGGGAACTCGGCGAGAAGGTCGACAGATATCTGATCAAATGGCGTGAAGAAAGAGAAAACGAGCACAAAAGTTCCCTGGCTTTTGCCGGATACCAGAGAGATTCCTACATCATGGATGCGCAGATCTCCCGCTTCGGAACCGGAGAAGCAAAGGGCGTGATCAAGGAATCCGTCAGGGGCGCAGATCTCTATCTGCTGGTGGACGTCAGCAACTACAGCCTGACCTATTCCCTTTGCGGACATGAAAATCACATGTCCCCGGATGATCACTACCAGGACCTGAAACGTATCATTGCGGCCGTCGGCGGCAAAGCCAGGCGCATCACGGTGATCATGCCGTTCCTTTATGAATCCAGACAGCACAAGAGAAATACCAGAGAGTCTTTGGACTGCGCCATCGCGCTGCAGGAACTGGTTTCGATGGGCGTCGACAACATCATCACCTTCGACGCGCATGATTCGAGAGTCCAGAATGCGATCCCGCTGTCCGGCTTTGAAACGATCCAGCCGACCTACCAGTTTGTCAAGGGACTTTTGAAATATGAGAAGGATTTAAAGATCGATTCGGATCACATGATGATCATCAGCCCGGATGAAGGCGGCATGGGACGTGCGATCTATATGGCAAACGTGCTCGGGCTTGACATCGGCATGTTCTACAAACGCAGAGATTACACCCAGGTCGTGAACGGCAGAAACCCGATCATTTCTCACGAATTCTTAGGTTCTTCCGTTGCCGGCAAGGACGTGATCGTGATCGACGACATGATCTCTTCCGGGGACAGTGTGATCGATGTGGCAAGCCAGCTGAAGAAACGGAATGCGGGAAGGATCTTTGTGGCAGCAACGTTCGGCCTGTTCACCAACGGTTTTGCGCAGTTTGACAAGGCTTATGAAGACGGTATCATTCACAGAGTCTTAACGACCAACCTGGTATACCAGAGCCCGGAGCTGCTTGAGAAGCCTTATTACATCAACTGTGACATGAGCAAATACATCGCTTATATCATTGATACCTTAAATCACGATATTTCCATCAGCGATCTGCTGAATCCGAGTGAGAGGATCCGCCAGCTCGTGGAGGAATACCGGAAAGCTCAATAAGGGATTTATAAAAAAGGGAGGAAACAAGAATGCAATTTTTAGGCATGTTTTTTGGTCTCGTTTTGATCATCATCGCCATCATCCTGATCTTTTCCTGCATCTGCATCGTGCCGCAGGCCAGTGCATGGGTGGTGGAATTTTTGGGACAGTACAAGGCGTCCTGGGAAGCGGGACTGCACTTTAAGATCCCGTTCTTCTATAAGGTTGTCAAAAAGGTATCCTTAAAAGAGCAGGTGGCGGACTTCGAGCCGCAGCCGGTGATCACCAAGGATAACGTTACCATGATGGTGGACTCCGTTGTGTTCTTTGAGGTCTTTGATCCGAAGCTGTTCTCCTACGGCGTGGAGCGTCCGATCGCGGCTATCGAGAACCTGTCGGCCACGACTTTAAGAAACATCATCGGTTCCATGACGCTGGATGAAACGCTGACCAGCCGTGACAGTATCAACGGGCAGATCACCTCGATCTTGGATGAAGCAACCGACAAATGGGGCATCAAAGTCAACCGTGTCGAGGTCAAGAACATCCAGCCGCCCAAGACGATTCAGGATGCCATGGAGAAGCAGATGAGAGCGGAACGTGAAAAACGTGAAGCGATCCTTACGGCGGAAGGTAAGAAACAGTCGGCGATCACATTAGCGGAAGGTGAAAAAGAAGCGGCGATCCTTCGCGCAGATGCGGTAAAAGAGCAGCGGATCCGCGAGGCGGAAGGTGAGGCGCAGGCACTTCTTGCCGTACAGCGCGCACAGGCGGAAAGTATCCGGCTGATCAACGAAGCGGCTCCTTCCGGACAGTATCTGGCACTCAAGCAGTATGAAGCAGCCGTGAGCATGGCCAATGGCCAGGCAACCAAGATCATCGTGCCCTCGGATATCGCAAATCTTGCAGGAACCGCCTCGGCAGTGGCGGAAGCCGTCAGGAAAGAGTAATCCATGGGAGGCGCTGTTTTCTCGGTCATCGTCTATGCGCTGATCGCGATCTTTGTGTTCAGAAAGATCAGGAAGCTGAAAAACGGACAATTACCGAACCATCCGCGAAACGGGAGGCCGGCAGGCGCGCAGACTGCGCCTGTTCCCGTAAGACGGGATCCCGTGCATGTTTCTGCCGCGCGCAGAAAAAACAGCGGCGTGAATGCCGCGATGGCCAGGGAAAAGATCGACATCGGAAGCTGGGAAGACCGTAAGAATGACTGGCTGGCCAGACAGATGGCAGAAGAGCGGATCGCCAGGAAACGGGTATCCGATATGTTTCAGATGAAGATGGAACATAAATATAACTGCGAAGCGGAAATGCTGAAGCAGTTTCATGAAGTCAGATGCAACGCAAATGAAGTTGATACCGGCGAACACAAATGATGTGTCCGCCGGTTTTATTTTTGCATATCTATATTTTTACACAGTTTGCACGAAACTGCTGCCTGTTCAGTTCACGCAGCCACGAATCGACTCAAGGTCGGTTATCTTTTCTTCCCTCATAAACGCTTCGATCCCTTCGATCACTTTTATTGTCGTGTAGGGATCATGAAAGTTCATCGCGCCGACTGCAACGGCCGTGGCACCTGCCATGATGAATTCGATGGCGTCTTCCGCCGTAGCGATCCCGCCCATGCCGATGACGGGGATCTTTACTGCGTGAGCGGCCTCGTAGACCATACGGACGGCCACGGGTTTGATGGCAGGACCTGACAGACCGCCGGTCTTGTTGGCGAGCGCAAAGCAGCGTTTTCTGATATCGATCTTCATGCCGGTGATCGTGTTGATCAGGGAAACGGCATCCGCACCCGATGCTTCGGCGGCTTTTGCAAGTTCTTTGATATCCGTGACATTCGGAGACAGTTTCATGATCACGGGCTGTTTTGCTTTTTCCTTGACCGCTTTTGTAATGGCCGATAAGGCTTTTACATCCTGCCCGAATGCGATGGCGCCTTCCTTGACGTTCGGACAGGAAACATTGATCTCGAGCAGATCCACGTCCTGATCGGACAGTTTTTCCACGACTTCCAGGTATTCTTCCACACTTTTCCCGCAGACATTGACGATCACGCGGGTGTCATATTTTTTCAGAAAAGCAAGGTCCCGTTTGATGAACAGATCGATCCCCGGGTTCTGCAGACCGATGGCGTTCAGCATGCCGCCGTAGGTTTCCGCGACACGGGGTGTCGGATTACCGGGCCAGGGGACATTGGAAACGCCCTTTGTCACAACTGCGCCCAGCCTGTTCAGATCGACAAATTCTTCATATTCCATACCGGAACCGAAGGTGCCGGATGCGGTCATGACCGGATTTTTGAAGGGGATGCCTGCAATGCAAACCTGTGTGTTCATGTCAGATCGACCTCCTTTGCATCAAAGACCGGGCCGTCTTTGCAGATCCTGGCGTTGTTCACGTTGGAATGTTCGTCTTTGCCTGTGGTCTTTACGACACAGCCGAGGCAGGCCCCGACCCCGCAGGCCATTCTCTCTTCCAGCGAGATCCAGGCGGGGATCCCCTGCTCTATGGCATATTCTTTTACGGCCTTAAGCATCGGCATGGGACCACAGGCATAGATCACGCTGCCTGTGAGGTGATTTTCACGGATGGCGTTAAGAACCGTTCCCTTTGTGCCGCTTGAGCCGTCTTCGGTCGCGATCCAAAGGTCTGCATGGCCCGCAAAGTCTTCCGTCAGGAACAGTTCGCTTTTGTATCCCGCGACGACCGTTTTTTTACCCGGCAGCGCTTTTGCAAGAGACAGCATGGGCGGAATGCCAATCCCGCCGCCGATCAGCAGCGCATCCTGACCGTCAAGAGGAAAGCCGTTTCCGAGCGGTCCTAAGATCTCAATGGGATCGCCGCTTTTGTATCCCGCAAACTCTGCGGTGCCGCTTCCCGCAATACGGTATACGATCCGAAGCCTTCCCGGCGCCGTCTCGCAGATGCTGATGGGGCGCGGAAGAAGCTTGGAGCGGTCTTTGGGGTATACGGAAATAAACTGTCCCGGATGCGAGACATCAGCGATGGAAGTTTCGATCCACATGCTGTAAATATCTGTTGCGATGCATTCCTGCCGGATCACGGCCGCGGTCTGTTTTTCTTTTGCCATGTGTGACTCTCCAGATTGATATTGTGGGGTTTTATCGATAAAACTGCTTTTTACGGAAGGTCTTCGTACGCGATCCTTCCGCCGCAGATCGTTGCTCTTACGACCCCGTACAGCTTTTGACCCAAAAACGGGGAATTGGACGATCTGGACCGGAAGCAGTCATAAAGTTTTGTGTGACCGGGATCAAACAGCACAAGGTCCGCCTCCGCTCCTTCCCGGATGCCGCAGGGGATCCCGTAGAGCTTTGCCGGATTGAAACTCATCTTTTCCAGAAGCTGTAAAAGTGTCAGATGTCCCGGGCGCACCAGGTTTGTGATCCCGAGAGACAGCGCGGTCTCAAGACCGATGATCCCGCTCGGGGCTTTGGTGAGCGGAAGCGCTTTTTCCTCAGCCGCATGCGGCGCGTGATCGGTGGCGATCGTCTCGATCGTGCCGTCCTTCAGTCCCTCGATCAGCGCAAGCCGGTCTTCCTGCGTACGAAGCGGCGGATTCATCTTGGCAAGCGTGCCGTATTGCAAAACGGCGTCTTCCGTCAGGGAAAAGTGATGCGGGGTGACTTCCGCATGGATGTCCGGATTGGTCTTTCTGGCCTGCCGGATCAGTTCCACGCCCTCTTTGGTGCTCAAATGCTGGATGTTGACTTTTGCGCCGGTGTTTTCCGCGATCCTGATGTCGCGTCTGATCATCGAGATCTCGGCTTCTCGCGGGGAACCAGTGATCTGAAGCGCTTTGCTTACCTTTCCGGCATTGATCCCGTTTTCCGTGATCAGGGCAGGATCCTCTTCATGGAGACTGACCGGTTTTCCGACTTTTGCGGCAAGCCGGAATGCTTCTTTTAACAGGGCTTCATCAGTGATCGGAATGCCGTCATCCGTAAAGCCTGCGGCGCCCGCAAGGGATAGGGCATCAAAATCGGTGAGGGATCTTCCCTTCAGATCCATGCTCACGGAAGCGGACGGCAGGATCCGAAGCGGCGTCTTCGCATTTACGAAACGGATCTTATCCTCCACTTCCTGCAAAATAGCGACATTATCGATGACGGGTTTTGTATTCGCCATCATGACGACCGTGGTGTATCCGCCCGCAACTGCGGCTTCTGCGCCGGTTGCGATCTCTTCCTTATGTGTAAATCCGGGTTCCCTGAAATGCACGTGGATATCGACAAGACCGGGAGAAACGATCAGGCCTTCTGCGTCGATCACTTTCAGGTCATCCGGAAGTGCGATCTGCTCTTCAGGCTGAAAGATCCGCTCGATCTTCGTGTCCGATATCAGGATGTTTGCGATTTTGTCAAGGCCGGTCGCGGGGTCTAGGATCCGGCCGTTTTGGATGCAGATATTCATAAGAAACATTATAAAAGAAGGCCCCTGCAATTGCAATGACGTTGGCCCGCAGGGTTTCATTTCGCCCCGTGTTGTGCTAGAATAGCAAAGTAACTGAAAACCATCCAAAGGAGATTACAGATCATGAGCAGTGAGATCAGAGATATTACGCTTGCTCCTTCCGGAGAACAGAAGATCGAGTGGGTCAGGAGAAACTGTCATCTGTTACGGACACTGGAGCAGGAATTTACACAGACCAAACCTTTTGCGGGGAAAAAGATCGCGCTTTCCGTACATCTGGAAGCCAAGACCGCTTATCTTTGCAAGGTGCTGAAGGCAGGCGGGGCAGAAATGTATGTGACCGGATCCAATCCGCTTTCCACGCAGGATGACGTGGCGGCGGCGCTGGTGCAGGACGGGCTGGAAGTGCACGCCTGGTATGACAGCACGCCGGAGGAATATGAGAGACATATTCAGGCGGTGCTTGAGCCGGGACCGAACATCATCATCGATGACGGCGGAGACCTTGTCCATATGCTGCATACCAAACTTTCGCACCTGATCCCGAATGTGATCGGCGGATGCGAGGAGACCACGACCGGGATCTTAAGACTTCTTGCCATGGACCGGGACGGCGCTCTGAAATTCCCCATGGTCCTTGTGAACAATGCGGACTGCAAACATTTCTTCGACAACCGTTACGGCACGGGCCAGTCGGTATGGGACGGGATCAACCGGACCACAAACCTGATCGTTGCCGGTAAAAACGTGGTCGTTGCGGGATACGGCTGGTGCGGAAAAGGCGTGGCCATGCGCGCAAAGGGACTCGGCGCCAAAGTCATCGTTACGGAGATCGATCCGATCAAAGCGATCGAAGCGGTGATGGACGGGTTTGAGGTCATGCCGATGGTGGAAGCGGCAAAGATCGGAGATTTCTTCGTGACCGTGACCGGATGTGAAAAAGTCATTGACGAGGAAGATTTCGCGGTCATGAAAGAGGGCGCGATCCTCTGCAATGCCGGCCACTTTGACTGTGAGATCGATATGGCGCGTCTTAGGCAGATCGCCGTTGAGACCAAGGAGATGCGTAAGAACATCGAAGGCTACAAACTGCCGACGGGGCAGTGGATCTTCGTGATCGCGCAGGGTCGTCTGGTCAATCTGGCAGCAGGGGACGGACATCCGGCAGAGATCATGGACATGTCCTTTGCGATCCAGGCGCTTTCGGCCAAGTATCTTGTGGAGCATGAGGGCAAACTTGACCGGATGATCATCAATGTGCCCAAGGAAGTCGACCGGGATGTGGCCTTAAGGAAGCTGAACTTCCTCGGCAAACAGATCGATAAGCTGACACCGGAACAGGAAAGGTATTTAAACAGTTCGGACGTTTCGTAAAGGCGGACAGGCCGGAATACGGATTAAAATAAGAGAAACGGGATACCGCATGGTATCCCGCTTCTCTTACTTATCCAGGATCATCACAAATCGTCAGATCACTGCGGATTCTTCAGCCCATTTGTCGAACTTGTCCATGACCGCATCATAGGTCTTGGATGAGATCTCGGGAAGATCCTGTCCCCATGTCTTTGTGGCTTCCTTGAAGCCTTTTTCAAAGGCGGAGCGCATCTGCTCGATCTTGTCCGGATCGCCGCCGGTCAGGGCTTTTGCCATCTCCAGGATCCTGTCGCTGGTCTTTTCAACGCCCCAGTATCCGTCTTCGGAGATCGCTTTCTGGGCTTCTTCTTTGGCTGCCTCTGTTACCGTGAAATTGCCGCTTGCAAGGAAGCGCCAGAAATCATCGGAGGCTGCCAGGGTGTCACCCTGTCCCATGATGGTCTTCATGACCATGTTGCGGAAGCTTGCTTCCTGGGCAGCAGCATCGGATTTCAGCATCTCAACGACATTTACGTTGGGAGTATAAACTGCCGCCGGTGCGGACTTTTCATAGATCACGCCGGCTTCTTCAGCTTTTGCTTCCTTGGAAACAGCTTCTTCGTTTGTCTTGGGGGTAGGCTGGTAAGTGGAATACGCGTCTAATTGTGAATAACCCGAAACTCCGTTTACGTTCATGATTTACCCTCCTTGGTAATGGTTTATGGTTTGCTGTGAAAGTATATTTAGATACTTCAAAATTTTTATCGGCAACGAATGAGAAATCCTGAACCCCATTTTGAAAAAAGTTGCGACTTTTTTTTCGAACCGCTATAATAAATGTAATACAGTATACAAAATACACAAAAAATACAATCGCGTTTTCTGTGGGAGCGGTATGGACCGGATCAATTTAAAGGCAATGGGAAAGATCAATCTGGCGCTGGATGTACTTGGCAGGCGTGAAAACGGTTACCATGATGTCCGTATGATCATGCAGAGCGTGCAGATCTATGACAGACTGTTGCTGGAAAGATCACACGAACCCGGCATTTTTGTAACGACCAACAGACCTTATCTGCCGACGGATGAGAACAATCTGGTCTATAAAGCGGCAAAACTTCTCATGGAGGAATTCCGGATCGAAGAAGGTGTTAAGATCGATCTGAAAAAATTCCTGCCGGTGTCTGCAGGGATGGCCGGGGGAAGTTCCGATGCCGCGGCGGTCCTGTTCGGAATGAATAAGATGTTCGGACTTTCTCTTTCCATGAAAGAGCTGATGGAACGGGGCGTGAAGATCGGCGCGGATATTCCGTTCTGTATCATGCGGGGAACGGTTCTGGCGGAAGGGATCGGAGAGATCCTGACCCCCCTTGACGATGCGCCGCCCTGTCATGTTTTGATCGCGAAACCGCCCATGGGCGTATCCACAAAGGTGATCTATGAGAAATTGGATACGGCCGGTGTGAAGGACCACCCCGATACCGACGGGATGATCCGGTGCATCAGAAAGCAGGATCTTGCCGGAATGGCTGCGCTTCTTGGGAATGTGCTGGAAGATGTGACCAAAGAAGAATGTCCCGTGATCGGAAAGATCGAAGAGGTGATGAAAGCAAACGGAGCGCTCGGCGCCATCATGAGCGGCAGCGGACCGACGGTTTTCGGACTCTTTGAAAACGAGACGGAAGCGAAGAATGCATATGAACGCCTGAAAGCGGAACGTCTGGCAAAGCAGATCTACCTGACGGGATTTTTCCGCAGGAAAAGGCGACCGGAGGATAACAATGCAGGATTATGATCTCGAACTCAAACTGGATGAATATCTGCCGCTTCGGGATGTCGTGTTCAATACACTCAGGCAGGCGATCTTAACCGGGGAGCTTAAGAGCGGGGAACGGCTGATGGAACTGCATCTGGCCAAAAAACTCGGTGTCAGCCGCACACCGATCCGTGAAGCGATCCGGATGCTGGAACTCGAAGGCCTTGTCACCATGATCCCCAGAAAGGGCGCGGAGGTATCCGCACTTTCAAAGCAGGATATCACGGATGTCCTGGAAGTGAGACGAAGTCTTGACATGCTTGCGGTCTCTCTTTGCTGCAAGCGCCACACGGGCGAGGATTATGCGCTTCTTGAGGAAGCCGCCGAGGCGTTTAAAAAAGCCGTGCGGGACGGAGATCTGACGGAAGTCGCCCGGGCGGATGTTGCATTTCACGACAGGATCACGGCGTCTTCGGGAAACAGACGGCTGATCCAGTTGGTAAACAATCTGGCGGAGCGGATGTACCGTTACCGCATGGAATATATCAGGAATGCCGAAAATCACGAAAACCTGATCAAAGAGCATGATAAGATCCTTGCCTGTATCAAAAAGCGGGATACCCAAAAAGCGGAGGAAGCGATCAGGGATCATGTGGACAATCAGATGAAGGCCGTGATCTTGCATTTGGATGAGGAACCGGAATGACAAAAGATGTACTGATCAGTGTTTCCGGCATGCAGTTTGGGCCGGATGTTGCCGGGGAAAAGGTGGAAGTGATCACTAAAGGCAACTATTATAAAAAGAAGAATAAGCATTACCTGCTCTATGACGAGGTCACGGAAGGAATCGAGGGTGTCACGAAGAACCTGGTGAAATTTGATGACAAGGTCTTTCAGCTGACGAAGTCCGGCGTGACGAATGTCAATATGCTGTTTGAAGAGAACAAGCGCAACATCACCAACTACATCACCCCGTTCGGAAGCATCATGATCGGGATCGATGCCCGCCAGATCGAGGTGGATGAGGAACAGGACAGGATCAGCATCCGCATCGATTATGCGCTGGATGTCAACTATGAACATCTGGCAAACTGCGAGATCCGCATGGACATCGCATCGAAATCGGAAGAGGCTTTTTCGCTGGATACAGCAATGAAACACTAACGGAAGATCTGAAGGAGAGAACAATATGAAAGTCAGAAAAGCGATCATTCCCGCCGCGGGACTCGGAACAAGATTTTTACCGGCAACAAAAGCACAGCCCAAGGAAATGCTGCCGATCGTGGATAAGCCGACGATCCAGTATATCATTGAAGAAGCGGTCGCATCCGGCATCGAGGACATCATCATCGTGACCGGGCGGAACAAGCGCTCCATTGAGGATCATTTTGATAAATCCATCGAACTCGAACTTGAGCTGGAAAAGGGAAATAAGCAGGAAATGCTGGCCATGGTCCGGGATATTTCCGATATGGCCAATATCCATTACATCCGCCAGAAGGAACCGAGAGGCCTGGGACATGCGATCTTAACCGCCAGACATTTTGTCGGGAACGAACCGTTTGCCGTGCTTTTGGGTGATGACGTGGTCGTTTCCAAAAAGCCCTGCCTGCAGCAGATGCTGGATGTGTTTGCGGAATACAGGACTTCCGTTCTTGGCGTGCAGGAAGTTGCACACGAAGTTGTCAATAAATACGGGATCGTTGACTGCAAAAATATCGAGGACCGGGTTTATAAAGTCCATGATCTGGTGGAAAAACCGAAAGTGGAGGATGCGCCAAGCAATATCGCGATCCTCGGCAGATATATCATCACGCCTTCGATCTTTTCGTTTCTGGAAACACAGGATGCGGGAACGGGCGGTGAGATCCAGCTGACCGACGCCTTAAAGCGCCTGGCGCAGGAAGAGGCTATGTATGCCTATGCATTCAAGGGACACCGGTATGATGTCGGAACGAAATGCGGCTTCCTGCAGGCCAATCTGGAATTTTCCTTAAGAAACCCGGAAACTCGGGATGAAATGCGGGACTACATCGAAAAACTGCATGATCATATGGATCAGATGCTGGATTACGAATAGGATCATTTGAGCGGCTTTGCGCCGAGTTTTTCCTGTGCGCGCTCGATCACCGCACGGAATTTGCCTTTTTTCTTCTTCTCCGTAACGAGCGGCTTGCCGTGCAGTCCTTTGACGCCGGTGATATAGATGCCGCTGACGGTTGCCTTGACTTCTTTTTTGACCGGGATATCGTCAAAGATCTTGTCGTCGCACATCAGGGAAAGCACCTGCGGACCGACTTTGGCTTTGACGATGGGGACCTTGGACCAGCGCAGGTATTTCGGGGTCTGCTCAAGGACCATGGCCGGCAGTCCGGAATCTTTGATCTTCATCTTCTTCTTATCGATGATCAGCATGGAAACAGTCTGTTTGGCTGCTTCGATCTGCGCCTGCTGTTCGTCCTGCTTCTTCTGCATTCTTTTTCCGAGAAAGTACAGAACGGCCAGAACGGCGATGAGCACGCCGAGAATGATCAGTAATACAATGGTCAGATTCGATATCAGTAACATGAAAAACCTCCGGATCGCCAAAATCAAGGCTTATTTATCGAAACCAATTCTATCATAGTTGAATTCCTGTTCGCAAGATGCGATTCTTGAATTTGCCATGGCGGTGTGGTAGTATTTGTACTGTTGATTCGATCAGCAGAAGGAGTCATTCATGAGAAAACAGGCAATATCCTTATGTGTATCTGCCATGTTCCTGCTTCTTGCGGGCTGCGGCGACAAAAGGATGGAGATCAACGCGCTTGATTATATCGAACTCGGGCAGTACAAGGGCCTTGAGGTGGAACAGATGTCAACGGAGATCTCCGATGAGGATCTGCAGAAGCAGGTCGACAGGATGTTAAGCGCTTTTGCCACGACAGAGCCCGTCAATGACCGTAAGGACGTGCAGATGGGAGACGTCGCAAACATTGATTATGAAGGCAGCATCGACGGCGTGCCGTTTGAAGGCGGGACCGCCAAGGGATTTGACCTTGAGATCGGTTCCGGCACCTTTATCCCGGGATTTGAAGAGGGACTTGTCGGCAAAAAGGCCGGGGAGACGGTTGACGTAGATGTGACTTTTCCGGATGAATATACAAACAATCCGAATCTTGCGGGAAAACCTGCGGTATTTAAAGTAAAGATCAATTCGATCAGCAAAAAGGTCCTGCCGGAGCTGACGGAGGATTTTCTGAAGGAAAAAACGGGCGGACAGTTTGCCACGGTCGATGAGATCAAAAACCATCTGCGGGAACAGACCACGACATCTTTAAAGGAATATTCCGAGAGCATGCTGCATACGCAGCTGTTAAGCAGAGCGGTTGACAATGCATCGCTGAAACAGGACATCCCTGCGGAATATCTGGAAGAAAAGAAACAGGCGATGATCCGTACGGCAAAATCAAACGCCGAGGCTTACGGCAAGACGTTTGAGGATTACCTGCAGAGTTACCTGCGCATGGATGAGCAGACCTTCTTAAGCACGATCGATTCCTCCGCAAATCAGATCGCAAAACAGAGCCTGGTGGTTCTTGCGATCGCGGATACGGAAAACCTGACGGTTTCCGATGAGGAACTGCAGGACAGGATCAACGACAAGATGCTCGAATACGGTTACCAGAAGGAAAAGGACCTGTTCGAAACGGTTACAAAACAGGATATCCGGGATGAACTGCTGCTCGAAAAAGTGACGGCTTTCCTGGTGGAAAACGCCGTGATCACGGAACAAAAGGAAACAGAGGACTAAAATTATGGAACTGACACCGATCAAAGATCTTTACCGCGAAAAAGAAACCTATCTCAACAAAGAAGTGACTGTCGGCGGCTGGGTAAGGAGCCTTAGGGATTCCAAAACCTTCGGGTTCATCGTGCTTAATGACGGCACGTTCTTCGAGCCGCTGCAGATCGTTTTTTCCGACAAACTGGAGAATTTTGCCGCGATCTGCAAACTGAATGTCGGGGCTGCGCTGATCGTGAAAGGCGAACTGGTGCCGACACCCGAGGCCAAGCAGCCGTTTGAGATCCAGGCAAGCGAAGTCGTGATCGAAGGGGAGTCCACACCGGATTATCCTTTGCAGAAAAAGAGACATACGATGGAATACCTTCGTACGATCACGCATTTACGGCCCAGGACCAACACTTTTCAGGCGGTATTCCGCGTCCGCTCGCTGATTGCCTATGCGATCCATCAGTTTTTCCAGGAGAGAGGGTTTGTCTATGTGCATACCCCGCTGATCACCGGAAGCGACTGTGAGGGCGCCGGGGAAATGTTCCGCGTGACGACACTCGATCCGAACGATCTTCCGAGACTTGAGGACGGAAGCGTGGACTACAGTAAGGACTTCTTCGGAAAAGAGACCAATCTGACGGTCAGCGGCCAGTTAAACGGCGAGACGTTTGCGATGGCGTTTAAGAACATCTATACGTTCGGTCCGACATTCCGCGCCGAGAATTCCAACACGACAAGGCATGCGGCGGAATTCTGGATGATCGAGCCGGAAATGGCATTTGCGGATCTGCAGGATGACATGATCATAGCGGAGAGCATGATCAAATACATCATCAACTATGTGCTTGAAAATGCGTCGGAAGAGATGCAGTTCTTCAACAACTTTGTGGACAAGGGGCTTTTAGAGAGGCTGAAACACGTGGCGGAGTCTGATTTTGCCCGCGTGACTTATACGGAAGCGGTTGAGATCCTTGAGAAGAACAATGACAAGTTCGATTACAAGGTATCCTGGGGCTGCGATCTGCAGACCGAGCATGAGCGTTATCTGACCGAGCAGGTATTCAAACGTCCGGTCTTCGTAACGGATTATCCGAAGGAGATCAAGGCATTCTACATGAAACTGAACGATGACGGTAAAACCGTTGCAGCCATGGACTGCCTGGTTCCGGGGATCGGAGAGATCATCGGCGGATCGCAGAGGGAAGACGATTACGAGACGCTGCTGAAACGCATGAAAGAGCTGGGACTGAAGAAAGAGGATTATGATTTTTACCTGGATTTAAGAAAATACGGCACGGCAAGACATGCCGGGTTCGGTCTCGGATTTGAAAGATGCGTGATGTACCTGACGGGCATGGGCAACATCCGTGACGTGATCCCGTTCCCGAGAACGGTCAACAACTGCGATCTGTAAAAAATCATTGAAAAATAGCATGTGTTTGTTTATAATAAAAGCAGATCTACAGAGGGGTGGGTCTGCTTTTGCTGTACCGGACGCAGGTTGTCCGCACAGCCCGGGAGTATGAGATGAATAAGAGGGTAGTCTGTTTTCTGACGGCGTTCCTTGTAGGATTGTCTCCTGCACTGCAGGTCATGGCAACTACCATATCGGACGCCAAACAGCAGAAGAAAGAAACCGAACAGAAACTGTCCTCGGTACAGTCCGATATTGACGAACTGGAAGAGGGCATTGAAGAAACAGAGGCCGAGATCGAAGAGATCGACGGCCAGCTTGTCGTGATGTTAATGACCGTGGATATCTTAAAGAGTGATATCGCGGAAAAAGAAGCTGCCATTCAGAAGGCGCAGGAAGAATACGAGGCGGCGATGGCCAAAGAGGAAAGCCAGCGGGAGGCCATGAAACGCCGGATCAAGTTCATGTATGAAAAGGGAGACCAAAGCTATGCGCAGATGTTTCTGCAGTCGGAAAGCATGGCCGATCTTCTGAACAAAGTGGACTATACGGAGAAACTGTACGATTACGACCGCAGACTTCTGCTGGAATACCAGTATACCAAGCAGGAAGTCTTTGAGGCGAAGACTACGCTGGAAGAGGAAAAAGCGGAGATCGAAGAAGTCGAGGCGGATCTGGAGGAACAGTCCGCGCAGCTGCAGGAACTGCTCGATGAGAAACGCCGCACGGTGGAAGATTTTGATTCCCAGTTAAGCGCAGCGAAGAACAAGGCGAAAGAATACCAGAGCCAGATCAAGGAACAGGCGGCCACGATCAAACAGCTCGAAGCCGAAGAGGCTGCAAGAAAGAAAGCCGAAGAAGAGGCCAGACGCAAGGCGGAACAGGAAGAAAAACTGCGCAAGATGGAAGAAGAGCGCAGAAGAAAGAATGAGGAAGCCTCCGAAAGAGACGACGGCGACGATGACGATGGTGAGGAAGAGGACGGCGTCGTTGTGGAAGAGGTTGAGAAGGAAAAAGAGGAAAAACCGGCGGTTTCTTCTTCGCCGGGAGACTCTTCGAAAGGCCAGGAGATCGCCAACTATGCATGCCAGTTCGTCGGGAACCCTTATGTTGCCGGCGGCACATCCTTAACAAACGGCTGTGACTGCTCCGGGTTTACGGGTGCCGTCTATGCGCACTTCGGGATCTCTTTGCCCAGAAGTTCCTACGCGCAGTCGGTTGCGGGCCGTGAAGTCAGCGTGTCCGAGATGCAGCCCGGGGATGTGCTCTATTACGGCGGACATGTCGGGATCTACATCGGAAACGGCACGATCGTGCATGCTTCCACATCTGCGACGGGCATTAAGTACAGCAGCGCTTATTACAGAACGATCATTACCGTAAGACGTTTTGTCTGACATGGAAAAAGGCATTGACAAAGAAGTTCCCTGCTATCAAAATGGAAACGTAGTAAAAAATCGGCTACGGAAAGAGGATATTATGGCAGAGAACAGAAGACCGGATTCCATGGAGAGGATCACAAACGAAACACTTGCAAATGCATTTATTGAAGAACAGCTGAAAGAGCTGAGAGAACAGATCGGCACGAAGAAAGTGCTCTTAGCACTGTCCGGCGGGGTGGATTCCTCGGTTGTGGCAGCGCTTCTGATCAAGGCGATCGGTAAAAACCTCGTCTGTGTGCATGTCAACCACGGATTACTCAGAAAAGGCGAAAGCGAACAGGTCATCGAAGTGTTCAGAAACCAGATGGATGCAAATCTGGTCTATGTGGATGCGACCGACCGTTTTCTTGACAAGCTCGCAGGCGTCTCTGATCCCGAGAAAAAGCGTAAGATCATCGGCGCAGAGTTCATCGAAGTGTTTGCCGAAGAAGCCGCAAAACAGGAAGGGATCGAATTCTTAGCACAGGGGACGATCTATCCGGATATTCTCGAATCGGACGGCGTGAAGGCGCATCATAACGTGGGCGGCCTGCCGGAAGAGATGAAATTTGAACTCGTGGAACCGGTGAAATTCCTGTATAAAGATGAAGTCCGCATGGTCGGCAAAGCGCTCGGACTTCCCGATAATATGGTTTACCGCCAGCCGTTTCCGGGACCGGGTCTCGGCGTCAGATGCGTCGGCGCGATCACAAGGGACAGACTTGAAGCGGTCCGCGAATCCGATGCGATCTTACGCGAGGAATTTGCAAAGAACGGACTGGAAGGAAAGGTCTGGCAGTACTTTACCGTTGTGCCGCCGTTCACTTCGACCGGCATTCAGGACGGCAAGCGTCTCGACGACTGGATGGTGATCATCAGAGCCGTCAATTCCGTGGATGCGACTTCGGCTACGATCGAAGAGATCCCCTATACGCTGCTGAACCATATTGTGCAGCGGATCATCACGGAAGTGCCGCATGTGAACAGAGTCCTTTATGATCTGAGCCCGAAACCGAAGGCTACGATCGAATACGAATAAAGAAAGACCACCCCGAAACCCGTCAGATGTGGGTTTCGGGGTTTTTATGCCCAAAATGAAGATATTTCGACAGATTGTAATCAAAAGTCTCATATTTATCGCGGCGATCGCTGCCATGACGGGAATGCTCGCCGCAGTTTCCATGATCCCGAAAGCGCAGATCAGGGAAAATGTCAGAGAAAGCGCAGAGTTTCTGTGCAGCGATGATCCGTTTCCTTATGCCGTGGAAGGGATAAAGGGGAGCTGTCTTGACCGCTATGCGGATGCGATCCTTTTCAACATCATCTATTCTTATGACAGCAGGGAACCGTTTCAGTCCGTGATGCGCTCCTCCTATTATTTTCAAAGCGACCGGGAGGAGACCGAAAACCTTCTGGAAGCCGTCACTAATGATATGGCGCCGAACAGGCAGTATCTGCGCTACTGGCACGGCTCCGCGGTTCTGTTAAGACCGCTTCTTTGCATCTTTACGATCCGGCAGATCTATCTCTTAAATGCAGTGCTCCTTTTTGCGCTGCTGCTTTGGTTCATCATAGTATCCCTGAAGGCAAAAGATTACCTGCTGTCCATCGGCATGGCGGTCTCGATGCTTCTGGTGCGCATCTGGTTTGTTCCGTTTTGCCTCGAATATACATGGGTCTTTCTGATCATGTCGATCGCTTCCCTGACCGCTTTCAAACTTGGCAGAAAACAGAACCCGGAAAAACTCACGACTTTTTTGATGCTTGTCGGCATGGTCACGAATTTCTTTGATTTCTTAACGGCAGAGACCGTAACGCTTGTGATCCCGCTGCTGATCATACTGTACTTACAAAAGAAGGAACATGGCGCGGACCGTCTGGTGGGACTTGCGGTAAAGGGGGCAGCCGCCTGGCTTGCCGGCTATGCGCTGACCTGGGTGTCAAAATGGCTGGTTGCCGCTGTCATTTTGCGTGAAAATGTCATGCCCTATGTATCGGGACACATTGCGCAGCGGATCGGAGAGGATCTCGGGATCGGGACATTCCGGTATCTGACCGGCGCCCTGACCAAGAATTTCGGCTGTCTGTTTCCGCTCGGATACGGTGTCATCGGGATCATCGGCTTTGTGCTGATCCTGATCGTGGCGGCTTATCCGGCCTTTGTTTATTTTAAAAAGGATCCTGAGGTGAGGGTGATCTTTATTTATGCTGCTACAGGGTGCATTCCGCTCATCCGTTTTTTGCTGCTTCACAATCATTCCTATCTGCACTTCTTCTTTACGTACCGCGCGCTTTCTTCGACGGTTTTTGCTGCTGCGCTGCTCATCGGCGAACTGATTTTTGGAGGGAAACATGAAAAGAACGGTTGACGGTGAACAAAAGATTTCGATCATCATGCCGTGTAAGAATGAGGAGAACACGGTCGGGATCTGCGTTGACGAAGCGATGCGGATGCTTGCGGAGCACGGCCTTGACGGGGAAGTGATCGTTGTCGATAACGGCTCGACGGATGCTTCCGCAAAAAGGGCTTCGGAACACGGGGCGCGGGTCGTTTCCGAAGAACGTCCGGGGTACGGCAGCGCCATCCGAAAAGGGATGTCGGAAGCAGCGGGAGATCTGATCGTGATCGGAGACTGCGATACGACCTATGATTTTATGGAAGCGTACGAAATCTGCGCGATGCTTTCCGGTGGCTATGATATGGTCATTCCCGACCGCTTTGCCGGGCGCATCGAAAAGGGCGCGATGCCTTTTTCGCACCGGGTTGGCGTGAAGGTTCTGTCCTTTTTGGGAAGATGCCGGTTCCATACCGATGTCAGGGATTTTCACTGCGGACTGCGCGGCCTGACAAGGGAAGCGGCGGACAAAATAAAACTCCATACCGATGGTATGGAGTTTGCAACCGAGATGATCGCCGAAGGGGCAAGATGCGGCTTAAAGATCGGACAGATGCCCGTAACGCTTGGAACATGCAAGGGGCTCAGAAGTTCAAAACTGCGCACCCTGCGTGACGGCTTCCGCCATCTTGCCTATATTTTCAAAACTACTTCGCATCAAAGAAGATAAGATCGAACGCGTATCCTTCCAGATCAAGGTTTGCCGAGAATACATTTTCCCTTGCATCCGTATCCTGATACAGGTGGATCTTTCCGTTTTTGTCAAGACCGAGCACTGCGTAAACTCTTCCTGCTTTCTGTACGGTTCCGGGAATGTAGATCTTAAGAATGCCGTCCTTTAAGGAAGAGTCATTGACACCGTCGACCGTCATCGAGAAGGGAAAAGCTTCCTTCCAGCCCTTCGGTGTGGAGGCGCTGAACATAGCGGAAGCGCCGGGACCCTGCTTCTGTCTTCCGAGCTTTGCGTTTTGCACGATGTTTCCGGCTTTGTCATAATAGGAAGCGCCGATCGCGTCCGGATTGATGACGACAACGGAATCACTTTCTCCCGCGGAATTGCCTGCGGGGGCTGCAACGGATCCGCCTGCTGTAGAGCGCACGATCGTTGCGTCAAACGGGATCGTGATGACTTCTTCCGGGATTTCCGGGGATCCTGCTTCCGCAAATGCCGATACTGTCGGGATCAGCGCTAAGACCAGCGCAACGGCAGCCGTCAGAAAGCGTTTCTTTCTGGTTCTGATCACATCTGTTCTGCTTAATTCTGTTTCCTTTTTCATAAACCTGCTCCTTGTGGAAAAATTTCATACCTTGAAATTTTACCACCCATGCATGCGAAATTCAAGATTGTGTTGCTGTCACGTTTGGGCCCTTTCTGACATCGGAAGTGGACCACTGACCCCGTCCCCAAGGGCTCATTCGTGGAGGTGCCAGAGGTGCTGGTCGCAGAGGTAGGTGAGGCGGATCACCTGTTCTCTGCCAAAGCAGGAGATCTTGCATTCGAACGGAAAGATCGTGGAGGTGGCGATGACGCCGTTCGGAAGTTTGTATTTGTCGGGACCGGAGAGGCTGCGGTAACTCTTGATCGCATAGGTCTGGTACATGCCGTCCTCGTCGACAAGGCGCACCTTGATCGGAAACATGCTTCCGTCCTTATTGATCTGGCAGATGACATCGATCGGTTTGTGTGATCCTTCGTTCTTTCCGTTCATCATTCTTCTCCCGGTGGAACGATTATAGAACATATGTTCGAGACTGTCAAGGATCCGTTAATTCCAAACTGTCCTTTTTCTTCAAAATGATGTATGATTCATTGTATGAACAGATATCCGAAATTTGACGACAAATCCATACTGATCTGGGGATACGGACGGGAAGGACAGTCCACACAGCGTTTCTTGAACACCTGCTGCAGTCCCCGTAAGGTTGAGATCTTCGAAGGAAAGAAAGAAGAGATCCGGGAAGAAGACTATGACTATATCATAAAAAGTCCCGGGATCGTGATGGCTGAAGACGATCCAAAGGTCACCTCCCAGACGGAGATCTTTCTCGAAACGTTTCGAAAGAACGTGATCGGTGTCACGGGCACCAAGGGGAAGAGCACCACGGCCTCCCTGCTGTATCATGTTTTGTCGGGCTGTCTTGACAGGAAAGTGATCCTGCTCGGGAATATTGGGGAGCCCTGCCTGAACCACTTTGAGGAAGTGGACGATGACACCGTTGTCGTGTTTGAAATGTCCTGCCACCAGCTGGCGCATGCAAAGATATCCCCGCACATTGCGGTTTTTCTGAATCTTTTTGAAGAGCATCTGGACTATTATCAGACCTTTGACCGGTATTTTGCGGCCAAACAGAACATCACGCTTTATCAGGAAGAGACGGATTTTTTCTATACAGGAGAAAATGTCCCCGCAATTCCGACAAAAGCGCAGACCTTTGTGGTGGATCATGCGGAGGATTTCGGTCTGAAGATCCCCGGTGCGCACAACAACCTCAACGCCGAATTTGTCTTCCGGATCGCAACGCAGCAGTTCGCGCTTGATCCCCCGCAGGTCAGGGAGCGCATGAAGAACTTTACCGGCCTTGCGCACCGCCTGCAGCCGGTCGGAGAAAAGAACGGCGTGAAATACTATGACGACAGCATCTCCACGATCCCGGCGGCCACGATCAACGCGCTGCTTGCGCTGCCGGAGGCAAGGACCGTGCTGATCGGCGGAATGGACCGGGGGATCGACTACAGGGAACTGATCGATTTTATGAAACAGCATCCGGAATATATCTATCTGTGCATGTACGAATCCGGAAAACGGATCTTTGAAGAGACGAAAGACCTGCCCAACTGTTACTATGAGCCGGAGCTTAAAAAAGCGGTTGAAAAGGCCGGAGAAGTCACGGAAAAAGGAATGGCCGTGATCCTGTCTCCCGCAGCCGCTTCATACGGTTATTTTAAAAACTTTGAAGAACGCGGCGAGAAATTTGCGGAATACGCGGGTTTATAGATCGTGTCAAAAGATAAAGGAAAGAGCATGGAAACCTTCACGCTTACATTTACCGGTGATATCGGATTTGACAAATATATGGACGGAAAGTGGAACGATCCGGATCTTTTGTCCCCACAGATCCTTTCGTATCTTCGCGATACGGATCATCTCATTGTTAATGTGGAAGGACCGCTTTCCGACAGAAAGAAAGTCATGCGGGAGAATTCCGTGGCTGCGCTTGTGCACAGCATGGACCCGGAAGTCGCGGTCTTTCTGAAAAAGATCGGCGCGGATGTCTGGAACATCTGCAACAACCATATCATGGACGCAGGAAAAGAAGGGATTGCGGACACGCTGCAGATCGCAAAGGAATGCGGGGTCAGAACGATCGGTGCGGGCATGGACCTGAAAGAAGCGATGGAGCCTGTGATCTTTGAAGAGGCCGGCGGGATCGGCATGATCTCGGTGGGTTACCAGCGCGCATGCAGAAAAGCCGGTGAGGATACGCCGGGATGTTTCAGCTGGAGCGACATGGACAACATCCGCGAGGCGATCGCAAAGATCAAAAAAACCTGCAGATACTGTATCGTGATCGCGCACGGCGGCGAAGAATTCACTGCGCTGCCGTCTCCCTACACCAGAGACAGATATCTTTCCTATCTGGAACTTGGCGCGGATCTTGTCATCTCGCATCATCCGCATGTTCCGATGAATTATGAGACGTTTCCCGGGAAGGCCATCTTCTATTCCCTCGGCAATTTTGTCTTTGACACCGATTACCAGCGCTCGCAGATGAACACGGAAAGCGGGATCTTGCTGAAAGTCATTTTCTCGGAGGAGGGATTTTCCTTTGAGCCGTTTGCGCTAAAGATCGACAGGGAAAAAGAGCGGATCGTAAAGGGTGAATTTCCGCAGATCTTTACCGATGTCAACGAAAAGGAATATGATCTGTTAATGCCGCTTGCCGTGAAAATGTTTCTTGAGAATACAAAACGGCAGCTGAAGTATTTAAAACCGGAAGAGTTTGAAAACGCGACGGAGGATGATTTTTACAGAAATTTCTATGAACCCTTAAGGAGCGGACGGGTACCGGGAGAGATCCTTGATTTTCAGATCCTCTACCCGCTTGCGCAGCTTGTCAAAGAGGGAAACTGGAAAAAGAGCAGCCTTGCGGGCGTGAAGGAATTCATCTTAAGACAGATCCCGGAAGACCTTTGATTTTGATATGGAAGCGGCGGAAAGATCAGACCGTTTGTACTTTATCCTTCGGAAGAAGCTTTAAAAGCGTTGCCTCGAGTTCTTCCGACCGGACGGGCTTGGAAAGATAGGCATCAAAGCCGAGCCCCATATATTCTTCTTTTGCCCCGGAAAGCGCGTTGGCTGTCAGCATGACAACCGGCGTTTCTTTGTTTATGCCATCCCTGCGGATCGCTTCGAAGGTTGCGATGCCGTCCGGATCCGGCATCCTGTGGTCCAAAAGGATCACATCATATTTCGTATCTTTGCACATGGAGATCGCGGCGTTTCCGCCATCGGCCGTATCCACCTGCACCATCGTTTTTTTCAGCAAAGCGCAGATCAGTTTCAGATTCAGCGGCACATCATCCACCACGAGAATATGCGCGGTTTCTGCCGTAAACTGTTCCTTGTAGGAATAATCCTTTTCGGAACCGTCAAGCAGGCGGAAGGGGCCGGCGGCTGTCTTGTCGGCGATCCCCTGCGGAATGGTCACGGTGAACGTGGTGCCTTTTCCGACTTCACTTTCCACGGAAATGCTTCCGCGCATGATATCCACAAGATCCTTGGTGATCGCAAGGCCGAGGCCGGTTCCCTGGATATTTGCGGTCTGCTTTTCATTGACGCGCCGGAACGCATCGAAGAGATACGGAAGATCTTTCCGGTCGATCCCGATCCCGGTATCCGAAACACGAAGCGTGAGCAGGATCCCGTCTTCTTTGTACGCAGTCGATGCCGAGATCTCCACACCGCCCGTGGAAGTATACTTTACGGCATTGGAGAGAAGATTCGACAGGATCTGGCGGATGCGGTTCTCATCTCCCGAGATCTTTAACGGCATGCTTTCCGCACATTGGATATGGATGTAGAGATCTTTGGAAAAAGAGGCCTGCTCAAAGTAATGGTAGCAGTCCCTGAGTATATCGTGCAGATTGTATTCCGTCTCCACAAGTTCCATTCTGTTTGCTTCGATCTTGGAAAAATCAAGGATGTCATTGATGAGACTGAGCAGCGTTTCACCGGACATGCGGATGCTGCCTGCGTAATCGCGGATCTCGGGATCATCCGTTGAGCGTAAGATCATTTCATTCATGCCGAGCACGGAGTTTAAGGGTGTGCGGATCTCATGCGACATGCTGGCCAAAAACGATGATTTTGCCCGGTTGGCATCATCGGCTTCGTTCTTGGCTTCCTTGATCTTGTTCAGGTAATAGACCTCTTCCGTTTCGTCTTTGATCAGGAAGAAGGAACCGATCGAACGTCCCTTTCCGTCGGACAGTTTGTTGTAACGGACGCGGTAGTGCCGGCTGTCATTTTCGGGGTCCGCTTTTACATAGGTGGTTTCCCCGTATTCCGTGTGATCTTCACGCAGTGCCATGATGATGGTCCGGATCGGTTCGCAGGAAAAATCACAGGTATTGACATCAATGCCGAATTGCTGTCTGGAAAACGAATTTGCGTAGATGCAGGTATTGCTGACATCAAACAGGATCAGACCTTCGCTCATCTCATCGACGGTCCTGCTGATCGAGGCATTCATCAGCCGTCTGGGCACAAAGACACTGATGCAGAAATAGATCAGGGTGCCGGCGACCGCATAGAAGACCACGGAGGCGTCCAGAACCAGCGAAAACATCATGTATGCGACGTTCAGCAAAATGACGAAGAGCAGGACGG
Organism: uncultured Lachnospiraceae bacterium; assembly: GCA_902779305.1. Taxonomy (GTDB): domain Bacteria; phylum Bacillota; class Clostridia; order Lachnospirales; family Lachnospiraceae; genus UBA2868. The sequence goes on along the minus strand of CACZBD010000009.1, from coordinate 81,719 downwards.
AAAGAATGATCACATATTTGATGCGGTAGAAGCTGTAACTCTTTACGATCCTTAAGATGATGAAGAACAGCGCAACAATGATGGCGATGTAGTCAACGGCCAGATGCAGATAGTACGGGGTGTAAAATCCGGTCTGGTAGAAGACAACACCGCTCGGGCGGATGTTTTTGTAAATGTAAAACTGATGTCCGAAGACGAGGTTTAAAAAGATGGACAGGGTATCGAGCCCCATGACGATGGCGGCCGGAACAGCCATTTTCTTCATGATGTCGTGGTGCTCCGTATAATGCATGCAGAAGCCGCTTAGGAAAAAGATGATCCAGTCGATCGCGGAAAAATAGATACAGTAAGAGACCTCGGCAAACAGCGGGCCGGGGGAAAGCGCGATCATGATGTTGGCAAGAATCGCGAAGATGGCCGAGAACATGGCGCCGTACAGCCGCCGCCCGGATCTTTCCCGCAGGCCGCGGATCGCGCGGAGTGTAAAAATGATATCGATGATGGCCAGACAGTCAATGATGACGTAAATGGTCTTGGTATACATGAGGCGCCTCGATCCGTGTAAAAGTTACCACCTTATTATACTGTATCTGTTGGGAAATACAAATAAAAATGTGATTTTGGCCTGTCTTGCGCACAATTTGCGGATGTGATAGATTTTAATCATGCATTTGCCAAAATGATTACAGCAAAATGCAGGAATTGCCGGTGTGCGGATCCTGCAGGAACAGAAAGGGGCAGGCTTTGTCCGTTTCGGTCGACATCGAAAAAAAACTGGGTGATTTTCACTTAAAAACCGCATTTTCCGCAGGCGATGAGGTACTCTCACTCCTCGGCGCGTCCGGCAGCGGCAAGAGCGTGACCTTAAAGTGCATTGCCGGGATCTTAAAACCGGATGCGGGATGTATCACGGTCAACGGCCGCGTGCTCTATGATGCCGGACAAAAGATCTGTTTCAGCCCGCAAAAGCGCAGGACGGGGTATCTGTTTCAAAATTATGCCCTGTTTCCGAACATGACCGTTGCAGACAACATCCGGATGGGCTGTAAAGGGGACGGCGGAAAAAACGATGAGATCAAACGGATCATGGAACGGTTCCGGATCTTGGAGATCGCCGGGCTGTATCCGGACCGGCTCTCCGGCGGACAGCAGCAGAGGGTCGCGCTGGCAAGGATTTTGATCTCGAAACCCGACATCCTGCTTCTTGATGAGCCGTTTTCCGCGCTCGACCATCACCTCCGGTTCCGGGTGGAGGAAGAACTCAGGGCAGTGATCCGGGAATTTCAAAAGACGGTAATCCTGGTATCCCATAACAGGGATGAGGTGTTCCGGCTTTCGGACCGGGTCGTGATCTTAAAGAACGGTCAGGTGGATGTTGCAGGCAGCAGGGAAGAGGTCTTTCATGATCCGAAGACCTGCAATGCGGCCGCGCTGACAGGGTGTAAAAATATTTCGCCGGTAAGGATCCTGGATGCGCATCATCTGGAGGCAACGGACTGGGGGCTGAAGCTTAACGTGGAAAAGATCCCGGAGGATACGCATTTTATCGGGCTCCGGATGCATTATATCTATGCGGGGGACGGAGAGAACGCGACGGAGTGCGATGTCGAAGAAGAGATCGAAAATCCGTTTTCCTATACACTGATGTTACGGGTTGCCCGGGCCGGACAGGTCAAAACGTTCGGCTGGGAAGTGGATAAAAAGACCTGGGAAGAGAACAGGCAGACACGGGTAAAGATCCATATCCCGCAGTCTTCCCTGCATTTTCTGAAACGATAGACAGATAGAAGGCACATAAGATGAAAAAAGTCAAAATAGAGGACGCCGTAAACATGACACTCTGCCATGATCTGACCATGATGCAGGGTGATTTTAAGGGAGTCGCTTTTCAAAGAGGCCATGTGATCAAAGAAGAAGATATCCCGCTGCTTTTGGATATCGGAAAGAAGCAGGTCTATGTCTGGGAGGCCGGTGAAGACGAGATCCATGAAGAGGATGCCGCGATCCGGCTGTGCAAAATGTCCCAACCGGATCATGCGCATTTTGAAGGCCCGTCGGAAGGAAAGATCGTCCTGGTCTCGGATATTGAGGGGATGTATCGTGTCGATACAAAACTGCTGCAGCTTGTCAACGGTATTGAAGATGTGACGATCACGACATTGCCGGATCATTATCCTCTGCATGCGGGAACAAAGATCGCATCGATGCGGATCATCCCGCTTGTGACAAAGGAAGCGCATATCCGGGAGGCAGAAGATCTCTGCAAAGACCGGCAGCTGATGAAGATCCTTCCTTACCGCGACAAAAAGGCCGGCGTGATCATTACGGGTTCGGAGATCTACAGCGGCAGGATCAAAGACCGTTTCGAACCGGTGGTGAGAGAGAAGCTGAAAGGTTATCCGGTAACGATCCTTGGGGTGACGATCTGTGACGATGACATTGCCATGATCAGACAGACAGCGGAGACGTTTCTTGAGCAGGGCGCGGATCTTCTGATCTTTGCGGGCGGGATGTCTGTCGATCCCGATGATGTGACGGTGGAGGCGGTCGAAAGCCTCGGCGCGAAGATCGTGTCCTACGGCGTACCTGCGCAGCCCGGTAACATGTCCCTTGTCGCCTATCATCAAAAAGCAACGATCCTCGGCGTGCCGGGCGCTGCGATCCATCTGCCGGTCACGATCTTTGATGTGCTGCTTCCGCAGGTTTTTGCCTCGGAAACATTTACAAAAGAAGACCTGATCCGGCTGGGAGAGGGCGGCTTATGCCAGCGCTGCTTAACCTGCCATTACCCAAACTGCACTTTCGGAAGATACTGATTTGATAGATACATACGGACGGAAAATCACATACTTAAGGCTTTCGGTGACAAAGCAGTGCAACTTAAACTGCGCTTACTGCAAGCCGGAAGAAGGGACATGCCGGGAAACCGGATTGCTTCTTTCACCGGAAGAAATGGTCATGGCCGTAAGAGCCGCAGCGCGTCTTGGCGTTACAAAACTTCGGATCACGGGCGGGGAACCGCTGCTTCGAAAGGATATCCTGCCGCTTGTCCGTGATTTTTCCGCGATCGAAGGGATCCGGGAGATCAGCCTGACGACAAACGGGACCTTGCTTGCATCGCATGCGGATCAGCTCGCGCAGGCCGGGATCAGCCGGATCAACATCAGTCTGGATACGCTGAATGCGGACAAATACAAAAAGATCACGGGCGGCGGGAATCTTGCGGATGCGCTTGCGGGCCTTGAGGCGGCGCTTACCGCATCTTTTTCGCAGGTTAAGATCAACGCGGTCCTGCTTAAGGGGTTCAATGATGATGAGATCTTTGAACTTGCTTCGCTGACACGGAAATATCCCGTGGACGTGCGGTTCATCGAACTGATGCCGCTGACGGGATCGAAAATGCTTGAAAATGCTTATCTGAGCGCGGACGCGGTGACAGAGGCGCTCGGGAAGATCGAAGAATACAGGCAGGAAGGCGTCGCGAAGCTTTACCGGATGGAAAAGGGGCTCGGTTATGTCGGACTGATCAAACCGGTCAGTGACAATTTCTGCGCACAGTGCAACCGCATCAGGCTGACGGCCGACGGCAGGATCAGACCCTGCCTGTTCGATGATAAGGAATACGATATCAGGGGTTTGAACGAAGAAGAAATGTTTGAGATGTTCCGGGAAGCGATCCGGAACAAGCCGGAGCAGCACCCGGACCTTTTGGGTGATTTTTCCTGCATGAGACGGAACATGAATGAGATCGGCGGATGAACGGGAAGATGGTTATGAAGGAATTCACACATTTGGATGAAAACGGAAAAGCCCGCATGGTGGATGTGTCGGACAAAGCGGTCACGAAACGGACGGCTGTGGCAGAGGCCAGGATCCTGGTCAATAAGGAAACGTTTGCGCTGATCAGCGGCGGCGGTATCAAAAAGGGAGACGTGCTTTCCGTTGCGCAGCTCGCAGGGGTCATGGGCGCTAAAAAGACGGCGGATCTGATCCCACTGTGCCACAACATCACGACAGACAGCATCGATGTATCCTGCATGCCGGAAGAGGAGACACATTCCGTAAGGATCGTGGCTAAGGTTACCTGTACCGGGCGGACCGGCGCGGAAATGGAAGCACTGACGGCAGCAAGCGTTGCGGCGCTCACCGTTTATGATATGTGCAAGGCGGTACAAAAAGACATGGAGATCACGCAGATCCGTCTGCTTGAGAAGACGGGCGGCGTGCACGGAGATTACGTATGGGATTCAAAGCAGCAGTGATCACGGTCAGCGACAGAGGATACCGGGGCGAGAGAGAGGATACGAGCGGCCCGGCGCTCTGCGCGTATCTGATCGAACACGGATATGAGGTGACATATACGGCGATCGTGCCGGATGAGATGAAGCAGATCAGGGAGGCGCTGCTGTTGTGCGCGGATGAGATGAAGACCGACCTGATCATAACATGCGGCGGAACGGGCTTTTCCAAGCGGGATGTGACGCCGGAGGCAACGAAGGCGGTGCTCGAAAAGGAAACCCCGGGTATCCCGGAATGCATGAGGGCCAAGAGCTTGGAAATCACGCCGCGCGCCTGTCTGTCACGGTCTGCGGCGGGAATCCGCGGCGATTCCCTGATCATCAACCTGCCGGGCAGCAGAACGGCAGCGATCGAAAATATCTCGGCGGTGATCGAAGCCGTTGAACACGGCCTCTTTATCCTGCATGCCGACGAAGCGGACTGCGGCAGGCAGAATGCCGGGAAAAAGGAGAGATAACCGGAGCATGATAAACAGGAACAGATTGAAAAAAACAGGGATCTTTCTTCTGATCGTTACGCTCACCGTCACCTGTCTTACCGGCTGCGGTAAGAAAGAAAGCAAGGATGACGGAAAAGTCCTGGCAGGGCTTAAGGAAGCACTGGAAAATAAAAATGAGCCACTGACCCCGTCCCCGGGGGCTCATTCAAACGATTCAAATGAGCCACTAACCCCGTCCCCAAGGGACCATTTTCCCGAGGGGATCTTTGCGGAGGCGTTTCAGGGCGGCGAGGTGGAAAATAACGGCGACCTGTTTATCCGTGTCGGGGACAAGGTCTATTACCGCGTGTACAATGAGCGCGCGCTTGAGCGCACCACGCTCGGCGGAACGATCGTGGAAAAAGATGATGAGATCCCTTCCGAACTGCACTGCTACGACCTTACGGCCAAAGAAGAAAGCACGGTCTGCATGGTAAGCGGGACCGGGAAGCTGTACGCCGTGCTGCGGGGGATCTGTCTTGGAAAAGCGGGCGGATACGGGACCGTTCTGATCCCGATGGACGGCTCGGACGCGAAGGATTACCTGGACGGGAAGATCGAAGCGGTCTCGGATGACGGGCGGATGATGGCAACGTATCTGTATCCGGAATCCGGCGGAACCTGCGAACACATTCTGTACCGGGACGGCGAAAAAGTCACGGACATCAGGGATCCGGAAGCGGATCATCTCGAGGCGCTCGGGTTTGCGGAAGAATCCCTGATCCTGCTGCGCTATGATTACACCGATGCAACGTATGAACTCTTATCTTATGACAGCACGGGAAAAGAAACGCATCTCGGACAGATCGATGCGGGAGAAGACGGAAACGAGCACTACGGGATCCCGGAATGCAAAGGCCTGCTTGTACAGGACGGGGAAGCCTATCTGCTGCTTGCCTGGTATGAAGGAACCGGTCATTTTCTTTCCGGCTGGGATGTTTACCGTACGTCCTGCGAAAAGGAAGGGGACCTTCAGAGCGTGGAAATGAAAAGCCCGTCCGGGGAACATGTGGAAGAGGCTCCGGAACTGGTTTTGGACGCAGACGGAAAGATCTCGGTATCCTACCATCCGGCCGGTAGTCTGCGTTTATCGGAAGACACGAGCGGCGACCTCATCTATGAGGACGGATCGCGTGAAAAGACGATCGCAAAAAATCTCATTTATACCCCGGGCGAAGATGAACGGTTTCGGATGAACATGGAAAGCGCCGTGGTTCTTGGTAAGGATACGGCTTTTGTGCTCCTTGCGGATGTCGGGCGTGACGAACTGGGGGATGTCGGCTGGCGGTACGCCTACGATCTGTACAGCCTGCAGTATATGGCCATTTCTTTTGCGGAAGAAGATCTTGACGGGGACGGCATGGGGGAAAGAAAAATGCTGACCTATCTGGGATCTTCCGGGTGGGGAGACGGCGATTTTACCTATGAAGCGCTTGTCGGCACCTGGGATCTGTATTCCTATCTTGTGGAAGGCTACTATGCGCTTGCCGAAGAGGAAGGTCAGATCGAACAGCTCGTCTTCCGAAAGGATGGGACCGTGGATTTCGTCCGCTCCAAGACTTACGAATCGAAGGAAACCGTCCGGAAACTGGAGCGCATCGAGCCGGAAGAGGAAGACAGCGTAAGGTTCCGTTACAGGACACCTGAAAATGAGGACAATGCGCTGGAGTTTGCGATCATGGCGCTTAAGGATGACAAGCTGGATGTGAGCATCACTTATTACTATGATGACGGCACGCCGGGAGGCTATAACGGCACCTATTTAAGGAAGACCGAATAGCGGCGCAATCCTTGACAAACAGCGGGCGCTCATATAAAATTTTTAGTATCTGTAAACACGTGAAAATCACGATCAGGACAGGAGGATCAAAGATATGGCATGCTTTCTGGTTCCCACGGCAGAAGCCGTTGTAACAACGGTCATGACAAAAGTAATTGAATCCAAGGAAAAAACGAAACTTCCGGAAGAAAAGGCGGAGAATGAGATTTCTGTTGACGCTTCCGTTAAGATCCCGCTTTCGAGAAAAATGAAATGGTTAAACAACATGCTCTGGGGCGGTTCCGCGCTGCTTGCGTTCGAGCATGTATGGCACGGTGAGGTGGTCCCTTATTTCCCGTTCCTTACGGCAGCAGGCGATCCCGCATCCGCAGCAGAAATGCTGCATGAGATGGCTACGGCCGGCGTGCTGATGGCAGTCCTTGTGACCGCTGTCTGGGGCTGCATGGTGGTCACTGCGGACTATCTTGCCAAAAAGGCATCACAAGCCGGCAAGGTCGAGGAAAAATAAAGGAAGGTGAGATTATGACATTACTGACGACGGTGGCAGCCGCCATCATCTGCACGATCCTCTGGTACCGGAATCTTCCGGGCAATGAGATGCGGCTGGGGACGCTTTCCCTGATGTTCTGGGGCGCATCCGTGATGTGGTTTGTGGATGCGATCTTCGGATACATGGAAGACGGCATGGCCTTTTTCAATCCGGATCTTTCGGATATGCTGAATGAATTTTATCTGGGCCTTTCGGTCGTATCCCTCGGCCTGATCATCTGGCTGGTGATCCTGCTGATCAAAGATCCGAGAGGTGTGCTGAAGAAAGCCTTGTTTGGAAAGAGCAGCAAATAAAAAAGCAAAGCGGTTCTGCAGATGCGGAACCGCTTTTTCAAACCGCAACGGACTGCGATGCAGGATCATCTGCAGGAAGCGGTCAAAGAACAAAGGAATGAGAGCATGAATACAGAAACCAGACGGATCCTGGAAGGTGTCCGGAACGGGAGCATCTCCGTGGATGATGCGCTGCTGTCCTTAAAGACGGAGCCTTACGCGGACCTGGGCTACGCAAAAGTGGATCTGCACCGCAAAGTAAGACAGGGCGTTCCGGAAGTGATCTACGGCGCGTCGAAGACGACGGAGCAGATCATAAAGATCATGGAGACCATGAAGGACAACGGCCAGGACAGGATCCTGATCACCAGGATCACGAAGGAAACGGCCGGAAAAATCCATGAAAAGTACCCCGTCACCTATGATGAGAATGCAGGGATCGCATTTACGGGGAACATGCGGGAACCGGACGGGATCGGCAGGATCGTTGTGGCGACCGGTGGAACGAGCGACATTCCCGTGGCGGAGGAAGCGGCGATCACCGCAGCCTTTCTCGGAAATGATGTCGTAAGGCTTTATGATGTCGGTGTGGCGGGATTGCACAGACTGCTGTCGCAGAAAGAGGAGATCATGCAGGCTTCCGTGATCATTGCGATCGCCGGCATGGAAGGCGCGCTTGCAAGCGTGGTCTCAGGCCTTGCGGACTGCCCCGTGATCGCGGTCCCGACGAGTGTCGGCTACGGCGCTTCCTTTCACGGACTTTCCGCCCTGCTTTCGATGCTCAATTCCTGCGCGAGCGGTGTTTCTGTCGTGAATATCGATAACGGATTCGGAGCCGGCTATCTGGCTTCGATGATCAACCATATGGAGGGAAAAAAGTGAAGACCTTATATATCGACTGCGGCATGGGCGCGGCCGGGGATATGCTGAGTGCGGCGCTTACGGAACTTCTGCCCGATCCGGATGCTTTTGTTAAGAAACTGAATGCACTTGGGATCCCGGGTGTGGAATTTCATAAGGAAACCGCAGTCAAGTGCGGGATCACGGGAACGCACATGCGTGTGCTGGTGCACGGGCAGGAAGAAGGCGAACACCTGCACGATCATCACCATCACGAGCACGGGCATGACCACGAGCACGACCATACACATGAACATCATCATGACCACAGCCACGATGATCACGACCATGAACACACACATGATCATGGCCATGTCCACGGACAGAGCATGCACACCATCCGGCATCTGGTCCTTGATCATCTGCAGCTTGATAAAGAGGTTGCAAAGCATGTGCTTGCCGTTTACGATCTGATCGCAGAGGCGGAAAGCCACGTGCACGGAAAACCTGTTGAAGAGATCCATTTTCACGAGGTCGGCACGATGGATGCCCTGGCGGATATCACGGCGGTCTGCCTGCTGATGCAGGAACTGTCCGTGGAAAAAGTGATCGCATCGCCGGTCCATGTCGGAAGCGGACAGGTAACATGTGCACACGGGATCCTGCCGGTACCCGCTCCGGCAACGGCTTATATCCTGCGGGATGTCCCGATCTGTTCCGGGCAGATCAAAGGAGAACTCTGCACACCGACGGGCGCGGCGCTTTTGAAACATTTTGTGACGGCTTTTGACGCGATGCCGGTCATGAAGGTGCAAAAGATCGGCTACGGTATGGGAACAAAGGATTTTGAGGCGGCAAACTGCGTGCGCGTGATGCTGGGGGAAACGGAAGGCAGCACGGACAGCGTCTTAAGACTTTCCTGCAACATCGATGACATGAGCGCGGAAGACATCGGCTATGCGACGGCAAAACTGCTCGAAGAAGGCGCTCTGGATGTATATACGGTAAATGCCGGCATGAAAAAGAACAGGCCGGGAACGATCCTTACGGCACTGATCAGGGAAGAAGAACGTGAAAAATTCCTGTCCCTGCTTTTCCGGCTGACAACGACCATCGGGGTCAGAGAAGAACGGATCAGACGGCATGTGCTTGAGCGCAGGATGGAAAACATCGACAGCCCGTACGGAGTATTCCGCGTAAAGATCTCCGAAGGGTACGGCATCCGGCGCGAAAAGATCGAGTATGAGGATCTTGTAAAGATCGCGTCTAAAAGAGGCATCTCCACGGAAGAGGCAAGACGGCTTCTGATGAAAGAACTTTCGTGATAAAAATCAAAGACAGACGGCTGTCTGAAAGGAAAAATCATGTTGAAAATGATCTCATGGAACGTAAACGGCCTGCGCGCCGTGTGTGGGAAAGGATTTTGGGAATACTTTGATGCTGCAGATGCAGACCTGTTTGCCCTGCAGGAGATCAAGCTGTCGGAGGGACAGTTTGATACGGAAAAAGAAGGCTACCATGTCTACTGGAACTATGCCGAGAAAAAGGGCTATTCCGGCACGGCGGTCTTTGCGAAAAAAGAACCGCTTTCCGTTTCTTACGGGATCGGGATCGAGGAACACGATCACGAAGGGCGTGTCATCACACTCGAATATGAAACATTCTATTTTGTGACCTGCTATACGCCGAATTCCAAGGACGAACTGAAACGCCTTTCCTACCGGATGGAATGGGAGGACGCGTTCAGGACCTATCTTCTGAAACTGAATGAGAAGAAGGGCGTGATCGTCTGCGGGGATCTAAATGTGGCTCACGAAGAGATCGATCTGAAGAATCCGAAATCCAATCATCACAATGCCGGCTTTACCGATGAGGAGAGAGGCAAGATGACGCAGCTTCTGGATGCCGGATTTATCGACAGTTTCCGCTATTTTTACCCGGACAAAAAAGATATCTATTCCTGGTGGTCTTACCGGTTTCATGCAAGAGAGAAAAATGCGGGGTGGCGGATCGACTATTTCCTGGTATCCAAGGATCTGGAAAAAGCGATGAAGGATGCGGTCATCCATACGGAAACGGAAGGCTCCGACCATTGTCCGGTGGAACTGCTGATCGACCTTTGATCCGCGATCTTCAAATGTATCAAGAGAAAGCATCCTATCATAAAGATAAAAATACAGAACGATAAAGAGCAGAAACAGAGAGGAGAAAATGATGGCAAACAACAAACTGACGGATGACATTTATTATGTGGGCGTGAACGATCACAAGATCGATCTGTTTGAGGGGCAGTATGATGTCCCGAACGGCATGGCCTACAATTCCTATGCGATCGTGGACGAGAAGATCGCGATCATGGATTCCGTGGATGCAAAGTTCACGCATGAATGGCTGGACAATATCGCTTCCGTCCTCGGGGACAGAAAGCCGGATTATCTTGTTGTGCAGCATATGGAGCCGGATCATTCGGCGAACATCGTCAACTTCTTAAACACCTATCCGGATGCAAAGATCGCTTCTTCGGAAAAAGCATTTGTGATGATGAAGAATTTCTTCGGGAAGGATCTTTTGGAGCGCGGCGTTGTGATCGGCGAAGCCGCTCCGCTCATACTCGGAAAGCATACGCTGCAGTTTGTAGCAGCACCCATGGTGCACTGGCCGGAAGTGATCATGACTTACGATGCGGTTGACAAAGTCCTGTTTTCCGCAGACGGGTTCGGAAAGTTCGGGGCGCTTGATGTGGAAGAGGACTGGGCCTGCGAGGCACGCAGATATTATTTCGGGATCGTCGGCAAATACGGCGTGCAGGTACAGAATGTCCTGAAAAAAGCAGCAGGACTGGATATCCAAAAGATCTTTCCGCTGCACGGCCCGATGCTTACGGAAAATCTTGGCTACTATCTGGGTCTTTACGAGACCTGGTCAAGCTGGGGCGTGGAGAGCGAAGGCATCGTGATCGCCTATACCTCCGTTTACGGAAATACGAAAAAGGCCGTGACTTTGCTTGCGGATAAATTAAAGGAAAAAGGCTGTCCGAAAGTGGTGGTCAATGATCTGGCGCGCTGCGATATGGCGGAAGCCGTGGAGGACGCGTTCCGTTACGGCAAGATCGTGCTGGCCACGACGACCTACAATGCCGATATTTTCCCGTTCATGCGCGAGTTCCTGGATCATCTGACGGAAAGAGGCTTTCGGGGCAGAACGGTCGGCCTGATCGAGAACGGCACCTGGGCGCCGCAGGCAGCAAAGATCATGCGCGCAAAGCTCGAGGGCTGTAAAGATCTGGTGTTCACGGATACGACCGTGAAGATCATGTCGGCGATGAATGAGGAAAACAAACAGCAGATCGAGGCCATGGCAGAGGAACTTTGCAGGGACTATCTGGCGATGCAGGATGAAACGGCCAACAGGAACGACATGACGGCGCTCTTTAAGATCGGTTACGGTCTCTATGTGGTCACCTCCAATGACGGGAAAAAGGACAACGGCTGTATCGTGAATACGGTCAGTCAGGTGACCAGTTCCCCGAACCGGATCGCGGTCTGCATCAACAAACAGAATTACACGCATCACATCGTACAGCAGAGCGGGATCATGAACATCAACTGCCTGTCTGTCGATGCGCCGTTTAAGGTTTTTGAGGACTACGGGTTCAGAAGCGGGCGGAACGTGGACAAGTTTGAGGGACAGGAAATGCCCAGATCCGGAAACGGGCTGATCATGCTGCCCAATTACGTGAATGCGGTCATGTCATTAAAAGTCGAACAGTATGTGGATTTAGATACCCACGGCATGTTCATCTGCACGGTCACGGAAGCCAGAGTGCTGTCCGACAGGGAGACGATGACCTATACATACTACCAGTCCAATGTGAAACCCAAACCCGATACGGAAGGCAAGAAAGGCTGGGTATGCAAGGTTTGCGGTTATGTTTATGAAGGGGAGGAACTTCCCGAGGATTTCGTCTGTCCGCTCTGCAAACACGGCGCGGCGGATTTTGAGAAGCTGTAAGAGTTACCGGCTTAGCGGATGAAACGGATCAAAACACGGAACAGATAAAAGCAATGAACAACAGAAAAGAAAAAGGAGGAAGATCATGGCTGAGATCACGATCACAAAAGACAATTTTGAACAGGAAGTATTAAAAGCTGAGCTGCCGGTCCTGGTGGATTTCTGGGCAACCTGGTGCGGACCCTGCAAGATGCTCGGGCCCGAACTTGCAAAGCTTGCCGAGGAACAGGAAGGCAAACTGATCGTCGGAAAAGTCAACGTGGATGAAGAGGAAGAACTTGCAGCACAGTTCGGCGTTATGAGCATTCCGACCATGATCGTGTTTAAGAACGGCGAACAGGCCGGCAAGAAGGTCGGATTTGCCAAAAAGGAAGATGTTCTGCAGTTTGTGGAACAGGCTTAAATATGGCGATCGAAATTTCAAGGGTTCTTGAAAAACTGGATTCGTATCTGAACCGGGACCGGTACGGGGATGCAAAGCGGCATCTGGAGTACTGGCTGGCAGAAGCAAACGCTCTGGGGGACTCCCGGAGCGCTTTTGCAATCTTAAACGAACTGGTCGGACTGTGCAGGAAATGCGAGATGAAAGAGGAAGGCCTTGCATTCTGCGACCGTCTCTTACAGGTGACGAAAGAGCTGTCCCTGACGGATCAGGTCAGCGGTGCGATGGCTTATCTGAATACGGCCACTGCCTATAAAAGTTTCGGGATGACGGAGGATGCGCTGTCACTCTACGAAAAGGCCAAAATGGTCTACGAAGAGAATGCGGTCGAAGATACCCGCATGGCCGGCCTTTGCAACAACATGGCGCTTGCCCTGACTGATGCCGGACGTTATGCGGAAGCAGAAGGGCTTTACGAACGCGCCTTATCGATCCTGAAAGGTTTTGAGGGAACGGAACCGGAAATGGCGGTCACACATCTCAACCTGGCGGACCTGATCCTGGAGGAGTGCGGCGCAGAAGATGGCGAAGAGCGGATCCTATCCTTAGTTGAGGAGGCAAAAGACTGTCTTAATGCGGCGTATACAGGCGGCAAACGGGACGGCAATCTGGCGTTTGTGATGACAAAATGCATTCCGTCCTTTTCCTATTACGGGTATTTTCTGTATGCGAAGGAATTAAAAGAACGGGTGGAAGAGATAAAATCCGTTTGCTATCCTTCGGATTTCAAGTAAAATAAAAATGAAGTATCGACCGGGTTATTTTCAGTCATGAAAACAGGAGAGGGATTCATATGAGAGAGATCATTTTGGGAACAACCGGGATCAGGACACCGCAGAATGCGTTCGGCGCGCTGCCGATCCAGAGAGTGGACAAACAAACGGCTGTGAAACTCTTGAGGGGTGCCTATGAGGGCGGTATGGTCTTTTTTGATACCGCAAGAGCATATTCGGACAGTGAAGAAAAGCTCGGTGAAGCCTTCGAGGGGATGCGGGAGAAGATCTTTATCTCCAGCAAGACACAGGCCACAACGCCGGAGAAATTTTGGACGGACCTCGATACGACGCTGAAGAACCTGCGGACGGACTATCTGGATCTTCACCAGTTCCACTGCGCAAAGCAGTGCTACAGACCGGGGGACGGCACCGGCATGTATGAGGCGATGCTGGAAGCCAAAAAGCAGGGCAAGGTCCGGCATATCGGGATCACGGCTCATCTTTTGAATGTGGCGGAAGAGATCGTAAAGTGCGGGCTGTATGAGACCCTGCAGTATCCGTTTTCCTACCTTGCGACCGACCGGGAGATCCGGCTGGTCCTTGATACCGAAAAAGCCGGTATGGGCTTTATTGCCATGAAAGGTCTTTCCGGCGGCCTGCTTACGAATGCCGAGGCCTGCATGGCCTTTATGAGCCAGTATCCGGTGCTGCCGATCTGGGGGATCCAGAGAGAAACGGAGCTGAAGGAATGGCTTTCTTTCTTTGAAAAAGATGTGAAAATGACGGAGGAGATCCGGACATTTATCGAAGAAGACCGTAAGGATCTGATGGGTGATTTCTGCCGCGGCTGCGGATACTGCATGCCCTGCACGGTGGGAATCCAAATCAACAACTGCGCCCGCATGAGCCAGCTGATCAGACGTGCCCCTTCGGAGAACTTCTTATCCAAAGAGTGGCAGGATAACATGATGCAGATCGAAAAATGCGTGGACTGCGGCGCATGCAAATCCAAATGTCCATATGGTCTTAACACGCCGGAACTGCTCCGTAAGAACCTTGCGGATTACAAGGAGATCCTTGCGGGAAATGCCAAGGTGTGACCTTAACAAACAGGATCGTTTTCAGCCGCCGGCCTTATTGACCGGCGGTTTTTTTACCCGTTTTTTTTACCTTTTCAAATAAGATGTAAAATATACTTGACAGAATGTCTGACGAGCTGTATATTGTGTAAAGGATATCCGAATTATGGTAAGCAAAATCTGACATGTGATGTGCCGAAGCCGGCCGGGCAAAACCGGAAAAGCAAAACCGGAAAAGCAAAACCGGGACCGGCGAGGGCGCAGGATCGAAGGAGGAAACAAAAATGAGTGCATACAACTTTGGAAAAATGACAGGGATCCTTACGGGGGTCGTGATCGGTCTCGTCGTGCTCGCAGTGATCTTTGTGATCTGCAACAAGAACAGGAAACTGAAGACAGAGTATGATGAGCGGCAGCAGATCTTAAGAGGAAACGGATACAGGTTCGGTTTTTATGCCATGACCGTCTGGGCAGGCATTCAGATCCTGCTTGCGGCAATGGACATCGAACTTCCCCTGCAGCCGGTCACACAGGCGTTTTCCTGTATTTTTGTGGGCGTTCTGGCGGATGTCTTGTACTGCATCTTCCATGATGCGTACTGGGGCCTGAACAACAACCGAAAACGCTATATGATCGCGTTTCTGATCATTGCGGCGCTGAACTTTGCCATTGCCTTTGGCGCTTACAAAAGCGGGAATCTGATCGTTGACGGAAAACTCGGCGCTGTCGGGACAAACCTGTTATGTGCGATTTTGTTCCTGCTGACCGGTGTAGCCTTGATCATTCAGCAGATCCGGGAAAAGTCCCCGGAGAAAGAGTGAAGCCATGAAGAATCTGAAGCTGAAAGCCGCAAGGGCGGCCATGGACCTTTCCCAGGAAGAACTTGCAAAACGCTGCAATGTTTCCAGGCAGACGATCAATGCGATCGAAAAAGGAGACTACAATCCCACGATCAACTTATGCATCGCGATCTGCCGGCAGCTACATAAAACCCTCGATGAACTGTTTTGGGAGGAAGAGCAGTGAAAGGTCTGGAGCTGGCGAAAGCCTATTACGAAACCTGCGCGAAGGCGCAGCTTGAAAAAGAATTCGCGGATGTGTATCCGCATCTTGCCATCGGGTTAACGGGCAGCGGATCCGAGTGCCTGGGCTATGATGACGGGATCTCTGCGGACCATGATTTTGAACCGGGCTTCTGTATTTTTTTGCCTGCAGAGGATGTTGTGGATTCCAAAACGGAATTCCGCATGATGCGCGCCTATACGCATTTGCCGGATGAATTCATGGACGTGAAGAGAAACCGGATCAGCCCGGTCGGCGGCTCCCGCCACGGGGTATTGAGGCGCGATGATTTTTTCATTGCAAAGTGCGGAAAAAAAGACGGAGATCTTACCCCGGAGCAGTGGCTGCGCTTGCCGGAGCAGTCTCTTCTGGAAGCGGTCAACGGCGAAGTGTTCTACGACGGTGACGGTGAATTTACGAAGATCCGGGAACGGCTTTCCTATTTTCCGGAGGACATCAGGCTTAAGAAACTTGCAGGTTATCTGCTGCTCATGGGGCAGGCCGGGCAGTATAACTATCCGAGACTGTTACAGCGGAATGAGACGGGCGCTGCGCAGCTTGCCGTACACGCGTTCACGGATGCCGCGATGCACGTGATCTTTCTGCTGAACAGACAATATATGCCGTATTATAAGTGGAGTTTCCGCGCCATGAAGGATCTTAAGAGGCTGTCAAACCTTTCCGAATCCCTGGAATTTCTGATCTCATCCGGAAACGAAACGGACAAACGGAACCTGAAGATAGAAATGATCGAAGACATTGCGGCGCTGGTCGCACGGGCGCTGAAAGAAGAGAAGCTTTCGGATGCGGATTGTACGGACATGGAAAAGCATGCCTACGCGGTGAATGATCACATCACGGATGGCATGCTCAGAAATCTGCATATTCTGTCCGGTGTCTGAAAAGGACGGCTTAGAGTTCCATCGCGATGTCGTAGACTTCCGGATTCAGTTCTTTGATGTAATCCATGTGCTCGTTCAGCAATTCGATGTTGTTGTCGTAATCCTTATGGAAATACTTGATCAGATTGAAGAACGACCAGGCGGAATTGGCATCGGGATAAACCGTTGCTTTGGTAAAATAATCCTTGGCCAGGGCGGGGTCGATGTAGTCCCTGACAACGACTTTGCCGGCTTTGCCTTTGATCTCGCCGGTCATGTAGAAGAGTCCTAAGCGGTTGGCTGCATAGGGCTCATATTTATCGGCAGAGATCTTCAGATAATGCACATATTTCATGATGCATTCCTTTAAGAATTCATCATCTTTTCCGTCCCGGCTCATGCGGATGATGCGGTTTGCTTCCCTGGCGGCTAAGTTGTTGCAGGCATAGACATAGCCTTCCTGCGCGGCCGTTGCAAAGAAGAGTTCCGCGATTGCTGCGCACTGCTCGGCGGTCTCGCAGGAAGTGACTTTTAAGGAGATTTCGGGAAAATCACGGTCCGCGATGGTTTCGTTGATCATGGGCTTGAGTGCGGCAAAGGTATCCGCGTCCTGTGCGGCTTCCCGCAGGATGCGCCCGACCAGATTGATGGCACCGGCCGCATTGATGTAAGTGATGCAGGCGGCAGCGAGTTCCAAAGCTGTTGCGAGACGGTCATTAAAGGACATGGAATCGATCAGGCCGATCGGTTCGCATTTGAGCAGAACGGATTCCCTGTGGTAGTTGACGAGGTAATAGCCGATCGTCCAGAAGGAAAGCGGATAGGAAACGCCGCTGCACTGCAGACTTCCGGTATCGTCGACAGAGATGCCCGCCGATCTTAAGTAGAGCGAGAACGCGTCGCGGTAAGGAAACTTGCGCAAAACCTTCTTATAAAAGACCAGATCCGCATAGAGCTTGGCGGCAACGGTGTTTCCTTCATCCGCCATGCACATGATCTCGCGCTCCGCGCTCTGCGAAGAGACGCCGGATTTCTCCAGGATCTGTTCCGTGTATTCCTTGAGGTCATTTTCATAACTGCGATCGCAGGTAAATCTGTTCATGTTCATTCCCCTTATCTGTCTGTTTCGGTCCGTTTTCGTGCCTGTAATAGGGCAGGGACCCTGACCGCTTCCATTATACCATGTTCCGTATTTTTCCAAAAGGCGCAATGTTGCAACTTGCATAAAGATTCGCTAAACTAAAAAGGAGTGTAAAAATCACACAGGGAGGGTCCTTATGAGAAACCGAAAAAACAGATCTTTAGCGATGCTGCTCATCTTCTCCATGCTCCTTGGCCTTACGGCCTGCGCCGGGGCGCAGCCTGCCGGCGAGAATGCCGCAGAGGAAACCGTTGAAGAAACGGCAGCGGCGGTGGAAGAGGCGCAGGAAGAGAGCGTGGAAAATACGGAAGAAGCCGAAGAGGAAGAAGCGGCGGAAGAGAAGCAGTCCGGTGTCGGCATCAACATGGTGATGAACGGTGATTTTTCCAACGGGTTGGAAAACTGGAACGCTTACTTAAATCACGGCGGCACCTGTGAAATGTCTGCGGATGAAGAAGCGGGTGTTTTTTCCATAGAAAATGCCGGTGCGACCGATTACGGCGTACAGATCTATTATGACGGTTTCAAGTTGGAGGAAGGCGGCGTTTATGAGTTCTCCTTCGACCTGGATACGACGCTGGAGCGGCAGATCGAGGTGCGGCTGCAGGTGAACGGCGGCGATTACCATGCATACTTTGCGGACAAGCCCGTCGTAAAGCCGGGGATGCAGCATTATTCCTACGAGTTCACGATGGAAGAGGAAACGGACATGGCGCCGAGACTGTGTTTCAATATGGGAACCCCGGCGGATGTTTCCACACTGGAACCCCACGTTGTCACGATCGACAATGTTGCCGTCATCCTGCTGGACGATACGAATGTCGTCAAATCGGAGGTCGTTGATATGAGTAAAAACGTCAACTTAAGCCAGGCCGGATTCCTGCCCGGGGCAGGGAAGAGCGCGGTGATCAGAAGCGAGGGGATCGACGGGACTTTTGTGCTTTTGGATGCTTCGGGGAAAGAAGTCTATCAGGGGAAACTGATGGGTCCGGTCGATGCCGGATATGCGGATGAGAAAGTTTATCGGGCTGATTTTTCCGACTTTACGACAGAGGGAACATACACGGTCAAAGTATCGAACGGCGATGAATCCTACCCGTTTGCGATCGGGAAAGAGGTTTATGATCAGATGCTCAAAGACAGCTTCCTGATGCTGTACAGACAGCGGTGCGGCTGTGAGGTGACAGGGGAGGCGGCACTTGATTTTGCCCATCCTGTCTGCCATGATACCAAGGCGCTGATCCTCGGAACGGATACATATAAAGATGTAAGCGGCGGCTGGCACGATGCCGGGGATTACGGCAGATATGTGGTCGCGGGCGCGACATCGGTTGCGGATCTGTTCCTTACATATGAAGATTTTCCGGAACTCTGGGAAGCCGATGATCTGGGAATCCCGGAGAGCGGAAACGGCGTGCCGGATATTCTGGACGAGGCAAAGTATGAACTGGACTGGATGCTGAAGATGCAGGATGAGAAGTCCGGCGGCGTCTACCATAAAGTGACCTGCCGTGATTTTCCCGAATTCGTGATGCCCGAGGAGGAAAAAGAGGAACTGGTGATCTGCCCGGTCTCCAACACGGCTACCGGTGATTTTGCCGCGATCATGGCAAAGGCTTCCGCGGTGTATGAACAGATCGACCCCGCATTCGCCAAGACGGCCCTTGCTGCGGCCAAGAAGGCCTATGCATATCTGGAAGAACATAAGAGCGCGACCGGATTCAAGAACCCTGAGGGGATCACGACCGGCGAGTATCCGGACGGCCAGTTTAAGGATGAGATGTTCTGGGCGGCCACGGAACTTTATAAGGTGACCGGTGAGGATAAGTATAAACAGTATGCGGAAGAACTGCTCGATCTCTACGTTCTGCACGGCTTTGGCTGGCAGGGCATGGGAAGCTACGGAAACCTTACCTATCTGTCCCTGGATCCCGCAAGCGTTAATGCCGATCTTCGCGCCAAAGTCGAAAAGGAAATGGAAGAAAAGGCGCTCACCTATCTTGCAAACAGCGAAAGCGACGGCTATCTGGTCGCTCTCGGAGACAATTACTGCTGGGGTTCGAACTTAAGCGTCTGCGCCTACGCAAGACAGATGCTGTTTGCCGCTAAGAACGGTAGTCCCAAAAAAGACGATCTGATGAAGGCATCCTATGACCAGCTGCTCTATCTGCTCGGACAGAATGCGACCGGATACTGTTTTGTGACAGGCTACGGAGAACTCTCGCCCGTGAATGTGCACCACAGGCCGAGTATTGCAAAGGGAAAGATGGTTCCGGGCATGCTGGTCGGCGGGCCGGACGGGGCGAAGGAGGATTCCTATGTGAAATCCGTGCTTGCGGACATGCCGCCTGCAAAGTGCTACGCGGACAACAGCCAGAGCTATTCCACCAACGAGGTCACGATCTATTGGAATACCCCGTTTGTATATCTGCTGTCAGCCGAGATCAGCGCGAACAGATAAGCGGTGTTTTGACGGATAAGAAATAGCAAGAATTCGTAATGATAAAGCAATAATCATATAGTCATGCGGGTCTGCGGGAATATATAGTAGATATTACAGAAGCAGGAACTGACGTTTCTTTGTGTGTTTTTTTCAGAAAGGAATCCTATGAGAAGACCGAATGAAAGAAAACCGCTGATCAAAAGTATCTACACCGCAGACCCTTCTGCGCATGTTTTTGACGGAAAGATCTATATTTACCCTTCCCATGATTTTGAACATGACTGTCCCGATGATGACAACGGGGACCAGTATATTATGAAAGATTACCACGTTCTGTCCATGGACGATCTGGACAGTGAGTGCGTGGATAACGGACTTGCGCTCTCGGAAGATGATGTGCCGTGGGTCAGCAGACAGATGTGGGCGCCGGACTGTGTCAAAAAGAACGGGAAGTACTATCTCGTGTTCCCGGCCAAGGATCATGACGGGATCTTCAGGATCGGCGTGGCTGAGTCTCTTTCTCCGACGGGACCGTTCAAGCCGCAGGATCATTTTATCGAAAAGAGCTACAGCATCGACCCGGCGGTCCTTGTGGATGATGACGGCAAGACATACTGCTATTACGGCGGACTCTGGGGAGGCCAGCTGGAAATGTGGCAGTCGGGAAGTTTCGATCCCGATGCGCACCGCCCCGAAGGCGATGAAGAGGCACTCGGCCCGATGTTTGCGCAGTTCAGTGAAGAAATGGATGCTTTTGTCACGGAACCGAAGCATGTAAAGATCCTCGATGAGAACGGCCGGCCCCTGAAGGCATCCGATGAGGACCGCAGATATTTTGAGGGTCCGTGGATGCATAAATTCAACGGGAAATATGTTCTTTCCTATTCCACCGGCACAACGCATTATCTGTGCTATGCAGAAGGTGACAGGCCGGACGGGCCGTTTACCTATAAAGGAAGGATCATGGAGCCGGTGCTCGGCTGGACGACACATCATTCCATCGTGCAGATCGGCGGAGAATGGTATCTGTTTTACCATGACTGTGAACTCTCCGGCGGGATCACGCACGAGCGCTGTGTGAAATACACGAAGCTCAACATTTCGGAAGACGGAACGATCGAGACGATCCACCCGTATGATCAGGACAAAAACGGCGATTGATCAAGTTGTGAACAAAGATATGAATAAATTGTGAATAATTTTTTAATTTTTTGCGTGACATAGATAAAGAAGTGTGATATCATCTTCAATGTATCAAATATAAGGCATAATGCTTTATATAAAAATCCAAGGGAGGAAACAAAATGAAGAAGAAAGTTTTAAGCGTAGTACTCAGTGTTGCTATGGTTGCTACTCTGCTTGCCGGCTGTGGCGCAGCAGCAGAAGCACCTGCAGCAGATGCTCCTGCAGCTGAAGAGCCTGCAGCAGCAGAAGAGCCCGCAGCTGAAGAGCCTGCAGCAGCAGAAGAAGTTGCTGAAGCTCCGGCAGAAGGCGACAATGTAATCAATCTGTGGTCCTTCACAGATGAGATCCCGGGAATGGTTGACAAGTTCCTGGAAGCAAATCCTGATTTTGGTTACACTGTAAACACAACCATCATTGCTACAACTGATGGTGCTTATCAGCCCGCTCTGGATGCAGCTCTTGCAGCAGGTGGCGCAGAAGCTCCTGATATCTACGCAGCTGAGGCAGCTTTCATCCTGAAGTATTCCCAGGGTGATGCTTACCAGTATGCAGCTCCTTACAAAGATCTTGGTATCGATGTTGACGCTGAGATCAAGGATGCAGACATTGCACAGTACACAGTTGATATCGGAACAAACCCGGACGGCGACGTAGTTGCTCTTGGTTACCAGGCAACAGGCGGTGCTTTCATTTACCGTCGTTCCATCGCTAAGGACGTATTCGGTTCTGATGATCCGGAAACCGTTGCAGCTGAGATCGGTGCAGGTTCCCAGAACTTTGATAAGTTCTTCGAAGCAGCTGAGAAGTTAAAAGCTAAAGGTTATGCGATCGTATCCGGTGACGGTGATCTGTGGCACGCAGTTGAGAACAGCTCCGATCAGGGCTGGATCGTTGACGGCAAGCTGACGATCGATCCGAAGAGAGAAGCATTCCTTGACTACTCCAAGACTCTGAAAGACAATGGTTATCACAATGATACTCAGGACTGGACAGATGCATGGTTCGCAGATATGAAGGACGAAGGTCCTAAGGGCGTATTCGCATTCTTTGGTCCTGCATGGCTGATCAACTACACACTGGCTCCGAACTGTGGTGGCGAAGCTGTTGGCGAAGGCACATACGGTGACTGGGCAGTATGCGCACCTCCGGTTGGTTTCTTCTGGGGCGGCACATGGGTTCTTGCTAACAAGGATTCGACAAAGAAAGAAGCTGTTGGTAAGATCATCGATTGGATCACGCTGAACTGCACACAGGATGGCTTACAGTACAAGTGGGCAAACGGTACTCTGAACGGCGAAGGCGGTACAAAGGACTGCGTAGCTTCCGGTACAGTTATGGCTATGTCTGATGGTTCCCTTGACTTCTTAGGCGGACAGAACATGTTTGATGCATTCGTTCCGGCTAACCAGTATGCAAATGGTAAGAACCTGACTCAGTACGACGAGACGATCAACTCCTACTGGAGAGATGCTGTTCGTCAGTACACATCCGGCGAGAAAGACAGAGAGACAGCAATTGCTGACTTCAAGACCAACGTTGGTGACAACCTGGATGTTATCGTTGAATAATCTCTGATCATTTCAACAAAATTTAATGAAAAGTATGGGCGGTGGAGGCTCTCCGCCGCCCGTATTTTGATAATACGGAGAAAGTAAACCGGTAGTATTGGAGGATCCAAATGAGACAGAAAAGACTCAGTTATGCGAAATACGGATATTTCTTCTGCATTCCGTTCGTGGTTGCATTTCTGATTTTCCAGTTGTATCCCGTTTTGTACACGGCAGTGATCGGGTTCACCGATCTGAAGGGACTGGGAAATACCGCAATTCACTTCCTGACCAGCGATCCGTTTAGAAACTTCAAAACAATTCTTACAAACGGATCTTTCAGAACAGCTTTCAAGAACACATGGCTGATCTGGGGCCTGAACTTTGTGCCGCAGGTACTTCTGGCACTGCTCCTTGCTGCGATCTTTACGAGCACCAGGAGCAAGATCAAGGGTCAGGGCTTTTTTAAAGTAGTGTTCTATATGCCCAACATCATTACGGCGGCTACCGTCGCAATCTTATTTGCATCGTTCTTTGGTTACCCGATGGGCCCGATGAACGATATCGTAACATCACTTGGCATTTCCAAGGATCCGATCTACTTCCTGCAGAGTAAGACAACCGCAAGAGGCGTGGTTGCATTTATTCAGTTCTGGATGTGGTACGGATATTCCATGATCGTCTTCATTTCCGGCATCCTGGGCATCAGCCCGGACATCTTTGAAGCGGCCGAAGTGGACGGCGCAACAAGATTCCAGCAGTTCATTCACGTTACGCTTCCGAACTTAAGAACGATCATGCTGTTTTCGCTTGTAACATCTCTGATCGGTGGTCTGCAGATGTTCGATATCCCGCAGCTGTTCATCACAAAGAGCGGCCCGGATAATGCAACACTGACGACCAGCTGCTTCATTTACAACCAGGCATTTGCAGGCAGTTATATGTATAACCGTGCTGCGGCAGCCAGCATGATCATGTTCCTGATCATCTGCGTCTGCTCCGCGATCCTGTTCTATCTCATGAGAGATAAAGATGAAGTTGCACTGAACAAGCTTATCAGAAAACAGGAAAAAGAGTATAGAAAGAAAATGAAATTAGAAAGACAAGGAGGGAAAGCATAATGCATACAAAGAAACGTACCTCCGTCGGTTATCTGATTGTTGTATATATCCTTTGCGTCATTCTGGCGCTGTTAAGCATTTTCCCGTTCTGGGTCATGATCGTGAACGCAACGCGCTCCACGACACAGATCCAGCAGCATGCCGTTTCGCTGATCCCTTCATCGTATTTGATGAAGAACTTAAAGATCCTTCTGGGCAAGAGTTTCAACCCGGCCGTAGGATTTATGAATTCCATGATCATTTCGATCTGCGCGACAGCCTGCTCCGTATATTTCTCAACGCTTACGGCTTACGGCATTGTTGTTTATAACTGGAAATTCAGAAAAGCCTTCTTTGCATTCATCATGGCGATCATGATGATCCCCGGTCAGGTAACGATGATCGGCTTCTATCAGATGGTTTATAAGGTTCATCTGACCAATAACCTTCTGATGCTGATCCTGCCTGCGATCCAGGCGCCTGCCATGGTATTCTTCATGAGACAGTACATGATCCCTGCGCTTTCTTTGGAGATCGTGCAATCGGCCCGAATAGACGGCGCAAGAGAGTTCTATATCTTCAACAGGATCGCATTGCCGATCATGAAACCGGCGATCGCAACACAGGCGATCTTCAGTTTCGTAACAAACTGGAACCGTCTGTTTGAGCCCATGGTCCTTCTGACAGATAAGAAGAACTACACGATGCCGATCATGGTCAGTCTGTTAAAAGGCGATATCTATAAGACGGAATTCGGTTCCATCTACCTTGGACTGACGCTTACCGTGCTTCCGCTGTTCGTGGTATATTTCCTGCTTTCGAAATATATCATCGCAGGTGTGGCACTGGGATCCGTTAAGGGATAAAAATCATTCCAACTACCGGTTATCAGCTGGCGGACATATGATTTTCATATGTCCGCTTTTTTATCGCATTTTTCACGCTTTATTGTTTTACTTGTGTAAAGTTTATGATACAATGTTACCACATCACACTATCTGGAGGCTGAAGATGAAATTTTCCGGGATCGAGATCCGAAAAGGACAGGCAGAAGAAGCGGTCAGATCTGAGATCGAAAGAGATTACGTTGATTTCCTGACCAATGATTATTATTTCCTGTATTATCACGATCTGGAAACGGATGTCAGGGACTATCGTCTGATCAAAGATCCGAAAGAAGAGCAGACCATCGAGATCATGAAGCGGCATGAGGACCTTTTGGAAGGCTTTTCTGATTGTGTGCGCACCTATGTACACCCGGATGACGTGGAACTGATCTTAAATTCTGTTCAGATCGATAATATCGTGACCGTTCTCGCGCATAACAAGACGGTCGCCTTTCATTACCGCAGAATGACGGATGAGAGCGGATACCAGTATTACAAGATCGTGATCTCGAAAATGGAAGGTCTCCATGAAAAGCCGCGCCGGATCGTTGTGGCAGGCATGGATATCGATCTTGAGGCAAGAACCGAACTGACCAGAAGGGAACAGGACATGCGGTATGTCTCCGGGCTTGATGCGCTGAGCAGGGAATACGTTTCCGTCTATTATATCAATATGGAAACCGGCGAATCGAATCCCTATAAGCTCAGTAACCGGATGATCAGCCTGTTTGGGGAAGATCTTTTTCGGAAGAATTTCAAAAAAGCCAGTGCATCATTTGTTAAGGAAGAAGTCCATCCGAGCGAAAAAGAGCGGATGGAAAAAGTATTCACCAAGACCTATTTCCGCGAGAAACTGAAAAAACAGGATTCTTTTACGGAGATCTATTTAAACCGCGACAATCAGTACTGTGAAATGAAAGTCGTTAAGATCGAACAGCCGGATTCTTCGCTGGTCGTCGTGCTCGGACTTGCCGTCAAGGATGAAGAGATCCGTTCGAGAATGGAACACAAGAAGCAGAAGGATTTTCAGCTTGCTCTCTTAGACGGCATGAGCCGGGAATACTATACGGTCTGGCTGGTCCATCCGGACAAATCGCTTGAGTTATACCGTTCGGCGGATGATTCCTATGAGAGACAGATCGTGAAGGCATTTACCGATACGGACAACTATATTTATGCCATGCAGGAATTCGTGGACAGTTATGTGGCGCCGGACGACCAGAGCAGAGTGGAAAAGGACACCGATTTTGATACGCTGACGGAACGTGTTCCGGAAAACGATCTTTATACCGTGACGTTCAGACAGGTACAGGAACACGGGCAGTTAAAGTACACGCAGATTTGCTACGCCAGGGCAAAGGGATCCGATGACGAACTGCATTTTGTCATGGCCTTCCGTGACGTCAACGAGACGATCCGTGAAGAGATCAAGCAGCAGGAGCGTTACCAGAAAGCGATCAAGGAGCGTGACAGGGACGGACTTACCGGGATCAGGAACAGACACTGCTATGAACGCCGCCTCAAGGAATTTTCGAAGAGTAAAAATAATACGATCAGCTGTATCTTCATCGATGTCGACGGATTAAGAGACATCAATAACAGCAAGGGCCATTTTGCCGGCGATGAACTCATTAAATATGTCAGCAGAGCGATCGTGCATTACTGGCCGGATGACAATGCGTTCCGGATCGGCGGGGACGAATTCGTGGTCTTTCTGTTCGACAAGGAAGAGGAGAAGCTGCAGAAAGAGATCGCTTCTTTTGAGGCCCGTCTTCAGAAACAGGATTACAGCGCATCGGTCGGTGTGGCAACGGCAGCGATCAAAGGCCTGAATGTGAACGCTCTGATCACGCATGCCGAGGAAGGGATGTATGAGAAAAAGCGGATCCATTATTCCGGAGAAAGAGACCGCAGGAAAAGATCCAAGTAAAGAGCAGTGGTAGTTTTTCGTGACGGGGAAGCCGGTTCGTGTTATAATTTCAGCAAAGGGGAGCAAGGGGTATCAATCCAAGGAGGCAATGCGATGCAGAAGAAAACAGATCTGACGATACTTGAGGTTGCCCTGATGATCTTAGCTGCCTTTATGGCCGGCGCGATCGGCGGTGTTTTTGTGAATTCCATTTATAAACGTCTGACCAGACAGGCGTCATGTATGCCGCAGAGTGAATGCAAGAAGACGGATGATTTTCATGATGATCTCGTAATGGAGATGAGTGAACTGCGGTAAAGATCCTGATCGAATTGAGGAAGGTGCCTTCGGGCACCTTTTTTCAGCGTAAAGATCACCGGATGCCGCAATAAAATATGTGGAAGGAAGAATGATGAAGGACAACAGATCTTTGCATATCCTGCCGGTTTTCTGTGTGCTGCTCGGGCTTTTATGCGCCTGTGGCAATGACAGGGCGGACACAAAACCCGCGGAGGCGGAGCTTCCGGTCATTCAGGTCACCAAAGAGGACGCGCCGGAGAAAAAAATAACAGAAACAGAAGAGCCTGAAATGACGGCAGACAGTTTGGAAACAGAGGAGACCGAAATGCTGAGCAACCCGGAAGATGCTTTTTATATCACTGAGATCACGGATGAGATCTTTATGCGGATCAAAGGGAAATCGTTCAAGGACGACTGTACGCTGCCAAGAGAGGATTTAAGGTATCTGCATGTTCTGCATAAGACGCTTGACGGACAGACCTTAGAGGGGGAGCTGGTCGTCAATGTGCATATCGCGGATACGGTGCTGAAGATTTTCCGGGAACTTTACGAAGCGGATTATCCGATCGAAAAGATCCGCCTGGTGGACGAGTACGGGGCCGATGATGACCTGTCCATGGCGGACAACAACACCTCCTGTTTTAATTACAGAGTGGTGGAGGGGACGAATCACATTTCCAAACACGGAAGAGGGCTTGCGATCGATCTCAATCCGCTCTATAACCCCTATGTGCATAAACTGAACGGCGTTGAGGTTGTCTCGCCCGAAAACGGGGAACAGTATGCGGACCGGAGCCTTGATTTTGACTATAAGATCGATGAGAACGACCTGGCTTACAAACTGTTTACCGAGAACGGATTCAACTGGGGCGGCGCCTGGAAGAACGAAAAGGATTACCAGCACTTCGAGATCCCGTCGGAACAGATCAAGGCCTGGTATTGATTTTCACCGCGCCTGTGTGCTTGAGCCCATATACACTTTCTGATAAAATAATGACAGGAACCGGACCATGAGAGGAGGTATGCGATCCTATGGAGAAAATCAGTCAGTCTGTAGTCAAAAAAGACCACGCTGCGAAGATGGAAGGCCGGAGTATTTATGTCGCGGATTACAACACGGCAAAAGACGGCAGAAAGATCCTGACCGGAAAGATCCTGCATTCCAAAACCGCACGTGCAAAAGTCCTTTCGGTGAGCGTTCCCGATCTTCCCGAGGGGTACTTTTACGTGGATGCGCGTGACATTCCGGGGGATAACAATGTCAACATTGTTTTGGATGATATGCCGGTGTTTTGCCGTGATACGGTCGAGTATATCGGTGAAGCGATCGGCATGGTCGTCGGTCCCGATGCAAAGGAAGTGGACAGGATCCTTTCCGGCATCAACGTGGAACTGGAAGAACTGGAGCCGGTGCTGGATCTGAGAAAAAGCACCGAAGCGTTTTTTAACTATGAATACGGACACGGAGATCTGCAGAAAGCATTTGCGGAAGCAGACAAAGTGTTTGATGAAGAATTTGAGACCGGATATCAGGAACAGGCCTATCTGGAGACACAGGGCATGATGGCGGAACCCGAGGACCTTGACAGGATGTTCGTACACGGCAGCATGCAGTGCTGCTATTATGTGCACGGCGCGGTCAAACGGGTACTGGGTACGGACAACATCCATATCCTGCAGGATGTGACCGGCGGCGGATTCGGCGGGAAGGAAGCTTTTCCCTCGATCTTAGCCACGGAGGTTGCCGTTGCCGCAAGGAAAGCAAATGCGCCCGTGCGATGTGTTTTTGACAGAAGAGAAGACATGGAATACACCTCGAAGCGCCATCCCTCGATCTGCCGTTACAAAGCGGCCGTAAAGGATGGAAAAGTCACGGCGCTGGACATTGATGTGATCTTTAATGCGGGTGCGTATTCGACGTTGTCGGCGGTCGTCCTGCAGCGCGGCCTGATCGCAGCGCCGGGGATCTACAATGTTCCGAATATCCATGTGACCGGCAGGGCTTTGAAGACAAACACTTCTCCATGCGGGGCTTACAGAGGATTCGGCGCACCGCAGACCTTCTTTGCGATCGAACTGCTGATGAACCACATCGCGCAGGATCTTGGCGTGGAGCCGCTTGCATTTAAGGAAGCGCATCTGGTGAAGCAGGGGGATCCGACTTCCACCTGCGGCGAGTATCATTTCCCGGTTCCCGTGCAGGATATGATCAACGAGATCGATGCGGTCTGCGATTACAGGAAGAAGCGTAAAGAATATGCCAAAGCCCAGGAAGGAAGATTCCGCCGCGGGATCGGCATGTCCATGTATTTTCATGGCGCGGGATTTACGGGTTCCGGTGAAAGGGATCTGATCAAAGCCGTGACAAGACTGCACAAATATCCGGACGGGAAAGTGGAGATCTTAGCTTCGAACGGAGAGATCGGACAGGGGCTTCGGACAACATTCTGCAAGATCGTTTCCCATGAACTGAACATTCCGTTTGATGATGTGTTCTTCGAGCATCCGGATACGGCCAGGGTCCCGGATTCCGGGCCGACCGTGGCTTCCAGATCGCTGATGACGGTCGGCGAACTGTTAAGAAGAGCTTCCGTGCAGCTGAAAGAGATCTGGAAAGACGGAGAAGAGCAGGAAGTGGAAGAACGTTACAAAGAACCTGATTTTCTGATCCCCTTCCATTTGGATAAATTCGAAGGAGATGCCTATCCGACCTACGCCTGGGGCGTGAATGCCGTAGAACTGGAAGTGGATACCTTAACGGGTGTCGCAAAGGTGCTCGGCGCCTACGGAAACTTTGATGTCGGAACCCCGATGGACTACAACATCGTCATGGGACAGATGGAAGGCGGTCTTCTGCAGGGGATCGGCTATTCCTCCATTGAGAAGATGGATTATGACAATAAGGGCAGGATCCGGAACAATTCGTATTCCGATTATCTGATCCCGACGACCAAGGACGTTCCCAACTTAAAATGTCTGCTCCATGTGGAAAAATATCCTTACGGGCCGTACGGCGCAAAGGGAGCCGGAGAGCTGCCGCTTGTCGGTGTGCCCGGCGCTTATGTGGAAGCGATGGAACAGGCGCTCGGCAAAGGCCACAGACTGAACCATGCGCCCTTTACCGCCGAGGATACGCTGTTTGAGATCATGAAGGAGGTGGGAAAATGAACTTTTACCTGAACGGAAAACCTGTTTCCCATGAGGGAGATCCTGCCGCCCGCCTGCTGGATGTGCTGAGGGATGATTTTGACTGCAAAAGCGTCAAATGCGGTTGTAAAGAAGGAGAATGCGGCGCCTGTGCCGTATTGATCGATGATGTTTTATACAATTCCTGCTGCGTGGCCATGGGCTCGATCGAAGAAGCACATGTCCTGACACTGGAAGGATTCCGTGAGACGAAGCAGTTTGCAGCCTTAAGCAAAGCCTTCGGCGAGCTGTCTGCCGTACAGTGCGGTTTCTGCATTCCGGGCATGGTCATGGCAAGTCATGCGCTGCTTCTTAAAAACCCGCATCCGACCACAGATGAGATCCGGGAAGGCCTGTCGGGGAATCTCTGTAGGTGCACCGGTTACAACGCGATCGTAAACGCGGTGGAAAATGCGGCAAAGGAGGGTGACGG
This sequence comes from uncultured Lachnospiraceae bacterium, assembly GCA_902779305.1. GTDB lineage: Bacteria > Bacillota > Clostridia > Lachnospirales > Lachnospiraceae > UBA2868. The sequence goes on along the minus strand of CACZBD010000009.1, from coordinate 51,178 downwards.
CTTATGGTAAACTATGCACCGAAAACGCTTCAGGAAGCATTAAAACTCCGTCAGGAAACCCAGTCGGTCCCTTATGCCGGCGGAACCGACCTGATGGTTGAAAACAGAAAAGATGTCAGCTACCTGTTCATAAACCGTGTTGCAGAACTGCAGCAGGTCCTCGAGGACGAAGCATATATCAGGATCGGATCCGGGGTGACTTTTACACAGGCATTGGAAAACAAACTGGTGCCGGAGCTTATGAAGGAAGCCGTCAGTAAGATCGCTGCGCCCGCCATCCGCAATGCCGGGACCTTCGGCGGAAACCTCGGAAACGGCTCCGCAAAGGCAGATTCCGTTTTGATCGAATATGTCATGGATGCAAAGATCAGGCTGTTGTCCGTAAACGGAGAGCGGATCGTTGACGTCGACAGATTTTATAAGGGCCGCAGGGATCTGGACCTGCGGGATGACGAACTGATCGCCGAGATCCTGATCCCGAAACAAAAGATCGAAAAATACGCGTATCAGAAGGTCGGCGGAAGAAATGCGCTGGCGATCTCGCGGATCTCTTTTGCGGGCATCGTGGATACACAGGACGGAAAGATCAAAAGGATCGCGGCCGCTTTCGGCGCCGTGGCGGATACGGTCTTAAGATACAAAGAGATCGAAAAGACCATGCTGGGAAAAACCGTCGAAGAAGCGAAAGAACTGAGAGAGACTTACATAAAGGCATATATGGACAACATGGTGCTCACCAGAGGCCGTGTATCGGCGGAATACAGAAAAGCCGTCTGTGAAAATCTGCTGCGTGATTTTCTGGAACTGATCTGAAGAAAGGGAGACTATGTACAAGGTCAATATCAACGGCAAGGAATACGAGAGCGCGCACGACAAGAAACTGCTGCGTTTTCTCAGAGACGATCTGCATCTTACGGCCGCAAAAGACGGCTGCTCGGAAGGGGCCTGCGGAACCTGTACGGTTCTCGTGGACGGAGAGAAAGTCAAAGCCTGCGTGCCGAGTCTTTCAAAGCTTGCGGATAAAAAGATCCTGACGGTGGAAGGGATCGATCCGGAAGAAATGAAGGTGTACGAGCACTGCTTTGCACAGGCCGGCGCCGTGCAGTGCGGCTTCTGCATTCCCGGAATGATCATCAGTGCCAAGAGCCTGCTGGATGTAAACTTAAATCCGACGAGAAAAGATGTCAAACAGGCGATCAGGGGAAACCTCTGCCGCTGTACGGGATACAAAAAGATCGAGGATGCGATCCTGTTGGCTGCGGACTTCTTCAGGGAGAAGAGGCCGATCCCCGAACCGGAAAAGTCGCTTCATATGAACGAGCACGCAAAACGGATCGATGCGAAGGAAAAAGTGAACGGGACCGGGATTTTTACGGATGATATCGTTCTGCCCGGCATGCTTTACGCTAAATGCCTGTATTCGAAATATCCGAGGGCAAAGATCAATGCGATCGATCCCGCAAAGGCGGTTACGCATCCGGACTGCGTGGAGATCCTGACAAAGGAGGATGTGCCCTATAACATCATCGGACATCTGAAGCAGGACTGGGATGTGATGATGGGACCTGGTGACATCACCAAGTATGTCGGAAATGTGCTTGCGGTCGTGGTTTCCACAAAACAGGAATCGCTGGATGAGATCCTTGCGCTGATCGAGGTCGACTATACCGAACTGGAACCCATCACTTCGCCGTTTGAAGCCTTAAAGGGCGATGCACCCCTGATCCATCCGGACGGGAACGTGATGAGCCGCGCCAATCTGGTGCGCGGGGATGCCGACAGCGCGATCAGAAATTCGAAATATGTTGTCACGAGAAAATACAAAACGCCCTGGCAGGAGCACGGCTTCATGGAGCCGGAATGCTGCGTGGCCTGCCCGGAGGGCGATGACGGACTGCTGATCTATACCACGAGCCAGTCCATTTATGATGTGCAGCGGGAATGCGCGACCATGCTGCAGATCCCGTTTGAAAAGGTACACTGCCATGCGCCGCTGGTGGGCGGCGGATTCGGCGGCAAGGAAGATATGAGCGTGCAGCCCTATGCCGCGCTTGCTGCCTGGGTGACGAAACGTCCCGTGAAAGTCAAATACTCCAGACAGGAATCTCTGGCTTATCATGTGAAACGCCATCCGATGGAAATGGAATTCACGACGGCCTGCGACGAGAACGGGATCCTGACGGGCATGAAAGGGATCATCATCGCGGATACGGGTGCCTATGCGTCGCTTGGCGGTCCGGTCCTGCACAGAGCCTGCACGCATGCGGCGGGACCTTACAATTATCAGAACATTGATATCTTCGGCATGTCCGTTTATACCAATAACGTGGTTTCGGGCGCGTTCCGGGGCTTCGGCGTGACGCAGAGCTGCTTCGCAACGGAGATGAACATCAATCTGCTTGCGGAAATGGTGGGGATCGATCCCTGGGAATTCCGCAGAAGAAACGCGATCAAGCCGGGCGATATCCTGCCAAACGGTCAGACGGCGGATCCGAACACCAACATGGAAGCCTGTCTGGACGCGGTCAAGGACGTGTTCTATGCCAACAAATATGCCGGCATTGCCTGCGGGTTCAAGAATTCCGGAACCGGCATGGGCAAGAAGGACATCGGAAGGGTATTGCTCAGTGTGGAAGACGGAAAGATCCATATCCGTACATCCGCTTCCTGCATGGGACAGGGGATCGCGCAGATGGTGCTTACGGAGATCTGTCATGTGACGGCGCTCGACCCCGCACTCTTTGTCTTTGAGAACGCGGACACCAACCGGACGCCGGATGCGGGCACCTCAACGGCTTCCCGTCAGACGGTCATGACCGGGGAAGCGGCAAGGCGTGTCGGAGAGAAGCTGAAACTGGCTTTGGAAAAGAAAACGCTTGCCGAGCTCGAAGGTGAGGAATTCTTCGGGGAATTCTCCGCGATCACGGACCCGCTCGGGGCGATCAAGGAAAATCCGGTAAGCCATATTTCGTATTCCTACGGTACGCAGGTCATCATTCTTGATGAGAACGGCATGATCACGAAAGCGGTTTCCGCGTTTGATGTGGGAACGCCCGTCAATATCCAGTCAGTGGAAGGCCAGATCGAAGGCGGCATGCTCATGGGGATCGGCTACGGCGTTACGGAGAAGTTCGAATGTATTGACGGTTATACAAAGAGTAAATTCGGAACGATCGGATTCATGAGAGCGGATCTAGCGCCGGAACTTGATGTGATCTTGTGCGAGCCGAAGGAAGAGGATAAACTGCCGGTATCTTTGGGCGCAAAAGGCTGCGGCGAACTGTGCATGATCCCGACGGCACCGGCCTGCGCCCTGGCATATTACCGCTATGACGGAAAATTCAGGCAGGAACTTCCGCTTGCCGATACACCGTATCGCAAAAATACAAAATAAAACATAAGAAAAAGAGGAAATGAAATGAGCTGGTTTTTACTGTCACTGGTTACGATGATGAGCTGGGGAACGGCTGATCTGTTTTACAAAAAGGGTACGGATGAGGACGATCCGTATTCGCACTTAAAGATCGCGGTCTGGGTGGGCCTGGTCATGGGGCTCTTTGCCCTGATCATGCTGCCGCTTACGGAAACATCTTTTTCCGTATCCTCCTTTCTTACAAATGCGGTGAAGTATTCACCGGCTTCGCTGGCTTATATCATTTCCATGGTGATCGGATATGCGGGGCTTCGGTATCTGGAAGTTTCCATCATCTCTCCGGTCCAGAATGCATCCGGTGCCTTTTCGATGATCGTGATGGTGATCTTTTTCACCGTGACCGGCAGAATGGGATCTTTCTGGGATGAATTCAGCGTGATCGATATCATCGGCACGGCGCTGATCGTTGCGGGCGTCGTTGCGCTTGCGATCGTGGAACGCCGTCTGGAACATCCGCAGGAACCTGCCGGAAAGAAACCGAACAAATACAGATTTTCAGCCCTTGCGCTGTTGTTCCCGATCGCCTATTGCCTGTTTGACACCATCGGGACCGCGGCGGACGGTGTGATCTTAGACGGGGAAGCGGGCCTGGGACTTGGCGAGATCGATGTTCTGGTGCTCTACGGCTTCACGTTTCTGCTTGCCGGGATCGGCGCATGGATCTATATGCTGATCCGCACAAAGAAAGCGTACAATCCGTTTGTTTTTCAGGAAAAAGACAAAGCTTTTGCCGCGCTGTTTGAGGAAGGCGGGCAGATCTTTTATGTCTTTGCGATGTCGGCCCGTCCGATGCTTGCGGCTCCGCTCATTGCATCTTACTGTATCGTTTCCGTGATCCTCTCAAGGATCGTGATCAACGAGAAACTGAAGGCTTCGCAGTATGCCTGCGTGATCACCGTGATCGCCGGGATCGTGCTGCTCGGGATCTCCGAAGGCTTAAGCGCCTGAACGGGGAAGAAGAGATCTTTATATTTGGGGGATAGAACGTGGGACTGTTTCAAAAGTGGACAAAAGCAGAGATCTTAAAATATTGTCCTTTGCCCTTTGCCGTCTGCAGGATCATAACGGATGGGGAGCAGAAGGCAGCGGGCCTTAAGATCGAGTACGGGAATGCCGCGATGCAGCCCTATGAGCAGGACCTTGCCAAGTGGCAGGAACTGCTGTATCCTGCGGCCTGTCTTTCGCAGGAGGTTTCACGCAGGATCTATCTTGAGAACATGGAGAAACTCGTGGTGCTCACGGCTTTTTTTCTGGAGAAAAATGTCTGCGGCGTGCTTCTTAGGGATTACACGGCATTTGTGGATGACCTGGTTAAAAGCGTGTCCGCCCAGGAGATCGGCGTCTTTTATTACCGCACGGATACGGATGTGATGATCGCCGACAGATCCATGCAGGAGCTGTTTGGATGTAAAAATCACTATGACGGCCTTCTTTCTGCCTTTGCGATGAAAACGATCGATGAAGCGTATGTGGATCTGCTCCGTGTACAGTTACAGGATTTCCCGGAGACCATGCGCTCGATCAATGTGAACCTGAAAACGAAAAGCGGCAGATTTGTGCGATTTTCCCTGAATGCGGATGAGGATCCGTCGGAAACGCTTGCGATCGGATACCTGGAAGACATCAGCAATGCGCCGACATTTGCGGAACTGTCCGAGCGGGACAGCCTGACCGGGCTCTTCCACGGGGTTTCCGCAAAGGAGCGGATCGATAAGATGATCGACGACTGTTATGAGCAAAGCAGGATCGATGCGCTGATCCTTCTCGATCTGGACGGTTTTTCACTTGTCAACCGTGCCAAAGGCCATGACGGCGGCGATGAAATGCTGAAAAAAACTGCCGAGATCCTAAAGAACAACTTCAAAGGAAAAGATATCATCGCCCGCCCGGGTGGGGACCAGTTTTTGATCTATGTCTCAGACTTAAACGACAAACGCGCCGCGCTGCAGATCTGCCGGACCCTGAACCGGCTGCTGACGCAGACGATCCCCGGAAATGAAGGGGAAGAACCGATCCGGATCACGGCTTCGATCGGGGTCGGGTTCGCCATTGACAATGGCGGAAACTATGAAAAACTGTACCGGAACGTGGAGGCGGCCATGAAAGAGACCAAAGCGGGCGGCAAAAACGGCTATACGCTTGCCTGAATGTTTGACAAAATGGCATTTGGGGCGCAAAATAAATCGGAATGGATTTTGGAAAGGAAGGGATATCATGACAAAAATAGATATCGTTTCCGGCTTTCTGGGAGCCGGAAAGACCACATTGATCAAGAAGTTACTGAAAGAAGCGCTGTCGTCGGAAAAAGTAGTGCTGATCGAAAACGAATTCGGTGAGATCGGCATCGACGGCGGCTTTTTAAAGGATGCGGGAATTGAGATCCGGGAGATGAACAGCGGCTGCATCTGCTGTTCCCTCGTGGGTGATTTTGGCGCAAGCCTGAAGGAAGTTCTGAAGGAATATGCGCCGGAACGGATCATCATCGAGCCGTCGGGCGTCGGAAAACTGTCGGATGTGATGGCTGCCGTAAAGGGCGCCACCGAGCATGACGACGTGGAACTGAACAGCGCCGTTGCGGTCGTGGACGCCAAAAAGGCAAAGATGTACATCAAGAACTTCGGGGAATTTTTCATTAACCAGATCGCGCATGCGGGAACCGTTGTGCTGAGCCGCACGGATGAAATGACGGAAGAAAAGCTTTCCGCGGTGCTTGCCCTGATCAGGGAGCACAACGATAAGGCTACCGTGATCACGACGCCCTGGAATGAACTGGATGGAGCGCAGATCTTAAAGACGATCGAGGGCGCTACGGACTTGGAGAGCGAGCTCATGGAAGAAGCCCTTCGCGCGCATGAGGAGCATGAGCGGGAGCACCATCACGATCATGATCACGAGCACCATCACGACCATGACCATGATCACGAGCATCATCACGACCACGATCATGAGCACGAACACCATCACGATCATGAGCACGACGAGCACGAACACCATCACGACCATGATCACGAGCATGAACATCATCACGACCATGACCATGAGCATGAACATCACCACCACCATCATGACGCGGATGAGATCTTCACGAGTTTCGGTCTGGAGACTCCGGCAAAATACAGCCGGGATGAGATCGCAAACATCCTTAAGAAGTTTGATGAGGGTACGGATTACGGGATGATCCTTCGCGCCAAAGGCATGGTTGCTTCCGAAAATGAGTGGATCTATTTTGACTATACGCCGGGTGAAACGGATATCCGGAGCGGAAGCCCTGATGTAACCGGGAAGATCTGTGTGATCGGATCCGAACTGAACGAAGAGAAACTGCATCATCTGTTTGAAAAATAAAGGAGGCGCTGCATGAAACCCGTATATATGATCAACGGTTTTCTCGAAAGCGGAAAAACTTCATTTATCACATACACGCTCGCGCAGTCCTATTTCCGGATCCAGGGGCGCACGCTGCTGATCCTGTGCGAAGAAGGCGAAGAGGAATATGATGAGGCTCTTCTTAAAAAGAGCAAAACGGATCTTGTCCTGATCGATGAGGAAGACCGGTTCACGCCCGAATATCTGATCGAGCTTGACAAAAAGTACGATCCGGAGCGGATCGTGATCGAATACAACGGCATGTGGGATTTCAGGAACATGAAGCTGCCAGTGATGTGGGCGATGGAACAGCAGATCACGCTGATCGACGCCTCCACGTTTGTCAGCTATTTTGCCAACATGAAATCCCTGCTGATCGAACAGCTGCGTAAATCGGAGCTGATCATTTTTAACCGCTGCAATGCGGATATGGATCTTGCGAACTTCAAGCGCAATGTGAAGGCTGTCGCGCAGAACGCGCAGATCATTTTTGAAGACAGCAGAGGCGAGATCAACGTGACGATGGACGAAGAACTGCCCTATGACGTGCATGCGGACCGGATCGATCTGGATGACAACGGATACGGTGTCTGGTACATCGATGCGCTTGACAATCTTCCGAGATATGAAGGCAAGACGATCTCTTTTCTTGCGATGGTCATGAAACCGAAGAAATTCCCGAAAGGGTATTTTGTCCCGGGCAGGCAGGCCATGACCTGCTGTGCCAACGATATCGCTTTTCTGGGTTTTGCCTGCAGATATGATAAGGTAAACGAGTTAAAGGAAGGCAGCTGGGTGACCGTTACGGCAAAAGTCAGACAGGAATACTTTGATGAATACCGCGGGGAAGGACCTGTCTTGGAGGCGGTATCGGTTGAAAGCGCCAAAAAACCTGAAAAGGAGATCATTGATTTCACATGACGATCGTCCTGAACGTGATCTCCCTGTTGGGCGGACTTGCCATGTTCCTTTACGGCATGCGCCTGATGGGGACGAACTTAAAAGAAGGCTCCTCCGGAACACTGAAAGTGGTCATGGAGAAGGTCACAAACAATCCCATCAAGGCTTTTTTTCTGGGAATGGCGGTTACCGCCATCATCCAGTCTTCCACAGCAACGATCGTGATCACTTCCGGTCTGGTTGCTGCCGGGATCATTTCCCTGGACCAGTCGCTCGGCATCATCATCGGTGCCAATGTCGGCACCACGGTTACCGGCCAGATCATCAGGCTTCTTGATGTCAATGCGGAAGCCGGATCGTTTTTGCAGTTTTTTCAGCCGTCCACGTTAGCGCCCCTTGCGCTGACGATCGGGATGCTGCTGATCATGGGATTCAAATTCAAAAAATCGGACAGTCTCGGCAGTATCGCCATCGGCTTCGGGATCCTGTTTTCCGGACTTTTGAACATGACCAGCGCCGTCAGCTCGTTTACGAGCAGCGGCATTATCGACAGGCTGTTTTCCAATCTCGGAGACAACCCGTTTCTTGGTTATTTTGCCGGTGCGGGCATTGCTTTTGTCCTGCAGAGTTCCTCGGCTTCGGTCGGCATCCTGCAGGCTTTTTCGATGGCCGGAGATATCCCGTTTCGGACCGTTTATGTGATCATCGTCGGGATCTATCTGGGCGACTGCGTGACAACGGCGATCGTCTGCTGGATCGGTGCCAAACCGGATGCCAAACGTGTCGGGATGGTGAACATCCTTTATAATCTTTTTAAATCGGTCCTGGTGATCGTTGTGGTGGAGATCATACACCGGTTCGGATTTCTGGATGCGCTCTGGATCCGTCCGATGCGTTCGGGCGGGATCGCAAACATCAATACGGTCTTTAACTTAAGCGCGGCCGTGCTTTTGCTTCCGAGCGTAAAACTGTACAAGAAGCTCAGCTATCTGATCGTCAGGGACGAGCCCAGAAAGGCGGACCCTTATGCATCCCAGATCGATGCTTTAAACCCGATCTTTTTTTCCACGCCGGCACTTGCCCTGCGCAGCTGCTATGATGTGTTGTCTATCATGTTTGAACTGTCTTATGAGGGGATCAACAAGGCATTTTCGCTGATCACGAATTATGATGAAAAAACTTATGAGCAGATCCTTGAAAACGAGGAACATGTCGATCATCTGACGGACTGCGTGGATAACTATCTGGTGCAGCTGTCGCCGCATATCAATGAAGAACACTTTATCCGGATCTTAACGCAGTATCATAAACTGACATCGGAATTTGAACATCTCGGGGACGCGGCGGTATATATCGCCGAAGCGGCGAGAAAGAAATACGAGGAAAAAGTTGAATTTACAGAGACAGCGCTTAAAGAACTTGCGCTGACAAGACTGCTTTTGAACAATATTCTCGAATATGCCAAGACGGCCTTTGAAAAGCGTGATGAGGACAGTGCGTACCATATCGAACCGCTTGAAGAAGTGATGAATGACATGATCCATACGCTGCATGACAATCATCTGGCACGCTTGAGAGAAGGTACCTGCAGCATCCGCGCGGGGATCCTGCTGATGGAGATCTTGACCAATCTGGAAAGGATCTCGGATACCTGTTCGAACATCGGCGTTGCGACCATTGTCCGGGTACATCCCGAAACGACAGATATCGCGCATACCTATATCTCTTCCCTGCATCAGGGCAAGGATTCTGCCTTCAACAGGGAATATGAAAAGGCGCGCGAACTGTATTTTACGCAACTGACCAAGCAGCAGCCGGAAAATGATTAACCGATCATGTACTTGATCAGCTTGTCGATATCCTTCGGATCGTAAGCAACCAGTTCGATCTCGGGGATTTCCGGTTTTACATCACCGTTGGGATTGAAGATGTTCGTCAGAGTGATGAACTGGGACAGTTTGGACTTTAAGTTCAGTCTGTCGCCTTCACCCGTAACGAGTTCCACCTTTCCTTCACAGGAATCGATCACTTCAAAAAATTTCTCTACATTGTGAATGTTTGTGATTTTCATGTTTCAGTTCTCCTTTCTTTTCTGCTTTCATTTTTCTACGATATCAGTATAGCAGAACCGATGGTTTGTGCAATATAAACAAATCACAAAAAAATAATTGTGCATAATGACGAATTTGGGACTTATTGATCTGAATGATCGGGATCGGGAATGTGTTCCTCGGCATTTTGCACAGAAAAAGTGTGTTCTCTGCCGGTTTGTTCTATCGCATCGTCAAGACCCGTCAGTGCGGCGAATGGTGCAAACTGCGCAGCGCGGTTCATGACATCCATGGGAGGATGCTTTTTGGAAGTGTGGTGTTCCATGTTGATGATGTCGTCGTAGTTCCCCATTTTTTTGATTTTTCCTTCTGCCAAAAGATCTCTGTCCGGATGACCTTTATGCCTTATGCCCGCCGATCTGTCTGTTGCGTTCCATGGCTGTTGCGCCTTCCTGCAGATTGGCTCCTTTTAAGATCGCGTTTTTGCCGTATTTTTTCTTGATCGAAAGCATGGCTTCCTGCAGCTTGCGTTCTTTTTCCGCGGAAATGCCCTGCGCTTTATTCTGCTCTGTGCCCATCCCGTAATCGGAAAACAGATCCAGCTGCACGAATGAGGAAGTATCCGCTTCCGTTGCTTTTTGGGAACGGACGTGATTGGCGACAACATACATGCGCCGGACCAAAAGCGTGGGATCCACGATCCGGTCAAAGAGTTCCATGGAAGCTTTTAAGAACCGCTCAGAAGAGGAATTGGGACCGCCTAAGTTGATGCTTCCGTGGGCGGCTTTCGGGACAAGACGTCCGTACCAGTCTTCTGTGATCTCGCCCCTGTAGGCGTTTTTTCTGGTTTCGTCGGTCAGGTTTTCGATATCGTAACCGACCGTCAGAACGATCTGGTCCGCGACAACCCCTTTTTCCACCATGCTTAAGACGAGCGCATCCGTCATTTCCCAGACAACGATCCGGGCTTTGTCAAAGGGATAGGGCTCGGAGAGAACCTGCCCGTTGCTTAAGGAATTGTTTTCGGGACGGTAGGCCTTGATCTGTTCCATGGTGCAGCATTCATAGCCCCAGGCATGGTCGATGAGCAGCTCCGCATTGACGCCGAAAAGACGGTAGAGCAGTTCCTCGTTCTGATAATCCTGCTCCTTTCCTACGGAACATCTTGCGACATCCCCCATCGTATACATTCCGTTTGCGGCAAGTTTTCTGGCAATGCCTTTTCCGATGCGCCAGAAATCCGTCAGCGGCCGGTGGTCCCACAATAGTTCGCGGTAGGATCTTTCGTCAAGTTCGGCGATCCGCACTCCGTTTTTATCGGCGGGGATGTGCTTGGCGACAATATCCATAGCGATCTTGCAAAGATACAGATTGGTACCGATCCCGGCGGTGGCGGTGATCCCGGTTTCATTAAGGACCGTTTGGATCATTCTTGCGGCAAGTGTTTTTGCATCCGTCCCATAAAGAGTCAGGTAGTCAGTGATGTCAATAAAGACTTCGTCCACGGAATAGACATGAATGTCTTCTTCCGAAACGTATTTCAGATAAAGATTGTAGATCCTTGTGCTGTATTCCATATACAGGGCCATCCGCGGTCTTGCGGTGATGTAAGTGATCTTTTCTTCGTCCGCGCGGCCTTTGTTCAGCTGATCGACTTTCTGCACGACTTCAAAGAGTCTGGCCCGTCCCGGGATCCCGTATTTTTTCAGGGAAGGGGAGACTGCCAGACAGATCGTTTTTTCCGTACGCGAACTGTCCGCCACAACCAGATTGGTCGTCAGCGGATCGAGTTCTCTTTCCACGCATTCCACGGAAGCATAAAAAGATTTCAGATCGATCGCAAGGTAGGTTCTGCCGGTCCTGTCCATAGATTTACCTCTGTAGGATCATTATAGCAGAAATGTTTGACGCATTGAAAGTAACCATATAAACTATGAGAAACGGGAGAACAGAAAGCCGGAGAAAGATGGAAAAAGGCAAGGCACGGATAAAAGAACAGATAAAAGACCGGATAAAAAAACAGGGGATGATCACCGGAATAGATGCGGTGCGTTTTGTTGCAGCGCTCTGTGTTGTGGCGATCCATTCCTTTATGGAATATCAGAATATTACGGATGCTTATACGGTCAGGATCCTGACCCGTTGGGCGGTTCCGTTTTTCTTTGTGGTCACGGGGTATTTTCTGAAAGAAGATGTGAAGAGGTTTGCCGGATTCTTTGCCCGCATTTTTCTGGAATATGTTTTCTTTACTATTATTTATGCAATTCTTTGCCATGAGGATATCTTTAGCCCATGGCGTTTCTTCTCGGCACTTCGGAGCGGGATCATCATGCCGTTCTGGTATTTTCCGACGCTGCTCATGTGCATGACATTTGTCTGGGTTTTGATCAAAACCGTCAAAAAATGGCAGATCATCGTTGCGATCTGTGCCGCTTTGTTTCTGATGGCGCTGATGGGACATACCTATGCAAATCTGCAGGCATTCGGATTCTTTCAGCAGAGCATCATCATGAAGGTCCATCACAGGGTCATCGGGGAAGTCACCACGAGAGACGGGATCTTCTGGGGATCGCTTTTTATTTCGATCGGCTATGCGTTAAGGAAAAAGGGGGAAGAGCCGGGAAGAAGAGATTGGACGCTTCCGAAAAAGATCATCTGGCTGTCTGTTTCCTTTATCTTATCCGTGGCAGAAATCTGCCTGATCGTATATTTTCATACCGGTGGTAAGGACATCACCGTCTTTACGATCCCGGTGGTGATCCTGCTGTTTTCGATCGCTTTGGAAATGAGGATACCCAAAAGTATAGGAGAATATCTGAGATATACCGGAAACGGCGTTTTTTTGATCCACTATTTTTTCCTGGAACTTTTTATGAAGAGAGGATATCTCTCTGCCCCGCTGTTTCTTCTGACGCTTGCCGCTTCCGTGCTTATGGCGGGTATTTACGCAGCTTGCAAGTGTTACATCAAAACAAAACAGGCACGCAGCCGGCAAACATTGCACTAATTTGAGAACAAACCGGTTTTTTATGCTTTTTTCAGAGTTCTTCTGATTGTTTTACCTTATGAAAAGTGCTAAAATATCATGGAATGCGTGGGTCTAACCCATTAGAATAAAAGGAGGAATACAATATGCCCAGAAACAAACAGTCTATGGACGGTAATACCGCTGCGGCGCATGTGGCTTATGCGTTTACGGAAGTTGCCGGTATTTACCCCATCACCCCGTCGAGCCCGATGGCAGACATGGTCGACCAGTGGTCGGCAACCGGTCTGAAGAACATCTTCGGTTCCACGGTCAAGGTTGTGGAAATGGAATCTGAGGCAGGCGCAGCAGGAACCGTTCACGGCTCTCTGGCAGCAGGCGCGCTGACGACAACATTTACCGCTTCTCAGGGTCTTCTTTTGATGATCCCCAATATGTACAAGATCGCAGGCGAACAGCTGCCCAGCGTATTTCATGTAAGCGCCCGTACGGTCGCAACACATGCACTGAATATCTTCGGTGATCACAGTGACGTGTATGCCTGCCGTCAGACCGGTTTTGCAATGCTTTGCGAATCCGATCCGCAGGAAGTCATGGACTTAGCTCCCGTTGCACACCTTGCGGCATTGGAAGGAAAGGTTCCTTTCATTAACTTCTTCGACGGTTTCAGAACATCCCATGAGATCCAGAAGATCGAGACCTGGGATTTTGAAGACCTGAAAGAAATGACTCCGATGGATGCGGTTGCCGAGTTCCGTGCGCATGCGCTGAATCCGGAACATCCTTCGGCAAGAGGTTCTCACGAGAACGGCGACATCTTCTTCCAGCATCGTGAAGCCTGCAACAAAGCATATGATGCACTTCCGGCTGTAGTCGAGAAGTACATGAAGAAAGTCAATGAGAAGATCGGGACCAACTACGATCTGTTCAATTACTACGGCGCAGAGGATGCAGAGCGCGTGATCGTCTGCATGGGTTCCTTCTGTGACGTTGCGGAAGAGGTCATTGATTACCTGACCGCAAAGGGTGAGAAAGTCGGCCTGATCAAGGTCCGTCTGTATCGTCCGTGGGCACCGAAAGCTCTGCTGAAGGTTCTGCCCAAGACCGTTAAGAAGATCGCTGTTTTAGACCGTACCAAAGAGCCGGGCGCTCTTGGCGATCCTCTGTATCTGGACGTTGTCACCACACTGCACGAAGCAGGCATGAATGACATCATCGTAACCGGCGGCCGTTACGGTCTCGGTTCCAAGGATACTCCTCCTTCAAGCGTATTTGCAGTATTTACCGAGCTGGAGAAGGCTGATCCGAAGCCCAGATTTACGATCGGTATCGTGGATGATGTTACAAACTTAAGCCTTCCGGAAGTAAAACCGGCTCCGATCGTTTCCGCACCGGGAACCAAGGAATGCAAGTTCTGGGGTCTTGGCGGCGACGGTACCGTTGGCGCGAACAAGAACTCCACGAAGATCATCGGTGACCATACCGACAAATATATTCAGGCATATTTCCAGTATGACTCCAAGAAGACCGGTGGTATCACCATTTCGCATCTGCGTTTCGGCGACAACCCGATCAAGAGTTCCTACTATATCAATCAGGCTGACTTTGTTGCCTGCCATAATCCCGCTTACGTGACACAGGGCATGAAGATGGTTCAGGATGTAAAACCCGGCGGTGTATTCATGATCAACTGCCAGTGGTCCGATGAGGAACTGGATCATCATCTGAATGCGGAAGCCAAGAAATACATTGCCGACAACAACATTCAGCTTTATACGATCAACGCGATCGACAAAGCGATCGAGATCGGCATGGGCAAGAGGACCAATACGATCCTGCAGTCCGCATTCTTCAAACTTGCAGACGTTATGCCGATCGATCAGGCTGTTGACTACATGAAGCAGGCTGCCAAGAAGTCCTATTCCAAGAAGGGTGATGCAGTCGTTGAGATGAACTACAAGGCCATCGATGCAGGTCTGGATGCCATCCACAAAGTTGAGGTTCCCGCTTCCTGGAAGAACCCGGCTCCGGATGCTCCCGCAAAGGAACTGACAGGCCGTCCGGAAGTTGTGAAACTTGTCAAGGAAATGCTCGAGCCCATCTCCAAGATGGACGGCGACAGCCTTCCGGTTTCCGCTTTTGCCGACAATGCAGACGGACAGTTTGTAACCGGCGCATCCGCATACGAGAAGCGCGGTACCGCTGTTACGGTTCCCTGCTGGGATGCTGCAAAATGTATCCAGTGTAACAACTGTGCATTTGTCTGCTCGCATGCAACGATCCGTCCGTTCCTGTTAAGTGATGACGAAGTCAAGGCAGCGCCTGAAAACATCAAACTGGCTGACACGAAGCCGAAAGCTTCCGAATATAAGTACACGATGACCGTTTCCCCGCTCGACTGCATGGGCTGTGGCGAGTGTGTAACGGTATGTCCGACTTCCGCGATCGAAATGGTTCCGCAGGAATCCCAGGCGGCAGAGCAGCCGGTATTCGATTACCTGGTTGCAAATGTCGGCAAGAAGGACATCGGTCTTTCCGATTTCACACCGAAGGGATCCCAGTTCAACCAGCCGCTGCTTGAGTTCTCGGGCTCCTGCGCAGGTTGTGCGGAAACTTCTTATGCAAGACTGATCACACAGCTCTTCGGCGAGCAGATGTTCATCTCCAATGCAACAGGCTGTTCTTCGATCTGGGGCAACCCGGCCGCAACCTCTCCTTACACGGTCAACAAAGACTCCAAGAAGGGTCCGGCATGGTCCAACTCCCTGTTCGAGGATAACGCTGAGCATGGTCTGGGCATGCAGATCGGTCAGAAGTACATCAGGGATCAGCTGATCGCCAAGGTGGAAGAGATGATGAACGGTGAGAAAGCAACCGCTGAATTCAAGGCTGCTGCGCAGAAATATCTCGACACCAAGGATAACACCAAAGAAAACGCACCTGCAACGGCTGCTCTTGTAGCGGAACTTGAGAAGGCAAGTGCAAACGGATGTGAGAATGCAAAGAGCATTCTTGCCAAGAAAGATTATCTGTCCAAGAAATCCGTCTGGATCTTCGGCGGTGACGGCTGGGCATATGATATCGGTTTCGGCGGCCTGGATCATGTCCTTGCTTCCGGTGAGAATGTCAATGTCATGGTATTCGATACAGAGATGTATTCCAACACCGGCGGACAGGCTTCCAAGGCTTCCAATATCGGTGAGGTCTGCCAGTTCGCGGCAGCAGGTAAAGAGATCGGCAAGAAGTCCCTTGCAGAGATCGCAATGAGCTACGGTTATGTATATGTCGCACAGATCGCGCTCGGCGCAAATCCGGCACAGGCCGTCAAAGCCATTGCCGAGGCGGAAGCTTACAACGGACCGTCTCTGATCATCGGCTACGCACCTTGCGAACTGCACGGTATTGCCAAGGGCGGCATGAACCACTGCCAGGATGAGATGAAGAAAGCGGTAGCGGCAGGCTACTGGAATCTGTTCTCCTTCAACCCTGCATTAAAGGCAGAAGGCAAGAATCCGTTCACCTTAACCTCCAAGGCAGGCGACGGAAGCTATCAGGATTTCTTAAACAACGAGGCAAGATACACCAGACTCATCAAGCCTTTCCCGGAAAGAGCGGAGAGACTCTTCAAGGAATCCGAAGAAGCTGCAAAGGAACGCTTTGCACATCTCGAAAAGCTTGTGGAATTATACAAATAAGTTCACAAAGCTTCCATAGTAAAATCACGGGGACTGCCGTTTGGCAGTCCCCGTTTTCATTTCGTATAAACGTATAAAACGTGTTATCTTCTCATATTCGGCTGTCTGTGTTCGGTCTGCTTCATGTTGATGTATTTGCCGACGGTTTCGTTCGGTTTATCGAACATGCAGCCGATGATCGTCCGGTTCGGAATGGTCTCATCCTTTCTGGCAACGACCGCCTTGAGACTGAAGTTAAATTCCTTGGGCAGACCATTGCTGGTCATGACTTTGTCCGTATAGGTGATGTGTACGGTCTCGCCGATACGGGGTGCCACATCACCGTCCACAACGATCCCGATCCCGCCGGTGCTGATATCCTTGATCACCACATCTCTCGACCCGGGTTCGAGACCGAGCTTTAAGCTTCCGTCATGTCCGACCCACTGCCTGTATCCTGCCCTGCGGTTGGTTTCCTTGGCGTTCTGGTTGGACATGATCAGATAGTAGGTTTCCTTTTTGAACATGGCCAGGATGATCTTGACTTCGGTCCAGGCGTAGGGCTTTTTATCAATGATACTGAAGACATGGAGATTGCTCTGCTCATGCAGGTGAAAGCCGACATATTTGCCGTCCCGTTCGATGGCGTCGGCAAGGACCCCGCTCCCGTAACGGTATTTTTTATAAAAATCACGCATCATCTTTTCGTCGACGGGATTTTTCGGGGCGCGCGCAAACGTACACAGAGAGAGCTTTTTGTCTTCGGAACTGACATTGATCTCGATCGAGGATCCGTCCGGTATTTCGCCGATATACATGAGTCTCTCCTTTCTGTGTTTTGTTACGTTGTTATCATATAATAAAACGGTCTAAATGAAAAGAAAAAAGAATGTCACCATTAACTGCATACTTGACGGAAAATCGGAAGCGGGTATACTATTTTTATAAAGAATCGTTGGAAACCGTTCCATAAATGAAACGGAGGTTTTTATGGGTATTTTTGTATTGATCGTCTTTATCGTGATCGTTGTGGCAGTGGTGGTTTCAGCCGTGTCCGCAGTGATCTCCGGCGTGATCGCCAGCGAGGAAGATGAAGAAGAGTAAAGAACAGGAAGAGATCAGCGGCATGGAGAAATATCGTTTTCTGTTTCCGGAATGGAAGAAGAGAGCGCTGACGTTCAGCTATGATGACTGCACGGAGTGTGACCGCCGGCTGGTCGATCTGTTCGACCGCTATCATCTGAAAGGGACATTCCATCTGAACGCAGGGAAACTCGGCACAACGGGCGGGGATGAGGACTACATTCTCCCGGATGAGGTGGAAGCGCTTTACGAAGGGCATGAAGTATCCTGTCATGGTTATTTTCATCCTTTTTTTTCGGAACTGACAAAAGGGCAGATGCTTACGGAACTGCTTGAGGACAAGCGGACTCTGGAAAGGCTGTGCCATTATCCCGTTCGCGGCATGTCCTATCCGTTCGGCGAATTCTATGATGAACTGGTCGATGTGGCAAAAGCGGTGGGGATGGAGTATTCCAGAACCGTGGAGGATTCCATGAATTTCAATCTTCCGACGGACTTTATGAGATGGAATCCGACCTGCCACCACAATAAAGTGTTTTCCCTTCTGGATGATTTTCTGCATGCGCCGGACTGGCTGGGGCTCACCCTGCTTTATGTCTGGGGACACAGTTTTGAATTTGAGCGGGAAAACACCTGGGACATGATCGAAGAGTTCTGCAAACGGATCAGTGTCAGGGACGAGATCTGGTTTGCCACCAACATTGAGATCAAAGAGTATCTGACGGCGGCCAGAGGACTTGTATCAACGGTGGACGAAAACATCATTTACAATCCCGGCGGGATAACGGTTTATCTGGAACATAAAGGAGACCGACTGACGGTCGAACCAAGGTCGTTTCTTCGTTTTTGAATTTTACGGGAATGATTTTTATAAAAAAGATCCGGCATCTGCCGGATCTTTTAAATTTCAGGGGGGCTGCATGGACGGGTCAGTTGGAATACAGATTTCTGAATTCCGTCGGTGTGCATCCTTTTATGATCTTAAACATCCGCATGAATGCGGAGATGCTGTTAAACCCGGAACGGACCGCGGCTTCCGTGACATTGAGCTGCGGATCGAGGAGCAGCTTTTCGGCATGCGCGATCCTTCGAACGTTCAGATATTTATAGAAAGAGGTATTCGTGAATTCCTTGAACAGCCTGCTGAAGTGGTACTTGGAAAATCCGCTCATGGCGGCAACTTCGTCAAGACTCAGCTCCTCGGTGCAGTGACTGTTGACATAGTCGCAGATGCTCATGAACTTGATGATATATTCCTGCTGTTTGGTGGGCTTGATGTCCGTGAATTTGTTGGGCAGGGATGTAAACACCCTGCTGACATCCACCATCAGCTGCAGCAGGCAGGAACAGATGGCAGGATCGCGGAAAGCGGAAGCGCCGAAGTACTCATTCCGGATCCGGTGCATCAGGGCAACGGCATCCGCATGGATCTCCGGATATTCCTCGGGACTGATCACAACGGCGGGACTTAAGATCGAGAAGACAGATTCGAATTCCCTGAATGACTGCAGGATATTTAAGTCAGCCTGGAAGATATAGCGTTTTCCGTGGCAGGCCAGGCATTTGTGCAGAACACCCGGTGCGACGATCAGAATGTCGTTTTCCCGCAGATGAAAGGGAATCCCTGCGCAGACCATGTCATAGGGCCTTTCGGTTGGCATGACGATCTCGACCGGCGTGTGCCAGTGCGTGGGATATTCTTCGTATTCATCATTGTCGAACATCATAAAAACCGAGCTGCTGTCAAAACTGACGGTTTCCTTTGTGCCTTCCAGAATCTTGATCATATCTTCACCGGTATCAAAATAATTTGAAATCTGACAACTATCAAAAAAAGAATACTAAAACAGCCGGAAAAAATCAAGAAGCAACAAAATTTGAGCAACATGCATAATATTTCATGGTATCCATTGGACTTTTCGTCCAAAGAGCCGATGAAAAAGTCACATTGCGACGATATAAAAAGCAATTATTAGGAAGCAAATGACAATAATTGCATAGATATGAACATATGAAACATACTATATTTATATTACCAGTAACAAATGGCCCGGTCGCGGACCGGATCCGCGCGGGCCGTCTAAACCAAAGGTAGGGAGGTAAAATTATGAAGTTCAAGAAAGTTTTGGCAGTAGTTCTGTGCGCTGCAATGACACTTGGCGCATTGGCCGGCTGCGGCGGCACGGCAGCAGCTCCGGCACCCGCAGCGGATGCTACGGAAGAAGCAGCTCCGGCAGCCGATGAAGCGGCTCCTGCAGCAGATGCTACAGAAGAAGCAGAACCGGCAGCTGACGGGGAAGTTCAGGAGATCACCTTTATGGTATGGGATGATCTGGAGGCTTCCGAAGACCTGATCACCAAAGGCTATAAGCAGTCGGTTGACAGGTTCAACGAGGACTTTGCAGGCAAATATCACTGCACACCGATCACGACGAACCTGGAAGAGTATTATGACAAGCTCAATGCTCTCGTTACCGCAGGCGATACACCCGACGTATTCATCGCTTCTCCGGGCGCAAACCTGAACGACTACGCAACAACCGGCGTAGCTGCTAAGATGGATGATTATCTGAATGCAGACGGCTGGAAGCAGACCTTTACATCCGATGCCGTATTTGCAGGCGGCACATACGGTGATGACGGTGGCGACGGCCCCGGTATCTATGCGATCCCTCTGAACATCGCAGCAGCTTGTGTATTCTACAACACCGAAATGTTTGCAGATGCAGGCGCAGAAGTTCCGAAGACATTTGACGAGCTTTTGGATGCATGCCAGAAGTTGCAGGACAAAGGCTACACACCGATCACGATCTCCGCAGGTACCGCATGGTGCTTATCCATGGTTGCAGGTTATCTGTGCGACAGAAACGGCTTAAATCTTCAGGACATCAAGGATCATAAGACAGACTGGATGGATCCGAAGGTCATCAATGCCGGCAAACAGATCCAGCAGCTTTCCAAGTATTTCCAGAAGACGGCAGCAGGTGATGACAACGATATCGCTACGGCAGCATTCTACAACGGCGAAGCAGCGATCCTGATCCAGGGCTCCTGGGCGATCGGCCAGATCAACGGTTCCTGTGCAGAAGGTTTTGCCGACAAGGTTGGCGTATTCGCATTCCCGGCTGTTGACGGTTCCAGCGCAGATCCCAACAGAGTCATCGCAAAATCCGACTCTCTGTGCATGAGCGCAACCACAGAGTATCCCGATGCAGCAGTACAGCTCATCAAGTACTTCGTTGATGATACCGCAAGTAAATACACTGCAGAAGTCGGCGGCAAGATCCCTGTAACGAATGTTCAGTATGATGCAGCGGTTGCTCCTCCGGAACTTGCATATGTAATGGATGTATTCAAGAATGCATCTTCCACATTCGGTTTCTACAACGAGTCCCTGTACGATACAGAGGCAGGCTCCACATTTGATAACTGCTTCGTTGAGATCTTCAAGGGCGAAGATCCTGAGACGGCGCTTGAGCCGATCCAGGAGTACTACGAGGATAACGTTTGGTAAGTATTCGTACCATTCGTCAATAAAAGGCCAGCACCTCAAAAGGGTGCTGACCTTTATATAGGGGATTATTCAATAGTTGTGATCTTTCCGGATAGTCTCTTATATAAAGGTTATAAAAAGCAAGGAGGTATTCCATGGACAGATTACTGAGAAACAAGAAAGCGATCATCATGTTTGTCGCGCCGGCGTTTATCCTGTTCACGCTGGTTTTGTTTATTCCGATCTGCAAGGCGGTGTATTACTCGTTCTGTAATTACAAGACCCTGCATCCCATCAAGTTCATCGGTCTTAAGAACTACGTGAAGCTGTTTACCAAAGACAGAGCGATGATGGCAGCACTGAAAAATTCCATTTTCTTTATGATCTTTTCAATCGTGACGCAGTTTATCATGGGACTCTTCCTTGCGGCGCTCCTTACCAATATCAGGAGAGGACGGAACCTGTTCAAGAATATCTACTATCTGCCCTGCGTACTTTCATCTGCCGCACTCGGCCTTCTGTGGATGTTCGTGTTTACGCCGAAACTCGGCATCAACCAGATGATGGCCAGCTTCGGATGGATCGCCGATTGTACCGAGGGCCCGCAGTGGCTGTTCAATACCGAAGGTTTCATCATATTGCCGATCATCGTCATATCGTTTGTTGCCCTATGGCAATATGTCGGGCAGTCGATGATGCTCTATATGGCGCAGATCTCGGGGATCAGCAGCGACATCTTCGAGGCGGCTGCCATAGACGGCTGTTCCAAGTCGCAGGCCTTTTTCAGGATCACGCTTCCCTTGATCCGGCCGATGATCGCAACCGCAATGTCCTTAAATGCGATCGGATCGCTGAAATTTTTCGATCTGGTATACAACATGATCCCGGAAGGATTTTTGGGAGACAAGGCGCATGTGCTTGCGACCCATATGTATACGCAGGCGTTTAAGTTCAATAAGCTCGGTTACGGTTCCGCCATAGGTGTTGTGCTTCTTGTGATGTGTCTGATCGTGACCGTGATCATCAACAAGTTTGTCAAGGTCGAATCCTATGATATGTAATACGGATAGGAGGGAGGATCGTTATGAGCGCTAAAACAGAAACCATTTCGGTTGCAAACCGCAAAACAAAGATCTCGCATGTATTTATATATACTTTTCTGGTCATACTGGCTCTGATCTATCTGCTGCCTCTTGCGTGGGTAGTGCTGACTTCCCTGAAGGATGACAGCGTGCTGATGATCTCGCCCTGGGCGCTTCCCGCAAGACCCATGTTTGAGAATTACAGCTTTTCCTGGACGATGGGACACTTGGGGATCGCGACGCTGAACTCGTTCATCGTTTGTACGGTCACGCTTTTCTTTTCCATGCTTTTCGGGGCCATGGCGGCATTCGGGATCGCGAAGATGCGCTGGAAACTTTCCAAGTATATGCTTCTTTATTTCATGATCGGGATGATGATCCCTGTGCACTGCGTTCTCATTCCGCTGTTCGTTCAGTTTTCATCACTCAAATTAAGCAACACGCTGATCGGGATCGTTATTCCCTATATCACGTTTTCCCTGCCGATCACGATCTATATCCTTGTGGGCTTTTTCGAGAGCATCCCGAATGAACTGTTCGAATCGGCCTGCATCGACGGATGTTCGGTATTCAAGATGTTCACGATGGTAGGCATTCCGCTTGCCAAGACCGGTTTCATGGTTACCGGACTGATGACTTTTGTCGGAAACTGGAATGAACTCCTGCTCGCGATGGTATTTATATCCAACGAGGCCAAGAAGACGCTTCCCGTATCGCTCACGAAGTTTGTCGGACCGTATCACACGAATTACTGTCAGATGTTTGCGGCGATCGTGATCGCAGTCATTCCGACGATCATCGTATACTGCTGTTTCGCCAACCAGATCGTGGAAGGCCTGACGGCCGGTGCCGTAAAGGGATAATTAGTTTACTTACTAAACAAATTGTAGTATACTCCTGTTGTGAGCCGCAGAGCGCGGTTCATGACAGGAGTTTTTTATGGTTAGAGGCAGCAAGGAACTGATCAGGGATATCAATACGCACCTCATTCTCGAGACGATCCTGAATGAGGGGCCTGTTTCGCGCGCTGCCATCTCGGCAAAGCTCGGTCTGACAAAGGCAACCGTCTCTGCGATCGTTTCAAACCTGATCGAAGAAAACATGGTCCGCGAGATCGGAAGTGATGAGGCTAAACTTGGCCGCAGGCCGATCCTCTTAGAATTCTGCAAGGAGAACGGTCATATCATTTCCATCGATCTTGGCGTGAACACGATCGTGGCGTTCACCTCGGATCTTACGGGCAACAACTGTGGTCTGAAGCAGTACCGGAATACGTATCCGAGAGAGCGGATCATCGAAGGGCTTGCTTCGATCATCGAAAAGACCATGAAAAAACTGGAGAAGACAACCTTCGGCGTTGTCGGCATCTGCATCGGGATCCACGGGACGGTACATGAAAATGAGGTGACTTTTGCGCCGTATTACGACTATGCGCATCTTCCGTTTGCCGCGACGCTTTCCGAACGCTTCCATGTTCCCGTGTATCTTGAAAATGAGGCGAATCTGTCCGTTGTCGGCGAGAAGAGTTTCTGTTTCCATGCGCAGGATCTCATCGGGATCAGCGTGCACGCCGGGATCGGCGTCGGGATCATTTTGAACGGTCAGCTGTATACCGGTTTCAGGGGAAATGCCGGGGAGTTTGGACACACGATCGTGGAAGCACACGGCAGAAAATGCCCCTGTGGAAATCAGGGATGTCTGGAGCAGTATGCTTCGGAGCGTGCGATCTTAGCCGATTATGCGAAAGCGCTCGGGGAAAAAAGCGTTTCCATCGACCGGCTTATCGCGGACTACAATGCAAAAGATGAGATCGCCTGTGAGATGATCGACCGGTTCACATCTTATATCGCGGTCGGGATCAACAATCTGGTTAACACATTCAATCCGGAAGTGGTTGTGATCAATTCCTACTTTACGATCTATATTCCGGATCTGATCGAAAAGATCGGTGCTCAACTGAAAAACCGGATGAACGTCTGTGAGATCGTTCCATCCGGTCTTCAGGACACTTCCATTTTACTGGGCGGTGTCTGCGTGTGTATCAATCAGTTTCTGGGAGTGCATTTCCAGTCTTAAAACAATTCCTTTACAGTGGGATAAAGCTTTTTGAACTTGTTGTAGCGCTCTTCGTATTTTGCGACAAGAGCGGGATCGGGTACTTCCGTGCCGACGACTTTGACAAGTTTTGTTGCGGCTTCTTCAACGCTTGCGTAAACACCGCAGCCTACCGCTGCAAGAACCGCGCCGCCGTATCCCGGTCCTTCTTCGGACTCGATGACTTCAACGGGGATCCCGAGTACATTGGCCATGATCTTTTTCCAGAGCGGGCTCTTTGCGCCGCCGCCGCAGATCTTGGTCTTCTCGATCTTGATGCCGAGGGACCTTGCGACTTCGAAGGAATCCCTGATCCCGAAAGCAACACCTTCGAGAACGGCCTGCGTCATATCGGCTCTCGTGGTATCCATGGACATGCCGATGAACATTGCGCGGGCATCGGGATTGTTGTGCGGAGAACGTTCACCCATCAGATAAGGAAGGAAGAACACATTGTTCTCGCCAAGCTTTGTGATCTTGCCCTGCTCGGTCGCATAATCGTTTGTGCCGATGATGTCGCCCATCCACCACTTGTTGCAGGATGCCGCGGAAAGCATGCAGCCCATCAGATGATAGTGGCCGTCGGCATGCGCAAAAGCATGCAGCGCATTGTTACTGTCCACACAGAAGTTCTTGCTGGAGATAAAGATCGTTCCGGAAGTGCCGAGCGAGATATTGCACTTGCCGTCACCGACGGTAGCGGTGCCGATCGCTGCGGCCGCATTGTCGCCTGCGCCTGCGATGATCTTTACGGTCTCGGGGAAGTCAAGCTCTTTTGCGACTTCCGGCAGGATCGTGCCGACCACGTCATAGCTTTCGAAGATCTTTGCAAGCTGATCTTCCCTTACCGAGCAGATCTCCATCATTTCCTTGGACCAGCATTTGTTCTTTACATCGAACAGGAGCATGCCGGATGCGTCGGAAACATCGGTGCAGTGTACGCCGCTCAGCCTGTATGCGAGATAATCTTTCGGAAGCATGATCTTGACGATCTTTGCAAAAAGTTCGGGTTCGTTCTCCTTCATCCAAAGGAGCTTCGGCGCGGTAAATCCGGCAAACGCGATATTTGCCGTGTATGCGGACAGTTTGTCCTTGCCGATCACATTGTTCAGGTAATCGACTTCCTTGCCCGTTCTGCCGTCGTTCCAAAGGATCGCGGGACGGATCACGTTGTCGTTCTCATCCAGCACCACAAGGCCGTGCATCTGTCCGCCGAAGCTGATGCCGCCGATCTTGGTGCGGTCAAAGTCTTTCGTCAGTTCCTTGAGACCTGCAACAGACTGCTTCCACCAGTCTTCGGGACTTTGCTCTGACCAGCCGGGATGCGGGAAAGAGAGGGGGTATTCTTTGGATACCACATTGGCGATGCGTCCGTTTTCTTCCATAAGTAACAGTTTTACTGCGGACGTTCCGAGATCAACACCGATAAAATACATGTTACACCTCCGTGATTTTTATATGGGATTACATAGTTCATTCACTAAACTAAGTATCTATAGGCTACTATATTGCCCTGTTTTTGTCAATAAAAAACAGGCCGCAGCCTGCTTTTGTCCTATCATCTGTTTGCCATCAGATCCTTCAGTTTATCCCAGGCTTCCTCACTTTCCATCTGCACCCGGTCTTCCCTGGTATGTTCCTTAATATATACCTGGATCATGGTCTTGATCGCTTTCTGGACGCTTTCTCGTTCGTGCGCATCAAAGAGATCGCCGATCGCCTTCAGTTCGTCGGTGGAAAGCAGGATATAGCACTGCAGCAGATTGGGATCGTAATCCATCAGAAAACCTCCAAAAAACCCTTTTAGGAAATGTAATCCGGCGCCCTGATCGCCCGCGCCGGAAAGTTAAGAAAAATATAACATGATTTTTAGGAAAAATCAACGAAAAAGGATGATAATCCGTTCCGGATGTTGTACAATAGTGACGATGGCCGCATGATGTTTCGCTTGACGGAATCTGTGCGGCATGTTAGCATCAATTTAGTTTACTGATTAAACTAAGTTGAATCAGGAAGAAAGGTAGGAGGGTACTTATGGTTATCAAAAGTGTGAATGACCCGTCTTTTAGAAAGTACGGAAAAGTCATCAAAGGGATCGATTTCAGCGCTTCCATCGAAGTACTGAAGACGCTTCCCTGCCCGGACGCTGATGTGATCTACGAACCGGGAAGGCCGGAACTTGAGGCAACACCGGAAATGAAAGCGGTCCGCGAGAGCCTTTACGGCGGAATGCCTGTGCAGTACGGCTACTGCAACGGGGACAACATCTATCTGAATGCGGTGGAATATCACCGTGATTCCGAGATCAACATCGCAGCGACAGACTGCATCATGCTCTGGGGGAGCGAACAGGACATTACGGATGATCTTACCTATGATACATCCAAAATGGAAGCTTTTCTGATCCCGGCAGGCACGGCGGTGGAATGCTATGCGACAACGCTGCACTATGCGCCCTGCAATGCAAACGGCAACAAATTCCGTGTCGGCGTTGTGCTTCCGAAGGAAACCAACACAGACCTTGATTTTTCCGTTTCATCCACACCTGAAGATAAACTGCTCTTTGCAAGAAACAAATGGCTGATCAGCCATAAGGATGCAAACATCGAAGGTTCTTTTGCCGGACTTGTCGGTGAGAACATTCACGTTTGATGGGAAAGAGCAACTGATCTTGCATGAATCCGTCCGACAAATCGCAGCGAGGAGGATCGGGACGGCATAAAAATAAAAATATAACAGGAGGATTACAATGAACAACATTCCCAAAATCAAAATCGGTATCGTAGCGGTATCCCGCGACTGTTTCCCGGAATCTCTTTCCGTAAACAGAAGAAAAGCCCTGGTTGCAGCATATCAGAAGAAATATGA
Organism: uncultured Lachnospiraceae bacterium; assembly: GCA_902779305.1. GTDB lineage: Bacteria > Bacillota > Clostridia > Lachnospirales > Lachnospiraceae > UBA2868. The sequence goes on along the minus strand of CACZBD010000009.1, from coordinate 24,148 downwards.
TGCAGCTGAAATCTACGAGTGCCCCGTATGTATCGTTGAGAGCGAGATCCATATGCAGCAGGCCCTGGAAGATATCAAAAAAGCAGGCTGTAACGCACTTTGCGTATATCTTGGCAACTTCGGTCCGGAGATCTCCGAGACGATGCTTGCCCAGAATTTTGACGGCCCGAAGATGTTCTGCGCGGCTGCAGAAGAGGATTATGATTCCGTTACGACCAGCGGACGCGGCGATGCATACTGCGGCATGCTGAACGCAAGCTACAACCTGGCGCTTCGTAACGTAAAGGCTTACATCCCCGAGTATCCGGTCGGTGATGCGGAAGACTGTGCGGATATGATCCATGAGTTCGTTCCCATCGCACGCGCGATCGCAGGCCTGAAAGACCTGAAGATCTTCGGTTTCGGCCCCAGACCGCTGAACTTCCTTGCTTGTAACGCACCGATCAAACAGCTTTACAATCTCGGTGTTGAGATCGAAGAGAACTCCGAGCTGGATCTGTTCGAAGCTTATCACAAGCTGGACAACGATCCCCGTATCCCGGATGTAGTGAAAGATATGGAAGCGGAACTCGGCGCTGGCAACAACAAGCCGGAAGTGCTTCCGAAGCTTGCACAGTACGAGCTGACGCTGCTTGACTGGATCGAAGCACATAAAGGCTCCAAGAAATACTTCGCGATCGCCGGCAAATGCTGGCCTGCATTCCAGACCATGTTCGGTTTTGTTCCCTGCTATGTGAACAGCCGTCTGACAGGACGCGGCATTCCGGTTTCCTGTGAAGTTGACATTTACGGCTGCCTGTCTGAGTTCATCGGCACGGCTGTATCCGACGATATCGTAACACTGCTCGATATCAACAACTCCGTTCCGAAGTGCATGTACGAAGATTCCATCAAGGGCAAATTCGATTACAAGCATACCGATACATTCATGGGCTTCCACTGCGGCAACACCTGCTCCAAGAAACTGAAGAAGGCTTCCATGGAATATCAGGCGATCATGGCACGTTCTCTGCCTGTAGAGGTTACGAACGGCACGCTCGAAGGCGACATCGCTCCGGGCAAGATTACATTCTACCGTCTGCAGTCCACAGCCGACAACATCCTTCGCGCATATGTTGCAGAGGGTGAAGTCCTCGATGTTCCGACAAGATCCTTCGGCGGCATCGGCGTATTCGCGATCCCTGAGATGGGCCGTTTCTACCGTCACGCACTGATCGAGAAGAACTTCCCGCATCACGGCGCAGTTGCATTTGGCCACTTCGGCAAGGCTCTGTTCGAAGTATTCAAATACATCGGCGTTGCGCTTGACGAGATCGGCTACAACCAGCCGGCAGGCGTTCGTTATCCGAGCGAGAATCCGTTTGCATAAGCTTTTCGGATCATATGAAAATCATGAGGGGGGGCTCTTTTGAGCCTCCCTTTATCAAACAGGAGAAGAAAGATGCTTGAACAGTTAAAAAAGGAAGTCTATGAAGCAAACATGCTTTTGCCGAAGTACGGGCTGGTGACTTTTACCTGGGGAAATGTCAGCGGGATCGACCGGGAAAGCGGTCTGTTTGCGATCAAACCGAGCGGTGTGGAATATGACAGACTGACGCCGGATGACATGGTCATCGTAAATCTTGACGGGGAAGTGGTGGAAGGAAAATACAAACCGTCTTCCGACACGGCCACACATGTGGAATTGTACAAGGCTTTTGGTGAGATCGGCGGTGTTGTGCATACACATTCTCCCTGGGCGACCAGTTGGGCGCAGGCGGGAAGAGGGATCCCCTGCTACGGGACCACGCACGCCGACTATATGTACGGAGAGATCCCCTGTGTCAGAAACCTGACAAAGGAAGAGATTGATGCAGGCTATGAGAAGAACACCGGCATCCTGATCGTGGACTATTTCAAAGCCAACGTGCAGGACATCCTGGCGATGCCTGCCGTGCTCTGTAAAAATCACGGCCCGTTCACCTGGGGGAAAGACGCGCATGATGCGGTTCACAATGCCGTAGTTCTGGAAGAGGTTGCCAAGATGGCGACCAGATGTGAGCTGATCAACCCCGATGTGAAGCCTGCGCCGCAGGAACTGCAGGATAAGCATTATTACCGGAAACACGGGGCAAATGCTTATTACGGACAAAATTAAAAACCATCACGAAGCGTGGTGATTCCTGAGTCGGTATTCGCGTGGCGTAATACCGACTATTTTTTTGAAAGTCGAGGTAAAGTGGCTCTGGGAACAGAATTCCAGCGTGTCGCTGATCTCCAGATAGGACAGCTCCGTGGCTTCGAGCATGTGCTTGGCCCGGCTGATCCTGAGCTTGTTGGAATACTGCGTCAGCGTTTCCCCGGTTTCTTTACAGAAGAGCGCCGAGAGATACTTCGGCGTCAGATGTACGGCTTCCGCCAGCTCTTCAACCGTGATCTTGCCCGGGAGCCTTGCGTTGATCTCATGGATACAGTTTCTAACGGTATCGGAATAGACGGAAAGAACCTGAACGGAAACGCTTTGCACGCCTTCCGCAAACGCACAGAGCGCGTTGTGCGTCAGCCTGTAGAATTCCTGGCTCTGATGGCAGGACTGCAGTTGGATCGAATAGGAATGAAAGAGCGCATAGGCGGCTTCCGCGCGCATCCCGCCCGTGATGGCGGCGTTTCTTCCTATAGATAAGAGCGCGATCGCGTAGACGAGATTATCCTTGTGAGATTCCGCCGGAAGAAGCAGAACCATGCGGTCCTGTTGGATCAGGATCGCGTCCACGGCATCGACGAGCCCTTTGCGGATGTTGTAGGATAAAGCACGTTCGGTCTCATGCGCCTGTTTCACGGAGTAGAATCCGGCCTGCAGTTCCCCGGCAAGGAAATCCGGCTTTGCGGATTCAGTAAAATAATAGTTGGTCCTGGGAAGCGTATCCGCGATCTGCATCGGATTCAGATGGTAGATCCCGCAGCTCTGCATGATGAAGCGGCTGTTGGAAAGAAAGGCTTCAAGTGTCAGAACGGGGATCAGCTGCAGCGCTTCCTCCCGTCGGCTTGACCAGATGTGTCTGTGGAAGGTCAGTTCCGCCCAGGCATCTTCGGTCGGATAAGTCAGAAGCCCCGGTCCGATCACGACGATATTGGAATGACGCCTGTCCGGGGAGACCTGGAAGCACAGATAGACTTCATTCTCATTTCCGTACAGTTTCATAAAATCCGTATAATTGGCATCATCTCTGTATTTTGCGGCAACAGGCTCCACCGCGTCCATCAGATGCAGGAGCGCTGCGCTGGTAAAATTCGTAAATTTGAGCTTCAGATTTTTGTCATAAACCCAGACCGGCATCCGCGTATTCTGATAATAGTTATTCAGGATCTCGCCGGACCTGCCGCTTTCCGATAATTTCATAACTGCTGCACCTCCACAGAGATAGCTCGCTTACGACACCGTCACATACAGTAGGAAATGTAACTATTGGTAATAGCAAGAATTAGGAACTCTTATAAAAATCACCCCGGAGGGTTTACGAAAACGTTTAAGTAAATTTACGAAAAACCGGATCAGGATGTCGACATAATTCGGGTCAAAATGCACAAAACAAAAAGTAAATATTCGTGCAAAACAAGAAAAAAGCACAATTCATATCAAAAGAGAAGGAAAAAATTATATCAATCGGGGAAATATGATATAAAATAGCATAGCCCTATGGTAGCATACTCTCATCGATTCGGCAACGAATTGTGAACATTTTCTATCAATCAATCATTTTTATGGGAGGAAAAAGAAGGAATGAAGAACAATCTGATCAAAAAACTCATTTCTATCGTTGCAGTTTCCGCAATGACCGCAAGCCTGCTGGCAGGTTGTGGCGCGCAGGAAGCAGCTGCACCCGCAGCAGAACCCGCAGCGACAGAAGAACCGGCTGCTGAGGAGCCCGCTCCGGCAGACGAAGCTCCTGCTGAAGAAGAAGCTACTACAGCAGAAGGTGAACTTCCTCGTGACGAGACACTGTATTTCGCAGGCCAGCAGTGGGGTGTTGTCAACAGCTGGAACGTGATCGGTGTAAACCAGAACAACTCCATGGCGATCGCCGGCGGTGCATCCGGTTATCGTACACTGATGTTCGAAACACTTTATATGTATGATCCCCTTTCCGGCAAGTGCATGCCTCTGCTGGCAGACGGTGATTACAAATGGAATGATGACCAGACAGAGCTGTCCGTTAAGATCAAGGATGCTGCAAAATGGTCTGACGGATCCGATGTAACGGGCGCAGACGTTGTCCGCACATTCGATATCGGCGTTGAGATCGGTAACGGAACAGGTTCCACATACGGCGCATACATCGACAAGATCGAAGCTGATGGCAAGAACATCACCATCTACTCCGCTCTGACAGATGACGGCAAGCCGGTGAACCCGCTGTTCGTGATCGACTTCTTAACAGGTACTCCGATCGCACAGGCTGCATGGATCGACACCTTATATGATCGTTGCGGCGGCGATGCAAATGCGATCTTAAACGATCCGGGCGAAGACATCGTTTGGTCCGGCCCTTACACAAAGTACTTTGCTGACGATCAGAAAGTCGTTCTGATCCGCGATGACAACTACTGGGGACAGGATGCTTCCATGTGGGGATCCCTTCCGGTTCCGAAATACATCGCTCACACGATCTATGCTGATAACCCGGCAGGTCAGGCTGCTCTGCAGGCAGGCGAAGTTGATGTTTGCCAGCAGTTCATCTCCAACGTACAGGATCTGTGGGAGAAAGACGGTCTTCCGATCTCTACCTATTATGAAGAAGCTCCTTACGGCGTTTGCTTAACAATGCCGACCGCATGGTACAACATGAACATGCCTGTTCTTGCTGACAATGCAGCACTTCGTAAAGCAATCGCAATGGCAGTTGATTATGACAGCATCATTGCAAACGCAATGACGAACCAGTCTCCTTCCTTCTCGGATGTTCCCAGATCTCTGATGAACCCGACAGACGGTGAGCAGGCTCTCTATGATCATGACGCAGTCAAGGATCTGCAGTGGGCAGGCAACGACATCGACGGCGCGATCGCACTTCTGGACGAAGCAGGCCTGAAGGATTCCGACGGTGACGGATATCGTGAGTACAACGGCGAGAAGATCTCCCTGAACGCAGTTTGCCCGAACGGTTGGACAGACTGGCAGGCAGCAATGGAAATCGTTGCAGCTGCAGGCGAGAAGATCGGTGTTGAGATCACAACCCTGTATCCTGAATGGGATATCTACCAGACAGTATTCGTTGATCCTTCCCAGACCGAATATGCGATCTTCATGTGGTCTCCGGAAGCAGCTTCTCCTTCGAACCCTTGGCACCGTGTAAATCAGTTCCTCGGCTCCGAATATGTAGGCGTTGAGAACAACTGGTCCGGTAACTGGGGACAGTACAAGAACGACGAAGCTGATAAGCTGATCAAACAGATCCCGCTTACGACTGACGCAAATGAAGTTAAGGAACTTTACACCGAGCTGACCAAGATCTACTTAACAGAGGTTCCTTCCTTCTCATTAATGTACAGACCTTCACTGTTCCACGCTGTAAACGAGTCCGTATGGACGAACTTCCCGTCTGCTGATGACGGACGTAACATTCCTCCTTTGGATTGTACGGATGGTTACGGTATTGCAGCACTGTACGGTCTGGAATTGGTAGAATAATCTGAATACATATCGTAAAGTAATGTAACACCTAAGGTGGCCATGCTTCGACTGGTCGATGCATGGCCGCCTTTTTACAAAAATCATTTCAGAAAATGTTCGTGTTTTATCTTAACTGTTTTTGTAAGGAGAAGTCATGCAGGGTTATCGTAAATATTTCACCAAGAAAATAATATGGTTCCTGATCACCTTTGTCGTGGCTGTCACATTGAACTTTATCCTGCCAAGGCTCATGCCTGCGGATCCTGTATCCGCGATCACGGGGAAACTGGCAGCCGGTAATGCCGATGCGAAGGCCGTACAGAAGATCTACGACAGATATGCGGAGGAATTCGGAACCAATAAACCGATGTGGCAGCAGTATCTGCTGTTCATCAAAAATATGTTCAGGGGGGACTTCGGAACATCGTTCTCACAGTACCCCAGAAAAGTCAGCAACATCATTTCCAGTGCGATCTGGTGGACGGTCTGTCTGCAATTGCCGGCGATCTTAGTCGGGTGGATCCTCGGAAATGTGCTGGGGGCGCTTGCCGCCTACTTAAGAAAAGGATGGGACAAGGTCCTGCTCCCGGTCACGATCTTTTTAAGCAATGTTCCGGCGTTTGGTATGGCTGTAACACTGCTTGTACTGTTTGCGATCAAATGGAAGATCGCACCGGTAGCCGGCGGTTATGCATTTGACCAGATCCCGAACTTCTCATGGGCCTTTATCCGGTCCGTGATCACGCATTATCAGCTGCCGTTCTGGTCGATCGTCATCATTTCGATCGGCGGACAGGCGATCGGTATGCGTTCCATGTCTATCTATGAATTAAACGCGGATTACGTAAAATATGCCCGCTTCCTTGGCGTGAAAGACCGCAAGATCGTCGGCTATGTATTCCGCAATGCGATGCTTCCGCAGATCACGGGTCTTGCGCTTTCCATCGGTACGATGATCGGCGGCGCCCTGGTCGCAGAGATCATTTTCTCTTATCCGGGACTCGGGAGCACGATGTATTCGGCGGTAACGGCGGCTGACTATCCGCTGATCTCCGCTACGACACTGATCATTACCATTATGGTACTGATCGTGACTTTCCTGTTGGATATTATCTACGGCTTCATCGATCCGCGTGTGAAAGCCGCTCAGTTTGATGCATAAGGAGGAATCGGGATGAAAAACACACTCAGACAATTGATGCATTCCTCCAAATTCGTTGTAGGCGCGGGAATCTTTGTGCTGATCCTTCTGACCATGCTGATCTATCCCCTGATCAATCCGGGAAATCCGCTGGAGATGATCGGTGTCGGCACATTTGCAAAGCCCGGTACATACTTCTCTTTGTATGATGCTCTGGACACCAAGACAGAGACGCTGAAATTAAAGGACGCGGAGGAAAAGAGATTAACATCCATCGTCAGCATGGAAGACCGTGTTTCCATGATCGAATTCATGGAAAAGATCGGTGTGGATGTCAGCAATGTGCAGATGGATGATGTGGATACCATTTTGGAACTTTGGAACGCAAATTTTGACGAAACATCCAAACCCAAAGGGGTCACAAACGCAAAATGGCGCAATTACAAGACTTTAAACAACCGTCTGGAGAAGATCGGAAAAGAAGAGCGCGCCGTTTATGATGTGGATCCGGCCACCAATGAAGAGAAGAAACTGAAACTGGTCGGCGGAACCGATTACGTGAATGTAAACACGGTAACGAATATCAAAACGCTGCCGCTCGGAACCGATAACTTCGGACGTGATGTATTAAAAGAACTGGTCAGCGCCTGCGGGACCTCGATATTGATCGGGCTTGTTGCAGGTGCCGTAGCGACGTTCATCGGTCTTCTGTTCGGCCTTTTGGCCGGTTACCTTGGCGGGATCGCCGACGATATCATCATGTTCGTGACCAACGTCTTTACGGTCATCCCGAGTTTCGTGCTGCTGATCCTGATCTCCTATTCGATCGGGCAGGAGCAAAGAGGCGCCACCGTGGTCGCGATCGTCATCGGTCTGACTTCGTGGACATGGACGGCACGTTCCGTCCGTTCGCAGGTCATCTCGCTTCGAAACCGTGATCATGTAAACCTGTCCAAACTCTCGGGACACAGTCTGGCAAAGATCGTCCTGACGGATATCCTGCCGTATATCGCATCCTATGTGGTGATGGCTTTTATCCTGCAGGTATCTTCCGGTATCCTTTCGGAAGCGCAGTTATCACTGCTCGGACTGGGACCCAAGACGACGACAACCCCGACACTGGGTCTGATGATGAACTGGGCAATGCTTTATGCGGCGCATACCAACGGTTACTGGTGGGCGTACTTCCCGGTCATCTTAACGATCACACTCATCTCGTTCTCCCTGAACCTGATGAACACAGGTATGGATCAGGTGTTCAACCCGACCCTGAGAGATTGAGAAGGAGGATAAGAGATGGCGAAAAAAATGTTGGAGGTCAGGGACCTGACCACGAAATATATTACCCGCTTTCACGAAGATGTCTATGCGGTTGACCATGTATCCCTTTCGATCGAGGAAGGAAAGAGTCTGGGGATCGCGGGGGAATCAGGCTGCGGCAAATCGACGCTTGCACTTTCCCTGATGGGATATTATTTCCCGCCGCTGCATTACATGAGCGGAGACATCATCGTGGACGGCAAAAACATTTCCGGCATGAAACCGGATGATGTCAGAAAGAACATTCTCGGAACGGAGATCGCCTACATTCCGCAGGCGGCCATGAATGCGCTGAATCCGACACAGAAGATCATGAGATTTGTGGAAGATGTTATCCATGCGCATGATCCGAAAATGCCAAAAGGCGATATCCATGACATGGCTTACAAGCGCTTTGAACTGCTCGGACTGCCCAAAGAAGCATTGGAAAAACATGCGGTGGAACTGTCCGGCGGTATGAAACAGCGTGTGGTCATTGCAATCTCCACGATCCTTTCCCCCAAGGTTCTGATCGCGGATGAGCCGAGTTCCGCACTTGACGTTACCAGCCAGAAGATGGTCATCAAGATGTTAAGAGACATGATGGAATCCGGCATGATCAAGTCCATGATCTTTATCACGCATGAACTGCCGCTTCTGTATAACGTGACCGATGACATCATGGTCATGTATGCAGGCCAGATCGTGGAACGCGGCACCGCAAAAGAGATGGTATTCGATCCGATCCACCCGTATTCCAAGGGCCTGATGGGATCCATCATCGTACCGGAAGAAGGCACCAGGGACAAAGTCTTAACGGCGATCCCGGGAACGCCGCCGAACTTGAAGAATCCGCCGAAGGGCTGCCGTTTCGCACCGCGCTGCAAATATGCAACGCCCACCTGCTCGGCAATGTCCATCGAGACCAAGGATTTCGGCGAAGGCAGACAGTACAGGTGCCTGATGTCCGTACGTAAGATCAGGGAGGTGTATGAGAGTGAGCAACAATAATGAAGAAAGAAAATCCTGCCTGAGAGGCGTCGGCGTCACAAAGATCTTCGGTTCCGGAAGCAAGAAAACGGTGGCCGTGGATCATGTGGATTTTGACTTTAAGGAAGGCGAGATCGTTACGATCGTCGGGGAGTCGGGATCCGGAAAAACCACACTTTCCAAGATGCTGCTCGGCCTGATCGCGGTAACGGAAGGCGAGATCTATTATCAGGGTGCGCCAAGAGACATCAAGGGCTCCCGCAAGAAAAAAGAGTACTGGAAGAACATTCAGGCGATCTTTCAGGATCCGTTTGCTTCCTATAATATGTTCCACAAGATCGACGATGTGCTTCTGGACTGCCTGAATATGAGAGGCTGCAAAGACCTTCCCATGAAACAGAAGATCGAGATGATGACGGAAGCCTGCAGTTTCGTGAACTTAAAGTTTGAGGAACTGACCAACAAGTATCCGTTCGAGTTGTCCGGCGGACAGCAGCAGCGTCTGATGATCGCCAGGATCTTCCTGTTAAAACCCAAGATCCTGCTTGCAGACGAGCCGACTTCGATGATCGATGCCTGCTCAAGATCGACGATCTTAGACATGCTGACAAAGCTTCGCGACGAGATCAACATGACGGTCATCTTCATTACGCATGACATCGGTCTAGCCTACAAGATCTCCGATAAGGTTTATATCATGGAGCACGGCAAATTCGTGGAATCCGGAGAAGCGGAAACCGTGATCATCCATCCGCAGGCAGAATACACGAAGCGCCTGATCTCCGATGTACCCAAGATCTACGAAGAGTGGGATCTGTCCACGGTATGACCTTATATCCTGCCGGGGTACGCAGTCTCTTCAGAAGGGATCGTGTATCACGACATGAAAAACAATAATGCATAAGTTTGACAATAACCCTGAAATAAACCCCTGCCGTCTGGCAGGGGTTTTCTCCTTTTAAACAGTTATGCTTCGTTTATGCGCCGAGGATCGCTTCGGCAAGTTTTAAGCCCGTCGGCGTGGTCGCGAGCCCGCCCTGCGCGGTTTCCCTGAGCGCGCAGGGAAGCGTGGAGCCGACTTCGTTCATGGCCTGCAGGACCTCGTCGACAGGGATCACGCTTTTGACACCGGACAAGGCCAGGTCGGCTGCCGTGATCGCACACATGATGCTGCCGGCATTGCGCTTGATACAGGGAACTTCCACAAGACCTGCAACAGGGTCGCAGACCAGGCCGAGCTGGTTTTTGATCGAGATCGCCATGGCATGTCCTGCCATTTCCGGCGTTCCGCCACTCAGTTCCACCAGAGCGGCTGCAGCCATGGCCGATGCGGAACCGCACTCTGCCTGACAGCCGCCGGTTGCGCCTGCAATGCTTGCGACGTTAGCGATGACCATACCGACCCCGCCGGCCGTGATCAGCGCCATGCAGGCATCCTGCCTTGAAATGCCGCGCTTCTCTATCATAGTCAGGACCGCTGCAGGAAGGATCCCGCAGCTTCCGGCGGTCGGCGCTGCGACGATCCGGCCCATGGCCGCATTGCATTCCGCCACAGCGATGGCAGTTGTGATCGCATAGGCGCAAAAATCACCCGACAGCGGACTGCCGCATTTGGCATAAGTATCCATGAGATAGGCATTGCCGCCCGCGAGCGTGCTCGAAGAGCGGATATCTTTCTTTCTGCCTTCCGCGGCGGATTCCTCCATCACGGTAAGCTGTGCATCCATGCGCTTTAAGATCTCATCAGGCGAAGTTTCCATGGAAGAAGCCTGATCGGAAAGGATCAGATCCGATAAGCGGATGTGCTGTTCGTTTGCCAGGTTGATCAGTTCCTGTATGGACTCATAGGTTATCTGCATGATTTCCTGCTTTCTCATTCAGTGTGCTTTCAGATAGACGACCTGTGTGACATTGGGCTGGCGTTTCAGAAGTTCAAGGATCTGTGTTGTGGCTTCTCCGTCGATCTCGATCGTCATGATGGCGAGCTGCCCTTTATGGGGCCTTGCCAGACGGAAATTCCCGATGTTGACCTCGAACATGGCAAAAGCGCTTGCCACGTCAGCGATCACGCCCGGCGCGTCCGTGTGCGCCACGATCACGGTATTGTGTTCGCCGGTAAACACGGAAGTCATTCCGTTCAGTTTGGTGATCAGAATGTTGCCGCCACCGATGCTGGCACCCTCAATTTCCACTTCCTTCCCATCTTCGCCGATGAGGCGGATGATCGCAGTATTGGGATGGCTTTTGGGCAGTTCCGCGGTGGAAAAGGAAAAAGCAAGGCCTTCCTCCTTTGCGATCTTCAGACTGTCGGGGAGTTTCAGATCATCGGGGAGCATCCCGAGGATCCCGGCGATGACCGCTTTATCGGTGCCGTGTCCACGGTATGTTTTGGCAAAACTGCCCGCAAAAGTGACCTCGGCCATAACGGGTTTCGAAGGCAGCAGTTTTCTCGCAACATACCCGATCCGGCAGGCGCCTGCGGTATGGGAAGAACTCGGTCCGATCATCACGGGCCCGATGATATCGAAAATATTCATAAAAACCCCCGGGAAGATAACAAAGGCTGGCGCATTGCTTTTGATTCTATCAACAATTATATGGGAATTCGGATAGATTTACAATCGGCACCTGTGATACAATACAGGCATGAAAATCAAAGTCAAAGAAGCAGCGTATGACCGTCTGCTCACCAAAAAGAGACCGCGCCACAGAAGACCCGCAAAGCAGAGCAAGATATTAAGATCCCTGATGAAGACCCTGTCGGCGCCGGAGCTGAAAAAGGTCAATTTTACCTGCGAAAAGATCGGCATGGATGAAGTGGAAGGAACCCCCTGTCTGGTTCTGATGAATCATTCGAGTTTTCTGGATCTTGAGATCGCATCCACGCTTTTGTATCCGCATTCTTTCCATATCATATGTACATCTGACGGGTTTGTCGGAAAATACGGCCTGATGAGAAAACTCGGCTGCATCCCGACACAGAAGTTCGTGACAGATGCAAGACTCGTGAAGGATATGCTCTATGCCTTGAGGACACTGAAGAGTTCGGTCCTGATGTATCCCGAAGCCAGCTACAGTTTCGACGGCTGCGCGACGCCGCTTCCGAAAAGCCTCGGCAAGTGCATCAAAGTCCTGAATGTGCCCGTGGTGATGATCCGTACCTACGGCGCCTTTGCCTATGACCCGCTGTACAACGGCCTGCAGAAGAGAAAAGTGGATGTGCACGCCACGATGCAGCTTGTCTTAAGCCCGGAGCGGATCAAAGAGCTGAGCCCGGTTGAGATCAACAAAGTACTTGCCGGCCAGTTCGATTTTGATAATTTCAGGTGGCAGCAGGAAAACGGGATCCGGATCGATGAGAAATTCCGCGCCGACGGTCTGAACCGCGTTCTGTACAAATGCGCGGCCTGCCATACGGAAGGCGATATGAAGGGGAAGGGCATTTCGATCAGCTGTGCGCACTGCCATGCGAAGTGGGAACTGACGGAAGAAGGATCCCTGAAGCAGACCGGAGCCTCGATGCTTCCCGCAAAGAATGATTTTACCCATATCCCGGACTGGTACCGGTGGGAGAGGGAATGCGTCAGAAACGAGCTGGAAGAAGGAACATACCGGCTGGATATCCCCGTGGACATCATCATGATGGTGGACTATGAGGCAGTATACCGCGTCGGAGAGGGAAGACTGACTCACGGTCGAGAAGGCTTCCGCCTCACCGGCTGCGAAGGGAAGCTGGATTATGCGCAGTCCCCGCTTGCTTCCTATTCTCTTTATGCGGACTATTACTGGTATGAACTCGGAGACATGATCTGCATCGGCACCGGGGAAACACTTTACTACTGCTTCCCGAAGACGGAAGAAGATGTTGTTGCCAAGACCCGCCTTGCAGCCGAGGAACTGTACAAGATCTGCAAGAGAGAAGGGAAGAAAAATTCCGAGTGAGTGAGCGAGGAAATGTGATTTTGCCTGAAAATCAGTTAGAATAAACTATTCAGAATTATTTATATTAAGGAAAGGATCCGACATGGCCAAACTTTATTTTCGACACGGCGCCATGGGCAGTTCGAAGACCGCGAACGCGCTGATGGTGGAATACAACTATTTTGAGAGAGGCAAGAAAGCGCTTCTTTTGAAACCGAGACTCGATAACCGCGACGGCGAGAAGGTGATCAAAAGCCGCATGGGGCTTGAAAAAGAGTGCGCCTTTGTGGAAGATCTCGTGCAGATGAGCGATGAAGAGATCAGCGCTTATGACTGCGTGATCGTGGACGAGGCACAGTTCTGCAAAAAATCCGATATCGAACTGTTCGTGCATATCGTGGATGATCTGAGCATTCCGGTGATCTGCTACGGGCTTCGCACCGATTTCAGAAGGGAGCCCTTCGAAGGATCGATCTGGCTTTTAGCCTGGGCGGATGTGATCGAGGAGATCAAAACCGTCTGCTGGTGCGGCCAGGGCGCGCAGTGCAACACCAGGATCAGCCCGCAGGGCAAAGTCATCAAACAGGGCGAACAGATCGTTCTGGGGGCAAACGATAACTATGTGGCCCTGTGCCGCAGACATTATAAGGAAGAAAAGATCGGGCCGTAGTCACATTTTGGCGGAAACTTTACAAAAATAATGCTAAAGTCTTTGTAAAAATGTCCGATAAAATAATTGTAAGAGTTTCAGACTGCGCTTTTACATGGTTGTGAGAGCGATAAAAATCCAAGGAAGGAAAGGGGAGAACAACATGCGTATTGAAGCTTATAACCAGGTCAATCAGATCTATCAGTCGCAGAAAGTGAACAAAGCGACCAAGACCGGCAAAACGAGCCGCATGGACCAGGTACAGATCTCCAGCCTCGGTAAGGATATTCAGACCCTGAAACAGGCCGTCAAAGACGCGCCCGATATCAGGGAAGAACTGACGACACCGTTGAAAGCGAAGATCGATGCAGGTACCTATAATGTCGATGGCGCTGATTTTGCAAGCAAGTTGTTGGAAAAGTACGAAGCCTGGAGGTAATGATCATTGGCCAGCCTGATGGAAGACCTTTTGAGCGTCCTTACGGAAGAGGAGGCTGCTTTTAAACAACTTCTGGATGTCACCAGTAGAAAGACACAGATTATCGTGCAGAACGATATTAATGCTCTGCGCACTATCACGGATGAAGAACAAGACGTCATGAATCATATCGGTCAGCTGGACAAGAGACGTGAGACAGTGACCCATGATATAGCGGACGTGATCAACAAGGATGTTGAAACATTAAAACTGACGGCGCTGGCTGACTTGCTGAAAAGTCAGCCGGAAGAGAGAGACCGGCTGAATACACTGATCGACGGACTGTCCACAACGGTTGGACAGGTCCACCGGATCAATGAGCAGAATGCCGAACTCATCAAACACTCTCTCGAAATGGTTGAGTTTGACCTGCAGATGGTCAAGGCCATGCGTGAAGCGCCGCAGACCGCCAATTATGGCAGAAGCGCCATGAGTACGGGCGGCACCCTCGGAACTACGTCGGAAGGGTTTGATGCGAAACAGTGAGGTGATCCTATGCCGTTAATGGGAAGCTATTATATCGGAGTGTCCGGCTTACAGACCAGTCAAAATGCGCTGAATTCCACAGCGCATAATTTATCCAATATCGAAACCGAAGGCTACACCAGACAGCAGACCCTGCTGGAGGACCGCTTCTACAATACGATCGGGAATGCGGCCGTATCCGCCAAGCAGTCCGGTCTCGGTGTGGAATACGCGGAAGTCAGACAGGTCAGGGATGCGTTCCTCGACCAGTCTTATCGTGAAGAAAACGGAAGAAAAGAATTTTACGAGATCGCCTACGAAACCTCCACAGAGATCGAAACACTTCTGGGAGAGATGGAGGGCGCTTCTTTTCATGATTCTCTGAACGGATACTGGGTTGCGGTACAGGAACTGCAGAAAGATCCGACCAGTTCCGTGGTACAGGGACAGTTCGTGACGACAGCGCTGCAGTTTCTCGAGAGAGCGCAGGCTGTTTATGACGGACTGAATCATTTCCAGGATAACCTGAATGCCCGTGTAACGGATCAGGTCAAGCTGATCAATGAATACGGACACAAGATCAAAGAATTAAACGATGCGATCAAGAAGACGGAGATCGGACAGGAAGAAGCCAACGACCTTCGTGATGCCAGAAACCTGATCATCGACAAACTTTCCGGCATGTGCAACATTTCCTATTCCGAAACCGTGGACAACGTTGTGGAAGTATCCGTGGAAGGCACACCGTTTGTCTGCAGGGACAGGGTTTTTGAAATGGATGTGAAGCTTGACGAGGCAACCGGTTTCAACACACCGATCTGGCCCTGGAACGATGATGTGGAAGTATTCGATCTGAACAGGCAGATCAATTCGATCGATGATACGGATGTCGGCGAACTGAAAGCGATCCTTTTGATGAGAGGCGACAGACGCGCCAATTACACGGACCTTTCAACGGACAGAGAGATCGCTGGCAACCATTATGATGTATACAATGAAGGCTATACGGATGCAAGCGGGAAGGAAAAAGTTGCAACCAAGAATTCCGTTGTTCTGACCATGCAGGCGGAACTCGACAACCTGATCCATTCCCTGACCACCACCGTGAACGATGTGCTCTGTAACGAGCAGGGCAAGCCGGTAGAGGAACGCTACTACGCGAACAAAGAAGATCTGCCGATCGAACTGTTCCAGAGACTCGGCCAGAACGACCGCTATAAAGAGTACACCGGCGGCGTGGATGCCGAACATCCTTACGGCGCAGGCTGGTACTACGTTCCGGAAGATGATTCCAATGCTCCCGTGGATGTTTCTTCCATGTATACGCTTTCCAATTTAAAGATCAATCCGGATCTTCTGAAGGAGCCCACAAAGCTTTCGTTCTTAACCAAGGACAAACAGGCAGACCAGCCCAAGGCGGATGCGCTTGCACAGGCGTTCAAGGATCCCTTCGGCCGGCTGAATCCGGATAACAACAAGGAATATAATTTCACGGACTATTACGATTCCATGGTCGTTCAGATCGGGAATACCGGATTTATCTATAAGACGATCGCCG
This sequence comes from uncultured Lachnospiraceae bacterium, assembly GCA_902779305.1. Taxonomy (GTDB): domain Bacteria; phylum Bacillota; class Clostridia; order Lachnospirales; family Lachnospiraceae; genus UBA2868. The sequence goes on along the minus strand of CACZBD010000009.1, from coordinate 7,997 downwards.
ACAGCCAGAATGCGACGACAACACAGCTTGAGAATGCAAGGCAGGCGGTCATGGGCGTTTCTTCCAACGAAGAACTGAGCAACATGATCAAATTCCAGAATGCATACAACGCGGCCAGCCGTTACATCAATGCGGTGGATGCGATGCTCGATCATCTGATCAACCGTCTGGCATAGTTTTAAGAAAGGAGTGCCACATGCCTTCACAATTTTTCGGATTAAATATCGCATATACGGGTCTGCAGGCAGCAAATGTCTCCCTGAACACAACGGCAAACAACATTTCCAATGTCGAGACCGAAGGGTACTCCCGTCAGAATACCGTTCAGCAGGCTTCGGATGCGCTGCATACCTGGACAACATACGGCATGGCAGGATCCGGCGTGGATACGATCGCGATCAACCAGACCAGAGACCAGTATTACGATCTGAAATTCCGCACGAACAATGCGAGCGTGGGTACTTTTGAGATCAAGCAGTATTACATGGAACAGCTGGAGGACTATTTTACCGAGACCGACATGAAGGAAGGCTTCGGCACGATCTTCAACGACATGTTCCATGCGCTGGAAGAAGTATACAAGAGCCCCGGTGATGATACCGTGAAGACGCAGTACCTCGGGGCGGCCCAGAGTCTTTGCGATTACTTCCAGGCCATGTCCACAAGCCTGCAGAAGGTTCAGCTGGATGCCAACATGGAGATCAAGAACAAAGTGGACGAGATCAATTCCGTGGCCTCCCAGATCGCAACCCTCAATAAACAGATCAACACGATCGAGATCACCGGAAGCAGAGCCAATGAGCTCCGCGACCAGAGAGCGCTTCTCGTGGATGAACTTTCCAAGATCGTTGATGTCAAGATCACGGAGATTCCGATCTATGTTTCCGAGGGCAGCAAAGAGGAATCCGGGATTTACACCTATTGCGTGGATATCGCAGGCGGACAGAGCCTGGTGCTGGGTTATGATTACAACACGCTTGAATGCATAGCCAGAGAGCATAAACTCAATCAGTCCGATGCGGACGGTCTTTATGAGATCAGATGGTCTAACGAGCTCGAGTTCAACTTATACGGAAAAAACCTCGGCGGCGAATTAAAAGGTCTCGTGGAAGTGCGTGACGGAAACAACGAGGAATACTTCCACGGAAAAGACATCAGCTCCAATCCCCCGGCGTCGGGCACATGGGTCGACGGCCATACCTATCACAAGATCGTGATCGAAGTGACCGAGGATTACCTGACGGATATCAACAAGACCACGATCCCGGAACAGGGAGCGCTGACGCTGATCAATAAAGATTTTGAATATGCCGGCTGGACCTATGATGAAGTGGATGACGGTTCCGGAAATATCAGCCATCAGTATACCTTCTATATAGAAGAACTGCCGGATGCGAAATACCTCGGGACCGATGCCGCGATCGGCAGGGAGATCGATTACCAGGGAATTCCGTATTACATGGAACAGATGAATGAGTGGGTCAGGGTCTTTGCCCAGCAGATGAACTCCATCGAGAGACAGGCAGAGGATGCGCACGGCGAAAGAGCACAGGTCATGTTCGAGGGCGCTGACATCACGGATAAAAATCACACCTATCAGTTTAAGGACTATAAGAAAAACGGATCCGGAATGGACCATGATGAAACACTGGATTATACATCCTGGTCAAGTGCGGATGACTGCTATTACAGACTGACGGCCGCAAACTTTGAGGTCAACAAGAGCATGATCAAAGATGTGGGGCTGTTCGGAACCACCCGCGACATTCACCAGGGACAGGACGCACAGGATATCACGGAAGACCTGCTGAAGGTTAAAGACGCCAAGGAAAAAGGGATCAGGGGCTGCACGCCCAAGGAATTCCTGCAGACCATTCTTTCAGATATTGCGCTGGCGGCAAGCTCCGCAAATACATTCAGTGCCGTTTATTCCGATATTTCCAAGGCGATCACGAACCAGAGATTATCGGTATCCGGTGTGGACAATGACGAAGAAGCATTGAACCTGGTCAAATTCCAGGAAGCATATAACCTCTCGGCAAAGATGATGCAGGTATTCACGGAGATCTACGACAGACTGATCCTGCAGACCGGTGTATAATTTATCGTATGCTGCGAAGCAGCGTACGATGTAACACCGGCTCTTCGCGAAGCGAATTTGCATGAGCCGGGTTTCCCGTAAACGAGCAGTAGGAGGACAACCTTATGAGCATGAGAATCACCAACTCGATCATGAACAACAATACAAAGAATAACATCAACATCAACAAGTTGAATGAAGACAAGCAGAATACCATGATCGCCACCGGCCAGAAGATCACAAGGCCCTCCGATGATCCGGTCGTTGCGATCCGTGCGCTTCGCTTAAACAGCAACATTTCCCAGTCCAACCAGTATTATGACAAGAACATCCCGGATGCGGATGCATGGCTCAAGATCACCGAGACCGCGCTGACACAGACGGATACCGTGCTTGCCAAGATCAAGGAAAGCCTGACACAGGGCGCTTCCGATGACAATACCGCAGAAGACCGCATGAATATCCTGGCTGACTTAAGAGGGATGAGAGACCAGATCTATGCATCCGGCAATGCGGACTATGCGGACAGGACCGTTTTCACGGGTTACAGAACGGGCGAATCCCTTACCTTCACGGCACCCGAGAAGAGACTGTACAGCATTAAGGAAGAGTTCACGGCAGACAGCATCAGCCAGATCAAATATATCTCGGGTGATTTTGACGTGGACAAGACAGGCTCCGACCTTACCACCCCGATCACGCAGCAGGATATCAACGAGAATACACTCTACAGGATGCGTCTTGCCTATGACAACCTGACTTATCCGCAGACGGTAGAGCTGAAATACAATGACGGCGCAGAGCAGACCGTTACCCTGAATGTTGTGGAATTTGCAGACGATGCCGCTTACGCAAAACCGGCAACGGGCGCAACACTGATCGCGGAGACCGGCGAGATCATCTTATCCGATGACTTAAGAGATGCGCTGCAGAATCCGGACACAAAAGATATTTCCCTGGAATATGACAAGGAAAAATGGCAGAAGAACGATCTGAGACCGGAACATTATTTCCAGTGCTCCGATAAGAGCGCGGACCCTGCCGATCCTACCAAATATATTGACTACAACAAATTCGATCCGGAAGGAAATCCGCTCGATCATTTCCAGAACCAGAAGATCTCCTATGAGATCAGCTTCAACCAGACGATCGTGATCAACACCAATGCCAATCAGGTGTACACACACGATATCTGCAGGGACGTGGACGAACTGATCGCCGCAACCCAGGCCGTTGTCGATGCGGAGACCAAACTGGATGAACTTAAGAAGATGGCGGAGAATACGGACCGCTATTCGGAAGCGGAGATCACCGAACTTAAGAACCGCGTGGTGGCGATGACCAAAGAAAGAGATCTGAGGGCCGACAAGATGCAGTCCATGTTCTCGAAAGGACTGACAACGTTTGATTTTTACGCGGAAAGAAATAACCTGGCGCTGACGGAAGCCGGATCCACCAGAAAGAGAGTGGAGCTTACCAAGGAACGCATGCAGGAACAGCGCTCAAGCTTCAAGGAGCTGGCAGATTCCAACATCAACATCAACTTAACAGATGCCGCGATCGACCTTTCCAATGCGCAGCTCGCACTGGAGGCGGCACAGATGGCAGCAGGAAAAGTCGCGAAGCAGACGCTGTTGAACTACATCTAAGACGGATTTTATACGATTTCAGAGAAATGACACTCATTCCGCTCATGAGGTCATTCTCTCTGAAATCTTTGCGAATAACACCAATCAAATGATATAATAAACACACCCGTAAGGGGCAGAGAGGAGAAGGCTATGATCATCAAAACAAAGATTTTCGGAGAGATCGAGGTAGACGAAACAAAACTGATCTCGTTCGTAAACGGGATCGTGGGATTTCCGGAATTGAAGGATTTCCTGCTGATCCATGACAGTGAAGGAAACGGAAATGTACGCTGGCTGCAGTCTGTTCAGGAACCGGCTTTTGCAATGCCCGTGATCGATCCGCTGCATGTTATGGCTGATTACAATCCGAGCATCGAGGACGAACTGTTAAAACCGCTGGGGGAAATGAATGCGGACAACATGCTGGTGCTTGTTACGATCACGGTTCCCAAGGATGTTGAAAAGATGAGCGTCAACTTAAGGGCGCCTCTTGTGATCAACGGAGATAACCTGAAGGCAAATCAGATCATCGTGGAAGAAGAGAAGTACGAAGTGAAGTACCCGATCTACGAGATCCTGAAAGCAGCAAAAGAAAAGGCAGGTGAGTGATCATGTTGGCATTATCGAGAAAGAAAAACGAAGCGCTTGTCATAGATAATAAGATTGAGGTCACGATCCTGGATATCAAAGGCGACCAGGTCAAGATCGGTATTTCCGCACCCAAGGAAGTCCCGATTTACCGTAAAGAGATCTATCTGCAGATCCAGGAAGCCAACAAGGCGGCTATGGAGCCGGAGATGGCAGATGCACTGAAAAATATTTTTTAGTGTTAAGTTCTTGTATTTTTTGTCGATATATGGAATAGCAGGTAGTTTCTGATTTCGTTAAAAGGAGGTAACGAGATGGCAATAGAACCGATCAGCAGTGCCATGACTTTTCAGGCACAGCCGTACCAGCCGGCGCAGGAAGTAAAGCTGGAAAAGCCTGCCGAGGAGTACACGGATAGTACAGCGCAGGAACAATATCAGGTGGATAACAAGACAGTTGTCGTTGATTCCACAGCATCCGCGGATGAGGAAGGCAGCTCGCAGCAGCAGGGCCAGCAGCCTCAGGAGCAGCCGAGTCTGGATCAGATCCGCAAAGCGGTTGATGATCTGAACAAGAAGATGTCCAATTCCGAGGCTATTTTTGGTATTCATGATAAGACGAACCGCGTAACGATCAAGATCGTGGACAAGAAGACCAAAGAAGTCATTAAGGAATTGCCGCCCGAGAAGACTTTGGACATGATCGCCAAGGTTTGGGAGATGGCCGGCATCATGGTTGACGAGAAGAGATAGGAGGCGGCATATGAGTATACGGCTTACAGGCATGAACTCCGGTCTGGATACCGATGCCATGGTACAGGACCTCGTAAATGCTTACGACAAGAAAAAAGAAACCTATAAAGGCCAGCAGAAAAGGCTGTCCTGGAAACAGGATGCATGGAAAGAACTGAACACAAAGGTGAAAAACTTTGTGACCAAGTCCTTATCCAACATGCGTTTCTCTTCTGCCTATACCAAGAAGACGACTGAGGTATCCAATGCCTCGATCGCTTCCGTAGTCTCCAGCGACGGCGCGGTAAACGGAAAGCAGACCCTGAAGGTAACAGGTCTTGCGCAGTCCGGATATCTGACCGGCAGCGAACTGAAGACGACCGATGACAAAAAGGTTACGGAAGGCACAAAGCTGAGCGCGCTCGGATATGATTCGGAAGGCGTTGTGACCCTGACAAAAGGGAACGGCAAGACGATCAATATCGACGTCAACGGCGACATGACGGTCGGACAGTTTGTCTCCACCGTAAAGGCGGCCGGACTGAACGCAAACTTTGATGCGAACAACGGCAGAATGTACATCAGCGCCAAGGATACCGGGGAAGCGAATGATTTTTCCTTCGGCGGAGACGCGGATGCGCTGAATGCACTCGGCTTAACAGGCGGAACATCCCATAAGGAAAACGGCACGAACGCATCGATCGTTCTGAATGGTGTAACTTATACGAATAATACCAACACGTTTTCCATCAACGGACTGACCATTACCGCCAAGGAACTGACCCAGGGTGATTCCTTTGTCAGCCTGACCACATCGACGGACTATGATGCGGTCTATGATTCGATCAAAAGTTTCATTAAGGAATACAGTTCTCTCGTCAATGAGATGGACAAGCTCTACAATGCGGATTCTGCCGAAAGCTACAAGATGCTGACGACGGAAGAAAAAGAAGCGATGAGCGAGGACGAGGTCGAAGAGTGGGAGAACAAGATCAAGGCAGGTCTTCTGCGCAGGGACGAGAGTATCTCGAGCATCACTTCCACATTAAGGAATTCCATGCTGCAGACCTACAATGTTGACGGCACGACATACAGCCTGTCCAGCTTCGGGATCAATACGCTGAGTTATTTCTTAGCGGCGGACAACGAGAAGAATGCTTATCATATCGACGGCGATCCGGACGATCCGGATACCTCCGGCGAACCGGATAAACTGAGAGCGGCGATCGCTTCCAATCCGGAGACTGTGATGAAGTTCTTCCAGGGTCTGGCAAACGACATGTATCAGAAGGCTTCGAAACTGTCCACTTCCAATAACTACAGAAGTTACGGGAATTACTACGAGGACAAGAAGCTGAAGAACGAGTACGACGAATGGACCAAGAAGATCACGGATTATGAAGCATACGTGGCCAAGGTCGAGGACAAGTACTACAAACAGTTTACCGCGATGGAAAAAGCGATGGGAACGATCCAGTCGCAGCAGAATTACATCACGCAGATGATGGGTATGTAATCTTAAGTCAAGAATAATAACAGGCAGGTAAAAATCATGGCTATCAATGCACAGATGGATCAGTACACCAGAAACAGAATATTGACGGCATCCCCGGCGGAACTGACTTTGATGCTTTATGACGGAGCCATTAAATTCTGCAATATTGCGATCCTTGGGATCGAACAGGGGAATATCCAGAAGGCGCATGACAACATCATGAAGGTGCAGCGGATCATAGAAGAATTCCAGATCACCCTGAATTTTGATTATGCCATCGCCAACGACTACAATAATGTATACAACTATCTGATCAAGCGGCTTCGGGAAGCGAACATGACGAAGGACAAAGCGATCCTTGAAGAAGTGAGCGCACACATCCATACATTGAGAGATGCATGGAAGGAAGTCATGAAGCGGCCGCAGAGCGTGGCAGGCTGAAGCAGCAAAAGATCATAACGGATCAAAGGGAGACCGTCAGAAAAGCACGGTTTCCCCGGAAAGATCCGAAAGGAAAATGAGTACATGAATGAAGTGCAAAGTTACCTGCAGATGATGATCGAGAGCCTTCGGAAGAAAGAGGCGGTACTTGTAAAGATCATTGAAAAGAACAAAGCGCAGTCCGATTGTATCCATGACAAAGAATATGCAGAGATCGACTGGGATACGTTCAACGTTCTGATCGCAGAGAAGGAATCTCTGATCGAGCGGATAGGTGAACTGGACAGCGGGTTTGAATCACTTTACAAGCGTGTCAGGAATGAACTGGCCGAAGATCCTTCTTCCTATAAAGAAGATGTTTCGATCATGCAGGAGCTGATCACAAAGCTTACGGACCAAAGTGTTGAGATCCGCACCATGGAGGAACGTAACCGCGTAAGGATCGAGAAAGTTCTGATGGGAGCCAAGAAAGAGATCCGTAAATCCCGGAAGAGCATGCAGGCGGTCAGCAATTATTACAAGTCCATGAGTGCTCCGGATGCAGGAAATTCGGGGCTTGTGGACAAAAAAAAGTAGGCTTGAAAAATTTTTTTAAAAAAATAATAAATCGGGGTTGATTTTTTAAACAATCATCCGATATATTATATACAAGTAAAGAAAATTACTTGTAAATCGGCACAGAGCTTAAAGGAGCGTACGGCCGGAGAGATCTGAGCCACGAGTAACATCTTTTACTTACCAAAGGCGTAGCAGGGAAGCTACACACATCACATTTCAAGGAGGAAAATAATATGGTAGTACAACACAACATGACAGCGATGAACGCCAACAGACAGTTAGGCGTTACCGTAACATCCCAGAGGAAGGTTACTGAGAAGTTATCCAGCGGTTACAAAGTTAACCGTGCAGCAGACGATGCAGCAGGCCTCACGATCAGTGAGAAGATGAGAAGCCAGATCCGTGGTCTTACACAGGCTTCCGCAAACGCACAGGACGGTGTTTCCTGCGTACAGACAGCTGAAGGTGCTCTG
>CACZBD010000008.1 GCA_902779305.1 uncultured Lachnospiraceae bacterium | reverse complement strand
ACAAAAATCTTCCGATCAAAGAAAAAGAAAAAGTCATAAGACTCAATGTAGCCTGAATTAGATCAGGTAGAGGCATCAGGCTAGTGCCATTAAAAGACCAGGGAAGAAAAACCTCGGAAATTTAAAAATATCAACCATGAGTTGGTAAATAGCCATGGAGTGTTAATAAACATGAATTGCAAGTTTCAGCTGTTGATGTTATCATAAACACGTGGAAACAAAGGCGTTTCATTCCCGGAGGATGAAGCGCTTTTTTATTGCAAACAAAAGATGATTTAGGAGTATATGCGATCATGAAAAATAACCTGATTAAGATTTTGGCCGCAAATCCGCTCATGCGTGTAGGGGATGTAACGTACAATACAGAGCAGATCACAGCAGTCATAGATCAGTGTAAGGACAGCGGACTGATCGTTTTTCCGGAGTTATCATTGACGGGATATACCTGCGCGGATCTGTTCCAAAGCGATCTGTTGCTGGATCAGGCACAAAGATCGCTTGTAAAAATCGCAGTCGGGACGAAAGATCTGAAACTGACTGTGGTTGTCGGCCTTCCCGTAAGATTTGATAACTGTATTTATAACTGCGGCGCGGTTATTTCACGGGGCAGTATAAAAGCGATTGTGCCCAAATCATATCTTCCGAATTACTCTGAGTTCTATGAATGCCGCTGGTTTGTTTCGGGAAAAGACCTGAAAGGAAGGAGTATATGCATCGGAGAGGAGGAGATTCCCTTTGGAACGGATGTACTGGCAGAAGATCCGTTAACGGGAGCGGTTCTCGGTGTGGAACTTTGCGAAGATCTGTGGGTTCCCGATAAGCCAAGCACGCATGCCGCATTGGCTGGCGCGAATATCATTGCCAATCTGTCAGCTTCCGATGAACTTACAGGCAAGCAGGAATACAGAAGAGAGCTTGTAAAGCAGCAGAGCGGCTCCTGTTACTGCGCCTATGTATATGTTTCTTCCGGTATGTATGAGAGCAGTACCGATCTCGTCTACTCAGGCCATGTAATCCTTGCGCAGAACGGAAGTGTTCTGGGCGAATCCATCTTTCCGGATCATCCGTATACAGAAGAGGTTCTGATCGATCTGGGGTGCATCATGCATGACAGAAGACATCAAAACACATTCGGAAATTCATATGCTGCAGAGTATCGCAGGGTATCTGTTGACATGCAGACAACAGGAAAAAATGAGATGGATATCAGTGAATGTGCCGAAATGCTAAAGGGATACCGTTATCATATATCAAGAAATCCTTTTGTCCCCGAAGATGATTCTGAAAGGGACAAAAGATGCCGCAGGATCCTGCAGATACAGGCTGGCGGCCTGGTCACCAGAGTTCGTGCGACCGGTATCCAAAATCTCGTCATAGGCATTTCCGGGGGACTGGATTCGACACTTGCTCTGCTGGTATGCGCAGAGGCAAGAAAACTGATCCCTGAAATCCGGATCATAGCTTATACACTGCCAAGTCAGGGCAACACGACGGACCTTACATATGAGAATGCCAACAGGCTGATGGATCTTCTGGCAGATGAATCACACGAGATCCCCATCAGGGAAGGAGTGGAACTCCATCTGTCACAGCTTGGCCATGAGCTCACCTATCAGGGGGAAGGGGACATCACCTATGAGAATGCTCAGGCAAGGATGAGAACCTATCTTCTGATGGATGCTGCCAATATGAAGAACGCCCTGGTGGTCGGGACCGGTGATCTGTCGGAACTGGCGCTTGGATGGTGTACATATAACGGGGACCATATGTCCATGTATGCGGTGAATGTTTCGGTGCCAAAGACTTTAGTGCGTTTCATATGCAGAACATATGCCGGAATGTGCGAAAACGCAGAGCTGAAGGAAGTGCTTGAGGCTATCTGTGATACCCCAATTACACCGGAACTTGTGCCAAGCCGGGATGGGATGATAGCACAGAAAACAGAGGAGAAGATCGGAAAGTACGATCTGAATGATTTTTTCCTTTTCTATACGCTGAGGTATGGTTTTGAACCTTCCAGGACTGCGGCCTATGCACTTCGGGCATATCCTGAGCTGCATCATGAAGAGGTAATAAAGGCGGCAAAGAATTTCTTCAGACGGTTTTTCTCACAGCAGTTCAAGAGAAGCTGTCTTCCCGACGGACCGAAGGTGGGATCGGTATCCCTGTCGCCACGGGGAGACTGGCGTATGCCAAGCGATGCATCAAGCTCGCTTTGGCTTGAAGATCTCAAATGACAACGCGAACAGGGGGTGAATAGAATGGCAGCATTTGACCGGATAAAAAGCGGTATTCCGGAAATGGACGAAGCGCTGGATAACATCAGGCTTGGTGATAATGTGGTCTGGCGTGTCTCCGAACTCTCTCAGTTTAAGCTTTTTATGGAACCGTATATTGAACAGGCGATCGAAGATAAAAGAAACATCATCTATTTCCGCTTCGCCAGCCATGAGGCACTTCTTCCCGAGCGCCCTGAGATCAAAAGGGTGACGGTGCCTCTTTCGCACAGATTTGAAAATTTCACTGTGGATATCCATAATGTGATCGAAGAGGAAGGTAAGGATGCTTTCTATGTGTTCGACTGTCTGTCCGAACTTCAGACAGCCTGGGCCACAGATCTCATGATGGGAAATTTCTTCCGGGTTACCTGTCCCTTCCTGTTTATTCTTGATACAGTGGCATTTTTTCCGATCATAAGGGGAAAACACTCCGTCCAGGCCGTAAACAAGATCCTCAATACCACGCAGCTGTTCTTTGATGTGTATTCGGATCATAAGAATATCTATGTCCGTCCGGAGAAGGTATGGAACAGAAACTCCGACACGATGTTCCTTCCACATACTTACGATCCTGAAACCGGAGAATTCAGGCCTATCCTTGATGGGGTAAAGTCAAGTCGGTTCTATCAGACTCTCGGTCAGGCTCAACGGTCGGCGCAGGAGCAGTTTTCCGATTCATGGGACAGATATTTCAACCGGGTCAAACTGCTTCGGGAAAGCGGAATGGATATAACAGACGAATGCTCCCAGATGTGCGAGATCATGATGACAAGAGATGATAAGATGCGTCAGATGGTAAAGAAGCACTTTACGCCGGAGGATTATTTTGCCGTGAGGGATCATATGGTAGGAACCGGTATGATCGGGGGAAAGGCATGTGGAATGCTGCTTGCCAGAGCGATCATAAGAAATAAGGAGCCCGATATCAGTGAGGTTCTCGAACCGCATGATTCTTTCTATGCCGGATCGGATCTGTATTATACATATCTCGTTGATAACAATCTGTGGGATACAAGGATAAAGCAGAGAACAGAGACAGGGTATTTTGAACTTGCCGGAGAATTTGCTGATAAGATCATGAACGGGACGTTTTCGGAAGCCATGCGTGAGCAGTTCATCAGGATCATCGAATACTACGGACAGGATCCGTATATCATCCGTTCCAGTTCTATTTTGGAGGATGGATTCGGAAATGCGTTTGCCGGAAAATACGAGTCTGTATTTTGTGTGAACAGGGGGAGCCTGGAAGAGCGGATCGATGAATTTGAGCATGCGATCAAGGTCGTGTACGCGAGTTCCATGAGTCTGTCAGCTCTTGATTACCGTAAGAGACGGGGACTTGATAAGAGGGACGAGCAGATGGCGCTTCTGATACAGCGCGTTTCCGGTTCCTATTACGGTTCAGGTTATATGCCCTGCGCTGCCGGAGTGGGATACTCATACAGCCCGTACCGTGTCATGAAAGACTCCGATCCTACGGCCGGAATGCTCAGGCTTGTCATGGGCCTTGGAACATCAGCGGTTGACCGTACAGAGGGATCATACCCGAGGATTGTCAATCTAGACATGCCGGAGAAGACATCATACTCTTCTTCCGCTGACAAGCATAAGTTCTCACAGGGTAAGGCGGAGGTCATTGATATGTCGGAACACAGGCTCAGAAGGCTGACTCTCGATGAACTCCAGGCCGATATTCCCGGATATCTGGACAGAATCCTTTTGGAACATGATTTTGACACCGAAAGAAGACTCAGGGAAACCGGCAGGGACCGGGATGTTAAATTCATATCATGTAAAGGCCTTGTTGCCAATAAAACACTTATGGAGCAGATGAAAAGACTGCTTCGGTGTATTCAGGATGAGTATGACTATCCGGTAGATACGGAATTTACCATAAATATTTCGGAAAACGGAGAATACTCCGTCGACCTCCTGCAGTGCAGGCCGCTGCAGGTTCAAAAGACAAGTGCGGGAACCGTTATCCCTCAAGGTATCCCGGAAGAGAGGATCCTGCTTGAGAGCAAAGGAGCCACCATGGGCATGTCCGGAACTTCAAAGCTCGATATCATCGTCTATGTCGATCCGGTCAGATACTATAATATGCCATATAAGGACAAGGACCAGGTGGCAAAACTGATCGGAAAGATCAACTGGCACTATCGTAATATGGACAAGCACATGATGCTGATCGTACCGGGCAGGGTGGGCACCTCATCACCGGAGCTTGGGGTTCCTACGTCTTTTGCGGATATCAGTGCGTATGAGATCATATGTGAGACAGAAGAATCCAATGCCGGTTATAATCCCGAGCTGTCATACGGAAGTCATATCTTCCAGGATCTTGTTGAAGCACAGATCCTATACACCGCTGTATTTAACAATGAAAAAACCATACATTATTCGCCCGAAAAACTTGCGTCATCCAGGGATGTCATTTCGATATTTGATCAGGGCGAAATACTGACCGGTATCGTTCATGTATATGATCTCAGCGACAGAGAGTGCACGGTTTATAATGATGTTGCAAATGAACATTTGATGATCACATATTCATAATGAATATGATGAGGCCGCAGATCTGTTGATCGTAGTTTATTCCGATCCGGTTTATCTCTTTTGTAATCTCTTACAAACTTAAAATGTGACTGTTTACGGTATTGATCAATGAGAGAACCCTTGTACAAGGGATGTAGATTTTTGAATCAGAAGAGAATCATGAAAGTTAATATATCTCAACGTATTTTAACGGCAAAATGGTGCGGAAATGGTGCGCTGACTGAGGAACATCCCCAGAAAAGCCCGAGAATACGGGAAAGAAGGATGTAAAATGAAACTAGGAATAGAAGTCTAAAGGCGGTATTTCATATGTCTATATGACGGATATAAAAATCAATAAAAGTCGATAGACACAAGGCTCTATGATTTCTATGACTCATATATCATCATGAAAGCCGATAAAAGTCATTGCAGAAATGGTGTAAGAATGGTGTAAAGTGAAACTACTTTTAAATTGCGACCCAATACAACGAATTGCAAAGAAAGAACATGCTGAGATTTAATCCTCGGGAGGTTCTTTCTTTTTTGTAGCCCTTGGCGGAGTAGTAAGAGCCCTTTCCAGAGTCCACCCACGTGAGACGCGATACTCATATAATTTACGAGCGATCCCCCATCTGATACACATTGAGGTTATGCTGTAATACTTTTTACCAAGATGATCATAGTAGATGATTCCGCCATTAGTCTTTACAGGCCGTGTCAGTGCTTCTTCTTGAGACATTTTATACACATGGATACGTCTCGAATATGTTTCCGGACGGATCTTCCAGTACTCACACATGGACTTTATGTTTGGATAGATATTCCCTATGTGATCGGAACAGGGTTTATCATGAATAAAACATTGCTTTAACATTTTCCGCCTATTTCGTTTGCAAATAAATAGTCTCGATAGATTATCGGCAGTGTGTATTGTAACATGGTAGTAGAGAGGGGATGAATCTAATTGATTTATTGTTCTGCCGGATGTCCGTCGATCTGTGAATCATGCATATACCCTACAATGTACTCACCATCTACAGCATAATAAACATAGTGCCATTTATCATAAATGTCATTAATGTTTTCAAATCCTAGGCGCTCTCCGTTCGGAATAGGCATGATTATATCATAATTTGTTCCGGGACCGCTACGAAGATTTGCGTATCCGTCGCTAGAGTTCACAGTATAATATCCTATTATCCAGTCAGCATCATTATTGTATTCATCCCAATTTTCAGTAGATTTGTCTGTACCATTGTCGTTAATGGAGACTTCATTATCCGTATCTAAGTGAGAATCCCATTCTTCCAATTGTGTTTTTGCAGGAGCCACATTTTGGCTGTTATTCTGTGCCTTTTCCGAGATATCTTGTTGAATCGGTTCATTTTCCGTTTTGTTTGACGTATTGTTTGTGTTGTTCTCGATTTCAGGTGCATTTTTGACCGCTTTCATTCCTTCGATAAGACTGTATACAAAATATAGTTCGATCGGATCAAGTTCCTCATCACTGCCTGGGCGCTTGATATCCATAAAGGTGACTTCATATTTGTTTTCGTCGATTTTGTTTTTAAATCGAATAGACAACTTTTCTCCAAAGTTAGGGATGTATCCGGTTACGGTGACGATGTGATTGTTTTTATCCATTTCATCACTTTCCCATTTGGCACTGGTGAAATTAGCTCTAAGTGCCTGTTCTTCTTCATAAGTCAATTCCTGATCTATCAGACTTCTGACACAAGATATCGCACGCTGTCCGCGTATGAATGTATCTCCGCCAAGAAATGAGCCAATGATGGAGAGGATGATGGTGATAATAGGTATGATAATATAGCTTCGACCATATAGATCAAAAAAAGGAGGCAAATCAATTTTAGAACCGTGTGGAATTTGTATGATGTTTATAATACTTACGATGGTTCTGCCCCAAAAAAAGAGAATAACTATGCCGGTACCAATGTAGCCGTTGGTATAATATCCGATGATCATGGCAATACAGTTAATCCAGGTCGCAAGATGCAGTAAGCAGATTAAACCTGATATGAACGTAAGAGTTCCAACAAGCATTTCTATGAGAATGGGTTTAGTAAATTTCTGGCTACGTTTTGAGAAAGCCTCTTTACATCGTTCATTAACCAATGTCCTGAAAGATAAAACAGTTCCTTTTGCCGATTTGTTTATGGCATCAACTGGACTCTTAACAGATCCTGAGCCTACAGGAGTGCCACATATTTCACAGAATTTTGCTTTGTCAGTTAGTTGATTGCCGCAATTACTACAAAACATCTCATGCCCTCATATCGTTTACAGTGAGTTTTAAAAACAACAATAAGTGCAATGTCAAAGGTGGGTATGGTCACAAATAACCTGTTTAGGTAATGGTTATAAAAACCCCGCTTCAATTATAATCCTTCTTCCTGTAAAAGAAAACCTTAAGGGTGCTGTCCAAGCTTAAGAACCTGGATGAAAGATTGTTGAATAAACGGTATTATGCTGATAAAATACAATATAGGGGAGTCAAACGGCTTTATGGTCGTCTGACTCCTATGTTTTTAGGTGACAGATACGAGGTAAGAAGAATGAAGAATATGCTGAAATCCATGATTGCTATGCTTATTTGTCTGGCCATGATATTTGACGGTCCGGTAGTTAGTTTGTTTGCTGTCGAAATAGGGAAACCGGATTTGAAAGATTATACTGAGTTTATGAAAGAAAAATTGTATGATGAAGAGACTTCAGAATACAATGTTCAGAATAATTCTGAAGACATGGGTGAAGATGGCATCGAAGAGGTTGAAGTCGTTTCTGAAGAGTTATTGACAGATTATTTGCCTTATCCTGAGGCAACATATGAATTAATATACCATATATTAGATGATGGAACGGTAAGTATTGATGGAGCCAAAGGAACTGCTACTGTTGGAACCGCACTTATCCTACCTGATGAAATTAATGATAGGAGTGTCACTGCGATAGGAAAATCGGCATTTGAAAGTGACTTCATATTCGGAGGAGACCTGATAATCCCGAACAGCGTAGAGACGATAGGAGACCACGCATTTGATGGTTGCAGCGGATTTACAGGGAGCCTGACAATCCCGGACAGCGTCAAGACGATAGGAGACTATGCATTTTGGTGTTGCAGCGGATTCACTGGAAATCTTGTGCTGGGAAACAACATAGAGACGATAGGATACGGTGCATTTAAAGATTGCAGAGGACTCACAGGGAGCCTGACAATACCTGACAGCGTCAAAACGATAGGCGGCGCTGCATTTCAAAGTTGCAGAGGATTCACTGGGGACCTGGTGCTGGGAAACAACGTAGAGACGATAGGAGACCTTGCATTTAATGATTGCTATGGATTTACAGGGGGTTTAACGATACCTGATAGCGTCAAGTCGATA
This sequence comes from uncultured Lachnospiraceae bacterium, assembly GCA_902779305.1. GTDB lineage: Bacteria > Bacillota > Clostridia > Lachnospirales > Lachnospiraceae > UBA2868. Next base: position 148,303 of record CACZBD010000008.1, on the reverse strand, counting down.
GGGATGAGTGCATTTTATTCATATACTCAGAGTAGCAGTTTCGCGGGAAATCTAGTACTTGGAAACAGTATAGAGACGATAGGCGGCGGTGCATTTGATAGTTGCAGAGGACTCACAGGGAATTTGACAATCCCGGACAGCGTTAAAACAATAGATGACTATGCATTTTGTTTCTGTAGTGGTTTCACAGGGAATCTGACAATCCCGGACAGCGTAGAGACGATAGGAGACCACGCATTTCAAGGTTGTAGCGGATTCACAGGGAAGTTGACGATACCGGACAGCGTAGAGACGATAGGCGACGCTGCATTTTCACGTTGTAGCGGATTCACAGGGAAGTTGACGATCCCGGACAGCGTAGAGACGATAGGCGACGGTACATTTAATGGTTGTAGCGGATTCACAGGGAAGTTGACGATCCCGGACAGCGTAGAGACGATAGGGGAAAGAGCATTTGCTCAGTGCAGCGGCTTTACAGGGAGCCTGACAATCCCGGACAGCGTTACATCAATAAGTCAGTCTGCTTTTTTGAATTGCAACGGTGTGAAAAAAATAATAAACAATTCATGGCAAAGGTTGTATTTTCCAACAGTAGCTGGAAAGACTTGGATAAATGAAAAAACCGGAGATGAGATTACTTTCATTGCAAAAGGAACCGCAATCAGATCAGATTATAATGATAGTAGCAGTGAGATCCGTTATAACAAAGTCGGAAAAGGAAAATACAGATTTCGAGTGAAAGATGAGAATAATGATCCTTTAGAAGGTGCGATGATTATATTTAAGTTTTCGGACCAGAATGTTCAGGAACAGATGACGGATATAAACGGATGTGCTGATTTTAATCTGAAATCGGCCTGGAGGCTACCTTTTGTTGAGGTATCTAAAGATGGTTATATGACCTGGACCAATGAAAACATGAATTGGGACTTTAGTTCGAACCGTTATGAAGAAGTATTCATGTATCCGGAGACAGCGGAATATAAGTATAAGCTTAAATATGCAAAATATGAATCCGATTTACTCAAACCTGATTTGTTAAAAGAAACTAAAACGATTTATTTAAATAACATGTCTACATTACCAACTGGTTGTGAGTTCAACCTGACATGCAGTGCATGGAATGCCAGCTTAGTTAGGTCATATAAACTGTATCAGGGCGCAAAAGAAATAGCATCAAGTGATACAGGCAAATTTTTGCTGAATACAAGAATGTTTGAAGAAGGTGGGAAATGTGAGATCCTCGTGGAACCAAGTGATGGAAGCGCGGGCGTAAAAACCTGGATCAATCTGAAATTCGCAAAAAAAGAGAATGCTAAAACCGAGTTTTCGGTGGGAAAAGATACGAAGTTTAAAATTGGAGAGGATGTTCCCATTTTTGGTGGAACTGAGTTGAAATATGATTTTCCGGCGATTCCCATGGATTTTCTAATCTCTGATGATAAGATCCACATTGGGATCAATTTGAAAGGTATTGAAAAATTTAATGATGAAAAAGAGCGTACAAAGGTAATTAAGAAACTTGAAACTGCCATTAAAACTGCTAATACTCCGTTGAAAAAGAGTAGCATTGAAGACCTTGTTAAGGAGAATAAAAACGGCAAATTACCGGGATTTGATAATAAGAATAAATCGGTCAAGTGGAATGTGGTCGGATATCTGGAAGCAACACCCGGTGATCATGTTGCTAAAGGAAATTTGTATTTTGAAGTATCAGCAAAAGCAAACCCTGATTGGACCTTTGTGGTAGTGGTTGTTCCGGTTGTTGTTGATCTTGAACTGTCAGTCGGGGCTAAAATAGGAGGAGAACTTAGCTATAACATGTTAACCGACAGTTTAAGTGGGCGTATCTTCTTTGATCCCAAGGCTAAAATAGAAGTATTCGGTGGCGTGGGGGTAGGAAAGGTTGTTGGAGTCGGTGTTTACGGAAGTGGGGAACTTCAACTCCAGATCAACCTGGTTGAGCCAAATAATAACACTGGATTGCGAAAAGCCGATCTGACCGGTGAGTTTGGAGGAAAGGCGTATCTCGGCCCATTTGAACATAAAAAATCATGGGCGTACCAGACATGGAATCTATATACTGCCACTAACAGTATACGCCGAAACGAAGTCTATGGTGTTGCGCGGTCGGATGGAGAGACAGGCGGAGACCACCTGCTCGCCGCAAACAATCTGGGCAGTGAATTTGATTATAAGGAAATAGATGATTTTTATCGGGCTGATCTGTCATATATGGTAAATGAATCAGCGTGGTACGTTGCAAATGGGGACGAACCGGAAAACGAATTATATGGATCGGATTCCCTTTTTGGGGAAGGACTTCTGCAGTCTCCGGAGTTGTATTCTCCCTTTGAGAAACTTCTTGAAAACACTTATCAGAATGCAAGTCCGGTGGTTGTTTCGGATGGCACGAATGCCTGGATGGCTTTTGTGAGGGCTGATGTGGCAAGCGGTAATGTTTATACAGTACTCAGCCGTTATGACAGTAACAGTCAGACATGGACCGAACCGGTAAGAGTGAACAATGATGCCATTCTTGATGACATGCCTGATCTGATCTGTGTCGGGAACGACCTGTGGCTTACCTATTCTGAAGCAAAGACATCTTATCACAATGTTGGCAATGATATCCTTGATTATGCAAGAAACCGACAGATTAGGGTGCTGAAGATCAACAAAGAAACGCTTGCCATAGAGGAGAACAAAATATATACCGGGACCGGTTTTCTGTCCGGCCAGAGCCTGGCATTGATAGACGGGAAACCCATTCTTTCCTATAGTGACGGAAAACTGATCGACGCTGACAGCATCTTTGCATCACCTGAAACAAGATTGTATCTGGTCGATCTGTCAACGGCGGAAAAGAATGCCGTTAAATATGCACAAAGTAGCACACCTGTAGACCAGTTTATTGCGGCAAAACATAACGGTTCTCTCTGCGTTGCTTATGTGACATCAGACAATGAATTATATGCCGGCAGGGACGGCTCTTCGGATCTTCTGGCAAGTAATGTGAACGGAAGGGTAAGTTACAATACTGTTCCCGGAACAACGGATATGAGTATTATGTGGAACGGTGCAGATGCTTTATGTCTGCTTTCCGGCGATGAGATTACGGCAGAGGGGATCACAAACTATTATGATGTTGAGGATGGAACACTGTTCTTCAGTGCGGCATCGGGAGATGACGAGCATAAATCGGTATTAAAACAGACCATGGTCTCAAATGGTGTTGCTGATGAAACAACGGTTATAAAGTGCTTTGATGCAAGATATTTTGAGGATCTGAATGCCTTTAAACTGAACGGGTCAGTTTATCTTGCCGGAATGAACACATCGGCAAGTATTTCGCATAATGATCTGGATCTTGCCAAGGACCTTGTGTGGACCAGACTCGAGAAGATTCATGATCTTTCGATCACCGGTTTGGTATTTGACGATGAGATCATTACTGCAGGAGAGGCGGTGCCGGTAACCTTATCGATTGAAAACCGGGGAGAGGAAACGGTATCTTCCGTAGATATTTCTGTGGATGACGTATTATCAGCCACAAAATCCGTGAACATACAGCCGGGTGAGACGGAAGATGTTTCATTTGAGGTGGTCAGCCCGGAAGAAATGACAACCTATTCCATTTCTGTTTCCGAAACCGGGATCCCTGACAGTGCAGGAAGAAACAGTGACAATATCACATCGCTGACATTAGGCTCACCGGATCTGTCAGTGGATATGCGCCTGATCATGAAAGACGGCCAGAAAGGATTGTCCCTTGTTGTTCAAAATGAGGGCAAAAGCCCGGCAGAAGGGACACTGGTCATATATGATAAGGATGGAGAAGTTTTCAGCAGTAAGAAAATGGATATCCTGAGTGCCGATGACATCGAAACCGTTACCGTATGGATCACTGAACAGGACAGTGAGCGGTTTATCGGGTCGGTTACCGCAGAACTCACAGGTGTAGAAAACGATCTGTACACCTACAATAATACTGCTGTTGTTAATGCGGACTGGGATGAAGAAGGAGAACCACAGGGAGAACCGGAGGAATTGAGTCAGGCATCTGCGCCGGTCGTTACACCGGTGACAGGCAGCGCGATTGAAAGTACAGCACTTATTACGCTGACAAGTGAAACCGAAAATGCCACGGTGTATTATACAACCGATGGAACTGTTCCGACATCCGCTTCCCTGATATACAGCGCTCCGATTGAGGCGGGGAGTATTGCCGTTGACAATAAGGTGACGATAAAGGCCATGGCCGTAGCAGAGGGATATGTGCAAAGCGACATTACCGTATCCGCCTGGGCCATAGGGAGTCCCGACGAAGACGATCCGGCTGTTGAATATGAAACATTTACACATTCTTCTGTTCCGGCACAGACTTATACCGGCGCTGCGATCACTCCGCCGATGGATGTTTTCTATGGGAACAGCCTTTTGAAACCAGGGAAGGATTATACAGTCAAGTATAGTAACAACACAAATACCGGTCTCGCAACATTCACCATTACCGGCAAAGGGAATTATTCCGGTAGTGAGACAGGACTTTTTGAGATCGTGGCAAAAAGCATTGAAGATGATGATATTTTCGTGACGGGTATTCCGTCAGCAAAGGTCTCTAACAAGGAGCAGAAACCGGTACCTGCCTTTACATATAACAAGAAGAAACTGAAAAATGGAAGCGATTTTGAGGTTGCATATTATGAATCTTTAGAAGATGCAAAAAATCAGAAAAAACCGGTTACTCCCAAGATGGCAAAAACCTATTATGCAAGGATTGATGGCATTAAAAACTTTACCGGAACGGTCATTGAGTCATTTGCCATTGCCGATATCAACGAGATTCCGGTCAGCAAATTAAAGATTGATAAGATCGCAGACCAAACCTATGCCAACGGTACGCAATTCACGCCGGGTCTGACTGTTAAAGACGGAAGTACGCCGCTTACGGAGAATGTGCACTATACGCTCTCTTACGGAGCAAACACGGAGATCGGTACCGGAACGGTGATACTTACTGGCATAAAACCCTATGTCGGCATCCGCACCGTAACCTTTAACATTACCGGTATCCCAATGAATAAGGTGACGGTCACGAACTTGCCAAAGAGTCTGGTTTATAATGCAACTGAGCAGAAACCGAAACCGGCGCTTACCTATAAGGCAAACGCAAAAACAAACGCTGAACCGATATCGTATGCGACAAACGAGGACTATGATGAGCTATCGGATGAAGAAAAGAAAGATATCAACTGCATTGTATCTTATAAGAACAATACCGATGCAGGAACAGCGACTGTTACTCTGACCGGTATTCATAAGTGCAGCGGAACGGTAAGCAAAACATTTAAGATCACACCATTTGTTGTGACCAACGATCCGGATGATCTGTTCAAGGTTGAATTGGCCAAGGATACTTATCCGTATGCCAAAGGCGGAACGAAACCTGCGCCTGTAGTGACCTTTAAGGAGGTTGTACTTACCGAGGGCAGGGATTATACCCTCGCATATTCAGGAAATATGGCATTAAACAACGGAACTGGAAGAACCCTTCCTACCGTAAAAGTAACAGGCAAGGGGAACTTTAAGGGAACGGACACTTTCGCAACATTCAAGATCTGCCAGGCTGATATGGAGGCAACCGGCATTCATGTGGTTGCGAATGATGTTGTTTTCCAGAACAAGCCCGGAAAGTGGGTAACAAAGTACACGGTAGTCGGTCCGGACGGAAAGGCTTTGAAGGCCGGAACGGATTATGAAAAGAATGTCGAGTTCACAAACGCACAGCCAAATGAGCTGATCACCGCGGATAAGACGGTTGCTGCCGGTACACAGATCAGGATCAAAGTTACCGGAGCAGGCGCTTATACTGGATCTGCAACGGGAACCTACCGGATCCTCAGCGCAGGACATGATATCAGCAAACTGACGGCCACCCTTGATCCAAAGACATACACGGGAGAGAAGGTAACACTATCAAAAGATGACATCGTGTGGAAATCCGGACGGAACATCGTGAAAGATGTAGAGTTTGAGATCGACGATACAACTTATATGAACAATCTCAATAAAGGCAAAGCTACCGTGGTGGTCCGTGGAACCGGTGACTGGGGCGGCACAAAGACCATTACCTTCACGATCGGCGCTAAAGGATTCCTATGGTGGTGGAGAAATCTGTTTAACTGATTGGAACAATTCATAATCAGCCCCTGGCATATCTTGTCGGGAACTTTCGATAGATTTATTCACATTGTACTCATATTTGTAGTATGCTATGATTTTAAATATTTAGGAGGGACATCTATATGCGTGAAGAAATAAAAGACGATAGGAATAGAGTTATCGGGAAAATAGAAAGATACCCAAATGGTAGTGTTAAAGTGTTTAGTTTTGGAGGATCTTGGATTGGTGAACTCAAGCCAGAAGGCTCCATGGTAGTAGCTGAAGATAAACACTTCCACAAAATAGCGTATTGGGATAGCCGAAATAATACAACATACGATTACCAAAGCAGACGAGAAATTGGCAAGGGTAATCTTCTCGTAGATATGATTCTTTCTCAGGAATAATATTTTGTAAAAGAATTTCTCCCTTTTATACATAATGATCGTCTTAAAAAATCATTCAATTTCAAGCAGTAGAAATGGTGTACGCCTCTCTGATAAAATGGTGTAAAAATGGTGTAAAATCATTAAACAGAACATGGAATAGCCCGTAACTACTGGGCTGGAAGGAGATATATGAAACTAGGAATCGTCGGCCTGCCGAATGTGGGCAAATCTACTTTATTTAATTCTCTGACGAAAGCGGGAGCGGAATCCGCGAACTATCCGTTCTGCACGATCGATCCGAACGTGGGGGTCGTTGCGGTGCCGGATGAGAGGATCCGCCTGCTCGGCGAACTGTACCATACGAAAAAAGTCACGCCGGCCGTGATCGAATTCGTGGACATCGCGGGCCTTGTGAAAGGTGCCAGCAAAGGGGAAGGACTCGGTAACCAGTTCCTTGCCAACATCCGCGAAGTGGATGCGATCGTGCATGTGGTCCGCTGCTTCGAAGATTCCAATGTCGTGCATGTGGACGGCTCGATCGACCCCTTAAGAGATATCGAAACGATCGATCTGGAACTGATCTTTGCGGATATCGAAGTGCTGGAACGCCGTAAAGCCAAACAGGGCAGAGCCGCAAACAATGATAAAAAGATCGCCAAAGAAGTGGAAATGTTAAACCGTCTGATCGCGCACCTGGAAGACGGGAAGATCGCAAGAACTTTCGAAACGGAGGATGAGGATGAAGCCGAATGGTTTTCTTCCTATAATTTACTGACCGCCAAACCGGTCATCTATGCCGCGAATGTCGGTGAAGATGATCTGGCGGATGACGGCGCGGGGAATCCGCATGTGCAGAAAGTCCGTGATTTTGCGAAGCAGGAAGGCAGCGAGGTGTTCGTGATCTGTGCGCAGATCGAGCAGGAGATCGCGGAACTCGATGATGACGAGAAAGCGATGTTCTTGGAAGACCTCGGATTAAAGGAATCCGGACTCGACAAACTGATCGCAGCAAGCTACAGGCTGTTGAATCTGATGAGCTTTCTGACGGCCGGGGAAGATGAATGCAGAGCCTGGACCATTAAGATCGGAACCAAAGCACCGCAGGCTGCAGGTAAGATCCATACGGATTTTGAAAGAGGCTTTATCAAAGCGGAAGTGGTCAATTATAAAGATCTGCTGGAGTGCGGATCGCTTTCCGCGGCAAGAGAAAAAGGCCTTGTCGGCATGGAAGGAAAAGATTATGTGGTAAAGGACGGAGACGTGATCCTGTTCCGGTTTAACGTCTGATCTTTTCCGACGGCTGATTTTTCCTCCACTTTCCACCACCATATGTTGTGTTTTCGAAGAAACAAACCACAAACGCCCGAAATTCGGGCGTTTTTTATTACGAAAATTTTAAAAAAGGGGTTGCATTTTGTCATATTTGAGGGTAAAATGATGTCAAAGTGGTAGAAAGTGGTGCGAAGTGGTAGATAGTGGAGACATTCGCTGATGTTTAAAGGGGAATACAACCATACAATCGATCCGAAGAACAGATTGATCATTCCCGCAAAGTTTCGCGAACAGCTTGGGGAGGCTTTCGTGATCACAAGGGGTCTGGAAAACGGGTGTCTCTACATCTACGGCGCAGAAGAGTGGAACCGGTTTGAGGAAAATCTTCGTGCACTGCCTTCAAACGAGAATTCCAGAAAGCTGGTCCGTTACTTCACCGCGAATGCTGCGGATGTGGAGGTGGACAAGCAGGGAAGGATCCTGATCCCGACCACTTTGAAGGAAGCGGCCGAACTTGAAAAAGATGTGGTGTTGGCAGGGGTACTGACCCGTATCGAGATCTGGGCCAAGGATAAATGGGATCAGAACGTATATGATGACATGAATGACATCGCGGAACAAATGGCAGAACTCGGCTTGAGCATCTAGGGGAAATTCCAAAGGGGGAATCAGATGAACTTCAGGCACCAAACAGTTTTGCTGAAGGAGACAGTGGATGCGTTATGTGTGAAGCCGGAAGGGACCTACGTGGATGGGACGTTGGGCGGCGGAGGACATGCGGAAGCGGTTCTTCAACAATTAAACGATCAGGGGAGATTGATCGGAATAGACCAGGATGAAGCGGCCATTGCGGCTGCGGGAGAACGGTTGAAGGCGTTCTCCAACATCACACTGATCAGGGACAACTACTGTAATATGAAGGAAGCCTTGAATGATCTGGGGATCACGGGCGTAAACGGGATTGTTCTTGATCTGGGCGTATCCTCCTTCCAGCTGGATACACCCGAGAGGGGATTTTCATACCAGACAGACGCGCCTCTTGACATGAGAATGGATCAGAGAGGCAGCATTACCGCAGAAGATATCGTCAACGGATACAGCAGGGAAGAATTGTTCCGGCTGATCCGGGACTACGGGGAAGATCCTTTTGCGGCCAACATCGCAAAACACATTACGGAAGCAAGGGAGAGGAAGCCGATCAAAACCACAGGGGAACTGGTTGAGATCATCAAGGCTGCGATCCCGATGAAGATCCGTAAAAAAGGCGGACATCCTGCCAAACAGACATTTCAGGCGATCCGGATCGAATGCAACAGAGAACTGGATGTGCTGAAAGATTCATTGGATGGCATGATCGACCTGCTCGTGCCGGGCGGAAGGATCTGTATCATCACCTTTCACTCGCTCGAAGACAGGATCGTCAAAACGACTTTTAAGAAAAATGAAAATCCGTGTACCTGCCCGAGTGAATTTCCGGTATGTGTATGCGGGAAAAGATCAAAAGGGAAAGTGATCACAAGGAAGCCGGTCCTTCCGGATGCGGAAGAGATCGCAGTGAACCCCCGGTCCAAAAGCGCAAAACTTCGTGTTTTTGAAAGGGGAGAAGAACAGGAGTGAAGAAGATGGCGACGACTCAGGGAAGAGGAAGAAGCGCATATTTGCGAAACGAGGAATACGTATACGGAAATGCGGCAAGAGCTTTACAGCCTGTTCAGGTGGAAGAAAAGAAGGAACTGCATTTAAGCAACAGGGCGCGACGCAACAGAGAACGCGCAACGCATATGAACTTTGGCTATGTGTTGTTCTTGACATTTGCCATCGTTGCGACCGGAACGGCCTGTTTGCAGTATTTGAAACTGCAGTCTGAGATCACGAATTCCGTACAGCGGATCTCCGTGCTGGAGAGCCGGCTGAATGAGATCAAGGCGGAAAATGACGACACGGAAAGCAGGATAAAAGGTACGGTCGGGCTTGAGGAGATCAAGAAGCGCGCGATGAACGAACTGGGGATGCAGTACGCGACTCCGGAGCAGATCGTGAAGTATGCAAGCGACGATACGGACTACGTAAGACAATATATAGATATTGATTGAGCATTTACACTACATGTGGTATACTGTAATCTGGATGTTTAAGGTTTGGCATCCAGATTATTTGATTTTATGAAGAACAGAAAGCCGGAAATCACCTTGAGCAAGCAGCAAAATGACAAAAGATTTTCCATGAGGATGCAGAAGAAGCTGGCAGTATTGTTTGCTTTGATACTGGTGGCTTTTCTTACGTTGAGCGTCCGTTTGTTTGCGATCAACAGGGATAACGGTGAGAAATACAAAAAACAGGTTCTTTCCCAGCAGGAATACGACAGCGTCACACTGATCGCCAAGCGTGGGGATATTCTGGACAAAAACGGCTCGAAACTTGCAGTCAGCCAGAAGGTCTATAATGTGATCCTGGATGCGAAGAAGTTAAACAGCAGTGACGGAGAGTTTCTGGAGCCTACGCTGCAGGCCATTTATTCGACGGGGATCTCTTTTCTGTATACAAAAGAGGAACTGCGCGATTTTATCAGACAGAATCCGTCAAGCCAGTACAGGGTCATTGCCAAAAAACAAAGCTTTGATGTCACGAGTCCGCTGATGGATATGCTGAACAATCCGGCAGAATATCCGGATATCAAAGGGATCTGGCTGGAAGATAATTACCAGAGACAGTATCCGTACAATTCGCTGGCCTGCGATGTCGTCGGTTTTGTGCAGGGCGATAATGAAGGGATCTACGGGCTGGAGGAGTATTACAACGATTCCCTGAACGGAACGAACGGCAGGGAATACGGGTATTTAAATGATGACGAGAACCTGGAACGTACCATAAAGCCGGCACAGGATGGCAATACCATTGTGACTTCTTTAGATGTAAACATCCAAAGTATCGTTGAAAAACACATCCTTGCCTTTAATGAACAGTACAAGGATGCGTTCCGCGAAGGAAACGGCAGTTCCAATACCGGCGTGATCGTAATGAACCCGAATACCGGAGAAGTGCTTGCCATGGCAAGTTATCCGGTTTTTGATCTGAACAACCCGCGCGATACCAACGGGTTGAAGGTGGAAATGCCGCAGATGACCGTGAAAGACGCAAACGATCCTGACGACCCGGAAGCGGAAGAAAACGCGGAAACGCAGGAGACACAGGAAACGGAAGAGACACCGCAGACAGAAGAAGGGGCAGAGAATGCGGGTACTGCCACGATGATGGTTTCTCCGATGACCGATCCGTCTTTAATGGGAGAAGCTTACGAAGAAGCCTTTGAACAGGCTAAGATGGAAGCACTGAATGCCTTATGGAAGAACTTCTGCATTAATTCGACATATGAGCCGGGATCCACGATGAAACCGTTTACCATGGCCTGCGGACTCGAAGAAGGACTCCTGACCGGCAACGAGAACTACCGCTGCGAAGGCGTGCTCAATGTCGGCGGACATGAGATCCACTGCTCCAACCGTTTGGGACACGGGGATCTGACGTTTTCGGGTGCTTTGGAAAATTCCTGTAACGTTGCCTTCATGAAGATCGGCGCAACGATCGGCAGAAGCACGTTTATGAAATATAACAAGATCTTTAATTTCGGATTGAAGACCAATATCGACCTTGCCGGCGAGAGCCGTACGGATACGCTGGTGTTTGATGAGTCTGTCATGACACCTACGGACCTTGCGGTCGGTTCGTTCGGACAGGGCTTTAACACGACCATGATCCAGATGATCACGGGCTTCTGCTCCCTGATCAACGGCGGATACTATTATCAGCCGCATCTGGTAACAAAGATTTTGAATTCGGAAGGCGCGACCATCCGCGCGGTGGAACCCAGGATCCTGAAGCAGACCATCTCTGCAGAGACTTCCGAAAAGATCCGTGAGCTGTGCGTCAATGTTGTTGCGCTCGGAACCGGACGATCCGCAAGACCTGCGGGATATATGATCGGCGGTAAAACGGGTACGGCGGAAAAACTGCCCCGCGGTAACGGAAACTATCTGGTATCCTTTATCGGATTTGCACCGGCTGACGATCCGCAGATCGTGATCTATACCGTCATCGACGAGCCGAATGCAAAAGAACAGGCAAGCGCAAAGTTTGCAACCGTCCTGACCAGAGATATCCTGACAGAAGTCCTTCCTTATCTGAATGTCTTCCAAACGGAAGAACTGTCGGAAGAGGAAGCTGCCGAACTTGCAGAAAAACAGCTGCTGTTCTCAAACGGTTCGACATTGGAAGAAGAAACGGAAGAGGAAACGCCGGAAGCGGAAGAGAACGCCGAAGGGGAAGCTGCAGAGAATGCGGATACCGAAGAAGAGGATAAGGAAGAAGAAACGGAACGCAAGATCCAGTTTGATCCTGAGACCGGATATGCGATCGATCCGACAACGGGTGATCTTTTAGATCCTGAAACAGGAAGACCGATCGACTCGAATGTTTCCGACCTTGCCGATGTAACAACCTCACCGATCACATTTGTTGACGAAGAATAAGAATTCCGGAGGAATAAGGATATGAACAAGTGGGTATTTTTTGCCCTGCTGATCTCGTTTGGCTTAAGCGCACTGCTTGGTCCGGTCATGATCCCTTTTTTACACAGGATCAAGTTCGGCCAGACGATCCGTGAGGACGGACCGAAGAGCCATTTACAGAAAAACGGAACACCCACGATGGGCGGGGTGATCTTTCTTGTTCCGCTGATCATTACATCTCTTCTGTATATGAGGCAGTATCCGTTGATCGTTCCGATCCTGCTGATGACGGTAGGATTTGCGCTGATCGGTTTTGTGGATGATTTTGTCAAAGTCGTACTCAAGCGGAGCATGGGGCTTACGGCATTGCAGAAGATGGCTTTGGAAGTCGTGGTCTGTGCCGGTTTTGTGCTTTATATGATCAAAAGCGATGCCGTCGATCTGCAGATGTATCTGCCGTTTAGCGGCGGGAAATTACTGGATCTTGGTCTGTTCGCATTTGCCGTACTCGTTCTGGCTGTTTTGGGTACCGTAAACGGCGCGAATTTTACGGACGGGCTGGATGGGCTTTCCAGTTCTGTCACGGCTGTCATCGCAGTATTTTTCACCGTTGTATCCCTGTATTTAAACAGTGGGATCGCGCCCATCACATTGGCGATGCTTGGCGGACTGCTCGGATTCCTGCTGTATAATGTGTATCCCGCAAAAGTATTCATGGGCGACACGGGATCACTTGCGCTTGGCGGATTCGTGGTGTCCTGCGCCTATATGACGAGAACGCCGCTGTTTTTGATCCTTGTGGCATTCATCTATCTTGCGGAAGTCTTATCCGTGATTCTGCAGGTGAGTTATTTTAAGATCACCAAAGGAAAGCGGATCTTTAAAATGGCGCCGATCCATCATCATTTTGAACTTTGCGGCTGGTCTGAGACCAGAGTGGTTGCCGTCTTTACGATCGTGACCGTTTTACTCTGTACCCTTGCATTTATCGGTTTATAAAAATGAGTGAGCAGAAGAAGAGCAGATTTAAAAAAGAAAGAAAGACAGGGGTGTTCGACTACACCCTGTTGTTTATCGTGCTTTTTCTGCTTTGTTTCGGACTGGTCATGCTCTACAGTGTCAGTTCCTATGAAGCCAATCTGAAATTCGGCGATTCCGCATATTATCTGAAAAAACAGTTATTTGCAACGATCTTTGGGATCGTGGTCATGGTAGGGGTGACATTTGTCAATTATCATTTATGGGACCATATGCCGTTTATCGCGTATTTTGCGTCACTCGGGCTTATCTTTCTGGTACTGACGCCTCTTGGCTACGAAGCAAATGGTGCAAAAAGATGGATCAAAGTCGGATTTTCCCTGCAGCCCGCAGAAGTTGCGAAGGTCGGGATGATCATATTCTTTGCCGCGTGGGTATCAAGGTTCGGGAAACGGATCCAGTCCTTGAAGAGTACGCTGTTTACGATCGGGCTTGCGATCCCTGTAGCGCTCTCGATCCTGTTAATAACCGAAAACTTAAGTTCTGCGATCATTATCTTCTGTATCGTTTTGATGATGATCTTTGTGGCTACACCGAACTATAAGGAATATTTCCTGATCGGTGCCGTATTGATCGGGATCGCGGCGATCGTGGTCCTGCTTGTCAGCAAAGGGATCCTTCCGGAAGAACTGTCCTACCGGTTCAGCCGGATCAATGCATGGCTGAATCCGGAGAAATATGCTTCCACGACCGGTTTCCAGACGCTGCAGTCCCTTTATGCCATCGGATCCGGAGATATCTTCGGAAAAGGGCTCGGGCAGAGCATGCAGAAACTCGGATTTATTCCGGAAGCACAGAACGACATGATCTTTTCGATCATCTGTGAGGAACTCGGCCTTTTCGGCGCGACCGCGATCATACTCATGTTTATTCTGATGATCTGGCGGTTTCTGATCATCGCCAACAACGCATCCGATGAGTTCGGCGCTTTGCTGGTCGTCGGTGTGATGGCGCATATTTCCATCCAGGTGATCTTAAATATCGCGGTCGTGACCAATGCGATCCCCAATACAGGGATCACGTTGCCTTTTATCAGTTACGGCGGTTCTTCGATCGTGTTTTTGCTGGCGGAGATCGGACTTGTCTTAAGCGTATCGCGAGGTATCCGTCTTGAGAACTGATAAGAAAGTAACTGTATTTTTCATTACGCTGCTGGTCCTGATCATTCTGGCCATATCGGCCCTGTTCATCATCAAATCTAAATTCGCCGTTGACACGGTCGTTGTCACGGGGAATGAGCATTACACGGATCAGGAGATCATCGATCTGGTCATGAAAGGAAAATACGGCCACAATTCCGTATACCTGTACCTGAAATATCATAACAAGGAAGTGGAATCCATTCCGTTTATCGAGCAGACGGATATCGAACTGGTCTCGCCAACGGAAGTCAGGATCCAGGTTTACGAGAAAGCGGTTGCCGGATATGTGGATTATCTCGGCCATTATCTTTATTTTGATAAAGACGGCATTGTCGTGGAGTCCTCCACCAGACGGATGGAGGGGATCCCGTTTGTGACGGGTCTTCATTTCGATCATGTGGTCCTGCACGAAAGGCTTCCCGTCGATGATGAGACCGTCTTCAAGCTGATCTTAAGCATCACGCAGCTTCTGACCAAGTACGGGATCACGACGGACAGGATCTATTTTGACAGTGCCGACCATATCACGCTTTATTTTGAAAAGGTCAGGATCTATCTCGGGACCAGCGATCATATCGATGAGAAGATCAATAAACTGCAGTATCTTTTACCTGAACTGCAGGGACTGTCCGGCGTTCTGCATATGGAAAATTATACCGGTGAAGTTGGGACCTTTACGTTTGAAAAAGACGACGAGATGTGACAATGTGTATTTTTTTCAAAAAAGTGTTGAAAATTCAAACAAATAATTATATGATTAACATAATAGGGTGTGGAGTATATATAAAAGGAGGAGAAAATCTTGCTGGAAATCAAAAATAATGATGTAGACAGTGCAGCGAAGATACTTGTCGTAGGGGTCGGCGGAGCTGGTAACAATGCATTAAACAGAATGATCGAAGAGAAGATCACGGGTGTTGAATTTTTAGGGATCAACACGGATAAGCAGGCTTTACAGCTTTGCAAATCACCGCGACTTCTTCAGATAGGAGATAAACTGACCCAGGGACTTGGCGCCGGCGCGAAGCCTGAGATCGGTGAAAAAGCTGCGGAAGAGAGCATGGAAGATATCGCGAATGCGATCCGCGGCGCACATATGGTGTTCGTCACCTGCGGTATGGGCGGCGGAACCGGAACGGGTGCTGCTCCCGTGATCGCCAAGATCGCCAAAGAGCAGGGCGCGCTGACGGTAGGTGTTGTAACGAAACCTTTCCGTTTTGAAGCAAAAGCCCGTATGACCAACGCTGAAGCCGGGATCGAGAAACTGCGTCCCAATGTGGACACGCTGATCGTGATCCCGAATGATAAACTGTTAGAGATCGTTGACCGCAGGACATCAATGCCGGATGCATTGAAGAAGGCGGATGAAGTTCTGCAGCAGGCTGTCAGAGGTATTACGGATCTGATCAACCTGCCGTCCCTGATCAACCTTGACTTTGCCGATGTAAGAACCGTTATGGAGAATAAGGGTATCGCACATATCGGTATCGGTCAGGCACAGGGTGATGACAAGGCAATCGAGGCCGTGCGCCAGGCCGTGAATTCTCCGCTGCTGGAGACTTCGATCGCAGGCGCAACGGATGTGATCTTAAATATTACCGGCGAGATTACACTGATCGATGCATCCGATGCGGGTGACTTCATCAAGGACATCACAGGTGAAGATATCAACCTGATCTGGGGTGCAATGTGTGATGACAGTCAACCGGATACCTGTACCGTTACGATCATTGCAACCGGTATCGATGAAAATGCACCGAAAGTCACGCAGCCGCAGGGACTTGGCAGGATCAACAGGGAACGCGGCAACTTCGGACCTGCAGGAAGAGTACACGGAAACGGCATGGCAGGCGCGGTACCGCCGATCGGCCAGAATATGGCGATCAATCCCGGCATGACAGGCGCGGTTCCTCCGATCCCGGGACAGGGAATGCCCATGAATAATCAGGGCATGTACGGACAGGGCGTTCCGGGTGCTCCCGGCGCATACCCCATGAACAACGGCATGGGTCAGATGGGGCCTATGGGTCCGGCACCGCAGATGAACCCGCAGCAGGGATTACCGCCGGCAAATATGAACGGACAGAGACCGGCAGCGCCGCAACCCGTAAGGCCGGCAGCACCGGTGGAAAGCAAGGTTGAGGTTAAATCCCTCAAGATCCCCGATTTCCTTAAGAAATAATGAATATGAAGATCACCCGGATCCCGGGTGATCTTTTTTATGTTATGTCGTCCGTGAATATCTTGTGTTTTTCTGTAGAAGCTAATACAAAATAGTGGCATGAAAAGGTTGACAAGTCGGATTATGTCAACTATAATAAAATATCATATGTTTCATGAAGGGGGAGAACTATGAAATGTCCGTTTTGTGGTCACGAGAATACGAGAGTTATCGATTCACGGCCGGCTGAGGATAACAATTCCATCAGAAGACGCCGTGTTTGCGACGAGTGTGACAAGCGTTTTACGACTTACGAAAAAGTTGAGACCATTCCGATCATCATTATTAAAAAGGATAACAACAGGGAAGCCTATGACCGGAAGAAGATCGAAGGTGGTGTACTAAGAGCCTGCCATAAGAGACCTGTTGCGGCGGCCACCATTACACAGCTTGTGGATGAAGTGGAAACCGAGATCTTCAATTATGAAGAAAAAGAGATTCCCAGTGACGTGATCGGGGAACTGGTCATGAATAAACTCAAAGATGTGGATCCGGTCGCTTATGTTCGTTTTGCTTCCGTATACAGAGAGTTTAAAGATGTCAATACCTTTATGGATGAGCTTAAGAAATTCTTAAACTGATCCGATATCATAACTGCAGTTTTTACTTGCATGTAACGCCTGCATTGTATAAAATGTAGGCGTTATCTGTGTGTTTTTTGCCGTCCGGCATGTTCCGGATACCGGCGTTTTCATTTTATTATTTTAAAAATACAGGATGGAATTACCAATGAACTTACTGAAAATCAAAAAATCGTTTCTTATTATTCTTTGCCTTTCGCTTTTCCTGCCAACGGTCCTTTGTGCCTGCGGGAAAACGGAAACGGGTAACGGAACCATCAATGTAGGGATCGCACAGGATCTCGAAGACAGCCTGGATCCGCATAAAGCGGTTGCTGCGGGAAGCAGAGAAGTGCTGTTCAATATCTTTGAAGGACTCTTAAAGCCCGATCCGAAGGGGGATCTGATCCCTGCCGTTGCCGAAAGCTATCAGGTTTCCGAAGACGGCCTTACCTATACCTTTAAACTTCGTAAAAATGTCCGGTTTCATAACGGACGCATTGTCACGGCTGAAGACGTCAAGTTCAGTCTCGACAAGATCTCCGGAAAACTCGGCGATGAGCCGATGTTGCCTGTATACGCGCTGATGCAGGATGTTTCGATCGCGGATGAAGAGACGGTTGTGGTCACTTTATCCGAGAAAGATGTTGATTTTCCCGCATATCTTGCGATGGTCAATGCTGCGATCGTTCCGAACGATAACCCGAATATGGACAGTGATCCGATCGGAACGGGACCGTTTCGCTTTGAATCACGCTCGATCCAGGATCAGATCGTCATGTCCAGGTTTGATGAATACTGGGGAACAAAAGCATATTTGTCCAAAGTGGTCTTTAAGATCGTTCCGGAAATGGATACGGCGGTCATGAATCTGCGGGGCGGATCTCTGGATATGTATGCGCACATGACAACAGATCAGATCTCGCAGCTAAGCGGTGATTTTCAGGTCCTGGAAGGGACCATGAATCTGGTACAGGCGCTTTACTTAAATAATGCAAGGAAGCCTTTTGACGATGAGAGAGTCAGACAGGCTTTATGCTATGCGGTCGACAGAAAAGCGGTGCTGGATCTGACCAGCGAAGGAAAAGGAACGATCATCGGCTCAAGTATGTTCCCGGCATTTTCCAAATATTACATGCCGGAACTTTCCAAATATTATACACAGGATATCGAGAAAGCAAAGGATCTGCTCCAAGAAGCCGGCTATCCGAACGGCTTTTCCATGTCTATCACGGTTCCTTCGAATTATCAGCCGCATATCAATGCAGCACAGGTTCTTGTGGAGCAGCTTAAGGATATCGGCGTGACTGCCAAGATCGAGCTGGTGGAATGGAACACCTGGCTGAGCGAGACTTACGCTGGACGAAATTTTGAGTCCACCGTGATCGGCGTGGATGCGTCCTATCTGACGGCAAGGGCCCTTTTGGAACGGTTCTATTCCAAAGCGGACAATAACTTTACCAATTTTTCCGATCCGGAGTACGATGCGCTTTATGAAAAGGTCATCACACTTACGGATGACGAAGAAAAGACGGCCTGCTATAAGGAAATGGAGACGATCCTGACTGAAAAAGCTGCAAATGTATACATTCAGGACATGGCAGAGTTTGTGGCACTCAGGAATACCTTTGAAGGGTATCAGTTCTATCCGCTGTATGTAATGGATATGAGTAAAGTCAAACCGAAAAATTAACGAATGATCTTCAAAATATAAACAAACAGGAGGGAAACGATGCGGTATGCGATCAGAAAACTGGTAACCATGATCTTGACCATACTCATGGTTTCTCTTCTTGTTTTTCTGGCTTTTTCCATCATCCCCGGAGATCCGGCCACGCAGATGCTCGGGACCAATGCGACAGCGCAGAAACTCGAGGCATTAAGAGCGCAGATGGGCCTTGACAGGCCGCTGCTCATCCGCTACCTGGAATGGGTCAAAAACTTTATTTCCGGAGACATGGGGATCTCTTACAGTTATCATGTGCCGGTCAGGCAGATGCTCTATGACAAGCTGGGGATCATGCTGACACTGACGGGACTTTCATTTTTGCTGATCGTTCTTCTGTCCATCCCTTTGGGAATCCTGACCGCAAAATACTATGACCGTTATTTTGCAAAAGCATTTGATGTTCTCAACCAGCTGTTCATGGCGATCCCGCCGTTTTTCATCGGGATCCTGATCACTTATCTGTTCGGTCTTTTGATGCATTTGTTTACGCCCGGCGGCTTTGTTTCCTACAAAAGCGATCCGTGGGGCTATTTTCTCTATATGCTTACGGCATCCTTTTCCATTGCGCTGCCGAAAGCCGCGATGAGCATGCGCCTCTTAAAAAACTCCGTGCTTTCCGAAGCAAAGCTGGATTATGTCAGGACCGCTTACAGCAGAGGCAACCGCACAAATCAGGTCCTCTACAGACATGTACTCAGAAATGCCCTGATCCCTGTGGTGACATTTTTAGGAATGACGCTTGCGGATATTGTGGCCGGCAGCATCGTGATCGAGCAGGTGTTTTCCATTCCGGGATTCGGAAGACTTCTGATCACATCGATTTCCAACAGAGATTACCCCGTGGCACAGGCGATCATCGTGATCATCGCTTTTCTGGTGGTTGTGATCAATTTTATCGTGGATTCCCTGTATCCGCTGATCGATCCGAGGGTCAAGAAAGATGAACAATAACAGGAAAAATCACAAACTGTATATCGGTCTGATCCTGGCGGGTCTGATCGTTCTTTTGATCCTGGCGGGCCTGATCCGGTCACCTTATCCGCCGCAGAAGATGGAAGCGTCCCTGAAACTTGCCGGGATCTCAGCGGCACATCCCATGGGATGCGACCAGTTCGGACGGGATATTTTGTCCCGCGTGATGATCGGGGCCAGGACCACTTTCCTGATCGCTTTTGTCACCAATGCGATCGGTTTGTTCTTCGGGATCCTGATCGGTGCGCTGACCGGATATTTCGGAGGCTTTTTTGATGAGATCCTGATGCGGTTCAATGATGTGATGCTTTCCTTCCCGAGCATCCTGTTAGCGCTTGTTCTGATCGCGCTGATGGGGCCGGGTACCTATCAGGTCATGATCGCCATGGGGATCGTCTTTATCCCGAGTTATGCAAGGATCGTCCGGTCGGAGTTCATCCGGTTTCGGAATATGGACTATGTGCTTGCGATCCGGCTGATGGGCGGAAGCCATTTAAGGATCATGTTTCTGCATATTCTGCCGAATGTCAAAGGCACGATCCTGACTTCGTTGATCATCGGCTTCAACAATGCCGTACTCTGTGAAGCGGCCATGAGCTTTTTGGGGATCGGCGTGCAGCCGCCCGATGCGAGTCTCGGGCTGATGCTGTCGGAAGCACAGGGCTTTTTGTTCAGAGCGCCGTCTTATGCGCTTCTGGTCGGTTTTGTCATGATCTGCATGATCTTGAGTTTTTCACTGCTCAGTGACAGCTTGAAGGAGGTGCAGGGATGATGCTTCAGGTCAAAGATTTAAGTATTGAGTTTCACGATCATCTTGTGCCGGAAACCGTCGTGTATGATTTTGACCTGCAGATGGAACCCGGGGAGATCGTCGGGATCGTTGGGGAGTCCGGATCCGGGAAATCGATGAGCGCTCTTGCGATCGCAGGTCTTCTCAGCAGAAAGGACATGCGCAAAAAGGGACAGATCCTGTATGCAGGAAAGGATCTATTAACCTGCAGCAGAAAAGAACTTCGCGCATTGCAGGGAAAAGAGATCGGCATGGTCTTTCAGGAACCGATGCATTCCCTGAATCCTTTGAGAAAAGTTGGCTGGCAGGTGGAGGAAGCACTGCTGTTACATTCGGATCTGACCAAAGAAGAGAGAAAAGAAAAAGCATTACAGATGCTTTCCATGGTGGAATTAAAAGACACGGAACGGATCTATCGCAGTTATCCGCATGAACTTTCCGGCGGACAGCGGCAGAGAGTCATGCTTGCCTCGGCCCTGATCTGTCATCCGAAACTGCTCATTGCCGATGAGATCACGACTTCTCTTGATGTGACGGTCCAGGCCGCGATCCTTAAGCTTTTGCAGCGTTTCAATAAAGAATCCGGTATTTCGATCCTGTTCATTTCCCACGATCTGAACGTGGTCAAAAAGATCTGTCAGCGGATCCTTGTGATGCAGAAGGGCAGGGTCGTGGAAGAAGGAACGACGGAGGGACTGTTTGAAAATCCGAAAACGGAATACACCAGGGAACTGCTCGACAGCATTCCCAAGATCAGGAAATTGACCGTATGAATGAGATCCTAAGCGTAGAACACTTAAATGCATATTATAAAAAGAAACAGATCCTGTATGATATCAGTTTTTCCATGAAGGAAGGGGAGATCGTCGGTCTGGTCGGTGAGAGCGGCTGCGGAAAGTCAACGCTTGCTAAGGCGATCCTTCATATGATCCCGAAAGTGGAAGGGAAGATCGTTCATATGACGCAAATGCCGCAGATGATCTTTCAGGATCCGTACCATTCCCTGAATCCGATGATGAAAGTCGGCAGGATCTTAGAGGAACCGTTAAGGATCAGACGCGAAAAAAACCGTAAGGAAAAAGTGCTTTCCATGATGGAAAGAGTCGGCCTGGAAGAAGAACTGATCGACCGGTATCCGTCGCAGCTTTCCGGCGGGCAGAGACAGCGGGTATGCATCGGCGTTGCCCTGATGCAGAATCCGGGCCTGATCATTGCGGACGAACCGGTTTCCGCGCTGGATGTGACTGTGCAGGCGAAAGTACTGAAACTGCTGTGCGCACTGAACCGGGATTATCATATCGCGATCCTGTTCATTTCCCACGACTTGCGTGTTGTTTACGAACTCTGCGACCGGATCATGATCTTGAAGGACGGACGGATCATCGAGCAGGGGAAAGACGATGAAGTGTTTTTTGATCCGAAAGAAGAGTATACCAAAAAGTTACTTTCCGCGATTTTGTGACAGAAATTGATGGAAAAATCACAAAATTGCCAAAAAATGAAAAAAATTCAAAATAAGTATCAAGTTCTCTCCAAAAATGACGATATAAGTATTGCAAAACAGATGAATCGGTAATATAATTTACGGGTAAGGGTGTTATGTAAATCGATTCATTTGGGGAGATGAAGAGATGGCAATGAATGGGATCGGTCAGTTTGACCTGTATAACAACTACATGAACAGAGTCGAGGGACAGGACAGGATCCGTGTGAACGAAGCACAGTCCGAAAAGCCCTCGCAGGAAAATTCCGTAGCAGAGAATCCCAAAGAGGAACTTTCGCTTTCTCTGAATCTGGATGGGATCCGCGCCAGACAGAATATGAGTCTGACCGATGTTTCCCTTTCGATGAACCAGACCAGCAGCTCTTCCTTTGAGATGAAGGCCATGAGTTTCAGACCCGAAGAGGATGAGATGGACAAGGCTTTCTCGGATATGCAGAAGGATTCCGCACTGATGCAGTATTCCTACTTTGTTGGCGATTCCAATGTGATCACCGACAATGAAGACGGTGTGGTTCTCTTAAAGCCCCCGGTTGAATAAGATCAATGACATGAACTGCCGCAGGTTCTGCGGCAGTTTTTTATGTCCCGATATCTTCCGTATGGTATAATGTTTAAAAACGCAAAGAGAGAAGTCAGACCATGTTTTCTTTATTATATCCCGATTCTTACGAAGACAGCGCATACGGCATAGATTATGAAGGTCTTTATGCATCCGGTATCAGAGGTCTGATCTATGATATCGACAATACACTGGTGATGCATGGTGCGCCTGCGGACCAAAGAGCAGTCGCGCTCTTTCAAAGGCTTCATGCGATCGGATTCAAAACGCTGATCCTTTCCAACAATAAGGAAAGGCGCGTGAAACCTTTTTGTGATGCCGTCGGCGCTTCGTATCTGTACAAGGCCGGGAAACCGAAACGTTCCGGATACTTAAGAAGCATGCAGATCATGGGGACGGACCGTGACAGCACCGTTCTGATCGGAGACCAGCTGTTTACGGACGTCTGGGGAGCCAACAGGTGTAAGATCCGCTCGATCCTGGTAAAACCGATCCATCCGAAAGAAGAAATACAGATCGTTTTCAAAAGGATCCTGGAAAGACCGATCCTGTTTTTCTACAAAAGAAGGATGAAACGGAGCGCGGATTCGTAAAAAACAGTTGAAATCTTGCGTTCTTTCGTATAAACTAGTAAAGAATTATGTTTGGACCTATAAGGAGGAATATCGATGATATCAGCAGGCGATTTTAGAAATGGCTTAACTGTTGAGATTGACGGCGCTGTTTTTCAGATCATTGAATTTCAGCATGTAAAACCCGGAAAGGGTGCAGCTTTTGTCAGAACAAAATTAAGAAACATCATTAACGGCGGTGTAGTTGAGAAGACTTTCAGACCTACCGAGAAGTTTCCGCAGGCCAGGATCGACAGAAACGATATGCAGTATCTGTATGCGGACGGCGATCTGTACAACTTCATGAATACGGAAACCTATGATCAGGTTGCGCTGAATGCAGAGACCATAGGGGACGCATTAAAGTTTGTCAAAGAAAATGAAATGGTAAAGGTCTGCTCTTATAACGGCAATGTATTTGCGGTGGAGCCCCCTCTTTTCGTGGAACTTGAGATCACGGAAACGGAACCCGGTTTCAAGGGTGACACGGCGACGGGCGCAACAAAGCCCGCAACGGTAGAAACGGGCGCTCTGGTTTATGTTCCTCTGTTTGTGGAACAGGGTGACAAGATCAAGATCGACACCAGGACCGGCGAGTATCTGTCCCGCGTTTAATGACGGATTTATTTATTCCTTAATTGATGTCCTTTCAAAAGACTTCCCTTTACGGGAGGTCTTTTTTTGCAGTTTATGCCGCATGAAAGGAGAAGTATGGAGTATTTGGAATTTGTGGAAACGATGCGGGATTGGGTGGAAGAGGCCCTTCCGGATCAAAAAGTCACAGTAAGGGAAGTGCTTAAAAACAACGGGATCAGGCTGCAGGGGCTGACGATCACGGACCAGATCTGCGCCGCATCCCCGACGATCTATCTGGAGCGGTTTTATGAGTCCTATCTTGAGCAAGAAGGGATCGATGAGATCGGTGAGAAGATCGTGGAGGTTTATGAGGAAAACAGGATCAGGGAAGAGTTGGATCTTGATTTTATCAATGTTTATGAAACGGTCAGGGAAAACCTGTATTTTAAAGCAGTAAACAGGGAACGGAACAGGGAACTTCTTTCGGAGGTTCCTTATAAGGAGTTTCTGGATCTTGCCCTGGTTCCCTATGTCCTGATCGGCGCAACACCCATGGGAAGCGCGACTGCGGTCGTGAGAAGGAATATGCTGAACTTATGGGGCGTTACGGAAGAGACACTTTTGCAGGATACAAATCTGAATATGGTAAAGAACGCCGCATATACCCTGACAAGGATCGAGGACATCATTTCGGACATGCTTCCAAAGGATGAAAACATCCCCTGTTCCGATGAAACGCAGATGTATGTCTTGTTAAATCCCGGGAAAAACTTTGCCGCAGCCCTGATGAGCATGGAGCATGTCATGGAAAAGATCGCAGAAGACCTGAATGCTGACCTCATCGTTTTGCCGAGCAGTATCCATGAAGTGATCATTCTGCCGGCACATGGAATGACGGAACTTACGAAACTGAATGAAATGGTAAAGAGCGTGAACGAAACCACGGTCAGCAGGGAAGAGGTCCTTTCGGATCATGCCTATCTCTATCAAAGAGGCATCGGCTATGCGGGCAATAACAATTGAATTTTTATGTCCCTTATGATAATATAGTTTCGTGTGAAAAGTCGGCATCAGCCGGCAGGGATCAAACTGCACTCGTAGCTCAGTGGATAGAGCAGCGGTTTCCGGTGCCGCGTGCCGGGGGTTCGAATCCTCTCGGGTGCAGTCCTTTTTTCACATCGAATGCAGAAAGGGATCCGGATTTATCATGAAGGAATTTTTCAGCAAAAACCTGCGTTACATTATCATAGGGGTGCTTTTTGTCATTCTTGTTGTTGTGGTCATACTTTTCGTCAACAAAAAAAAGACTTCCGACAAGATCAAAGATGCGGCCACGGAGGAACTGTATCAGGTAGACACCGGGATCGAAGTTCCGAAGGACAAATATGAAGTTAACGCCTATCCCGCAGTCAACACCCTTTTGGAATCGTATTTTAATGCGATCGCCACGGGAGATGCGGATACGGTCGCTTCGCTGAGTAATGTGCTTTCAGATGAGGAACGCGTGCGGATCCAGATCCAATCCAAGTATTTTGACAATTTCTCCAATTATTCCGTTTATACCAAAGTAGGGCCGGCACCGAATTCTTATCTGGCAATGGTTACCTATGATATTAAATATGCGGGTGTGGATACACCGACACCGGCGATGTCTTCGGTATATGTCTGTACCAATGAGACCGGCGCACTCTATATCAACAAATCCGAGCCTACGGAAGATGAAAAAGCTTATTTCAGAGCACTTTCCATTCAGGATGACGTTGAGAAGCTGTCCGATGAAGTGGAGACCAAATACAACGAGGCGCTTGAAAGCGATGATGCGCTTGCGGCCCTGATGCCGACGCTGAAATCCCAGATCAATCAGGAAGTCAAGGATTCTCTTGCGGCGCAGCAACAGGCGGATGCCGAGGCTGCGGCGGCTGCGGAAGCGGAAGCGTTGAGAGCTGCGGAAGAGGCAAATGCCAAGACGGTCCGCGTTACGGAACTTGTCAATATCCGTTCCTCCGCAAGCACGGAGGCAGAGTCTTTAGGCAAAGCGACGGCCGGCATGGAATTCACCAGATATGAAGTAATGGATAACGGCTGGAGCCGGATCGACTACAACGGCGCCGATGCTTATATCAAATCGGATTATCTTGAGGAAGTGGTCGAAGAAGTACCGGAAGAAGGTTCCACGATCGGCGCAAGCGGAAAAGTGACCGTCAAGGAAAATGTCAATATCCGTGAGACCGCCAGTGAATCCGGCAATAAACTCGGTGTAGCTTACCGCGGCGAGCAGTTTGATTTTGTTGAACTGACGGATGGCTGGTGCAAGATCGTATATGACGGAAAAGATGCCTATGTGAAAGCGGACTTTGTAGAATGATCCATTCCTGAATGAACAAAAGATTATGAGATTAAAAAAGGATAGCATTGGCTATCCTTTTTTGTCTTCATCGTGAAACAGATTGTCTCTGACAGCATTTAAATTGTCTTCCAGATCGATCCGTGCCTGTTCAATATTGTCAAGAAGCTTTTTCCGGTATTCCTCCAGATGAGTTAACAGGGGCTGCTCTGATTGAAATGCGAGCAGGAAATGCGCTTTTTCCCTTGCTTCTTCGGCCGCGGTACGGATGCTGCTTTTCAGTTCTTCGTATCTTACCACGATCTCGTGTTCTTTTGCGTAACTTTGGATCTTCCTGACGATCTGTACGGAATAGGAAAAGTCAATGAGAAAGATCCCGAAAAACATGCCGACGATAAAGGAAAATGCAATGTTGTTAAAATACCAGGCGACCAGTTTTACGACATGGGGCTGGATGAAGAAATAATACAGGGCGCCGAGAATGGTCCAGTACAGGGAAAATTTCGGGCAGATGATCCCCTGCAGATTAAAGCGTTCATTGGAATAATCCCAGAGTTTGACATGCATTTTTTTGATAAAGATCCAACCCGCAATGTACTCGATCAGCGTCATCATGATGCCCATGAACAATATACAGAGCAGGGTCTTCAGCCAGGTCAGATCGCTTAAGCTGTCGATCCCGAGATACGGAAGGTCTGACATGAGAAAAAGGATCGCCAGTCCGAATCCGTACAGTGGCACATAAGGACCCGTTAAGAAGCCCGGATTGATCCATTTCCTGCCCGGGTTATTTTTGGAAAAGAACCTGCGGTAGAACAGTTCCAAAACCCAGCCTAAGATGCTCCCGACAAAAAACAGAAAACTGATGGTCAGAAAATAAACAGTTGCATGATTTAAAGCATTTTCCTGCATTTTATGTACCTCTTATGATCGGATGATTTTTCAGTATAGCACAAACTGTAAAAATTGTATCCGTTTATTTGAAAACGTATGGAGTTTTGCTATAATGGATAAGTATGAATACAGAGAAGGAACAGAATCGGATCAGACTGAACAAATATATCGCGGATGCAGGCATCTGCTCGAGACGCAAGG
Source organism: uncultured Lachnospiraceae bacterium (assembly GCA_902779305.1). Lineage (GTDB taxonomy): Bacteria > Bacillota > Clostridia > Lachnospirales > Lachnospiraceae > UBA2868. The sequence goes on along the minus strand of CACZBD010000008.1, from coordinate 120,831 downwards.
CGGATGAGCTGATCGATCAGGGGAAAGTCACGGTCAACGGAGTGATCGCAACGTTCGGTACGCGGGTGACGGATGCGGATGAGGTCTTGGTGGACAGCAAAGCCATAAAACCGGAACGAAAAAAGGTGTATCTTGCTTTCAATAAACCGAAGGGGATCACCTGCACGGCCGATCCTAAAGACCCCACGAATGTGATCGAATATCTGAACTATCCGCTCAAGATCACTTACTGTGGGCGTCTTGATAAGGAGTCCGAAGGTCTTCTGATCCTGACCAATGACGGAGACATCATCAATAAGATGATGAAAGCTTCCAACCGGCATGAAAAGGAATATGTCGTCAGAGTCGGCAGAAAGGTCACAAAAGGCTTCTTAAGGCAGCTTGCGGAAGGTGTATATCTGGAAGAACTGGATGTGACCACGAGGCCGTGCAAAACATTTGCGACAGAAGACCCCAATGAATTCAGAATCATTCTGACGCAGGGATTGAACCGGCAGATCAGAAGAATGTGCGAAGCGCTGGGATTTCCTGTCAGGGGGTTAAAGAGAGTACGTGTCATGAATATTCTGCTGGGAAATCTGAAGAGCGGCAAATACAGGGAACTGAAGCCTTCCGAACTGAATGAGCTGAAGAAACTTCTGAAGGGTTCCCATAACTGATGAAAGGATCCGCCATATGAACAGACCCGATGAATTGAAAATAGAGCGCATGAAAGAACTTGTTGCTGTGCTTAAGGACGCTTCCAGAGCCTATTATCAGGAAGCCGACGAGATCATGAGCAACTTTGAATATGACAAGCTGTATGATGAACTGCTCAGGCTTGAAAAGGAAACCGGTATGGTGCTTGCCGGCTCCGTCACGCAGAAAGTCGGATATGAGATCCTATCCGAACTTCCGAAGGAGCAGCATGCATCCCCGATGCTTTCCCTGGACAAGACGAAAAGCAGAGAGGAATTAAGAGACTGGCTGAACGGCCACAAAGGCGTGATGTCCTGGAAACTCGACGGCCTGACCATAGTGCTGACATACCGGGATGGGAAATTGTTCAAGGCGGTAACCAGGGGAAACGGAGAAGTCGGTGAGGTCATTACGAATAACGCCAGGGTATTTTCAAATGTCCCGCTTTCGATCCCGTATCAGGGGGAACTCATTCTCCGCGGGGAAGCGGTGATCAGTTACCGTGATTTTGAAGCGATCAACGCATCCATCGAGGATGTGGATGCCAGATATAAGAATCCGAGAAACCTCTGCTCTGGCTCTGTCAGACAGCTGAACAACGAGATCACGGCAAAAAGAAATGTCCGGTTCTATGCATTTTCTCTTGTCAGTGCTGCAGACCGTGATTTTCACAATTCCCGTATGGAACAGTTTGCGTTCTTAAAAGAAATGGGCTTTGAGGTCGTAGAGCATTATCTTGTGGATGAAGATACGATCCTTGACAGGATCACTTATTTTGCCGATGCGATCGGGAATAATCCGATCCCTTCTGACGGACTGGTTTTGATCTATGAAGACATTGCCTACGGAAGATCCCTTGGCAGAACGGCGAAATTTCCGCGGGACGCCATTGCATTCAAATGGGCGGATGAGATCAGGAAAACGAAACTTCTGGAAATTGAATGGAGTCCCAGCAGGACGGGCCTGATCAATCCGGTTGCGATCTTTGAACCTGTGGAACTCGAAGGAACTACGGTTTCCCGTGCCAGCGTGCACAATGTCAGTATCGTGAAGGCTCTGAAACTCGGGATCGGCGATACCATCACCGTTTACAAGGCCAACATGATCATTCCGCAGATCGCAGAAAACCTGACGGGAAGCGGGAATCCGCCGATCGCGGAATATTGTCCGGCCTGTGGGGAGAGAACGAAGATCCTGTCCGAGAATGGTGTGGAAACGCTGCATTGCATGAATCCGGACTGTTCGGCCAAAAAGATCAAGGCCTTTTCGCTGTTCGTCAGCCGTGATGCCATGAATATCGACGGCATTTCCGAACAGACGCTTGAAAAATTCATCGCGCACGGCCTGATCCATGAATTTGCCGATCTGTTCCATTTGAATGATCATAAAGAAGAGATCTGCGCCATGGAAGGATTCGGCAGGCAATCCTATGACAATCTGATGGAAAGTGTGGAAAGATCGAAAGACGTGACGCTTGCCAAACTCATCTACAGCATCGGGATCGCCAATATCGGGTTATCCAATGCCAAAATGATCTGCAGGGCCTATCATGACGATCCGGAAGAGCTGCTTAAGGCAAAAGCGGAGGAACTTTCCATGATCGACGGTGTGGGGGACGTGATCGCAAAAAGCTTTGTGGACTATTTTGCCGTTTCGTCAAACCGGGAACAGTTTGAGAAACTGCTGAAGGAGGTCCGGCTTGAAAAGGTTATCGTGGATGATTCCAATACGGAGGTTTTCGGAAAGACCTTTGTGATCACGGGGGCTCTTGTACACTACGAAAACCGGAATGCACTGAAAGAAGAGATCGAGAACAAGGGCGGAAAGGTTGCCGGGTCCGTCAGCGCCAAAACGGATTATCTGATCAACAATGATGTGACCAGCAATTCTTCGAAAAATAAAAAGGCAAAAGAACTGAATGTAAAGATCATCTCGGAAGAAGACGCGATGAGATTATTACGATCATAGACAGGAGAGACTTAAGATGCCGATCAAAGTACAGGGCGAGCTGCCCGCAAAGGAAATACTGGAAAATGAAAATATCTTCGTGATGGATGAAAACCGTGCGCTGCATCAGGACATCCGTCCGCTGAAAGTTCTGATCTTAAACAACATGCCTGTCAAACAGGACACGGAACTGCAGATCTTAAGAGCCATGTCCAATACACCGCTGCAGATCGATGTGACGTTCATGCATGCAAAGAGCCATGTTTCGCTGAATACAAACGTGAATCATCTGAACAAGTTCTACGTGACGCTGGACGATATCCGGCATGAGAAGTTCGACGGCATGATCATAACGGGCGCACCTGTGGAAAGCCTGCCGTTTGAGGAAGTGGATTATTGGGAGGAGATCTGTGAGATCATGGACTGGGCCAACAGGCATGTCACTTCGATCATGCATATCTGCTGGGCTGCGCAGGCCGGATTTTACTATTATTACGGCATTGACAAGATCCCGCTTCCTTCCAAACTGTTCGGGATCTATGAACACCGCGTTTCCAACAGAAAGATCCCGCTGGTCCGCGGTTTTGACGATCTGTTTCTGGCACCGCATTCCAGGCATACGGCAACGCCTTCTGATGCGATCCATGCATGTGCGGAATTGACGGTCCTTGCGGAATCCGATGAGGCCGGTGTATTTCTTGCGATCGCGGAGGGCGGCAAAAAGATCTTCGTAACGGGGCATCCCGAGTATGACAGGTATACCCTTCGGAACGAGTACGAACGGGACCTTTCCAGAGGGCTGGATATTCAGGTCCCCTACAACTATTTTCCGCAGGACGATCCCCGAGAAAGACCGCTTTTGCAGTGGAGGAGCCATTCCGATAATCTGTACTGCAACTGGCTGAATTACTACGTATACCAGATCACGCCGTATGACCTGAATACGATCGGAGAGGATTGATCTGGACTTTATAAAAATTTCAGAAAAAAATAGTGTATCTTTCTCTATTTTCTGATAAAATGAGTTCATCTTTTTAAGATATCAAAAATGAATTTCAGAGGAGGATACAATATGGAAATGAAGTTTTATCGCTGCAAACATTGCGGACAGATCGTTGCCGTTGTTAAAGCGACCGGTGTTCCGCTGATCTGCTGCGGGGAAGCCATGGAAGAGATCGTTCCGGGTACGGTTGATGCCGCGGCGGAAAAACATGTTCCGGTATTCAGCGTGGATAACGGTGTCGTCAGTGTGACGGTAGGATCCGTGGAACATCCGATGCAGCCGGAGCATTATATAGAGTGGATCGCGCTGAAGACAAAATCCGGCAATCAGAGAAAAGCCCTGAAACCTTCGGATGCGCCCAAAGCAGAATTTGCGATCCTTGACGGGGATGAGGTGGAAGCGGTTTATGCTTACTGTAACCTGCACAGCCTCTGGAAATCGGAATAAACGGACCTGTAAAGAACAGATCAAAAAAACATATCAGAAAAAAGGAGAAAAAAATGAAAACTTACAAATGTTTGGCTTGCGGTGAAGTATTTACGGTTGAGGACGGCGCAGAGGCAGTCTGCCCGGTTTGCGGAGTAGGCGGCGATATGCTGCAGCTTGTGGAAGAAAAGGGCGGCAATCCCTATGCGGGAACACAGACGGAAAAGAACCTGCAGGCTGCTTTTGCAGGAGAATCCCAGGCAAGAAATAAATATACTTATTTTGCTTCCAAGGCTAAGAAGGAAGGCTATGAGCAGATCGCGGCGCTGTTCTTACAGACTGCAGACAATGAGAAAGAGCATGCAAAACTGTGGTTCAAAGAACTGAACGGCATCGGTTCCACGGCCGAGAATCTCGGCGCTGCCGCAGACGGTGAGAACTACGAGTGGACGGATATGTACGAAGGTTTTGCCAAGACGGCAGAAGCGGAAGGTTTCCCGGAACTTGCCGCGAAATTCCGTGGTGTTGCGGCGATCGAGAAGAAGCATGAGGAACGCTACCGCGCTTTGCTTAAGAATGTGGAAGCACAGGAAGTGTTCAAGAAGAGCGAAGTGAAGGTTTGGGAATGCCGCAACTGCGGACATATCGTTGTCGGCACCCAGGCACCGGAAGTTTGCCCGGTTTGCGCACATCCGCAGAGCTATTTCGAAGTACACGCAGAGAACTATTGATACTGTGCATAAATAACTGACGGGATTGCTTTACAAGCGCTTTTGTTCTGTGCTATTCTTATTGGGCACGCCCTGTAAGGAGACACGTACCATGAAACAAAACGCTGCATTTGGCAGTCTGTTCAAGAATATCATGATCGTTATGGAAGTGCTGTTATGCGTAACAGCACTTCTTTTGCTGGTATTCAGACATTCCGTGGCGGGCTTTGAGACGGAAGCGACAAAGGAAACGCAGATCACGGAAGAGGCGGAAGAACCCGCTGTAGAGTCAGCGGAAGAATACCTGCAGGAGGACGAGCCGCTTGCGGGATCCGATACAGAAGCAGATACAGAAGCAGATATAGAAGCAGAAACAGAAACAGATGCAGTTACAGAAACGGAGACAGAAACGGACACCGATATCCGTACATCGCAGGAAACCTTGCAGGAACAGTCTATGGAAGAACAGGAAGAACTGCTCCGCATGAAAAAAGCGGAGGAGATGAAGGCGGACTGGCGTCTGTTCCTTACCAATAAAAATCATTATATCCCGACAGATTATGAGCCGGAACTGGTTGCGTTCACGGGAAGACACCGTGTGGATGAGAGGATCACGGAAGATCTGCAGGAAATGATCGATGCGGCCAAAGAAGACGGTGTCCGTTTACAGATCGTCAGCGCATACCGTGATTTTAACAGGCAGAAAAGACTGTATGAGAAGAAAGTCAGAGCATACAAAAGAAAAGGAATGACATTTGAAGAAGCGAGCATGGAAGCCGCTAAAACTGTAGCGGCCCCCGGAACAAGCGAACACCAGCTGGGACTTGCGCTTGACATTGTCGGATCTTCCCACAGTGCGCTGACGGAAAGCTTTGCGGATACTAAGGCCGGGATCTGGCTTGCATCGCATTCTTATGAATATGGATTTATCCTGCGCTATCCGAAAGGAAAAGAAGAGATCACAGGCATCATCTTTGAACCCTGGCATTTCCGCTATGTCGGAAAAGACTATGCAAAGGAGATCACGGAGCAGGGGCTGACACTGGAAGAATACCTGAAGGAAAACGGAGTGAACTGATGTATCGGATCATTGCGCAAGAGGGAAGAGCGAAAAGAGCTGAATTTCATACCGTGCACGGCGTGATCCAGACACCGGTCTTTATGAATGTCGGTACCGCGGCAGCCATTAAAGGCGCAGTGTCTACTTTGGACTTAAAAGAGATCGGCACACAGGTGGAACTGAGCAACACCTATCATCTGCATGTACGCCCCGGCGACCGGATCATCAAACAGTTCGGCGGTCTCCATAAGTTTATGGTCTGGGACAGGCCGATCCTGACGGATTCCGGCGGATTTCAGGTATTTTCCTTAAGTTCCTTAAGAAAGATCAAAGAAGAAGGCGTTTCGTTCCATTCCCATGTGGACGGCCGGAAGATCTTCATGGGACCGGAAGAGAGTATGCAGATCCAGTCCAACCTGGCATCCACGATCGCAATGGCTTTTGATGAGTGCCCGAGTTCCAAAGCGGACAGAGCCTATGTGCAGAACAGTGTGGACAGGACAACCAGATGGCTGAAACGCTGCAAAGCGGAAATGGACAGGCTGAATGCGTTGCCTGATACGATCAACAAACAGCAGATGCTCTTCGGGATCAATCAGGGAGCGGTCTATGATGATATCCGCATCGAACATGCAAAACAGATCTCGGAACTGGATCTTGAAGGATATGCCATCGGCGGGCTGGCTGTCGGAGAGACACATGAAGAAATGTACAGGGTGCTGGATTCCGTTGTGCCTTATCTTCCGAAGGATAAGCCAACCTATCTGATGGGAGTGGGGACACCGGCCAATATCCTGGAGAGTGTGGAACGCGGTGTGGACTTCTTCGACTGCGTTTATCCGACAAGAAACGGCAGACATGCCCATCTGTACACGAATCTCGGGAAGATCAACCTGTTCAATGCCAAATACGAGCTGGATGATAAGCCGATCGAGGAAGGCTGTATGTGCCCGACCTGCAGGACCTATTCGAGAGCTTATATCCGCCATCTGCTCAAGGCGAAGGAAATGCTCGGGATGCGGCTCTGTGTTCTGCATAATCTGTATTTCTACAATAAAATGATGGAAGAGATCAGAGAAGCCATTGAAGAGAAGAGATTTGCGTCCTATAAGGCCGAAAAACTGTACCGGATGGAGCAGGGATGCGAATAAGCGCATTTCTATAAAAACACTTGAAGAGAACACGATTATTGTGTATGATTGATTTTGAATTGCGAAGAATCTAGGAGGTGGATGTATGAGCTTTATCATGACCGCAGGAAATGCCGCAGCGGCGCAGGGCGGCGGGTTTGCAAGTTACGCCATGCTGATCGGCTGGGTAGTCATTATCGGACTTTTCCTTTACTTTACGATGATCAGACCGCAGAAGAAGGAGCAGAACCGCATCAAGACCATGCTTTCGGAGTTGGAAAGCGGAGACAGCGTTCTGACATCCAGCGGTTTTTACGGTGTTGTGATCGATGTGGATGAGGATACGGTGATCGTGGAATTCGGAAATAACAAGAACTGCCGGATCCCGATGCAGAAGACGGCGATCACACAGATTGAGAAACCGGGCGCGAATTCCTGATCAGTTTAGAGGGTAATCATAAGATGCTCCGAACGGGGCATCTTTTGTTTGATTTTTCATAAAAAAATAGACAGGAGTATGGAAGATGAAATTTCAGATTGCATGTATTCCGGGTGACGGGATCGGGCCGGAGATCGTAAGAGAAGCCGTAAAGGCGCTTGACCGGATTCAGAAAAAATTCGGCCATGAATTTGAATATACCACGCTTTTGCTTGGCGGGGCCGCGATCGATGCAACGGGTGTGCCGCTGCCGGATGAAACGGTGAAAGGCGCAAAGAGCGCGGATGCTGTTCTGATGGGTTCGATCGGCGGGAACACTTCCACATCCCCCTGGTATAAACTGGAGCCGCATTTAAGACCGGAAGCGGGGCTTCTCGGGATCAGAAAGGCTCTGGGACTATTTGCGAACTTAAGACCTGCGCTTTTGTATCATGAACTGTCAGAAGCATGCCCTCTGAAAAAAGAATTGATCGAAGGCGGCTTTGACCTGCTGATCATGCGGGAACTGACAGGCGGACTGTATTTCGGCGACAGAAGCACCGTTTTGGAAAACGGGGTCCGCAAGGCAACCGATACACTGGTCTATGATGAAAATGAGATCAGGCGCATTGCCGTCAAAGGCTTTGAGATCGCAAGAAAAAGAAGAGGCAAAGTGACCAGCGTCGACAAGGCTAATGTGCTGGATTCTTCCAGACTCTGGAGAGCTGTTGTCAATGAGGTGGCAAAAGACTATCCCGATGTGGAAGTCGAACATATGCTTGTGGACAATGCAGCCATGCAGCTTGTAAGGGATCCGAAGCAGTTTGACGTGGTCTTAACGGAGAATATGTTCGGGGATATCTTATCGGATGAAGCAAGCATGATCACCGGATCGATCGGGATGCTGCCGAGCGCTTCACTGAACGAGACGTCTTTCGGATTATATGAACCTGCGCACGGATCGGCACCGGATATCGCCGGGATGAACAAGGCAAACCCGATCGCAACGATCCTTTCCGCTGCCATGATGCTGCGCTATTCCTTTAATCTGGAAAAAGAAGCGGACGCGCTTGAAAATGCCGTGGAACAGGTTCTGAAGGAAGGATTCAGAACGGGTGATATCATGTCAGAAGGCTGCACCCTTGTAGGGACGGATCAGATGGGAACACTGATCGCAGAGAGGATCTAAGGTTGCTAACGGAGGAGAAACCATGAAAAGTGATGCTGTAAAAAAAGGATACCAGCAGGCGCCGCACAGATCTTTGTTTAATGCGCTTGGCTTTACAAAAGAAGAAATGGAACGTCCTCTTGTCGGGATCGTAAGTTCTTACAACGAGATCGTTCCGGGACATATGAATCTTGATAAGATCGTCAATGCCGTAAAACAGGGTGTTGCCATGGCAGGCGGAACACCGGTGGTCTTCCCGGCCATCGCCGTTTGCGACGGGATCGCCATGGGGCATGTCGGCATGAAATATTCCCTTGTGACCAGGGATCTGATCGCGGATTCCACAGAATGTATGGCGATCGCGCATCAGTTTGACGCGCTGGTCATGGTGCCGAACTGTGACAAAAACGTGCCGGGCCTTCTGATGGCTGCGGCAAGAGTCAATGTTCCGACCGTTTTCGTATCCGGCGGACCGATGCTTGCGGGACATGTCAACGGACAGAAAAGAAGCTTATCCTCGATGTTTGAGGCTGTCGGCACCCATGCGGCAGGCAAAATGACGGATGAAGAACTTGAGGAATTTGAAACGAAGGTCTGCCCGACCTGCGGAAGCTGTTCCGGGATGTATACGGCAAATTCCATGAACTGCTTAACGGAAGCGCTCGGCATGGGACTTGCCGGTAACGGTACGATCCCCGCTGTATATTCGGATCGTCTGCGTCTTGCCAAACACGCAGGCATGGCGGTCATGGAACTTCTGAAAAAGAATATCCGTCCGAGGGACATCATTACAAAGGAATCGATCTTAAACGCGCTGACCATTGATATGGCGCTTGGCTGTTCCACAAACTCCATGCTCCATATTCCTGCGATCGCACATGAGATCGGCTTTGATTTTGATATCTCCCTTGCAAATGAGATCAGTGAAAAGACACCGAATCTCTGTCATTTGGCTCCTGCAGGACCGACCTATATGGAAGATCTGAATGAAGCAGGCGGCGTTTATGCGGTCATGAAAGAGATCGCGGATCTCGGACTGCTGCATCTTGACTGTATGACAGTCACCGGGAAGACGATCGGTGAAAATATCAGGGATGCAAAGAATCTCAATACCGATGTGATCAAAACAACGGACGCTCCTTATTCCAAGACCGGCGGACTTGCCGTCCTGAAAGGGAATCTTGCGCCGAACGGTTCCGTTGTAAAGCGTTCCGCGGTTGTGGAAGAGATGATGGTGCATGAAGGCCCGGCGCGCGTCTTTGACTGTGAGGAAGATGCCATTGAAGCGATCAAAGGCGGAAAGATCGTGTCCGGTGATGTGGTCGTGATCCGTTATGAAGGTCCGAAAGGCGGTCCCGGCATGCGTGAGATGCTGAATCCGACTTCGGCTATTGCGGGAATGGGCTTGGGATCCAGTGTGGCACTGATCACAGACGGCAGATTTTCCGGTGCCAGCCGCGGCGCTTCGATCGGACATGTTTCTCCGGAAGCTGCCATGGGAGGACCGATCGCATTTGTTGAAGAAGGCGATATCATCAGCATCAACATTCCGGAATACAAACTGGAATTAAAGATCGATGATGCGGAAATGGAAAAGAGAAAAGCAAAATGGCAGCCGAGAAAACCGAAGATCTCGGAGGGTTATATCGGCAGATATGAAAAACTCGTGACCACGGCAGACCGCGGTGCGGTTCTTTCAGTCGAGAATCTTTAATTTAAAAAGCAGGAGTAAAAAGATGTTATTGACCGGTTCACAGATCGTTATGGAATGTCTGCTCGAGCAGGGCGTGGATACCGTGTTCGGCTATCCCGGCGGTTCCATACTGAATATTTATGATGAATTATATCGTTATCAGGATCGGATCCATCACTATCTGACCAGCCATGAGCAGGGCGCTGCCCATGCGGCTGACGGTTATGCAAGAGCAACAGGAAAGGTCGGCGTGTGTATGGCTACTTCCGGCCCTGGTGCCACTAATCTGGTCACGGGGATCGCGACGGCTTACATGGATTCCGTTCCGATGGTTGCGATCACGGCAAACGTGATCCTTCCGCTGCTCGGAAAAGACACTTTCCAGGAAGTGGATATTGCAGGCGTTACGATGCCGATCACCAAACACGGTTATATCGTCAAAGATGTCAATGAACTGGCGGATACGATCCGCAAAGCTTTTGCGATCGCAAGAAGCGGACGTCCGGGTCCCGTGCTTGTGGACATCACGAAGGATGTGACAGCCGCGAAAGCGGAATACACATATCAGGCACCCTATGATCTTGAAGTTCCGAAGCGTTTTACGGAGGAAGACATCGATACGGCCGTGGAACTGATCAGAAAGGCAAAACGCCCGTTCATCTGCACCGGGGGCGGTACGGTGATCTCCGGGGCGAGTGCGGAACTGTCCAGATTCGCGCATAAGATCGGTGCTCCTGTCTGCGATACGCTGATGGGAAAAGGCGGTTTTGACGGCTGTGATCCGCTGTATACCGGCATGATCGGCATGCATGGAACGAAAACAACGAATTTCGGTGTGACCAAGTCGGATCTTTTGATCGTTCTCGGCGCGCGTTTTTCAGACCGTGTCGTCGGGGATGCCAAGAAATTTGCCAGAAAAGCGAAGATCCTGCACATCGATATCGATCCCGCTGAGATCAACAAGAATATCAAAACGGATGCTTCCGTGATCGGCGATGTCAAAGAGATCCTGAAGATCTTAAACGATCGTCTCGAAACGCTTGACCATACGGAATGGTTAAAAGAGATCGCGGATTACAAGGCGGAATATCCACTGAAATATCCGAAGAAGAAACTGACCTGTCCGTATCTGATCGAGGAACTATACAGGATTACGGAAGGAAAAGCGATCATTACCACGGATGTCGGCCAGCACCAGATGTGGGCCGCGCAGTTCTATAAATACACGGAACCCAGGACCTTTATCACTTCCGGCGGCCTTGGGACCATGGGATACGGTCTTGGCGCCTGCATCGGCGCAAAAGTCGGCAGACCCGATAAGATCGTCTGCAATATCGGCGGCGACGGTTGTTTCCGCATGAACATGAATGAACTTGCAACGGCAAGCAGATATAATATTCCGATCATCCAGATCGTGATCAACAATGAGGTACTCGGCATGGTCAGACAGTGGCAGACACTGTTTTATGAAAGCCGGTATTCCCACACCGTTCTGACGGATAAAGTGGATTACGTCAAAGTGGCGGAAGCGCTCGGGTGCAAAGCCATGCGTGTTACGACGAAAGAAGAAGTGGCGCCGGCGCTTGAAAAAGCGATCGCCTTGAAGGAACCCGTGCTGATCGAATGCGTCATCGACAAGGACGACAAAGTCTTTCCGATGGTTTCCGCAGGAGCTGCGATCGAGGAAGCTTTTGATGCGGATGACTTAAAAGCGCAGACGGAAAATACAAACTGAAGGATTACTGAGGAATGGGCAGGAAAGTTTTAAAAGTGATCGGGATCGTTCTTGGCTGCATCGTGCTTTTTGCCGGGATCCTGTATCTCGTTGTGTCGGGATATTACCGGACAAGGTTTATGCCGAATACCACGATCAATGATCATAATGCATATGCGCTGACGGCTTCACAGATGAATGAGATCCTTTGCAACGAACTGAAGGATTACAGTCTTGATCTGAAACTGCAGGGCGAAACGGTTTCCCTCAAAGGCAGTGATTTTGATTACCGGATCGATTTTGAAAAATCTCTGAATGAGATCTTAAGGAGCCAGAAACCTTTTGAATGGGTCTGGTATTTTATCTATCCGACGAACTATGAGGCAAGGCCGGACGCATCCTATGATGAGGGAAAACTGCAAGCGCTTCTTGACGGACTCGACAGCTTTAAGCAGGAAGAAAAGAATGCGAAAGCCCTTGTCAGCGTGGAAAACCGTATGAACCATTTTACGTTCCGCGATGACAGAAAGGACGTGCTGAATACCGGAAAGGCTACAGTAGAGATCAAGAATGCGGTCATAAACGGGAAAGAAGACTGCGACCTGACCGCAGACTACGAGGCACCGAAGGCTACCGCCATACAGCAGAAAGCCCTGGATGCCTGGAAGACGATCGATAAGATCCAGAATGCAAAGATCACTTATGTGGATGACGAATTGTCTCTGACACTGGATAAACATGATTTTGCTTCCTGGATCGTTTGTGACGAAAAGAAGCAGCCCGTATTCGGATCGGACGGGAAACCGGAGCTGGATCATAATAAGGTGCTTCAGTATATGGAAAAAGTATCGGATGTCTTCGATACGGATAAAAAGGGCAGAACCTGGCATAAGTATAAAGGCGGCACGGTACAGATCCCGAGTAAGGATCCGGGCTTTATCGTGGATGAGGAAGCGGAAGCCGAATCCGTTACCAAGACGATCTTAAACGGGTATCAGCAGCAGAGAGAGCCGATCTATTCCCAGGAAGGAAAGGGGCACGGTAATGCGGAGGTCGGTGATACTTATGTGGAAGTGGATCTGTCGAATCAGAAACTCTATTATATCGAGGGCGGGAAACTGGCCCTGCAGAGCGATGTCGTGACCGGGTGCAAGAGATATCACAATGATACGCCGTCCATGATCACCGATATCTATTTCATGCAGGAGGGCAGGACCCTTCGGGGAGAAAACTACGCAACCTTTGTTTATTACTGGATGGCATTTTACAATCATTACGGATTGCATGATGCGACCTGGAGGTCAAAATTCGGCGGGGATATCTACTTAACCGACGGTTCCCACGGATGTGTGAACATGCCCAAGGAAAACGCCGCGAAACTGTATTCGATGGTGCGTGTCGGGACGCCCGTTGTCCTGTATGAATAAGCGCAGCCATATGTTTTTTGGGCTCCATGAAAAATAATTTAGTTTGTTATTTTTTTAACCATAGTTTATATTATTTGGAAAAGAGTTTTTTAAGGAGGAGAAAACATGAAAAGGGTTTATAACTTTTCGGCAGGACCTGCGGTTTTACCCGAAGAGGTATTGCAGGAGGCGGCAGATGAGATGCTGGATTACCGCGGATGCGGAATGTCCGTCATGGAGATGAGTCACAGAAGCAAGGTCTTTGAAACGATCATCCAGGAAGCGGAAGCGGATCTAAGAGAGCTGATGAACATCCCGGACAATTACAAGGTATTGTTTTTACAGGGTGGCGCACACCAGCAGTTCGCAATGATCCCGATGAACCTGATGAAGAACAAAAAGGCTGCTTATATCGTGACCGGCCAGTGGGCGAAGAAGGCATTCAACGAGGCGAAGATCTACGGTGAGGCCATCAAAGTCGCATCCAGTGAGGATAAGACATTTTCCTACATTCCCGATTGCTCCGATCTGGACATTCCGGATGATGTAGACTATGTATATATCTGTGAAAATAACACGATCTACGGTACAAAGTTCAAAACCCTTCCGAACACCAAAGGGCATACACTGGTTGCGGATGTTTCCTCCTGTTTCCTGTCAGAACCCGTTGATGTGACAAAGTACGGGATCATTTACGGCGGTGTGCAGAAGAACATCGGACCTGCCGGCGTTGTGATCGTGATCATCAGGGAAGACCTGATCACGGAAGATACGCTTCCATACACACCGACCATGCTCAAGTACAAGACGCATGCGGATGCCAATTCCTTATACAACACGCCTCCGGCATACGGGATCTATATCTGCGGCAAGGTATTCAAATGGCTGAAAAAGCGCGGCGGCCTTGAGGCAATGAAGGAATATAACGAGAAGAAGGCGAAGATCCTGTATGATTTCCTGGATTCGAGCAAGCTTTTCAAAGGAACCGTTGTCAAAGAGGACAGATCCTTAATGAACGTTCCGTTCGTGACCGGCAACGAGGAACTGGATGCCAAATTTATCAAGGAATCCAAAGAGGCAGGCTTTGAGAACTTAAAAGGCCACAGAAGCGTCGGCGGCATGAGAGCTTCCATCTACAACGCAATGCCGATCGAAGGCGTCGAAAAACTCGTTGAATTCATGAAGAAATTTGAGAGCGAAAACGCTTGATGCGCCAGCATCAAATTGCATCGTTTTCGCGACCTGCCTTCGAGCAACAGCGAGGAGGCAATACATTTGAAAATAAGGAGAATGCATGATGTTTAAATATGCCTGCTTAAATCCGATCGCACAGGTCGGGCTGGAACGTTTCGATGAAAAATATGAGAAGACGGAAGATCTGAATGCAGCGGACGGAATTCTTGTAAGAAGTGCCGCAATGCATGACATGGAGCTTTCCGACAACCTGCTTGCGGTTGCAAGAGCCGGCGCGGGCGTGAACAATATCCCGCTGGACAAATGCGCAGAGAAAGGAATTGTTGTTTTCAATACCCCCGGCGCAAACGCAAACGGTGTCAAAGAACTTGTGATCGCGGGAATGCTGCTTGCAAACCGTGATATCGTCAGCGGGATCAACTGGGTAAATTCCGAAGCAGGAAATCCGGACATTGCCAAGATGGCGGAAAAAGAGAAAAAGAAATTCGCAGGACATGAGATCCAGGACAAAAAGCTTGGTATCATCGGCCTTGGCGCGATCGGTGTCAGAGTTGCCAACGTTGCGAAGCATCTCGGCATGGAAGTATACGGCTATGATCCTTATATTTCCGTGGATGCGGCCTGGAACTTAAGCCGTGACATCAAACATGTGAAGAATATCGATGATATCTATGAGAACTGCGATATTATCACGATCCATGTTCCGCTGATGGATTCCACAAAGAATACGATCAACAAAGAAGCCATCGACAAGATGAAAGACGGCGTGATCATCTTAAACTTTGCGCGTGACCTTCTTGCAAATGAAGATGATGTGATCGATGCGATCAAAGCCGGAAAAGTCGCCAAATACGTTTCTGATTTCCCGAATCCGAAAACGGCCGGTCAGGAAGGCTGCATCGTAATCCCGCATCTTGGCGCTTCCACGGAGGAATCCGAAGACAACTGCGCGAAGATGGCTGTCAAAGAATTGATGAACTATCTGGAAAACGGTAACATCAACAATTCCGTGAACTATCCGAACTGTGACATGGGTGTCTGCACCTGCTCCGGCAGACTTGCCATCATGCATAAGAATGTTGCCAACATGATCACGAAATTTACCGCAACATTCGGTGACCTCGGCATCAACATCAGCAACATGATGAACAAGTCCAAAGGCGATTATGCTTACACCATGCTCGATGTGGAGTCGAACATTACGGAAGACATGGTCAAAAAGATCGAATCTATTGACGGTGTGATCCGTGTCAGACTGATCAAATAAGAATTTGATAATTCATGTTAAAAAAATCACCTCTTTCTGCTAAAATGGAAGAGGTGATTTTTATTGATCAAGAACAGATACGCTAAAGGAGCAGAGATTATGGCAAAGATCAGACCGTTTCGCGCGATCAGACCGAAAAACGAACTGGCAGATCAGATCGCAGCGCTTCCCTATGATGTTTACGACAGAAAGGAAGCAAAAAAGATCGTGCAGGAACAACCGCTTTCATTTCTGAAGATCGACAGGGCGGAAACCCAGTTTGATGATTCGGTGGATACATACGCGGATGTCGTATACGAAAAAGCCAGAGACATCTACCTTTCCATGAAAGAGGAAGGACAGTTTGTACAGGATGCAAAACCCTGTCTTTATCTTTATGAACTGACCATGAACGGGAGGGCACAGACCGGGATCGTCTGCTGTGCTTCCATCGACGATTATCTGGACGGAACGATCAAAAAGCATGAGAGTACCAGGGCGGATAAGGAAGTGGACCGGATCCGCCATGTGGATACCATGAGCGCGCAGACCGGGCCGATCTTTCTGGCTTATCATGCGGATCAGAAACTGAAAGAGCTCGTTTCGAAGATCAAAGAGAAGACCTGTGAAGTGGATTTTACATCTGAAGATCAGATCACGCACAGGGTCTGGGTCATTGATGATGAGAATGAGATCAGGGATGTCACGGGGATCCTTGCGGGCATGGAACTGTATATCGCAGACGGACATCACCGCTGCGCATCGGCCGCAAAAGTCGGATTAAAACGGCGGGAAGAACACCCCGGTTATACGGGTGAGGAGGAATTCAATTATTTTCTGTCCGTATTGTTCCCGGACGAGGAACTTCTGATCCTGGATTACAACCGTGTCGTGAAAGATCTGAACGGCCACAGCAGGGAAGAAACGCTGGAATTTTTAAAAACCGTCGGAGAACTGCGCGATGAGGGCAAGGAACCTTACCGGCCGAAGAAGAAAGGGGAGTGCGGCGTATTTATGGATGATCAGTGGTATTCCCTTACGTTTTCCGATGCCGTCAAAAGTGATGACCCGGTCAAAGGACTGGATGTTTCGATCCTGCAGGATCATGTTCTGACGCCGTTTTTTTCGATCACAAACCCGAGAGAGGACAAGCGGATCGATTTTATCGGCGGGATCAGGGGGCTTTCGGAACTGGAAAGGCGCGTACACGAAGATGCCGTGATCGCATTTGCCATGTATCCGACGCAGATCAATGAATTATGTGCCGTGGCGGACGCAGGGCTTTTGATGCCGCCAAAATCCACCTGGTTTGAACCGAAACTTCGCAGCGGACTGTTTATTCACGAGATTTAGAGGAAGAAAATGGAAAATTTATCGTTGGAAGAATATGGGCTTGAAGATCTGGCGAAAAAGCAGAGCCTTATGCAGCAGTATTTTGAAAACATGCCGGTAAAAATGCTGGGACTCGGGATCCGTGTCGTTCTGG
Source organism: uncultured Lachnospiraceae bacterium (assembly GCA_902779305.1). Lineage (GTDB taxonomy): Bacteria > Bacillota > Clostridia > Lachnospirales > Lachnospiraceae > UBA2868. The sequence goes on along the minus strand of CACZBD010000008.1, from coordinate 103,552 downwards.
TCATCATCTTGTTTGTGATCGGCTACTGGCTGATCAGGCTGATCCGCAGGATCATCAAAAAAGCACTGGAAAGATCAAAAGTAGACAACAGCAGTATTCATTTTATCGACAGCTGCGTGAAGATCGTTCTCTTTTTGCTGCTGATCTTTCTGCTGGCCGGAAGTTTCGGCGTGGATGCGGCTTCGATCGTTGCGCTGATCGGCAGTGCGGCGATCACGATCGGTCTTGCCTTTCAGGGCAGTCTGTCCAATTTTGCGGGCGGTGTGCTGATCCTTGTCTGCAAACCGTTTGTGGTCGGTGACTATATCCTTGAAAAATCAACCAATGTGGAAGGGACGGTCGTGCAGATCAGTCTGTTCTATACGAGGATCCGGACCAGGGATTACCGGATGATCAGCATTCCGAACGGCGCGCTTGCCAATACGACCGTGATCGATGCTTCCGCGCTCAGTGAAAGAAGGATCGATCTGAGCATTCCGGTTTCCTATTCGACGAAGATCGAAGACGCCAGAAAGGTGATCTTAAAGGTTCTTGAGGACGAGAAGATCCTTGCCCATGACAAGCAGGTGTTTGTTGACAGCCTTGAAAACAGCGATATTTTGCTGGGCGTTGAGTTCTATGTCAGAACCGGAGATTATCTGGAAATGAAACGGAAGATCTTGGAAGAGATCATTGCTGCATTTGAAGGCGCAGGGATTACAATTCCATTTGAACAGATCGACGTACATGTGATATAATATTAGGGATTTTTAGTATCTGTAGGAGGCGTTTTTTCCTATGACCATTTTTCAGGCGATCATCATGGGGATCGTGCAGGGGCTGACGGAGTTTTTGCCGGTCAGTTCTTCGGGGCACCTCGCCATTATGAAAAACCTTTTGCATGTAAAAACGGAAACCGGCATCCTGTTTGATGTTTTGCTGCATTTTGCAACGCTGATCGCGGTTTTCTGCGTGATGTACAGGGATATCATCAAGCTCCTGGTGGACTTTTTCCATATCGTCAAGGATGTCTGCATCAATATCGGCCGTTTTTTCTCTAACCTGACGGCAATCCATAAGAAACCGTATATCACGATCGCATCGACTTCCTACCGGAAATTTGTGATCATGCTGATCATTTCCACGATCCCGACGGGGATCCTGGGGATCCTGCTTTCCGATGTGGTGGAATCCGCATCCACGGCGCTTCTGGTTCCCGGTGTCTGCCTGATCGTGACAGGTCTGATCCTTTTTATCTCTGATCTTTTGAAAGAAGGACGAAAGAAGCCGAAAAATGCCAACTACGGGGATGCATTCGTGATCGGTGTGACACAGGGGGTTGCGGTCCTTCCGGGACTTTCCAGATCCGGAAGCACGATCGTTGCCTGTCTGCTTTGCGGATTTGACCGGAAATTCGCCGTGAAATATTCTTTTATCATGTCAATGCCTGCGATCTTGGGCGCGATGATCTTAGAGATTAAGGACATCGGGGGGACGCACCTTGCAGGCAGCGAGATCGCCGCATACATTATCGGCATGGTCATTGCCGCAGCGGTAGGTTTCCTGGCGATCAGGATCATGCTGAATGTCGTGATCAACCGGTATTTTAAGTTTTTTGCGTTTTATTGTCTTGCGATCGGCGCGGTATCGATCATCGCATATCTCGTCATGCTGTAAGATGATGTTGTTTTAGGGGGAGTTAAGGAGGAAAATAATGGCAAAGGGGTCTCATACGGGGAAAGCACATTCTGCAAAGAAGGGGCAGGATCAGAATCCGTCAAATCCAATCCTGGATGACGTGATCCTGTTGGCCGTTCTTGCATTTTGCATTTTATTATTCTTAAGTTTATTTCATCTCGCAGGACGAATCGGAAACTGGATCAACTCGTTTATGTTCGGCATATTCGGCATGGTATCTTATCTTGTTCCGGTTGCGTTGTTCTTTGCAGTAGCTTTCTATCTGTCAAACCGCGGTAAAAAAGTCGCATGGGTAAAAGTCGGCGCGGCCATTGTTCTGGTCGTGATCCTTTGTTGTTTTGCATCGCTTTTGTTTACCTCCGACATCCTCAGGCAGGAGGTGCGCACTTTCTACGCAGCCTGCCAGTCAAGGCGCACCTCAGGCGGACTGATCGGCTGCATCTTTGCGTGGCTGTTTCTGAAGAGTATCGGAAAAGTCGGCACCTGGGTGCTTCTGATCGTTCTATTGATCATCGCGGTCGTTCTGATCACCGAAAGATCTTTCTTTAAGGGCGTACAAAAGGGATCGGAGCAGATCTATAACAAGGCAGATGAATTTGCGATCCGGCATAAAGAAAAGCGCCGGGAACGTCAGGAACAAAGACGGGAGGCCTACGAGAGAGAAGCGGAAAATGCTGCGGAAGGACTGCGCAGAACAGATAAGAAATTTACAGGTGTCATGCTGGACACCGCATTAAAGCCCGAAAAGGAACCGGAGGAGATCCCTTCATTTTTCGAAGAAGATACGGAAGAAGTTTCTTCAGACGGATATTCTCTGAAGAATGAACATTCCATCAATGTGACCGGGGATGGGTTTGTTGATGATTATGTGGATGAGATCGGCAGGGAAAAACCGAAGAAAAAATCATCCCATAAGACCAATGCCATGCACGAGATCACCATGGAAGAGGAGTCGGACGGAACCGAAAACGATGCCGCAGAGGATCCGGCAGAGAAACCCGCTGAAAGAAGTGTAAAAGAAAGCGGCAAAAAATCCGCAAAGAGTACGGCAAGTAAACCTGGATCATCCTCTGCCGCAAGAGGGGACGGTTCTTACGTCTTCCCGCCGCTCCACCTGCTGGAAAAAGGTAAAAAAAGCAGCGCGGATTCCAAGGCACAGCTGAATGAAACTGCCGAGAAATTAAGAGAGACCCTGGATATGTTCGGCGTGAAGGCGCGTGTCACAGACATCAGCCAGGGACCGACGGTCACCCGCTATGAAGTGGAACCGGAAGCCGGTGTCAAAGTCAGCAAGATCGTAGGCTTGATCGATGATATCAAACTGCATATGGCTGCAACGGACATCAGGATCGAAGCACCGATCCCGGGGAAATCCGCAGTCGGCATCGAAGTCCCGAATGCGCAGAATTCCATCGTCATGTTCCGGGATCTGTTGGAAAGCGATGCTTTTCAGAATGCGGAATCCAAGATCAGCTTTGCCGTCGGCAAGGACCTTGCGGGTAAAGTGGTCGTTTCGGATATTGCCAAAATGCCGCATGCTCTGATCGCAGGCGCTACGGGCTCCGGTAAATCCGTCTGCATCAATACGCTGATCATGAGCATCCTCTACAAAGCAACCCCGGATGAGGTCAAACTGATCCTGATCGATCCGAAAGTTGTGGAATTAAGTGTTTACAACGGTATTCCCCATCTGATGATCCCCGTCGTCACCGACGCGAAGAAAGCTGCGGCGGCGCTTAACTGGGGCGTTAACGAAATGATGGAACGTTATGATAAATTTGCCGCCAATACGGTCCGGGATCTGAAGGGCTACAACAAGAAGATGGAATCCCTTTATGCGGAAGCAAAGACCGAAGAGGAAAAGGAACAGTATAAACCGCTTCCGCAGATCGTCATTATCGTGGATGAGCTTGCCGATCTGATGATGGTGGCATCCAATGAAGTGGAAACCGCGATCTGCCGTCTGGCACAGCTGGCAAGGGCGGCAGGCATCCATCTTGTGCTTGCCACACAGCGGCCTTCCGTGGATGTCATTACCGGTCTGATCAAAAATAATATGCCTTGCAGGATCGCGTTCAGCGTTTCTTCCGGTACGGATTCGAGGACCATTCTGGATATGACCGGCGCGGAAAGGCTGCTCGGAAAAGGCGACATGCTCTTTTATCCGCAAGGATATCCGAAACCGGCCAGAATCCAGGGCGCTTATGTGTCCGACCAGGAAGTACAGGCGGTTGTTGACTTTTTAAGTAACCATCAGGAACAGAAACCTGATTACAGTGAGATCGAAGAGAAACTGAAAAACATGGGAACTTCATCCGGTACGGAAAGTTCTTCTTCTGAAAATGAACGGGATGAACTTTATGTGGAAGCCGGCAGGTTCGTGATCGAGAGCGATAAAGGTTCTGTCGGGAATCTGCAGAGAAGATTCAAGATCGGCTTTAACAGGGCTGCCCGTATCATGGATCAGCTTGCGGAGGATGAAGTTGTCAGCAAGAGCGAAGGTACCAAACCGCGTCAGGTCTTAATGAGCGCGGAGCAGTTTGAACAGTTTGTAGAAGAGTATGTTTGATAGTTGTTCTGACGGAGAGTGCAGATGATCTGTCCGAAATGCGGAAATGAAATAGCCGAAGGGCATTTATATTGTGAAGTCTGCGGGGAAGAGATCCAGATCGTTCCTGATTTTGACCTTCAGGTGGAGGAGAGCATCCATGTGACGCTTTCTTCCGTTGCCGGCGATGTCAAAACGGCGCCTATTGTGGATGCGAAGGGCATTACCAAGGAGATCCCGACAGATGCCGTGAAACGCGAGATCAAACAGGACGACATCCGGAAAGAGGAGACGGAAAGAAAAGACAAAAAGCAGCATACAAGGCGTCCGGTACGCAGAATAAAGCAGGGGCAGAAAACAAAAAAGTATCCTTATATGCCTTATGTTTTTGCCGGGATCGCGCTGGTTGTTATCGCAGCCGTTGCACTCCTGCTTTTGCTGAACAGAAAACCGAAACCGGAAGAATGGTACCCGAAAGCCCTCACGCAGTACCGGCAGGGAGAATATGACCTTGCTATTGAGAGCCTTTTTGAACTTCAAAAAGTTGCACCGCTTGACAGGGAGAGTTCCCTGTTGCTTTCAGACTGCTATTTTGCCAAGAATCAGCCGGATGAAGCGATCGGGGTTTTAAAGAGTGCTTTTGCCGGGAATGAGAATGATCCGGAATACTTAAAACGGCTGCTGGATACATATATTGCATCAGATGATAAAAATGCCATTGCCGAATTGCTCGAAGAAACGGATAATGAAGAGATCCGGACGGCTTATGCCGATTATATCGCCGATCCGCCGCTGTTCAGTCTGGAGTCCGGCACTTATACGGATGATGAACAGCTTTCCATCATTTCCGAAGAAGAAGGAACGATCCGTTATACTTTGGACGGAAGCGAACCGGATGAGGAATCCGCTGTCTACAGCAGTCCCTTTATCTTTGATGTCGGCGAGCATACCGTTACCGCCGTGTTCGTCAATGAAAAGGGAATGATGAGCGACCCTGTGCAGAAGACCTATGTGATCGAAAAGAAGATGCTCGACGATCCCGTTCTTCTGACAGAAGGCGGTAAATATTCCGATCCGAAGCTGATCGCTCTTGAAAAACCGGAAGGCGCAGTGATCTATTATACGGATGACGGCAGTGATCCGACTGCGGAATCCAATGTATATAACCAGCCGATCCCCATGCCGATCAGGGAGAAGACATTCCGTTTTATCGTGATCAATGCGGAAGGCTTGACTTCCGAGGTTGTGGAAGCTACTTATACCTTGCAGATGGTCACCCTGGTGGATGTGACCATGGCGGAAAATGCCGTGCAGCTTTGTCTGAAACTTGGCGGGAAAAGCGTGAAACAATCCGAATACAAGTGTTCTTCCGCCTACCGTGAAAATGAGAAAAACTATTATCTTGTGGAAGAGTATTCCCTGCAGACGGCCGAAAAAGTCAAGACGGGAAGAGTCTATGCGGTCGATGTGCTGACAGGAGAATTATATAAAGTGGATATGAACTCTGCGGAGGGAGATTATAAACTGACAGCATTTTAAAGGCGTCAATTCAATATTTGAGGAGGAAAAAGATGTATCGTATCGTAAAGGCGGAATGCCTTGCCGAAAACATCTATCTGATGGATGTGGAGGCGAAAAGGGTTGCAGACCACTGCAAGCCCGGACAGTTCGTGATCGTAAGGGTTGATGAGAAGGGAGAACGGATCCCTCTTACGATCTGTGATTTTGACAAAGAAAAAGGAACCGTAACGATCGTATTCCAGACCGTCGGCGCATCGACCAAAAAAATGGCGGCGTTAAAAGCCGGAGATGCGTTTCATGATTTTACAGGCCCGCTCGGCCAGCCGTCCGAATTCGTGACGGATCCCATCGAAGAAGTCAGAAAGAGAAAATATCTGTTTGTTGCAGGCGGCGTCGGTACGGCGCCGGTCTATCCGCAGGTGAAATGGCTGCATGAACACGGGATCGCTGCCGATGTGATCGTCGGATCCAAGACGAAGGATCTGCTGATCTTGGAGGAGCAGATGAAGTCGGTTGCCGGGAACCTGTATGTGACTACGGATGACGGCTCTTATGTCAGAAAAGGCATGGTGACCGATGTGATCAAGGACCTTGTGAAAGAACAGGGAAAACAATACGACGTCTGTGTTGCCATCGGTCCGATGATCATGATGAAGTTCGTCTGCCTGCTGACAAAGGAACTGGATCTTCCCACGATCGTTTCCCTGAACCCGATCATGGTAGACGGAACCGGCATGTGCGGTGCCTGCAGGGTGATCGTCAACAATGAAGTGAAATTCGCATGCGTGGACGGACCTGAATTTGACGGGCATGCCGTTGATTTCGATCAGGCCATGAAACGCCAGCAGTTATATAAGACCCAGGAAGGAAAAGCAATGCTGAAACTGACGGAAGGTGATACACACCACGGAAATTGCGGAAACTGCGGAGGTGACAAATAATGGATATGATGAAAAAAGTCCCGGTCAGGGAACAGGATCCGCATGTTCGGGCGACCAATTTTGAAGAAGTCTGCTTAGGATATAACGAGGAAGAGGCAAAAGAAGAAGCCGCAAGGTGTTTAAACTGCAAGAATCCGCAATGTGTAACGGCCTGCCCGGTTTCGATCAATATTCCGGCGTTTATTCAGGAAGTAAAAAACGGCGATATTCAAAAAGCATCTTCGATCATCGCTGAGTCAAGCGCTTTGCCTGCAGTCTGCGGCAGAGTGTGTCCGCAGGAAAACCAGTGTGAAGGGAAATGCATCCGCGGGATCAAAGGGGAAGCCGTTTCCATCGGCAAACTGGAACGTTTTGTTGCCGATAAGGCAAGAGAACTGGGCGTGAAGCCGGAACCTGCGAAAGAAAAGAACGGTCATAAAGTTGCCGTGATCGGATCCGGTCCTTCCGGTCTGACCTGCGCGGGAGATCTTGCAAAAAAAGGATATGATGTCACGATCTTTGAAGCTTTGCATGAACCCGGCGGCGTACTTGTATATGGGATCCCGGAGTTCCGTCTTCCCAAGCAGAAGGTTGTTGCAAAAGAGATCGAGAATCTGAAAGCGCTCGGTGTAAAGATCGAGACGAACGTTGTCATCGGCAAATCCGTTACCATTGACAGCCTGATGGATGACGAAGGATTTGAAGCAGTGTTCATCGGAAGCGGTGCGGGACTGCCGAAATTCATGGGGATTCCCGGAGAAACGGCAAACGGTGTCTATTCCGCAAATGAATATCTGACCAGAAGCAATCTGATGAAGGCGTTTGATGAGAACTATGACACACCCATCAATGCCGGAAAGAAAGTGGCCGTTGTCGGAGGCGGAAATGTGGCCATGGACGCGGCAAGGACCGCACTGAGACTCGGCGCCGACGTCAGTATCGTATACAGAAGAAGTGAAGAGGAACTGCCGGCCAGAGTTGAAGAAGTGCATCATGCCAAAGAAGAAGGGATCAAATTCGAACTGCTGACCAATCCCGTGGAGATCCTTGTGGATGAAAACGGCTGGGTCTGCGGCATGAAATGCGTGCGCATGGAACTGGGCGAACCGGATGCTTCCGGCAGACGCAGACCGGTCGAGATCAAAGGCTCCGAATTTGTCATGGAACTGGATACCGTGATCATGTCTCTCGGCACTTCCCCCAACCCGCTGATCGCATCCACGACTGCAGGTCTTGAAGTGAACAAAAGACAGGGGATCGTGACCGAAGAAGAAAGCGGACAGACATCCAAGGGTGGTGTATTTGCCGGCGGAGATGCCGTGACCGGTGCTGCGACCGTAATTCTTGCCATGGGTGCCGGAAAAGTTGCGGCAAAAGGCATCGACAAATATCTTATGAACAGGTAAACGTGATCGTCACGTAAGATGGGAGGAAAGAATGCCCTGGTGTCCGAATTGTAAATACGAGTATAAAGACGGAGTGACCGTTTGCGCTGATTGCGGCGCGCAGCTTGTGGAATCTCTCAAAGAGATCGAGGAAGCACATGCTTTGAAAGAAGAAGAGGAAAGACAGGCGCATCTTAAGGCGGCAGAAGAACTCGCGATAAAGCTGAATGAGCAGGGAACACCGCTTTTTGATGAAGAGACTGTAAAAGAGCCCGGATACAAGACCGCAAAAGATAAGGCCGGTGATTACCGTTCTTCCGGGTTTGCGCTGACCGGTGTCGGAGCGGTCGGGATCATTGTCGTGATCCTGTACGTTTCCGGCGTGTTTTCGCTTAATATAAACAGCAATATCCGTCTGATCAGCATCATCACGCTTTCCGTGATGTTTCTGTTTTTTATTGTCATCGGGATCAAGTCTTTTCTGGATGCCAAAAAATGCATGACGATCAGTGAAGAGGAAGAAGAAACCGATGAAGAGGTTATCAACTGGTTTTTGTTCAACTATGATGCGGCTCTGATCGATGAGAGCCTGGATCTGAACAATGAAGCATTGGAAGAAGAGATCAAGTATTTTTCCAGAAATGAATTCATGAAAGAAAAGATCCTCGGACAGTATCCGGATCTGGACCGCGCTTACCTGGATAATCTTCTGGAAACACTGTATGCAAAAATCTATGAACATTGAGATCCTCTGTGTCGGAAAGATCAAGGAAGCCTATTTAAAGGATGCCATTGCGGAGTATTCCAAGCGCCTCTCTAAATACTGTACGCTTAAGATCACGGAAACAGAAGATGAGAAGACCGTAGATAAGCAAAGCGCTGCAGAGGATGAACTGGTTAAGAAACGGGAAGGGGAAAGACTTTTAAAGCATCTGAAGGAGCAGGCCTTTGTCGTCGTGCTGGACATTGAAGGCAGGATGATGGATTCAGTCGGATTCTCCAAATTGCTTGCCGATACCGCGTTAAGATCCGTTTCCCATATCCAGTTTGTGATCGGCGGATCTTTGGGGCTCTGTCCTGAGATCATAAATAAAGCGGATCTGAAACTCAGTTTTTCGAAAATGACGTTCCCGCATCAGCTGATGCGGGTCATTCTGTTGGAACAGGTCTATCGTGCATACCGCATCATGCATCATGAGCCGTATCATAAATGACCGTTGTGATTTCGTTTTTTAAAGAACGGGAGGGCAGAACATGTTAATGGTCGATCTGATCAGAAAAAAAAGAGATGGCGGAAAGCTTACCAAAGAAGAGATCGAATACATGGTAAAGGGATACACACAGGGCGAGATCCCGGATTACCAGATGTCAGCCATGCTGATGGCGATCCTGTTTCGGCACATGGATCCCGAAGAGACGGTTGAACTGACACTGGCCATGATGAACAGCGGAGAAGTGCTGGATCTTTCCGCGATCAACGGGATCAAGGTCGACAAACATTCCACAGGCGGTGTCGGAGACAAGACCAGTCTGGTACTGACACCGATGGTGGCAAGCCTTGGCGTTCCCGTTGCGAAGATGAGCGGAAGAGGGCTCGGACATACCGGCGGCACGATCGATAAGCTGGAGAGTTTTACCGGATTTCATACGGATATCAGCAATGAGCAGTTTCTGCAAAATGTTTCAAAGATCGGCATTTCCATCATGGGACAGACAGCGAATCTTGCGCCTGCCGATAAAAAGCTGTATGCCCTGCGGGATGTAACGGGAACCGTGGATAATCTTTCCCTGATCGTCAGTTCCATCATGAGCAAAAAGCTGGCCGCAGGCGCCGATGCCATTGTTCTGGATGTAAAATGCGGAAACGGCGCGTTTATGAAAACGGAAGAGGATGCTACGGAACTTGCAACAAGCATGGTGGATATCGGAAAACGTCTGAACAGGAAGATGGTAGCCGTTATTTCCGATATGGAACAGCCTTTGGGTTATGCGGTCGGAAACGCCCTTGAGGTACAGGAAGCGATCGACACCTTAAACGGACGCGGTCCGGAAGATCTGAAAGAACTCTGCCTGACACTCGGATCGCAGATGGTTTATCTTGCCGGAAAAGCAAACGATGAGGCAGAAGCAAGACAAAGACTGGAACAGGTTCTTGATGACGGGACCGCACTGCATAAATTTGCTGACTTTATTGAGGCGCAGGGCGGAGACAGGGAACAGGTCTATCATCCCGAGAAGCTTCCAAAGGCAACACTTACCTGTGAGGTCAAAGCCGAAAATGACGGGTATGTTGAAAAGATCCGGTGTGAGGAAGTCGGCAATACATCCCTGCTTCTTGGCGGCGGCAGAAGAAGCAAGACGGATGTGATCGATCTTTCCGTCGGGATCATTCTGAAGAAAAAGACCGGAGATCAGGTCAGCGCCGGCGAAAGTATCGCCACGCTTTATGCCAATGATGAACAGAAAATGAAAGAGGCTGCAGAACGTCTGTATCAGGCCTATACATTTTCAGAGCGCAAAACGGAACCCGGAAAACTGATCAAAAAGATCATCCGGTAGGATCCCAGGAGGAAAATTTGCTTACCAGAGAGTACGAGATCGACAGTGAACATGCCAGAAATATTTTCGGTTCTTTTGATTCCTATGTAAAAGAGATCGAAAAGCGTTTTCGTGTTACGATCGTAAACCGCGACGGGAAACTGAAGATCATGGGCGAGGTGCCTGCGATCGAAGCATCGGAAAAGGTGCTTGATCAACTGACTGCACTGTCCAGACGCGGAAATACGATCACACAACAGCAGGTGAATTACATTCTTGATGAAGTGGAAGAAGCTGAAGATGTCAATATGCTTCAGATCGATGAGGATCTGATCTGCCATACGATGAACGGGAAACCGGTCAAACCGAAAACCGCCGGACAGAAGAAATATGTCGACAGCATCAGGGATCACATGATCGTTTTCGGACTCGGTCCTGCCGGTACCGGTAAAACCTATCTGGCCATGGCCATGGCGATCACGGCATTTAAGAACAATGAGGTCGGCCGGATCATTCTGACAAGACCTGCCATAGAAGCCGGAGAGAAACTGGGCTTTCTGCCCGGAGATCTGCAGAGCAAGGTGGATCCGTATTTAAGACCGTTATACGATGCGCTTTATCAGATCATGGGCGCGGAAAGCTTTATGAGAAATATGGAAAAAGGCCTGATCGAAGTTGCGCCGCTTGCCTATATGAGGGGCCGGACACTGGATAATGCCTACATCATCCTTGATGAAGCACAGAATACCACTCCGGCGCAGATGAAGATGTTTCTCACAAGGATCGGCTTCGGATCCAAGGTGGTGATCACCGGCGACAGAACACAGAAGGATCTTGCGGAAAATACCGTTTCAGGTCTGGATGTGGCGATCCGGGTGCTTTCCAAAGTGGATGAGATCGCGTTCTGCAATCTGACCAGCAAGGATGTTGTCAGACACCCGCTGGTACAGAAGATCGTAAAAGCATATGAAACCTATGAAGCGGCCCAGAAACCGGCCGCAAAGAAAGGAAAACGGCGCTTATGACCTGCTTTCTGGAAAACGAATACGGCGCATCGTTTGATTTTGACTTGCAGAAGGTTTTTGAACAGGCCGTTTCTGCCGTACTTTCCCATTTGGACTGTCCGTATGATGCTACCGTAAATCTGCTCCTTGTCGATGATGAAGCGATCAGAGGGATCAATTCGGATGCAAGAGGGATTGACGCACCAACGGATGTATTGTCTTTTCCCGCTTCCGATTATGAACATCCCGGTGATTTTTCCTCTCTGGAAGAGAATGCGGATGCGTTTGACCCCGATACCGGAGAACTTCTGCTGGGAGATATCGTGATCTCGGTGGACCATCTTCTGAAAAATGCAGAAGATTACGGACATTCCGTCAAGCGGGAATATGCTTTTCTAATCGTTCACAGTATGCTACACTTAACTGGATTTGACCACATGGAGGAACGGGACAGGATCCCGATGGAAGAAGCGCAGAAGCAGATCATGGCTGCGCTTGGGATCAACAGGTAGTTTTTATGCCCACAAAAGTAAGAAAAGGTTCCAATTTCATAGTGCAGGGCGGGATCCTTGCAATAACCGGGATCATTTCAAGGATCATTGGTCTGCTTTACAGGATGCCTCTGCAGCGGACGATCGGAGATGCGGGTATGGGTTATTATTCTGCCGCATTTCAGATCTATTCCATTATGCTGATCACTTCTTCCTACAGCCTTCCGACGGCGGTATCCAAGCTGGTTGCGGCCAGGATCGCCAGAGGGAATTACAGAAATGCGAGAAAAATCTACCGCGGTGCCCTGATGTTTGCTTTATTATCGGGCGGCGCGACCGGTCTGATCGTATTGTTCGGCGCGGATAAACTGGCAGGAAGCGTGATGAGCCTTCCCAAAAGCGCCATCGCTTTAAGAGTTCTTGCGCCGACGCTACTGATCGTTGCTTTGATGGGCGTGATCCGCGGCTATTTTCAGGGAATGGGATCCATGATGCCGACGGCGATCTCTCAGCTTGTCGAACAGATCATCAACGCGATCGTCAGCGTGGTGGCGGCCTATATGCTGTTTTCCTATGGGGAAAAGGTCGGAACACTCCTTCGGGACCATGAGTATGCTTCGGCTTACGGGGCGGCCGGCGGAACGCTCGGGACCGGTGCCGGCGCATTGGCAGGGCTTCTGATCCTCATTGTCATGCTGATCACGCATAACGTGACATTTAACCGGAACATTTCCAAAGACGCGCAGAGACATACCGAAGGGTATGCAACCGTCTTCCGCGTGCTGATCATAACCATTCTTCCTATCATTTTGAGCACGACGATCTACAACATCAGTGACACGCTCGATCAGGGAATCTTCAATTACATCATGGATCTGAAAAACATGAGCGCCCAGAAAGCGGAACTGTGGGGGATATTCTCTACGAAATACCGTGTTCTGACCAACGTTCCGATCGCGCTGTCTTCGGCACTCTGTTCTTCCATGATGCCGACACTGACCGCCAGTATCGAAAGAGGCGAACTGAAGCAGGCCAGATACAAGGTTTCGATCGCGACCAGGTTTGTCATGATCTTATCGATTCCCTGCGCCGTAGGTCTTGCGGTGCTCGGCAGACCGATCATTTCGCTTTTGTTTAAAGGGGAGGTCAATCTTCCTGCAAAACTGCTGATGTTCGGTTCTGTTTCCGTGGTCTTTTATTCCCTGTCGACCTTATCCAACGGTGTGCTGCAGGGGATCGACAAACTGCGGATCCCCGTCCGGAATGCCTGCATTGCTCTCGTTCTTCATCTGGGTGTTCTTTATGTCACGCTGCAGATCTGGAATTTAGGGCTCTACGGTGTCGTGATCGCCTGTATCGTATTCGGGCTTCTCATGAGCATCTTTAACTGGCTCAGCATCAGAAAGCATCTGGATTACAAACAGGAGATCAGAAGAACCTTCGTGATCCCTTTTATAGCATCTCTGATCATGGGCGCGGTGGTCTTTTTACTGTATTTTATCCTGTCAAAATTCCTGCCGCTGATCTTATCCCTGACCATTTCCATTTTGGGCGGGGCCCTGATCTATTTTATCCTGCTGATCAAGTTTAAGGGCGTGAAGGAAAGTGAGATCCGAGCTTTCCCCGGCGGTGATTTTCTGGCGCAGATCGCGATCAGCATGCATCTGTTGTGATCTGTTCCCGATCGTTTATAAGATCATAGAGGTGAATCCATGAATGTTTTGATCATCGGCGGCGGTGCGTCCGGTATGGTGGCAGCACTCACGGCCGCAAAATCACATAACGTAACGATTTTGGAACAAAGAGACAGGATCGGGCATAAACTGTTGGTGACCGGAAACGGGAAATGCAACATGACCAATGCAGACCAGTCTCTTTCTCATTATCACGGGCTTCTTGATGAAGAAGGATCCAGAATGTTTGCTGCTCGTGTTTTGAAGCGGTTCGGAAAAGAAGAAGTGCTTTCGTTTTTTATGGATCTTGGGATCCTGCCGAAGGAAAAGAACGGCTACATCTATCCAAACAGTGAACAGGCTTCCGCGGTTCTGGATGTATTACGCTTTGCCTTAAAACAGGAAAAGGTCAGAATAGTTTGTGATGCAAGAGTAAACGGGATCGAAAAGAAAGGGGACAGATTTCTTGTAAAAACCTCTCAGGGCGAATTTCATGCAGATCGCGTGATCCTTTGCACCGGGTCCAAAGCAGGGATCCCAAAAGACCAGGCGACAGGATATGAACTCGCAGCAAGGCTTTCTCACAGGATCATTGATCCGCTTCCGGCGCTGGTGCAGCTTTGCTCCGATGAAAAGATCTGCAAAGGGCTCGCAGGGATCAGGCTAAACGGAACGATCCGTTTGTATGAGGACGATACATTGCTGGATACAAGGAGCGGTGAGATCCAGTTTACGAATTACGGCATCTCCGGGATCCCGACGATGCAGCTTAGCTATCTTGCAGCAAAAAAACTCAGTGCGCATAAAAAAGTAAAGGTATCTTTGGACCTTTTGCCGGATCATACAGAAGAGGATTGTCTGCATATCCTGCAACAGAGAAAAGAACTTGGCGGTTATAAATCGGCAGAACAGTTTCTGACCGGCATGTTTCACAAAAATCTCGGTATCTGCCTGATGAAAAGCATCGGCGTTTCTCTGTCTGAGTCTGTTTCAAAATTGTCCGATCATGATCTGAACAGTCTTTGCAAACAGATCAAATCGTTTGAACTTCAGATCCGCCAGACCAGACCGTTTTCGGATGCACAGGTCTGTGCGGGCGGGATCGACCTTAATGAGGTGAAAGATACGCTGGAATCCAAACTCGTACCCGGTCTTTATTTTGCCGGAGAGATCCTTGATATCAACGGAGACTGCGGCGGATATAACCTGCAGTGGGCTTTTTCTTCCGGCATGCTTGCCGGACAACTGGAGAATTGACATGATCAGGCTGGAACAGATCAAACTGCCCGTCGGTCATCCGGCGTCAGCCTTGGAACAGAAGATCAGAAAGCTTCTCGGTCTTTCCAAAACGGAACCGCTTCCTGCGATCAGGATCAGGCGACGCGCTCTGGATGCCAGAAAGAAACCGGATCTGTATTACGTCTATACGGTGGATGTGCTGTTTGATGAGAATAAAACAAAAGCGCTCCTTCAAAAAGACAGAACGGGAAAATTGAAATCTGTTGAGGAAAGATCCTATGAGATCCCTTCCTGCGGAACTTTACCGCTGAATACAAGACCGGTTGTTGTGGGAAGCGGACCTGCCGGCCTGTTCTGCGCATATCTGTTGTCCCTGAAAGGATTTTGCCCCATTGTGCTTGAACGGGGTGAGGATGTGGAAAGCAGGAGCAGACGCGTATCCTCGTTCTGGAACGGAACGCAAGGACTTCATCCGGAAAGTAATGTGCAGTTCGGGGAAGGCGGTGCCGGAACGTTTTCAGACGGCAAATTAAATACCGGTGTCAGTGACAAGGCAGGAAGAAACCGCTTTATTCTGGACACTTTTGTGAGATCCGGCGCACCGGAAGAAATCTCGTATGCGGCAAAACCGCATCTTGGAACCGATGTCTTATCATCTGTCGTTAAGAACATGAGAGATCAGATCATGGAACTCGGCGGAAGCGTTTACTTTGGAATGAAACTGAAGGACATTCATTTGGAAGGACAAAAGATCGCCTCCGTTTCGGTCGAAGAGACCTTTCCAAACAGGGAATTGCCCGCTATTTTTATTAAAAAAGAGGATGGAAACTATGAACTGAAGACCGGTATCGTGGTCCTTGCGATCGGTCATTCCGCAAGAGATACGTTTCAGCGGCTTTATGATCTGCATGTTCCGATGCAGCAGAAGAACTTTGCCGTCGGACTTCGGATCGAACATGCCCAGAACATGATCGATCAGTCGCAGTATGGCAGGGATTCCCATGAGGGGATCGGGGCCGCTGATTATAAACTTGCAAGAAAGAGCTCAAACGGCAGAAATGTGTATTCTTTCTGCATGTGTCCCGGCGGTTATGTGGTCGATGCTTCTTCGGAAGAAAACAGGATCGCCGTGAACGGCATGAGTTACAGCGGACGAAACGGAGAAAATGCGAATGCGGCCCTTGTCGTATCCGTTGACGGCAGGGATTTTGACTCCGATCATCCGCTTGCAGGCCTTGCTTTTCAAAGGAAACTGGAAGAAAGCGCGTATCAGGCAGGCAAAGGAAAAGTGCCTGTACAGCTGTTTTCCGACTTTGAAAACAACCGGGAAAGCAGAGGGGCCGGAAAGATCGAGCCGATGCATAAAGGCAGTTACCGGTTTTCGAACTTAAGAACGCTTTTTGGAGAAGAGATCAATGAAGCGCTGATCGAATCGATCCATGCTTTTGCAAAACAGATCAGAGGGTATGACGATCCGGATGCGGTCCTGACCGGCGTGGAAAGCCGTACATCCTCACCGGTCAGGATCTTAAGGGATGAGGAATGTCAGAGCAGCATCAGAGGCCTCTATCCCTGCGGGGAAGGCGCCGGCTATGCAGGCGGGATCGTCAGCGCGGCCATGGATGGCATGCGGGTTGCGGAAAAGATCATCTCTATGTATGATAGTAAAAGATTTCAGAAAACGGAGCACTAAAACATGACAAAGCCAACGACTAAAAAATTGACCGGAGAACAGGAACTGCGCGCCGTGCTAAAGGACAGAAAGCGGATCGTCGTCAAGATCGGATCCTCGAGTCTTCACCATATGGCGACAGGAGAACTGAACCTGACCAAAATGGAACGTCTGGTAAGGGAACTGTGTGAACTGAAAAATCAGGGGAAAGAAGTGATCCTGGTGTCTTCCGGCGCGATCGCCGTCGGGAAGAAAACGCTCAATCTTTCGCCTACGGATACAGAGATCCCGCTGAAACAGGCCTGCGCTGCCATCGGTCAGGCCAAACTGATGATGATCTACGAGAGACTGTTTGCGGAATATAATCACCTGACGGCGCAGATCCTGATGACCAAACATACCATTGTGGATAAAGTCAATCGGAAAAATGCGCAGAATACGTTTTCACAGCTGTTAAAGCTGGGTGTGATCCCTGTTGTCAATGAAAACGATACGGTAGCCGTGCATGAAGTCGAAGATACGATCGGTGACAATGATTTTCTCTCAGCCGTAGTCTGCGCACTGGTGGATGCGGATCTTTTGATCCTGTTATCCGATATCGACGGTCTGTATACGGACGATCCGAGAGCCAACAAAAATGCCAGATTTGTGGATGTTGTGGAAAGCCTTGACGAGGATCTGATGAAGATGGGTAAGGACAGCACCGGAAGCAGTGTCGGAACAGGCGGGATGAGTGCAAAACTGCATGCTGCGACCGTTGCCGTGAATTCCGGGGCCGATATGGTGATCGCCAACGGAAAGGATGTTTCCGTGATCCATAAGATCATGGAAGGCAGAAAATACGGCACCTTGTTTGTCGGAAAACGCGACGAGAACTTTAAGATCGCGGATTATATCATCGGAAACAGTTGAGGTTGCGATCAAAAACATGATGGAAGATAAAGACAGCATCAGGAAGCGGATCCTTGCCGTAAGAAATGCCATGAGCGACATGGACTGTATGGAAAAAAGCGCGCGGATCCTTAAAAAACTTGATAAAACAGACATTTTTTTAAGCGCATACAAAGTCGCGATCTACGCGTCTTATGCAAATGAAGTGATCACTTATCCGCTCATAAACCGTGCAACGTTTCTGGATAAAGGGGTCGCCTTTCCTTATATCGTCTCTGAAGAAAAATGTGAGATGATCTTTAAATATGTGCTGAACATAAGCGGTTTAAAACCAGGGAAATATCATATCCTTGCGCCGGAAGAAAAAGCGGTGACAATGGAGCAGCCGGATCTGATCATCATGCCGCTTGTTGCGTTTGATGAAAACAGAAACCGGATCGGATACGGGAAAGGGTATTATGACCGCTATCTGAAAGCACATTCCAACTGCAAAACGATCGCGCTTGCATATGAAGACCAGAAAGTGGAGAGGATCCCGGCTGATGATAATGACTTCAGACCGCAGATGATCATAACGGAAGAAAAGATCTATGAATAATATCCCGCAAAATGAACCGGACAGACAAAACTATTACAGGAATGAACTTTCAGGCTTCATTCAGAAGCAGGAACAGCTTTTGAACCGGAAGCTGACCTGTCATATCGCCACATTCGGCTGCCAGATGAATGCCAGGGATTCCGAAAAACTGCTCGGGATCCTGAAAGCGGCAGGTTTTCAGGAAACAGAGGAAGAAACGGCCGCGGATCTTGTGGTGATGAATACCTGTACCGTCAGGGATAATGCCAATAAACGCATCTATGGCAGACTCGGTGTTTTAAAGAGTTTCAGGAAAAGTAACCAGCATATGCGGATCGCAATGTGCGGCTGTATGATGCAGGAACCTTCTGTGATCGAAAAGATCAAAAAGAGCTATCCTTATGTGGATCTGATCTTCGGAACGCACAATATTTATAAACTTGCGGAACTGCTGTTTACCATGTATTCAGAGGACAGGCAGGTGATCGAGATCCTAAAACAAGCCGACAGGATCGTGGAAGACCTTCCTGTGGAACGGAAATATCCGTTCAAATCAGGTGTCAATATCATGTTCGGCTGCGATAATTTCTGCAGTTACTGTATCGTTCCGTATGTCAGAGGACGGGAGCGTTCGAGAAAAAGCGAAGAGATCCTATGCGAGATCAGAAAACTTGCGGATTCCGGTGTCAGGGAGATCATGCTTTTGGGGCAGAATGTGAATTCTTACGGGAAAGGCCTTGACGAAAAGATCGATTTTGCCGGGCTGCTGAAAGAGACCGCAAAGATCGACGGGATCGAAAGGATCCGCTTTATGACATCGCATCCAAAAGACCTTTCTGATGATCTGATCACAGTCATGGAAGAAAACGAGAAGGTCTGTCTGCATCTGCATCTTCCTCTGCAGTCCGGCAGTTCCAGGATCCTGAAGCTGATGAACCGCAAATATGACAAGGAACAGTATCTTGCACTTACGGAAAAGATCCGAAGCAGAATGCCGTCCATAGCGATCACGACGGATATCATCGTCGGCTTTCCTACGGAAACCAAAGAGGATGTGGACGAGACACTGGATGTCATCCGAAAAGTCAGATTCGACAATGCGTTTACATTCATCTATTCCAAGAGAACCGGAACGCCGGCGGCAAATATGGAACAGGTTGATGAAGCATTTGTAAAAGAGCAGTTTGACAGGGTGCTTCAGCTTGTGCAGGAAACATCAAAGGAAATGACGGGAAGGTTTGTCGGAGAAACCGTGAAGGTGCTTGCGGAAGAAGTGAACGAACAGGATCCCTCACTCCTGACCGGTAGGATGGAGCAGAATTTTGTGGTCCATTTTCCCGGAGATCCTTCGATGATCGGTCAGATCCTGTCCGTAAAACTCTTATCCTGCAAAGGATTTTATTACATCGGGGAACCTGTCTAATAGGATCTGATATGATCGACAAAGCGGGAAGCCGCAATGCTCGGCTGGGTACCGTCCGAATATACGAAACCGATGGAACGTTTCGGGATCGGATTTTTTAACGGGATCTGGATCAGCTGTTTGCTGGCAAGTTCCTGCAGAACAAATTCCTTGATCACACAGCCAAGACCCAGCGAGATCTTGGCGAATTCGATCAGAAGATCCAGAGAAGTGGCTTCGATCACCTGATTGACTTTCACATGATTTTCAAAGAAATAATGATCGATATATTGTCTGGTGATATTTTCCTTGTTCAGTAACAGCAGCGTGGAGTGTGAGATGATGTCCTTTGTACCCATGGCCTTGATATAATCCTTCGTGGCCACAAAGATATCTTCGATCTCCTGAACCTGCGTATATTTCAGGTGTTCCGGAAGAGGGGCGTCGACACTGGTCATTCCGATGAGACCGATGTCGATCTTTTTTTCTTCCAGAAGTTTTAGGGTCTCGTTTGTGTTCTGGCAGACAATGGAGATCTTCACGCTGGGATTAGTCTGTATAAATGACTGCAGATAGGGGAGCAGCACGTATTTGCAAAGTGTGGTGCTCGCGCCGAAGCGGATCTGTCCGCCGGAGAATTCCAGCAGATTCTTTAACTGTTCTTCCCCTTCGTTTAAATTCTCAAAAGCGGTTTTGACATAAGAATAGAGCAGCGTTCCTTCATGTGTCAGGGAAACGCCTTTGGAACTGCGTAAAAATAACGGCATGCCGATATTCTGCTCCAGCCTTGCGATCGCTTTGCTTACGGCGGGCTGTGAGATGAACAGCTTTTTGGCGGCAGCCGAGATATTGCCTTCTTCTGCTGTGGTATAAAAGATCCTGTAAAGTGAAAGATTGTTTTCCATACTGCTATCATAGCATAACCTGCGGTTATTTTAAATATAATTATTATATATTTCATTTATAGAAATTGTGGTGCTATAATCACAATGTTAAATTACGGAACATAACGGAGGTATCATGATGTCCAAAGGAATGACGATGACGCAGAAGATCCTGGCGGATCATGCGCACCTTCCTTTTGTGGAAGCCGGCCAGCTGATCGAGGCGGATCTTGATCTGGTGCTCGGAAATGATATCACGACGCCGGTTGCCATCCGGGAAATGGATAAGATGCAGACGGGCGGCGTGTTTGATAAGGATAAGATCGCATTGGTCATGGACCATTTTGTGCCGAATAAGGATATCAAATCTGCGCAGAACTGCAAATGTGTCAGGGAATTTTCCATAAAACACGAGATCTCGCATTATTATGATGTCGGAAAAATGGGGATCGAACATGCGCTTTTGCCCGAACAGGGATTGACGGTCGCGGGAGATGTGATCATCGGAGCCGATTCGCATACCTGTACATACGGCGCATTGGGGGCTTTCTCAACGGGTGTCGGCTCAACGGACATGGCAGCCGGTATGGCAACGGGAAAAGCATGGTTTAAAGTACCCGGCGCGATCCGGTTCAATCTGACCGGGATCCCCGGGAAATGGGTAAGCGGTAAAGACGTGATCCTGCATATCATCGGAATGATCGGCGTGGACGGCGCTCTGTACAAGTCCATGGAATTTACCGGTGACGGGATCCGGTATTTAAGCATGGATGACCGCTTTACCATTGCCAACATGGCTATCGAAGCCGGCGGCAAAAACGGGATCTTTCCTGTGGATGATCTGACGAGGGAATATCTGAAAGAGCACAGCAAACGTGAATATAAAGAATATGAAGCGGATGCTGATGCCGTTTATGAGGAAGAATATACCATCGATCTTTCCGCTTTGAGACCGACGGTCGCATTTCCGCATCTGCCGGAAAACACAAAGACCGTGGATGAGATCAAAGAAAAGATCAAAGTGGACCAGGCCGTGATCGGATCCTGTACAAACGGCAGGATGGATGATCTGAGGATCGCTGCCATGCTCTTAAACGGGAAAAAGGTTGCGGATCATGTGCGTCTGATCATTATCCCCGCGACACAGGAGATCTATCTGCAGGCTATGAAGGAAGGACTTCTCAAAACCTTCATCGAAGCAGGCGCGATCGTTTCCACCCCGACCTGCGGGCCCTGCCTTGGCGGCTATATGGGCGTTATGGCGGAAGGGGAACGCTGCATTTCCACGACGAACAGGAACTTTGTCGGCAGGATGGGCCATGTGGATTCCGAGGTTTATCTTGCAAGCCCAGCAGTAGCAGCCGCAAGCGCGATCGCAGGCTATATCACACAACCAAAAGAATGAGGAAGACAGATCATGAAAGCAAACGGAACAGCTTATAAATACGGTGACAATGTGGATACGGATGTGATCATCCCGGCAAGATATCTTGCGATCCAGGATGTAAAAGAACTCTCCACACATGCGATGGAAGATATTGACACGGAGTTTGTCAAAAAGATCAAACCCGGAGATCTCGTTGTCGGAGGAAAGAATTTCGGCTGTGGTTCTTCAAGAGAACATGCACCGATCGTTCTGAAAGCCTCCGGGGTCAGCTGCGTGATCGCAAAGACATTCGCAAGGATCTTTTACAGGAACGCGATCAACATCGGTCTTGCGATCATTGAATGTCCCGAAGCGGCAGATGCCATTGAGGACGGGGACACGGTGGAAGTTGATTTTGACAGCGGAATGATCAAAGATGTCACCAAAGATCAGACCTTCAAGGGACAGCCGTTCCCGGAATTCATGCAGAAGATCATCGAAAGCGAAGGCCTGATCAATTACATCAATAAAAAGCAGTGAAGGTTGTATCAAAGAAGCCGGCAGACGCCGGCTTCTTTTTTGTCAGTTGCGGCCGTCTTGAAACATATGTTCGGTTATGATAAGATGAAAAAGATGAAGATCAAAAAAGCGGACCTGATCATATTCATATGCGCGTTAGCCGTTTTCGGACTGCTGTGGCTCTTTTCTTCCCTGTTCTTAAAGAAGGGGGATACCGTGATCGTTACCGTGAACGGAGAGCAGACGGGAAGCTATCCTTTGAACGAAGACAGGACTGTGAACATCAAAGGGTATGACGGCGGTGAGAATACGCTTTTGATTTCCGGGGGACATGCGGATATAATCCATGCAGATTGTCCGGGTGAAGACTGCGTATATCAGAAAGCGGTCAGCGCTGACGGGGAAACGATCGTATGTCTGCCGCACCGTGTCGTGATCAGGATCAGTTCAGGTGAGGAGAATTCCATAGATGCAGTTGCAAGGTAAAGGCGGTGTCAGACACCTTGCCATGCTTTCCATGATGAGCGCGGTTGCTATCATATGCGGATATATTGAGGTCCTGATCCCGTTTTCATTCGGGATTCCCGGTGTGAAGCTTGGCCTTTGCAATTTTGTGACGGTTCTGATCCTTTATCTGGCAAAGGACAGCCGGCTCTCTTTTTGCCGAAGGGTCCTGGATGCTGCGATCGTCCTGCTTATCAGGATCGCCATCATCAGTCTGCTGTTTACAAATGTATATGCACTGCTGTACAGCCTTGCCGGCGGACTTTTCAGTCTCTTTGTCATGGCTGTCTGTTCCCGCTTTTCTGTGATCGGGGCCACAGGATGCAGCGTGCTTGGTGGGATCAGCCATAATCTGGCACAGCTTATGATCGCCGCGCTGATCGTTAATGAACTGAAGCTTGTATATTATCTGCCCGTTCTTTTGCTGTCCGGAACCGTTACCGGATTTTTGACCGGCATATTATCTGATCTTTTGATCAGCAGGAGAGGAGTAAGAAAGATTTATGATCGCTTTTTTGAAGGGTGAAGTCGCGGGGATCCATGAAGACCGGATCGTTCTTGATGTGAACAATGTCGGATACAACATTTTCATGCCTTTATCGTCCGTCAACATGATCCAGGGACTGTCAGAGGAGATCCGTGTGTATACGTATCTGAGCGTCAGGGAAGACGCCATGCTTTTATACGGGTTTCTGACGGCGGATGATCTGGAATTTTTCAAGAAGCTGATCCAGGTGAACGGGATCGGACCGAAGGTCGCGCTGAATGTGATGTCTGCCATGAGCACCGATGATCTTCGTTTTGCGATCCTTTCCTCCGATGTGAAGACAATCTCGAAATGTCCCGGGATCGGCGCCAAAACGGCGCAGAGGATCATCCTGGATCTGAAGGATAAGATCGACGCGCAGGATGCTTTCGAGCAGAAACTGCAGCATGTACAGGGAACGGAACAGGATATTACGGGAATCCGGCAGGAAGCCATGGAGGCGCTCTGTGCGCTCGGTTATTCTTCAACGGATGCCATGAGAGCCTGCAGAAATGTGCAGATCACGGATGAAGATGATGTGGAAAGTGTTCTGAAGGCTGCTCTGAAACTGATGATATAAGAATTGTGATCATATTTAGCATGAAGGAGATCTGATGGCAACACGAACGATCGAAACCAATCTGACCGAAGAGGATGTCCGGATCGAGGGCAGCCTTCGGCCGCAGTATCTGAAAGACTATATCGGACAAAAGAAAGCAAAGGAAACCCTGAAGATCTATATCGAGGCAGCCAAAAAGCGTAACGATCCTCTGGATCATGTCCTGTTCTACGGGCCTCCGGGACTTGGAAAGACAACACTTGCCGGGATCATCGCCAATGAGATGGGTGTCCATATCAAGACCACCTCCGGTCCTGCGATCGAGAAACCCGGAGAAATGGCTGCGATCCTGAACAATCTGCAGGAAGGCGATGTCCTCTTTGTGGATGAGATCCACAGGCTGAACAGGCAGGTGGAAGAGGTGCTGTATCCCGCCATGGAAGATTATGCGATCGATATCATGATCGGCAAAGGCGCAAGCGCCCGCTCGATCCGTCTCGATCTGCCGAAATTTACCCTGATCGGTGCGACCACCCGCGCAGGTCTTCTGACTGCTCCCTTAAGAGACCGTTTCGGCGTGATCCACAGACTGGAATTCTATACACCGGAAGAGCTGCAGACGATCATCATGCATTCCGCTAAGATCCTCGATGTAAAGATCGATCCGAAGGGCGCTGCGGAACTTGCAAGACGCAGCAGAGGTACGCCGAGACTTGCTAACCGATTGTTGAAGCGGGTCCGTGATTTTGCCCAGATCCGTTATGACGGGGAGATCACCTATGATGTTGCGGTGGATGCCCTGAATATGATGGATGTTGATAAAATGGGTCTGGATCATGTGGACAGGAACCTGATCCTGACCATGATCCATAAATTTGACGGAGGACCGGTAGGTCTTGACACCATTGCCGCCGCCATCGGAGAGGATGCGGGAACCATCGAGGATGTCTATGAACCGTATCTGATCAAGAACGGGTTTATCAACAGGACGCCTCGCGGCAGGGTGGCCACCGGAACAGCCTATCTTCATTTTGGGATCCAAAAGCCTGATGAAAATGCGGACGGTATTACGGAATAAGCATTTCGCTGTTGTTTTTTGAACGGATTCTGCTATAATCTTATTTGATGGTTGTTAGGATCAGGGGGGATAAGTATGGCAACAAAAAATGATGCTGAGGTCATTATCGGTGGCAAGGTGATCACACTGAGCGGATATGAGAGTGAGGAATATCTGCAGAAGGTCGCCTCCTATATCAATAACAAGATCTTTGAGTATAACAAGGTCGAATCATTTCGCAGACAGCCGCTCGACATGCAGGGGATCCTCCTGCAGCTGAATGTGGCGGATGACTATTTCAAAGCCAAGAAACAGATCGAAACACTGCAGGAAGAACTCGAAGCCAAAGACCGGGAATTGTACGATCTGAAACATGAGCTGATCGCTTCGCAGATCAAGCTCGAAAGTAAGGAAAAGATGATCCGGGATTACCAGAACGAGTTGACCGACAGAAAAAGATAACATAGATCGGGCAGGGCTTCCTGCCCGGTTATTTTTTTTTACGATCCCATTATATACAGGATGAAGAACATGAACACACCGGAACTTTTGGCCCCGGCAGGAGATTATGAATGCTTTTTGTCGGCGATCAGGGCGGGGGCCGATGCCGTCTATTTAGGCGGTGATTTTTCCGCAAGAGCATATGCAAGGTTTTCGTCGGAAGAGATCCTTTCGGCCATTGACCATGCGCATTTATACGGCAGAAAGGTATATCTGACTTTAAATACCGTCATGAAATGCCGGGAGATGGATCAGGTCCGTGACTATCTGATGCCGTTTTATCTGAGGGGACTGGACGGCGTGATCGTGCAGGACTTCGGCCTGTTCTGCCTTCTGAAAAAACAGTTTCCGCTTTTGCCGCTGCACGCGAGCACGCAGATGACGGTAACGGATCTTGACGGAGTGCTTCTGCTCAAAGAGCTTGGCGCAGACCGTGTTGTGCTTGCAAGAGAGCTGCAGCTTTCCGAGATCGAAAGGATCCGCAGTCTTACGGATACGGAACTGGAATGTTTTATTCATGGAGCGCTCTGCTATGCATACTCCGGGAAATGTCTGTTATCCAGCATGCTCGGCGAAAGGAGCGGCAACCGCGGCAGATGCGCGCAGCCCTGCAGACTTCCTTATGACGGGGAATATCTGCTGAGCCTGAAGGATATCTGTACGTTAGAGATCTTACCGAAACTGATCGATGCGGGGATCGCGTCCTTTAAGATCGAGGGTAGGATGAAAAGCGCGGATTATGTAGCGGGCGTTGTCGGGATCTACAGGAAATATATGGATGCGTATCGAAAGGATCCGGCCAAACCCTATACGGTGGATCCTAATGACCTTTCTGTTCTTACGAAACTGTATACCAGAAGCGGACATGAGAGCGGATATTATTTCCAAAGAAACGGCAGAAAAATGGTCACGATCAAAAAGGGCGGATATGAAAGGGCTGCAGAAGAAGAAAGTAAGACTGTTGCCGGCCTTTATACAAAAGATCATGAAAAACTGCCGCTTTCCTTAAAGATCACCCTTCAAAAAAATGAACCGGCAAAACTGACCGGGTCATGTAATGGTCACAGTGCCTGCATTTCTTCGGATCCTGTTTTGAAAGCGGAAACAAAAGCATTGACAAAGCAGGATGTACAAAAACAGCTTTCGAAACTCGGACAGACGGAATTTGTGCTGAAGGATCTTGAAACGGATATGGATCCGGATGTGTTCTTTCCGGTTTCAGGACTGAATGCATTAAGAAGGGAATTAACGGAACAGCTTTGCTTAGATCTGCTTGCCGGCTATTTCAGAAAAGAACCTGAAAATATAAGGAATGAGAAACCGCTTACCGTTCCGGTACGTCAAAAATCGCTCCTTCATGTCAGCGTTCTTACTTTAAAACAGGCAGAGGCCGCGCTGATGGAAAGCGCGACACGGATCCTGACGCTTCCGTTGGATCTGCTTGTTCAGGAAGAAGCACAGATCCTTACAATGCTGCAAAACAGAAAGGAGATGCCGTCCTGCACGCTTGTTGCGGCACTTCCCTATATCTGCAGGGAAGACTATTTCACAAGAAACAGCGAAAAGATCTCGCATGTGCTTGCCATGCAAAGTGTTTCCGCATTTCTTGTCAGGAATCCGGAAAGTCTGTATGCCTTGAAAAAGATCCGGCATCAGAAGGAACTGATCGGCGACCTGCATCTGTATGCATTAAATCATGAAGCGGTTTCCTGTTTTCATGAATTGGGGATCACGCGCACCTGTGCGCCTGTCGAACTGCATAAAAAAGAACTGCTTCAGAGGAACGTGACCGGAGAAGACCTGATCGTTTATGGCAGGATCCCGCTGATGGTCAGCGCGCAGTGTGTATTAAAAACACGGGAACAATGTAAAAAGACTGCAGGCATGACCCAGATCACGGACCGTATGAACATGCATTTTCCGGTGCAGAACTGCTGTGAGGACTGCTACAATGTCCTGTACAACAGTATGCCTTTATCCCTTCATGACGAAAATGACCTTATCGAAAAACTGCATCCTTACAGCATCCGTCTGATGTTTACAACAGAACCGGAAATAAAGATCCGGGAAAGGATCAGGCAGTTTGAACACCTGCTCATCGATCATGAAGCATTTACACCGGATTATCCTTTTACAAAAGGACATCTGAAAAGGGGCGTGGAATAAATGAATACGATCATCATTGCCCTGTCAAGATATCTGATCATCCTTTTTATGCTGATCTATACGTTTGAATGTTTCTTTGTATTCCGCTATCCGAATGAAGAAAGCAGAAAACAGATCTATTTCAGGCAGAATCTCTGGATGTTTTTTATGCTCTTAACAGGATATCTGTCCCTGCTCCTGACTCTGAAGGATCTTTCAATCCTGTGGTTTTTTCTGATGCAGATGGTGATCCTTGCTGCCGTTCTGCTGCTGTATCACTACCTGTATCCCTATGCAAACCGTCTGATCTTAAACAATATGTGCATGCTTCTGTCCGTCGGATTTTTGATCTTAACGAGACTATCCCATGCAAAAGCGATCCGCCAGTTTTCGATCGCGGCATTCACGCTTGCGATCTGTATGTTTGTGCCGTTCTTTTTCCAGAAATGTAAAGTATTCAACAGAATGGCGTGGATCTTTGCAGCCATCGGCATTTTTTCGATCGGCATGGTCTTTCTGTTTTCGCGTGTGATCAACGGCTCCAAACTGAATGTCAGCATTTTCGGCATTACCTTTCAGCCGTCGGAATTTATCAAGATCACGTATGCTTTTGCCGTTGCGGGCCTGCTGTATCAGAGTGCCACCTTCAGACAGATCCTGATCTCTGCCTTTATGGCCGGTTTCCATGTGCTTCTGCTGGTGTTCTGTAAAGATCTGGGATCGGCGGTCCTGTATTTTGTCGTCTATTTTTGCATGCTCTATGTGGCAACCGAAAAACTTTACTATTTCCTGCTGGGACTTGTTTTCGGAGCGGTCGCATCCGTTGCTTCGTATTTCCTGTTTTCCCATGTCAGGAACAGGGTTGCGGCCTTCATAGACCCGATCGCCACCATCGAAAACGCCGGCTATCAAGTCTCACAGTCGCTGTTCGCGATCGGAACGGGAGGATGGTTCGGATTAGGACTTGCGCAGGGGGCACCGAAAACGATCCCCGTGGTGGAAGCGGACTTTGTGTTTGCCGCGATCTGCGAGGAACTCGGCGTGATCTTCGGTATGTGTCTGATCCTGATCTGCGTCAGCTGCCTGGTCATGTTCTTAAACATCGCCATGCGCTTTCATAACCGGTTTTATAAGCTTTTGGCCGTCGGGCTTTCCGTGATGTACGGATTTCAGGTGCTTTTGACTTTAGGCGGGGTGACCAAATTCATCCCCTTAACGGGCGTAACGCTTCCGCTGATCAGCTACGGCGGCAGTTCCGTCATGGTTTCCCTGATCACGTTTTCCCTGATCCAGGGGATGTATATCTCCGTGAAGGAAGAGCAGCATAAACTTCGTAAAGGATAGGCTTTCATGTTTCAACTGTTTCGAAAAAGTGAAAACAACAGAAAGAAGCCCATGGATCCCGGAAACCGGCAGATCCTTGTGATCACGTATGCTTTTGTACTCATCTTTATCCTTCTGATCGGTTATCTTTTTATCTATACGCAGTTTTACAGTGAAGATCTGATCAGCAATCCCTATAACAAAAGGCAGGATCTGTATGCCAAAAAAGTCGTGCGCGGGCAGATCTTGAGCAGGGATCATGAGGTACTTGCCGAAACGGAAACGGATGAAGAGGGCAACGAGAGGAGAGTGTATCCCTATCAGCATCTTTTTGCGCATGCGATCGGGTTTACTTCCCACGGTAAGATCGGGATCGAATCCATTGCCAACTTCAAACTGCTGACATCGGATGTTTATATCGGAGAGCGGCTCAGAAATGATTTTGCGGGGAGGAAAAATCCCGGAAACAAAGTGGTTACGACGCTGGATGTTTATATGCAGCAGGTTGCGGATGTTTCCATGGGGAACAGATCCGGCGCGGTGATCGCAACGGATCTGAAGACGGGAGAGATCCTGGTCCTTTTGTCCAAACCGGATTTTGATCCGAATACGATCCTTACAAACTGGGACGAACTGAATGCCGATCAAGAACGCTCCGTTCTTTTAAACCGCGCTACGCAGGGACTGTACCCACCGGGTTCCACCTTTAAGATCGTAACGGCCCTGGCGTATTTAAAAGAGCATTCGGATCCGGATGATTATGCATTTGACTGCAAAGGATCCTTTACCTATGAAGGAAACGTGATCAACTGTTACCATGGGATCAAGCACGGAGAACTTGATTTTACGAAATCTTTTGCAAAATCATGTAACTCCAGTTTTGCAAATATATCCACACAACTGAACAGAAGATCATTTAAACAGACCTGCAACGAACTGCTTTTTGATGCGGCTATTCCGTCGCCTTATTCCTACAGGCAGAGCACGATCCCGTTAAAATCCTCCTCAAGCATCGGGGAAGTGATGCAGACGGCGATCGGACAGGGGAAGACCATGATCACGCCGTTTCATATGAATCTCATTACCCAGGCCATCGCCAATGACGGCATTCTTATGGATCCCTATGTCATTTCCGGGATCTATACGGCATATGATGATCCGGTCAAGGAAACCAAACCTTCGGAATTCGGCAGACTTGTGGGCAGAAGCTATGCCAAAAAGATGCAGCGGCTGATGGAAGAAGTGGTGCAGACGGGAACGGCGACAAAACTAAAGGATACTGTCGGATATACGGCATCCGGAAAGACCGGTTCCGCAGAATATACCACGGATAAAAGCCGCAGCCATGCCTGGTTTACGGGATACGCCGGAAGGGAAGAGCCGAAGATCGCCGTTACGGTCATCGTGGAAGACGGCGGATCGGGCGGAGATGTGGCCGTTCCGGTTGCCAGAAACGTTTTTGACGCTTATTTCGGAAGGTATTGATAAGTTTGACGCTTTCAGCGTTTCATGCTATACTGATTCACAGTTATAGACTTCTATAACACACCATACAGGAGGCATTGCAATGATTGAAGCAACGAGCTGTGGCGGTGTGGTTATTTTTCGAGGCAAGGTATTACTGCTTTACAAAAACTTTCGTAACAAGTACGAAGGCTGGGTATTGCCAAAGGGAACTGTAGAAAAAGGCGAGGAATATGAAGACACGGCCTTAAGAGAGGTCCGTGAAGAGACCGGCGCAAGAGCATCCATCGTCAAGTATGTCGGGAAAAGTCATTATTCCTTTACTGTTCCGGAAGATACCGTTGAAAAAGAAGTACACTGGTATCTGATGAAGGGCGAGAATTATTACAGTAAGCCACAACGTGAAGAGTATTTTGTGGATTCCGGATATTACAAGTATCATGAAGCTTATCATCTGCTGAAGTTTTCCAACGAAAGACAGATCCTGGAGCGCGCGTATTCGGAATATCAGGGCATGAAAAGAAAAAATCTCTGGGAGAACCACGAATAAGAAGAGGTTTTGGGGCTATCGGCAGAATACGATAGCCTTTTTTAAGAGCAAAGAGCAGGATGGGATATGATTCGGTATTTAAACCCGCTTTATGTAACGGATAAGACCTCGGATCAAGTCAAAAAGATCAAAAACGGGATCAGAACCGGGACCGGGATGGTTGGATACTTTCTGATCACGATCGCTACAGGCGAACATGATGTGCTGGACATCTTACCGATTGCGCTTTTCAAACAGCGCAGTTTCAGACACAGGGATCATGATGTGATCGGACTTGCGGAAAACGAACAGGCGGCATTCCTGCTTGTTAAAAGGATCCATGAAGAATACTATGATGCTTTCCACACGTATTCCGGCATCAAAACGGAACTGCTGAGAAGGCTTGGCGAACAGGAGAAGAAAAATTGAGTGTGTTTCTGCTGATCCTGAAGATTTTGGGGATTACACTGCTTTCTCTCATAGGACTGATCCTTCTGATCCTGTTGCTTGTGCTGTTTGTTCCGATCAGGTACCGGATCAGCGGAAAGTATGAGGAAAATATTGATGCGTTTGCACGGTTCTCATGGCTTTTGCATATTCTTTCTTTTCGGCTGATCTATGATACAAACGGGCTTTCTTATAAGATCAGGATCTTCGGGATCCCCCTTAAGATCGGCGGGAAAAAAGAAAAGAAACCCCGGAAAGAAAAAAAGCCCAAAAAAGAAAAGCCTCTTTCCAGAACGCCTAATGAGGATGAGATCACACTGGAAGGGTTTGAACAGGAACAGGCAGAGAGAACGGAAGCCGTAACCGGTGAAAAACCGGAAACCGTTGAAAAGGCGGACGAAACAGGGACCGGCGAAGAGAAAAAGCAGGGCTTTTTTTCGAAACTGAAAGAATTTTTTGGAAAAATCACGGATCTTCTGCTAAACTTTAAAGAGAAGGCAAACGCATTTTATCAAAAGATCGTTTCCTTCAAAGAGAATGCGGTTTATTATCTGGATCTTATCACAAACGAGAAAAACAGGGAAACATTCGGGTTTGTTCTGCAACAGGTGTTTAAGATCCTAAGAGCCATCAGACCGAGAAAATGGCACGTTTATGCAAAAGTCGGTTTTGAGGAGCCGGATACCACGGGAAAGGTGCTTGTGGCTGCATCGCTCCTGTATCCGTTTGTAGGAAGCCATCTTAAGCTGGATCCGTTATTTGACGAAAAAGCGCTTGCCGGCAATGCCGATCTTAAAGGACGCGTATTCCTGATCGTTTTGCTGATCGCCGGCTGGAAACTGTATTTTAACAAAGATCTGAAGAAACTGATCAAAGACCTTAAAAAGGAGGCCTGACAATGGGAGAGAGGCGTTTTAACGAAGTTGTGGAGTCACTGCTGAAAGGAATGGACGGATTTTTGAGTTCCAAGACGGTTGTCGGTGAACCGAAACAGATCGGTGACACGATCATCGTTCCCTTTGTGGATGTATCTTTCGGTGTTGGCGCCGGTGAATTCAGAGGTGAAAAGAAAGATAACGGTGCAGGCGGTCTGACCGGTAAAATGGCACCTTCCGCAGTTCTCGTGATCTCTCATGGCACCACAAGACTTGTCAATATCAAGAATCAGGATTCCATCACAAAGATTTTGGACATGGTGCCGGATCTGGTCAATCATTTTGCTTCCAAAAAAGCGGAAAAAGACGGTCCGGATGATGAAAAGATCATGGACATGGCTTTTCCGGAAGACGAAGAGGAATAATAAAAAACGCATCCGTTTCGGATGCGTTTTTTATAAGGATCTTTTTGTTAAGCGCGTTCAACAGCATTGCTCTTTAAGCACTGCGTACAAACATGAAGCCTTCTGGGCACACCATTCACCTTACATTTTACACGCTTTACGTTTGCGTGGAACATCCTGTTAGATCTTCTATGTGAATGGCTCACATTGTTACCAAAATGAACGCCTTTTCCGCAAATATCACATTTTGCCATGATGCAGTACCTCCTTGAATTTTTCGCAACATGAGTATTTTAACAGAACGAATGCATCTTTGCAAGCATAAAGTGAAATAAATCAGAAAAATCTTTCTGTTTAGGTTGCCTTTTTCCAAACGATATTGTAAATTATACAATAGTATAAATAATCATTTCATTAAAAAATGGAGGTATGTCAATGAAGGGACGTGTTAATACGCATGTTGGCGCAATATCCATTGATGCGGATGCGATCGCACAGTACGCCGGAAGTGTTGCGGTGGAATGCTTCGGTATTGTCGGTATGGCTGCAGTGAATGTCAAAGACGGGATCGTAAAGCTTTTAAAGAGGGACAGTATTACGCGGGGGATCAGTGTATTTATCAAGAATAACCGCCTGATCCTTGATTTTCATGTTATCGTGTCCTATGGTGTCAGCATTCAGGCCGTGGCCGATAATCTGATCAGTAATGTAAAGTATAAAGTGGAAGAACTGACAGGCCTTGAGATCGATAAGATTAATATCTTTGTTGAGGGCGTCAGGGTCATTGACTGATCAAAAGTGTGAGAGCATTTGGAGGATAGAACATTGGTGACGAATAAAATCAACGCCGAGATGATGGCAAAAATGTTCCTTGCCGGCGCAAAATCACTCGAGGCGCAAAAGGAATATATCAATGAATTGAATGTGTTTCCGGTACCTGACGGGGATACCGGGACCAACATGACGATGACCATCATGTCGGCGGCAAAAGAAGTTTCCGCACTTGAGGATATGACGATGGCAACGCTTGCCAAAGCGATCTCTTCCGGTTCCTTAAGGGGCGCCAGAGGAAATTCCGGTGTCATTCTTTCACAGCTGCTGCGCGGATTCACAAAAGTGATCCGTGAGTACGAGGAACTGGACGTTGCGATTTTGACGAATGCAATGCAGAAGGCTGTGGAAACAGCTTATAAAGCAGTCATGAAACCCAAAGAAGGAACGATCCTGACGGTTTCCAAAGCTGCCGCGGATAAAGGTCTTGAGATCGCATCTACCACGACCGATCTGGATTCCTATTTCAGTCAGGTCATCGAAGCGGCGGATCAGATGCTGCAAAAGACCCCCGACCTGCTGCCGGTATTAAAACAGGCAGGGGTTGTGGACTCCGGCGGACAGGGCCTTTTAGAGGTATTAAAAGGCGGATATCTTGCTTTTCAGGGAAAAGAGATCGACCTGACCATTTCGGATGAGAAAGAAAAACCTGCAACGGACTCTTATTCCGCGCAGGCTTCCATGGATATCAAATTCGGATACTGCACCGAGTTTATCATCATGCTCGATAAGGTATTCAACGCGAAGAACGAGAATGACCTGAAGACCTATCTGGAATCCATCGGAGATTCCATTGTCTGCGTTGCGGACGGGGACATCGTTAAAGTGCATGTGCATACCAACGATCCCGGTCTTGCGATCCAGAAAGCACTGACTTACGGTGCACTCACCAATATGAAGATCGACAATATGCGTGAAGAGCATCAGGAAAAACTCTTCAAGATGTCTGAAAAAGAAAACGGGCAGGAACAGGCGAAGGCAGAAGACGAAGAACCTGTTGCTGACGATCAGGAAGAAAAAACGGATGCCGGACAAACTGTGCAGGATGCCGGTTCCAAAGCGGAAGAAAGCGCACAGGAAGTCGTGGAAGATGACGGCAAGGAAATGGTCGTATTTCATGAACCGCCCAAGGAAATGGGATTTATCGCAGTTTCCGTTGGGGAAGGCATGGATGAGATCTTCAAAGGGCTTGGCGTTGATTATCTGATCCAGGGCGGCCAGACCATGAATCCGAGCACGGATGATATCTTAAAAGCGGTTGAACACGTAAACGCAAAGAATGTCTTCATTCTTCCGAACAATAAAAATATCATTTTAGCTGCCAATCAGGCAAGATTCCTTGTGGAAGACAAAAAGGTCATTGTGATCCCGACCAAAACCGTTCCGCAGGGGATCACGGCATTGATCAATTTCATGGGCGATAAGAGTGTCGAAGAAAATGAAAGTGTGATCAATGAAGAGATCAGAAAAGTCAAGACCGGTCAGGTGACTTATGCGGTACGTGATACCGTGATCAATGATCTCGAGATCAAGCAGGGCAATATCATGGGGATCGGCGACCATGATATCTTGGCGGTCGGTACCGAAGTCGAGAAGACTGCGCTTGAGATGCTGAAGAACATGGTTGACGACGAATCCGAACTGATCTGTATTTATTACGGAGAAGAGGTAGATGAGGAGATCGCAGGCGATTTCCTGAAAGAAGTCGAAGAAACCTTCCCGGATTGTGATGTGGAAATGCATTCCGGCGGACAGCCGATCTACTATTACGTGATCAGTGTGGAATAAGAGGAAAATATGGAACTTGGCACACCGACGATCGAACTGAAGGGGATCGGTCCCAAAACCGTGAAATATTATGAAAAACTCGGCCTTTTTAAGGCCGAGGATTTTTTATATTATTTTCCGCGTGACTATATCGGTTATGAGGATCCCGTAAAGATCCATCCGGAACATACCGGTGAGATCATTTTCTTTGAAGGCGTCGTCGTAAAACGCCCGCTGTTACGCCGCAAGGGAAAACTGAGCATTGTGAGCGCAACACTTTCGAATGAAGGAACGGAAGTCAGAGCCGTCTGGTTTCATATGCCGTATCTGACCAAAAGCCTGAAGGCAGGAGGAACTTATGTGTTCCGGGGCAGAGTCGAACAGCAGGGGATGGCCTATCATGTCGAACAGCCTCTGATCTTTACGAAAAGTCAATACGAAAAGATCGTGAATACCCTGCAGCCTGTTTATCCGCTTACCAAAGGGCTTTCCAATCATGCGCTGCAAAAATGCATCAAAACGATCTTCGCAGGTCTGGATATTAAGAAAACAGAAGATCCCGAGAGGATCCGCACTTTAGAAAGCGTGCATTTTCCCGCCAATACGGAAGAACTGAAGAAGGCAAGGAACAGTCTTGCCTATGAGGAGTTTTTCCTGTTCCTTCTGAAACTGAAACTGTTAAAGGATCAAAAAGAGCAGCTGGTCAACGGTTTTCAGATTTATCCGACGGCCTATACAAAACGGATCATCGAAAAACTTCCCTACGAGCTGACCGGCGCGCAGAAAAAAGTCTGGCAACAGGTGGAAGAAGACCTTCAAAAAGACCATTCGATGAACAGACTGGTACAGGGGGATGTCGGAAGCGGAAAGACGATCATTGCGACCCTTTCCGCCGTCATGGTTGCC
Organism: uncultured Lachnospiraceae bacterium; assembly: GCA_902779305.1. Classification (GTDB taxonomy): domain Bacteria; phylum Bacillota; class Clostridia; order Lachnospirales; family Lachnospiraceae; genus UBA2868. The sequence continues at coordinate 67,407 of CACZBD010000008.1, read as the reverse complement.
GCAAGCGGCTATCAGGCAGCGATCATGGCGCCGACGGAAATCTTAGCGACCCAGCATTTTGAGTCCATTACCCGGATGCTTTCAACTTATGATATCCCGCTTCAGACCGTTTTGCTTACCGGTTCGATGAGCGCTTCACAGAAAAAAGACGCGCGTGAAAAGATCGAAAATGGCGAAGCAAAGCTTGTGATCGGAACGCATGCGCTGTTTCAGGAAAAAGTGGTCTTTCATTCCCTTGCGCTTGTGGTGACCGATGAACAGCACCGTTTCGGCGTCAGACAACGTGAACTCCTTGCAAAAAAAAATGAACAGCCGCCGCATGTGCTTGTCATGTCCGCAACCCCGATCCCGAGAACGCTGGCGATCATTTTGTACGGTGATCTGGATGTTTCCGTGATCGATGAATTGCCGGCAAGAAGACTTCCCGTCAAAAACTGCGTGGTCAACAACGATTACCGGCAGACGGCATACAGGTTCATGGAAAAAGAGATCAAAGCCGGCAGACAGGTCTATGTGATCTGTCCGCTCGTGGAAGAATCGGAAGGCTTGGACTGCGAGAATGTGACCGATTATACGGAGAAACTGAGAGCCGTCTTTGCACATGACGAAAACATCCGTATTGCCTGTCTGCACGGAAAGATGAAGCCTGCACAGAAAAATCAGGTCATGGAGGCTTTCTATAAAAATGATGTGCAGATCCTTGTTTCCACGACCGTTGTGGAAGTCGGCGTCAATGTGCCGAATGCGACCGTGATGATGGTCGAAAATGCGGAACGTTTCGGCCTTTCCCAGCTGCACCAGTTAAGAGGCAGGATCGGAAGGGGCAATCAGCAGTCCTACTGCATTTTCATGAGTTCCGGTTCGAACAAGGAAACGATGGAACGGCTGGAAGTCCTGAAAAAAAGCAATGACGGCTTCTATATCGCAAATGAAGATCTGAAACTCAGGGGACCGGGAGAACTGTTCGGACAAAGGCAGAGCGGAGAACTTCATTTTGCGATCGCGGATATCTTCAGGGATTCCGCGCTCTTAAAAAAAGCGGCGGAAGATGTTGGAAAACTGATGTCGGAAGATCCGGACCTTTCACTTGATAAAAACAAAAGGCTCAGGGAGAAGATCCTAAAGAGTGATTTTGATCATATGACACTCTGAAGAACAAAAGGTCCCATATCTGCAGTTCAACGCCCATAAATATACCATATATTGTGGATTTCTCTTGATTTTTCCCGAAAACATGATATAATATTGCACGAACAGATGTTTGAAAGGGAGTATCAGGGGAACATGTCAAAGAACACATATGATGCGAGCAGCATCACAGTGCTGGAAGGCCTGGAAGCTGTGCGTAAACGTCCCGGTATGTATATCGGGAGCGTTACAACCAAAGGGTTAAATCATCTTGTTTACGAGATCGTAGACAATTCCGTCGATGAACATTTGGCCGGCTATTGTGACAAGATCTGGGTCACGCTGGAGAAGAACGGTTCGGCGACCGTTGTGGATAACGGGCGCGGGATCCCTGTCGGCATGCATGCAAAAGGGATGAGCGCAGAGCGTCTTGTCTTTACGACACTGCATGCGGGCGGTAAATTTGACGACAGTGCCTATAAGACGGCCGGCGGTCTGCACGGGGTCGGGTCTTCCGTTGTGAATGCCCTGTCCTCTTATCTGACCGTGGAAGTGCGTCTTGACGGGAAGATCTACAAGGACAGTTATGAGAGAGGTATTCCGACCACGGAACTCGAAGGCGGTCTGCTTCCCGTGATCGGCAAGACCAGGGAACACGGTACCAAAGTCAACTTTCTGCCTGATGACACGATCTTTGAAAAGACGCGGTTCAGAGAGGAAGAGATCAAGTCAAGACTGCACGAGACCGCATATCTGAATCCGAAGCTGACGATCATCTTTACGGATTTAAGAGGCGAGGCTCCGGAAGAGATCACGTTCCATGAAGAAGACGGGATCGTCGGATTCGTCAAGGATATGAACGGGAATAAAGAAGCGCTGCATGAACCTGTCTATTTTAAAGGAGAGGCAGACGGTATTACCGTTGAGGTCGCGTTTCAGTATGTGAATGAATTCCATGAAAACGTTCTCGGTTTCTGCAATAACATCTATAATGCCGAAGGCGGCACACATCTGACCGGTTTCAAGACCATGTTCACGAATGTGATGAACAATTATGCCAGAGAACTGAATGTTTTGAAGGATAAAGACGCGAACTTTACCGGTGCGGACATCAGAAACGGCATGACGGCTGTGGTGTCGATCAAGCATCCGGCACCCCGTTTTGAAGGACAGACCAAGACCAAACTTGATAATCAGGATGCTGCCAAATCTGTCAGCAAAGTCACCGGAGATGAAGTGGTCCGCTATTTTGACAGGAATCTTGAGATCCTGAAGACGATCTTATCCTGTGCGGAGAAAGCGGCCAAGATCCGCAAAACGGAAGAAAAAGCCAAGACCAACATGCTCAGCAAGCAGAAGTATTCCTTTGATTCCAACGGGAAGCTTGCCAACTGCGAATCCAATGACATGTCGAAATGCGAGATCTTTATCGTCGAGGGTGATTCCGCCGGTGGCAGCGCTAAAACAGCCAGAGACCGGATGTATCAGGCGATCCTTCCCATCAGAGGAAAGATTTTGAATGTCGAAAAGGCCAGCATCGACAAAGTGCTTGCAAATGCCGAGATCAAATCCATGATCAACGCGTTCGGATGCGGGTTTTCGGAAGGCTACGGCAATGATTTTGACATTACAAAACTTCGTTACAATAAGATCATCATCATGGCGGATGCCGATGTGGACGGCGCGCATATCTCCACCCTGCTTTTGACGCTGTTTTACCGGTTCATGCCGGAACTGATCTATGAGGGGCATGTTTATATCGCGATGCCGCCTCTGTATAAGGCTTTACCGAAAAAAGGTTCGGAAGAGTACCTTTATGATGATAAGGCACTTGCAAAATACCGTGAGAGCCATTCCGATTTCATTCTGCAGCGTTACAAAGGACTTGGCGAGATGGATGCAGAGCAGCTTTGGGAGACGACGCTGGATCCTGCAAAAAGGCGTTTAAAGCAGGTTGAGATCGAGGATGCAAGACTGGCCTCCGCCACCACAGAGATGTTGATGGGAACGGAAGTGCCGCCGCGGAAAGAATTCATCTACCGCCACGCCAATGAGGCGCAGCTTGATGTGTGATTTTTATAAAGCCGTGTAAATAAGCAGAACGGCATCAGTTTTTGGGGAGAATAAAATGGCCAGCAGAACAAAGAGTCAGCCGATCGAAGAGACGATCATCAAAACAGAATTTTCCGACATCATGCAGAAATCCTATATTGATTATGCGATGTCGGTCATCATATCCAGAGCGCTTCCCGATGTCAGGGACGGGTTAAAACCGGTACAGCGAAGAACCCTGTACGATATGTACGAGCTGGGGATCCGCTATGACAAACCCTACAGGAAATCCGCGCGTATTGTCGGGGATACCATGGGTAAATATCATCCTCACGGCGACAGCTCCATTTATGAAGCACTTGTGGTCATGTCGCAGGACTTCAAAAAAGGAATGGCGCTTGTCGACGGGCACGGGAATTTCGGCTCCATCGAGGGAGACGGCGCCGCTGCCATGCGTTATACGGAAGCAAGACTACAGAAGATCGCGCAGGAAGCCATGCTTTCGGATCTTGATAAGGATGTAGTGGATTTCATGCCGAATTTCGATGAGACGGAGAAGGAACCGCAGGTGCTTCCGTGCAGATTCCCGAACCTTCTCGTGAACGGTTCGGAAGGTATTGCCGTCGGTATGGTAACATCCATGCCGCCGCATAATCTTTCCGAGGTCGTCAACGCTGTGAAAGCTTATATGCAGAATCCTGCGATCACAACGGAAGAATTGATGAAATACCTGCCGGGCCCTGATTTTCCGACAGGCGGGATCGTGACCAACAAAAGCGAACTGCTGAATATTTATGAGACCGGAACCGGCAAGATCAGGATCCGCGGAAAGATGACCGTGGAAGAAGCAAAAGGCGGGAAGAAACGTCTTGTCATCACGGAGATCCCTTATACGATGATCGGCGCCAATATTTCCAAGTTCCTGACGGATGTTGTTGCCCTGATCGATGCCAAAAAGACGACGGATATCGTTGACATTTCCAACCAGTCCAGCAAGGAAGGGATCCGGATCGTGCTGGAACTGAAAAAGGATGCGGATGTTGAGAATCTGAAGAATATGCTCCTAAAGAAGACCAAGCTGGAGGATACGTTTGGCGTAAACATGCTTGCCGTAGCCGGCGGCAGACCGGAAACGCTTGGCCTTAAGGATATCATTATCCATCATGTCAATTTTCAGAAAGAGATCAATACCAGAAAATACAGAACGCTCCTGAATAAGGAGATGGACAAAAAGGAAGTACAGGAAGGCCTGATCAAAGCCTGTGACGTGATCGACCTGATCATTGAGATCTTAAGGGGTTCCACCGACATGAAGATGGCCAAGGCCTGTCTGATGGAAGGAAATACGGAGGGGATCCGGTTCAAGTCCAGGATTTCCAAGAAAATGGCGGAACAGCTGCGTTTTACCGAAAGGCAGGCAACGGCGATCCTGGAAATGAGGCTCTACAAGCTGATCGGACTTGAGATCGAAGCGCTCTTAAAAGACCATGAACAGACGCTGAAGAATATTGCGACCTACAAGGATATCCTGCTGAATCCGAAGTCCATGGATAAGGTGATCATCAAAGAGCTCGAAGGGTATCAGAAAGAGTTCGGAAGAGAGAGAAGAACCGCGATCATTGATGCGGACGAAGCGGTCTTTGAGGAAAAGAAGATCGAGGAGATGGATGTTGTCGTCATGATCGACCGTTTCGGCTATGCCAGAGCGGTGGATCCCATCACCTATGAACGCAATAAAGAAGCTGCGGATGCGGAGAACCGGTTTATCCTGCAGACATTGAATACCGGCAGGATCTGTGTCTTTACGAATAGGGGACAGATGCATTCCGTGAAGGTGCTTGATATTCCGTTCGGCAAATTCCGCGATAAAGGAACCCCGATCGATAATATCAGCAACTATGACAGTCAGAGTGAATATGCGATCCATATCGCTCCCATGAATGATGTGATCATGCAGAAACTGATGTTTGTTTCGAAATATGCGATGATGAAACAGGTTTACGGCACGGAATTTGATGTTACCAAGAGGACGGTTGCGGCAACCATGCTGTCCCCCGGTGATGAACTGATCTGTGTCTGCCCGATCGTGAATCAGAAATTTGCCGTGCTGCAGACCAAAGGTGGCATGTTCCTAAAATTCATGATCGATGAGGTTCCGCAGAAAAAGAAAGCTGCTGTCGGCGTGCGTGGGATGAAGCTTGCGCCAAAAGACGAACTTGAGGAAGTTTACTTTGTCGAGGAAGGCGTACTGACGACGGGCACCTATAACGGCAGAGAGATCGAACTGAACAGATTGAAACTTGCAAGACGTGATACCAAAGGAACAAAGATGCGTTCCTGATTAACGATTATTGGTGCCGTAGCAGGCGCGTCACCAATTGCACCATGCCTGCGGCAAGGTACATAAGATGAGAGTGATCGCGGGATCGGCCAGAAGGCTTTTGTTAAAAGCGCCGGCCGGACTGAATACCAGACCTACTTCTGATAAATACAAAGAAACCCTGTTCAATGTTCTGCAACCCTATCTGTATGCGGATACGGAATTTCTGGATCTGTTCAGCGGAAGCGGCGCCATCGGCATCGAAGCGCTGAGCCGCGGGGTAAAGCATGCGGTCTTTGTGGAAAAAGCAAGAGATGCGATCAAATGCATCGAAGAAAATCTGAAGAATACGCATTTATCCGACAGGGCGGAAGTGATCTCACAAGATGCGATCTCTGCGCTATATTCCCTGAAAGGAAAACATGTTTTTGATGTGATCTTTATGGACCCGCCTTACGGACTGGGGCTTGAAGAAGAGGCGCTGAGAGTGCTCTCGGACAGCTCCCTGATTCATCCAGAAACGATCATCATCATGGAAGTATCCAATGAAACGGATCTTTCCTATCTACATGAACCGGGAAGCCGTTTTGAGATCATGAAGATCAAGGAATATAAGACCAATTCGCATGTATTTCTGCAGGTGAAAAGATTGTAAATGCAGTTCGAAAGATTTCCCCGAAAGACATTTTCCTCCTCCCTTCATTATAGTCTCGGAAAAGTCTTTCGTTGAAATCTATAAAAAAATAAGAATTCAGAAAAACTTTTCCGAAGAGCGTTCCAAGCGATGAGGAAAACGTTTTCTGAATTCGTAAGTAAAGAATAAGCGAGGAACGAAAATGAAAAAAGCGATCTATCCCGGCAGCTTTGATCCGGTGACCTACGGCCATCTGGACATCATCAAAAGAGCGGCAATGATCTTTGATGAAATAACGGTCTCCGTACTGAACAACAGCGGGAAAAGTCCGTTGTTTTCTATAGAAGAACGTGTTAAAATACTTAAGGAAGTCACGAAAGACATGCCAAATGTCAAAGTGGACAGTTTTAACGGCCTTCTTGTGGAGCATGCAAAGAAAAGCGGTGCGGACGTGGTGATAAGGGGTCTGCGTGCCATTACCGATTTTGAATACGAATTGCAGCTCTCCCAGACGAACCGGAAGTTATGCGATCAGGTGGATACGGTTTTTTTGACCACGAGCCTTGATTACGCCTATCTTTCCTCGTCTACGGTCAAAGAGGTCGCAAGTTACGGCGGTGACATTTCCAAATTCGTTCCGCCGTATGTAGCAGAAATGGTTTATCGCAAATATCAAAAAGGGGAGTAATCATGCAGAGCAAAATCGAACAGGTCATCACAGAAATCGAAGAGTTTATCGACGGCTGCAAATTCCAGCCGTTTTCCAGCACCAAAATCCTTGTTGAAAAAGAACATATTGACGAATTGCTCCGGGAGCTTCGCAACAAGACTCCGGATGAGATCAAGCGTTATCAGAAGGTCATCAGCCAGAAGGAAGAGATCTTAAATGATGCGCGTGAAAGAGCGGATGCCATGCTTGCTGAGACACAGATCCATCAGGATCAGATGATCGAAGAGCACGAGATCATGCAGCAGGCCTATGCGCAGGCGCAGCAGATCGTGGATCAGGCAACACAGCAGGCACAGCAGATCGTGGATCAGGCCAGCGAAGAGGCAAATAACATCCGCCAGTCCGTAATGGACTATACGGACGATATGCTTGCCGAACTCGAGAATATCGTTGTTCATGCGATCGACACGGCAGAGGCGAAATACGGGGATCTGCTTGCCAAATTAAAAGAAAGCAAAGACGTGATCGAAAAAAACAGGGACGAACTGAAACCGAAAGCGGATGCAAAAGATTCAGAACCCGCTTCTCCGGATGTTCTGATCTGAAGGAAAGGATAGCAAGAAAGAAAAATGCGTATTTTGGAACATTTGGAACCGAAAAATGTATTTTCGTTTTTTGAAGATATCTGTGCAATTCCCCATGGTTCCGGGAATACGGCTGCAATAACGGAATATGTGGTTGATTTTGCCAGGAAAAGAGAACTGACCTATATTTCCGATGCCATAGGGAATGTGATCATCTATAAATGCGGCTCCAAAGGTTATGAGAATTCCAAACCCGTGATCTTACAGGGGCATCTTGACATGGTGTGCGAGAAGAATTTTGAACTTGCCGCCAGATTCGATTTCAAAAAAGACGGCCTGAAACTGGAAGTTTCCGATGAATACGTATATGCAAAAGGAACGACACTCGGCGGAGACGACGGTGTTGCCGTTGCCTATATGCTTGCGCTTCTTGACGGAGATTATGTACATCCGCCGATCGAATGTGTCTTTACGGTGGATGAAGAGACCGGCATGGATGGCGCACATGCGCTTGACACCTCTTTCCTGAAGGGAAGGAGACTTTTGAACCTTGATAATGAAGAAGAAGGAGAGATCCTGACCAGCTGCGCCGGCGGAAGCCGTGTGATCTGCAGGGTTCCGGTCCGTTACTGTGAGAAACAGGGCGTGAAATGCAACCTTGTGATCTGCGGACTGCAGGGCGGACATTCCGGCACGGAGATCGATAAATACCATGGAAACGCCAATCTTCTGATGGGCCGTATGCTTCATTTTGTCGGCAAATCCATTGCATATGATCTTGCCGGGTTAAACGGTGGACTGCAGGATAATGCGATCCCGAGGGAATCCAAAGCGCAGATCGTGATCAATGAGCAGGATGTTGAAAAGCTCGAAGGGATCGTCAGCGAATATGCGAAGATCATTCAGAACGAATACAGCGCGGTGGAACATAATATCACGATCTACTGCGAGACCCTTGAGACAGCGCAGGTTCGCGTTCTGACACCGAAGACCAAAGAGAGAGCCGTATTTTTACTGATGACGATCCCCGATGGGATCCAGAAAATGAGCATGAATACGGAGCATCTTGTGCAGACATCCAGCAATGCCGGGATCATGCGCCTTTTGGACGATTATTTTGAACTGATCGTTTCCGTGCGCAGTTCCGTAACATCCGAAAAGATCGCTCTCAGAGACAAAATGCAGTATCTGACGGAGACGATCGGCGGCAGTTATACCGTGGAATCCGATTATCCGGCATGGGAATTCAAAGAAGATTCTCCGCTGCGCAAAACGGTGTTTGATGTTTATCAGCAGGTTTTCGGCAAGAACCCCTGTCTGATGGGAATTCATGCGGGACTGGAATGCGGGATCTTTTATGAGAAAGTTCCCGATCTCGATATCGTTTCTTTCGGTCCGACGATCGAGAATATCCATACACCGAAAGAAAAACTGGACATCCGTTCAACAAGGGAAACCTGGGAATTCCTGTTAAAGATCCTGGAAGCATTGAAATGATATGGAATGATCAAGAGGTATTCGTATGAAGGTTCCGGAACAGTTCATGCAGAATATGCAGACCTTGCTCGGGGACGGTTATTCCTCATATGAGGCCTCTTTTTCTATGCCCAACTGCCGTGGATTAAGAGTCAACACCTTGCGCGAACAGGCTGCTGACCGTATTTTACAGGCAGGTCTTGCTGGGGAAGAGATCCCTTTCGTTCAAAACGGATATTACATCCAAGATGATGTGTCTCCCGCAAAACATCCCTTTCATGCGGCAGGATTATACTATCTGCAGGATCCCTCCGCCATGCTGCCGGCAGACAGACTTCCGGTAAAACCGGGTGATCTGGTACTGGATCTTTGTGCAGCGCCCGGAGGAAAATCCACGCAGCTTGCGGCAAAACTGAAGGGAGAAGGGATCCTGTTTGCCAACGACTTAAGCGCCAACAGAGCCAGGACGCTGATGAAAAATCTGGTTCTTGCGGGGGTTTCCAACTGTTTTGTCAGTGCCATGGACCCAAAAGACCTTGCAGCAATCTACGGACCTGTTTTTGATAAGATCCTGGTGGACGCGCCCTGTTCCGGTGAAGGGATGTTCCGTAAAGATCCTTCACTGATAAAAGATTGGGAGCAAAAAGGACCTTCCCATTATGCGCCCGTTCAGAGAGAGATCCTGTCAGCAGCCGTAAAGTTGCTCAAATGCGGCGGATATCTCATGTATTCCACCTGCACGTTTTCCCTGACGGAAAATGAAGAGAATATCCTTTGGCTTTTGGAGCAATATCCGGAACTTTCCCCTGTTCAGATCGAACTGACGGACGGGATGTCGGAAGGTTTTCTGGGACTGAAAGAGGCGGCAAGGTGTTTTCCGCATAAGATGAAGGCAGAAGGCCATTTCCTTGCACTGTTGAAGAAGCAGGGTAATTGCCCCGAAGAAGCAAATGACAGACCGGTTGTTTTAAAACCAAAGAAGCTGCCGCCCGGGGTACTTGATCTTTGCAAACGGATCACCAAACCTGTTGCGCCGGAACGGATCCTGGAAAGAGACAATTTATTGTATCTTTTACCGGAAGGATATGAAAAACTGTTCAGAAGTCCGATCCGTTATATCCGGACAGGACTGTTGCTTGGGGAAGCCGGTCGAAACGGGAATCTGAAGCCGGATCAGGCTTTGGCGATGTGGCTGTCATCCCGTGATTTTGACCAAACGGTCAGTTTCGGCACGGATGACGAGCGCGTCTTGAGATATCTTCGCGGAGAAACGGTATTTTTATCAGAAGATGAAAGCGGGGGATCAAACGGGATCGTTCTTGTCTGCGTTGACGGTTATCCGCTCGGATTTGCAAAAAAAGATCAAAGTAAATTGAAAAATATGATAAATCCCGGATTTATCAGACACTAAACTGCTTATGAAGATCAAAGAAAAAGGAACATTCGGCTATATCAGACAACATCAGATCCTTTCCGTGCTGCGGACGGTTTTGCTTTTTGTACTCGCGCTCGGGCTGTATTTCATAGGTTATACAAGGACCGGAAGTAATAAGAATCTGTTGACCGTGATCGCTGTTCTGGGACTTCTTCCCGCATCCAAAAGCATGGTCAACATGATCATGTTTTTAAGGTTCCGTTCCCTGAAAAAAGAAGAGCATGACGAATATGAACAGCATAGAAAGGAACTTCCCATCCTTTATGAGAACGTTCTGACAACATCGCAACAGGCATACTACCTGCCTGCGCTGATCTGTTCAGATAACATGATCTGTTCTTTTTGTGAATCCACGGGGGATCTGAAGATGCTCGAAGCACAGATCAAGGAAGCGCTCAATCAGGACGGACGGGATACCGGTGTGAAGATCTTTCAGGACAAGCGTCTTTTCATGAAACGGCTTGAGGAAGTCGTGAAAAATACGGAGCAGAAAACGCCTGATCCGGATGTGCAGAGTATCTTTAACGTCATAAAGGCGATCTCATTATGAAAGAATTCAGAATTTCAATAGATGACGCGGATCAGCGGCTGGATAAATACTGCGCCAGGATCTTAAAAGAAGCGCCCATCTCTTTTTTCTACAAGATGTTCAGAAAGAAAAACATCACCTTAAACGGGAAAAAGGCAAAAGGAAATGAGCTTTTAAGGGAAAATGATGTGATCCGGTTTTTCCTGTCGGATGAGACCTTCGATAAATTCCTGAAGATTGGGGAAAATCAGCATGCAGAGAACTTAAGCGATTTTTCTATTTCTGTCGTATACGAAGATGAACATGTCCTGATCGTCAATAAACCTGCGGGGATCTTATCGCAGAAAGCAAAAGAGGATTCCGTTTCGATGAACGAATACTGTCTTGCCTATCTGCAGAGCAAGGGTCTGTATGATCCGAAAGATCCGTTTGCTTTTCAGCCGTCCGTCTGCAACCGTCTTGACAGAAATACTTCAGGACTCCTGCTTTGCTCCAAATCGCTGCAGGGCGCCAGACTGCTGTCAAAGATCTTAAAAGACCGCTCAGTCCATAAATATTATGCCTGTATCGTAAAAGGTACCGTCAGGGAACCTTTTTTGCTGGAAGGCTATCTGAAGAAGGATGAAAAGAACAATAAAGTGCAGATCCTTGAGGAACCCGCAGAAGATGCAGATCCAATTAAGACCCGCGTGTATCCTGTTATAAATGACGGGGAACTTTCGCTTTTAAAGATCGAACTGATCACAGGAAAAACACACCAGATCCGCGCACATTTAAGTTCGATCGATCATCCGATCCTTGGGGATCAAAAGTACGGGGACCCTGCTCTTAACAAAAAATACCGGTGCAGTTCTCAGCTTCTGCATGCTTACAGGCTGGAGATGCCGGAACTTAAGGAACCGTTTTCCGACCTGTCCGGTAAAGTCATAGAGATCCCTTTTCCGAACACCTTTGCCAAATATATCAATCTTGAGGGGCTTGAACATGGCGACCTGGAACAGCAGGGGTCTTCGCGGCTCAACACTGGAAGACCTCATCAACAGGACAAATGAAAAATATCTTGAAAATCATCTGGCGCTGATCCAGAAGATCCCGACACCGATCACACCGATCAATATCGACAAGAGTAGCCATCAGATCACCCTGGCTTATTTTGATCAGAAAAGTACGGTGGATTATATCGGCGCCGTACAGGGAATTCCGGTATGTTTTGATGCCAAGGAGTGCGCCAAAGACACCTTTGCGCTTGCAAACATCCATGAGCATCAGGTGAATTTCATGAGAGAATTCGAACGGCAGGGCGGGATCGCATTCTTTCTTGTTTTTTATTCCGCCAAGGACCTGTTTTATTACTTAAGACTCGAAAAACTTCTGGAATTCTGGGACCGTATGGAAAGCGGCGGAAAGAAGAGCTTTCGTTTTGAAGAGATCGAAGAAGAGTATATCCTTCCCTCCAAACAGGGCGTGTTTGTGCCGTATCTTGAATGCCTGAAAAAGGATCTGGAACGAAGAAACGTATAAATCTTGACAGATTTAAAATCTATTATGTATAATCAACTAAATATCAACGTGGTAGCATGGTAGCACGTTAAAGCGATAAAGCGAGAAGAGAAGATGAACAATAAGTTATTACACACACCGGAAGGCGTCCGCGATCTTTACGGACAGGAATACGCGGCAAAAGTCAGACTGCAGGAGGAACTGCTGCACAGATTCCATCTTTACGGCTATGAAGATATCCAGACGCCGACATTTGAATTTTTTGATATTTTTTCTTCCAACATCGGCACGATCCCGAGCAATGAACTGTTCAAGTTTTTTGACAAGGAAGGAAATACGTTGGTACTTCGTCCGGACTTTACGCCATCGATCGCCAGATGCGTCGCAAAGTATTATATGGATGAGACCATGCCGGTAAGGTTCTGCTATCAGGGCAATACGTTCATGAACGGTTCCGATCTGCAGGGACGGCTGAAGGAATCCACGCAGATCGGCGTGGAACTGATCAATGAAGACAGGGTGGAAGCTGATGCGGAAATGATCGCGCTGATGATCGAAAGTTTGAAATGCGCCGGTCTGAAAGAATTTCAGGTCACGATCGGGAATGTTGAGTATTTCAAAGGTCTCTGTGAGGAATGCGGGATCGATCCGGAACTGGAACTTGAACTCAGGGATTCCATTTCGAATAAGAATTATTTTCTGGCCGAAACGACCATGCAGGCAAACAATATTCCGGATGAAGTTCAGGATAAGATCTTAAAAGTCACGGAAATGTTCGGCTCGATCGATAAGATCTTAAACGCGGCAAAACTTGTGAAAAATGAGCGTTCCATAAATGCGATCAACCGCCTGAAAGCCTTGCATGATATCTTAAGCAAGCTGCAGATGGACAGATATCTGACTTATGATATCGGTATGCTTTCCAAGTATCATTATTATACCGGCGTGATCTTCAAAGCATACAGTTACGGCACGGGTGATGCGATCGGAAAAGGCGGAAGGTATGATAACCTCCTTTCGGAATTCGGGAAAGAAGCGCCGGCCATCGGCTTTGCCATCGTTTTGGACGATCTGTATTTAACGCTCAGAAGACAGGGACTTGACTTTGAGGCAGGGAAAGAAGCTTTGCTGCTTTTATATGAAAAAGATCAAGAGAGCGAAGCCTATCAAAAAGCCGAAAAATACAGAAAAGACGGCATCCGGACGATCCTGATGCAAAAAGATGCAATAAAAACACGCGCATCATATGAACAATATGCGCAGTCGTTTGGTTACAAGCTGGAGGAGGTCTGATATGGAACGGGATATGAATTATCTGACTTTTGCGCTTGCAAAAGGACGGCTGGCCAAAAAAGCCATGGAATTGCTGGAATCCATCGGGATCACCTGCGAGGAAATGAAGGACCCCTCTTCGAGAAAACTGATCTTTGTCAATGAGGATCTGAAGCTGAAATTCTTTCTGGCCAAAGCGCCAGATGTTCCGACTTATGTGGAATACGGCGCCGCAGATATCGGTGTAGTCGGAAAAGACACGATCATGGAAGAGGACAGAAGGAATTACGAAGTGCTGAATCTCGGGTTCGGCGCCTGCAGGATGTGTGTCTGCGGGCCTGCCGAGGCGGAAGAACTGCTCAAGCATCATGAAATGATCAGAGTCGCAACCAAATATCCGCATATTGCCAAGGACTATTTTTATAACAGAAAACTGCAGACCGTCGATATCATCAAACTGAACGGTTCCATTGAACTGGCGCCCATCGTGGGGCTTTCGGATGTGATCGTGGATATCGTGGAGACGGGTTCCACGCTTCGTGAAAACGGCCTGGTGGTTTTGGAAGAGATCTGTGACCTTTCGGCGAGAATGATCGTGAACCAGGTCAGTATGCGGATGGAATCGGAACGGATCAATGAGCTGATTGGAAAGATTAAGGAGATATTATGAAAATCATCACATTAACGGAAGAAACAAAGCAGGATATCCTGACGAACCTGTTAAAACGGAATCCCGGACAATATACGGAATATGAGGAGACCGTCAACAATATATTATCGGATGTCAGAACAAGGGGCGACGAAGCGGTTTTTGAATACACCGAGAAATTCGATCATTTTAAAACGACCGCGCAATCTGTCCGCGTGACAAAAGAAGAGATCGAGGAGGCATATGCTTCTTATGATCCCGATCTGATCCGCATTATGAAAGATGCCGCGGACAATATCATTGCATACCACGAAAAGCAGCTGACGAACAGCTGGATCGAAACCAGGGAGGACGGGACGATCCTTGGACAGAAAGTAACGCCGATCGACACGGTCGGGGTTTATGTTCCGGGCGGCAAGGCTGCTTATCCTTCCTCTACCCTGATGTGCATCCTGCCGGCCAAGGTGGCGGGAGTAAAACGGATCGTTATGACGACACCTTGCAACAGTGAAGGCAAAGTACAGCCCTGCACATTGGTTGCCGCAAAGATCACGGGTGTGGATGAGATCTACAAAGTCGGCGGAGCGCAGGCGATCGGAGCCATGGCGTTCGGAACAAAGAGCATTCCGAAGGTGGATAAGATCGTCGGACCCGGCAATATCTTTGTTGCGCTTGCCAAAAAAGCGGTATTCGGTTTTGTATCAATAGATTCCGTTGCGGGCCCAAGTGAGATCCTTGTGATCGCGGACGAAACGACCATTCCCGAATACGCAGCGGCAGATCTTTTGTCTCAGGCGGAACATGACCAGCTGGCTTCCGCGATCATGATCACGACATCCAAAGAAGTTGCCGAAAAAGTCAGTGCGCAGGTGGATGAAATGACCACAAGACTGCCGCGAAAGGATATCATAGAAGCATCGCTTAACAACTACGGGTATATTTTACTTGCTTCATCGATGGAAGATGCGATCGATGCCGCAAATGCGATCGCATCCGAGCATGTGGAGATATTAACAAAAGATCCGTTTGAAGTGATGACCAAACTGAAACATGCCGGCGCGATCTTTCTCGGACATTATTCTTCGGAACCGCTTGGCGATTACTATGCCGGTCCGAACCATGTCCTGCCGACGAACGGGACCGCGAAATTCTTTTCTCCGCTTGGCGTTGACGCTTATGTGAAGAAAAGCAGCATTATCTCATATTCCAAAGATGCTCTGTTGTCTGCGGCGGATGATATCGCCAAATTTGCGGATGCGGAAGGCTTAAGTGCGCATGCCAATTCCATCAGGATCAGAAAATCCGGAAAGTAACTATTTTGAAGGAGAGTCAATATGGGAAGAGAAGCCGTTTTGGAACGGAAAACGAATGAAACACAGATCAGCTGCAGGCTGGAGCTTGACGGAAGCGGGATCTCCAAGATCGATACCGGGATCGGCTTTTTCGATCACATGCTGGACGGGTTTACCAGACACGGATTATTTGATCTTGACCTTTCCGTAACCGGCGATCTGCTTGTGGACGGACATCACACCGTGGAAGATACCGGGATCGTTCTCGGGAACGCCATCGCAAAAGCGATCGGCGATAAAAAAGGGATCAAACGGTACGGACAGATGATCCTGCCGATGGATGATGCGTTGGTTTTATGCGCAGTGGATCTTTGCGGAAGACCTTATTTTTCTTATGATGCTAAATTTGATGTCGAAAGGATCGGGTATCTTGATACCGAACTGATCCGTGAGTTTTTCTATGCGATCAGTTACAGCGCCGGCATGAACCTTCATATCAAGGTGCTGTCAGGTGTGAATTCGCATCATATCGCGGAAGCGATGTTTAAGGCGTTTGCCAAGGCATTGGATGAAGCGACAACGTTTGATCCAAGGATCACAAATGTTCTCAGTACGAAAGGAACACTCTCATGAACCGGAAATCCGTTATACCATGCATTTTTTTAAAAAGCGGAAAGCCTGTAAAAGGGTTTAAGGATAAACAGGTATTATCGGAAGATCTCTTATCCTATGTCGTTTCCCTGACGAATTTTGCGGATGAGCTGCTGATCTTTGACCTGTCATCATCGGATGCTGAACACGACCTTCATATCGGCCTGATCCGGGAGATCAACCGGACGATCGATATTCCGTCGATCGCTGCAGGAAACATCAAACGCCTGGAGGATGTCAAGAAACTCCTCTATGCAGGCTGTAAGAGCGTAGCGCTTAACATGGCGAAGCAGTCCAATATCGAACTGATCTCCGAGGCCGGCGCACGTTTCGGCAAAGAAAAAATGATGGCCTGTGCGGATGCGGAAGAACAGATCCTGGATCATATCGCCGTATTGAAAGAATACGTTCACGGGATCGTCCTTTTAGATCATGAGATCTTAAGTGATTTTAACCTCCCGGTCGTTCTGATGCTGAAAAACCGGCCGCAGAAGGCTCTGATCGAACAGGAATGCGTATCCGGGCTGTCCGGTTCGTTCATTAACGAAGAACCGTCTTTGATGGAGTTTAAAAAATGGCTGAAAAATGAAGGCATCAATGTAAATCTGTTTGAAAGCACCGTGAATTTTGATGAACTGAAGACGGACGGGAACGGTCTGGTCCCTGTCGTCGTGCAGGATTACAAAACGGATGCCGTTCTCATGGTCGCCTATATGAACCGGGAATCGTTTGAACTGACGATCAAGACCGGAAAAATGACTTACTATTCCAGAAGCAGACAGAAGCTCTGGATCAAAGGAGAGACCAGCGGACATTTTCAGTATGTCAGAAATCTCTATATTGATTGTGACAAAGATACGATCCTTGCCAAGGTGCATCAGATCGGCGCTGCCTGTCATACGGGTAATTATTCCTGCTTTTTTGAAGAGATCATGCATACGAATTACCGCAATACAAATCCGCTGAATGTTTTTGAGGATGTTTTTGCCGTGATCCATGACAGAAAAGCAAATCCCAAGGAAGGCAGTTATACGAATTATCTGTTTGACAAAGGGATCGACAAGATCTTAAAGAAAGTGGGAGAGGAAGCGACCGAGATCGTGATCGCCGCAAAGAACCCGGATCATGAGGAAGTGAAGTATGAAATTGCCGATTTTCTCTATCATATGATGGTGCTGATGGCGGAATGCGATCTGGACTGGAATGATATTACAACAGAACTTGCAAACCGATAAAAAGCAGTGTATAATAAATTTACATAATGTTGTCTTGCAAAAGGGGATATAATTAATCAGGAGGTTGAAAAAGATGAAAGGATTTGTTACAAAACTGATCGTCGCTACATTCGCGCTGGTTGGACTTTGTGCGATCGTACTGACAGTACCGGCATCTGCCAAAGCAAAGCATACCGTAACGTTTCTTTATGGCACCAAGATGAACACACAGGTGGTGCCTGACGGCGGAAATGCTGTGGTTCCGATCGATACGGGTATCGACGGTTATACCTTTATCGGCTGGACAGATTCCTGCATGAATGTGAAAAGCGATAAAATGATCCTCGGCATGTATGTGAATAATACACCTTATGCCGCAGCGACCAATTCCACATCCAATATCAAGAAGATCAATGACAATACTTCCGCACCGTTCCTGCCCTGGTGGGACGGCTCCAAGGGTGTTCCCGGTGTTACTTGCGTAGTCAGATGGTACAACGGTCATAACGGAGAACTTTGGAAGACGGAAGTGGTTCCTTACGGTTCCTCCCTTCCGGATCCTGCAGATCCCTGTATCGAAGGTTACGAGTTTGTTGGCTGGGAAGGCTCCTGGAAAAACATCACGGAAGACCGTGCGATCAAAGCTTATTACTATCATCTGAACAAAGTCCGTTTCTGGAGCAGTATTGACGGCGAACTGCTGGATGTACAGTGGATCCGCGATGGCATGCCTGCAAGAGAATGCGAACCCTGGTTTGAAGGCTGGTATTTCGATAAGTATACACCGGGGATCGGATGTATCACAGGCGATACGGACATTACCGTTGTTTACAAACGCTGATCGTAGCGTTTTCAAAAAGGATGGCTGATGCCATCCTTTTTTATTTGCATAAATTGCAATTTTACTTTTGATAAAGTATACTATATGCGGTATATTTTGTGTTTTGACATGACATAGTACGCAATATGGAGTACTTTTATGAAATTGGCGCTTGATGACAGGATCTTATTACAGGTGGAAAAGCCTGCCAGATATATCGGAAAAGAGATCAATGCCGTTTATAAGGATAAAGAGCGGGTGAAGATCCGCTTTGCCATGTGTTTTCCGGATATTTATGAGATCGGAATGTCGCATCTTGGCATTCAGATCATCTATGACCTGCTGAACAGACGGGATGACGTCTGGTGCGAACGGGTTTATTCCCCCTGGGTCGATCTTCATAAGATCATGAAGGAAGATCATATTCCGCTTTTTGCGCTGGAATCCCAGGAACCTGTTAAAGACTTTGATTTTCTCGGGATCACGCTGCAATATGAGATGTGCTATACAAATGTCCTGCAGGTGCTTGATCTGGCAGGGATCCCGTTATTTGCAAAAGACAGAGCAGAAGAGGATCCCATAGTGATCGGCGGCGGCCCCTGTACTTATAATCCGGAACCGGTGGCGGATTTCTTTGATCTTTTTTATATCGGGGAAGCGGAAACTTCGTATGACGCGTTACTTGACCTGTATCTGAAGCATAAGCAGGAAGGGTATGACCGCGATACATTTTTGCACGAGGCAGGAAAGATTCCCGGAATATACGTTCCTAAGCTTTATGAGCCTGTTTATCATCCGGATGGAACACTTGCTTCGTTTGAGCCTGTATCCGATGATCTGCCGAAAACCATCCGGAAAGAGATCTGCATGGATCTGACAAACGCCGTTTATCCAAGAAAACAGATCGTTCCATATCTGAAAGTCACACAGGACAGGTCGGTCCTGGAGATCATGCGAGGCTGTATCCGAGGCTGCAGATTCTGCCAGGCGGGGATGATCTACAGACCGTTAAGAGAACGGGATGAAGAGAAACTCGAAGAACTGGCAAGGGAAATGCTTGAAAACAGCGGGAATGAGGAAATCTCCTTAAGCTCCTTAAGTTCGAGTGATTATTCGAAACTGCCGGAACTTGTGGATTTTCTGATGGAATATGCCGACCGGAAAAAGCTGAATATTTCCCTGCCGTCATTAAGGATCGATGCTTTTTCTCTGGATGTCATGAGCAAGGTGCAGGATATCCGTAAAAGTTCTCTTACTTTTGCACCGGAAGCCGGATCCCAGCGACTTCGAAATGTGATCAACAAAGGACTCACGGAAGAAAACATCTTAGAAGGCGCCAAAGACGCATTCCTTGGCGGATGGACAAGGGTAAAACTGTATTTCATGCTTGGGCTTCCGACGGAAACGGAAGATGATATCTTAGCGATCCCGGAACTATGCAACAAGATCGCAAAGCTCTATTATGAGCTGATCCCGAAGGAAGAGAGAAAAGGAAGAGTTCAGATCGTAGCTTCCAGTTCTTTTTTTGTGCCGAAGCCGTTTACACCGTTTCAATGGGCCAAAATGGAGCGCAGGGAAGATTTCCTGAAAAAGGCGGAAACCGTAAACCATGCCATGCATGAGCAGCTGAACGCCCGAAGCATCAAGTATAACTGGCATGATGCAAAAGTCAGTGTGCTTGAAGGCATTTTTGCCAGAGGAGACAGAAGACTGTCAGCCGTGCTTCTGAAAGCATATGAACATGGCGCTTTGTTTGATGCATGGACGGAAACCTTTTCCATGGAACCGTGGATCAGCGCGTTTGAAGAAACAGGGATCGATCCTGACTTTTATGTGCACAGGGAGCGTCCGGTTGAGGAGCTGTTACCCTGGGATTTTATCGATATCGGCGTAACCAGACAATTTCTCATAAAGGAATGGGAAAAAGCACAGAACGAGATCGTGACACCAAATTGCAGAATGCAATGCAACGGCTGCGGCGCTGCTGCTTTTCAGGGAGGCATCTGTTATGCGCGTTAGAATGCGCTTTACAAAAGAAGGCGCTTTAAAATTCATCGGACATCTCGATACGATGCGTTACTTTCAGAAACTGATGCGTCGCGCAAAGATCCCCATCGCTTATTCGGCAGGGATGTCGCCGCATCAGATCCTTTCCTTTGCGCTTCCGCTCGGGATCGGAGACGAGAGTATCGGAGAATATGCCGATATCGAACTGACCGAGTCGGTCAAATCGACCGATGCGATCGCTGCGCTTTGCCGGGAAGGCATTGACGAGATCAGGATCCTTTCCTTCAAATATCTGCCTGAGAAAGCCATCAATGCAATGGCTTCCGTCGAAGCGGCAGATTACAGGATCACGTTTCATAAATGTCCCTGCGAAGATCTTTCCAAACAGTTTTCTGAGTTTATGGAACAGCCTGAGATCGTTGTTTTAAAGAAGACCAAAAAGAGTGAACGTTTGCTTGATATCAAACCCTTTATTTTTTCGTTTTCCGCTTCGGAGGATACGCTTGATCTTCGCTTAAAATGCGGCAGCGTCGATAATACGAAACCGGAGCTTGTTTTGGAAGCGTTTTACCGGTACCTTGACGTTGATTTAGACCCGTTTGATATCTCTCTTATGAGACTGGATCTGTTGACGTTTTCCGATAACGGATTTGTATCTTTAGATGAGATCGGAGAAGAACTCTGATATGAACCGTGCGATCCTGACACATTATAAAAATCATATCCTGCTGGCTTATCTGGAAGAGGATAAACCGGTAGAACTTCAACTGTTTCATGACAATCCTTATCCTGTCGGAACGATCTTTCAGGGACGGATCCAAAGAACGGTGAAAAATATCTCTGCAAGCTTTGTGGATCTTGCGCCGCATGTTTCAGGATTTCTGCCCGGCTGTGCTTATAAATGCGGTTCCTATGTTCCGGTTCAGATCGTTCGGGAAGGAAGCGCGCTGAAAGAGTGTGAGCTTACAGATGACCTTTCCATAGCCGGAAGATACGCCGTTGTCTATGCCAAAAGCGGAGAGATCCATACCAGCTCCAAACTGAGTGCAAAAGAAAAAAAGGATCTGCTTCATGAGATCCTTCCGCTGATCGGGGATATTGACCGCTTGGTGATCTTAAGAACAAATGCGCTTTCTGCGGATCCGCATGCAGTTGCGAAGGAAATCGGATCCCTGCACGAGCGCCTGAACCATATCGAAAAATATGCGGCCAGCAGACCTATGTCGGTCCTGTTTGCTCCCGGAAAAGAATGGATCACGGCTGTCAGAGACCTTTATACCGACAGACTCGATGAGATTGTGACGGATGATCCTTCTGTATTTTCTGATCTGCAGACCGCTTTTGACGAACCGGATCCTTCAAAAGATCAGGTGAACCTGAGGCTTTATGAGGATACTTCGTTTTCGCTTACAAAACTGTATTCCCTTGAAAGACACCTTAAGGAAGCCCTCGGGAAAAAAGTCTGGTTAAAGAGCGGCGGTTTTCTTATGATCGAGCAGACGGAAGCTTTGGTCAGCATTGATGTGAATTCCGCAAAAGTAACGGCAAAGTCCGACAGAGAGAATACTTTTTTTGCCGTTAACAAAGAAGCCGCCGTTGAGATCGCAAGGCAGTTAAGGCTGCGTAATCTGTCCGGCATTATCATGATCGATTTTATCAATATGAAAGAGTATGCACATCAGGCAGAACTGCAGGCGGTCCTGCAGGACGCTTTACGAAAGGATCCTGTCAAAACGCAGGTGCATGGCATGACGAAACTGGGTCTGATGGAAATGACCCGAATGAAGGGAAGAAGATCGCTTTATGAACAAACAAGAGCTGTCTCCGATGATGAAACTGTATCTGGAGACAAAGGAAGCATATAAGGATTGTATCTTATTTTACCGTCTCGGTGATTTTTATGAGATGTTTTTTGATGATGCGATCCTGGTATCCAAAGAACTGGAGCTGACGCTTACCGGAAAAAGCTGCGGACTTGAAGAACGCGCACCCATGTGCGGCGTACCGTTTCATGCCGCGGATGTCTATATCAACCGCCTGATCGCCAACGGACATAAAGTGGCGATCTGTGAACAGGTGGAAGACCCGAAACAGGCGAAAGGCCTTGTAAAGCGGGAAGTGATCAGGATCGTGACTCCCGGTACGAACATCGATATGGAATCCCTGGATGACACCAGGAACAACTATATCATGTGCGTTGTCTGCCTCGGAGATAAATTCGGACTCAGCATTGCGGATATCACAACCGGTGAATTCAGGGTGACGGAAGTGGAGTCCCTACGGAAACTGACGGATGAGATCTTTAAGTTTTCACCGAAAGAGATCATCTGTAATGAAGCATTTCAACTTTGCGGGATCGATACAGACGACTTGCAGCAAAGACTGATGGCCTCGCTTTATCCGCTCGAGTCCTGGTATTTTGATGACGAATCCTGTGTCGGAAAGCTGAAAAGCCATTTTCAGGTGGATACGCTCGACGGGTTCGGATTAAAGGACTACAGCCTCGGCACCATTGCGGCAGGCTCGCTTCTGCAGTATCTGTACGAGACGCAGAAAAACTCTCTTTCCCACATGCGGATCCTCGTTCCCTATGATATTTCCTCGTATATGGTCCTTGATTCTTCTTCCCGAAGAAATCTGGAACTGACCGAGACGATCCGGGATAAGCAGAAGAAAGGATCGCTTTTGTGGGTGCTTGATAAGACCAAAACAGCCATGGGGTCGAGAATGTTAAGGGCATTTATCGAACAGCCGCTGATCGATAAGAAAATGATAAGTGACAGACTCGATCACGTCGAAGCATTCATCAAACATCCTATCGGCAGGGAAGAAATGCGGGAATATCTTGACATGGTCTACGATCTGGAACGGCTCATGACAAGGATCAGCTACAGGTCCGCCAACCCGCGGGATTTGCTTGCGTTCAGGCAGTCCGTAAGCATTCTGCCGCATATCCGGGAGATCTTAAAGGATTTTCCCAAAGCACGCTTTATGCCGATCTATGATGCGCTCGATCCTTTGACGGATCTGTTCGAACTGATCGATCAGGCCATTGATGAGGATGCGCCGCTTACGGTCAGAGAGGGCGGGATCATCAAAAAAGGATACAACGAAACCATCGACCAGCTTCGGAATGCGAAAACGGAAGGGAAGCAGTGGCTTGCGGATCTTGAGGAGGAGACCAGAAAAAGGACCGGGATCAAGAACCTGCGCGTCAGATATAACAAAGTGTTCGGCTATTATTTTGAGGTCACCAATTCATTTAAGGATCTTGTGCCTGCGGATTTCATCCGGAAACAAACGCTGACAAATGCGGAGCGGTATACAACGGACAGGCTGAAAGAACTGGAAGATACGATCTTAAATGCGGAAGATAAATTGTTTGCGCTCGAATACGACCTGTTTTCCGAGATCAGGGACAAATTGTCTTCACAGGTGGACAGGATCCAGAAAACCGCGCATATCATCGCAATGCTGGATACGTATGCAAGCCTTGCAAAGGTAAGCGAACAGAATCATTATGTCAGACCGAAACTGAATGAAAAAGGCCTTATTAAGATCAAAGGCGGCAGACATCCGGTCGTGGAAAAGATCACCACGCAGGATCTTTTTGTTCAGAATGATACGTATCTTGACAATACGGATAATATGATCGCGATCATCACGGGGCCTAATATGGCCGGGAAATCCACTTATATGAGAATGAGCGCGCTGATCGTTCTGATGGCGCAGATCGGATGTTTTGTACCGGCGGATGAAGCAAATATCGGGATCGTGGACAGAATCTTTACCAGAGTCGGCGCAAGTGATGATCTTGCAAGCGGGCAGTCCACCTTTATGGTTGAAATGACAGAGGTTGCAAACATCTTGAGGAATGCTACCCAGCACAGCCTCCTGATCTTAGATGAGATCGGCAGAGGGACTTCGACCTTTGACGGATTGAGCATAGCCTGGGCCGTGATCGAATACATCAGCAAAGTCAGCAAAGCAAAAACGCTGTTTGCAACGCATTATCATGAACTGACCGAGCTGGAAGGGACGATCAAAGGGCTGAACAATTATTGTATTGCGGTCAAAGAAGAAAAAGATCATATCATCTTTTTAAGAAAAGTCATCCGGGGCGGAGCAGATAAGAGTTACGGGATCCAGGTCGCAAAACTTGCCGGTGTTCCCGATGCCGTGATCGACAGGGCGAAGGAACTGGTACAACAGCTCGGACAGAATGATATCGCCAG
Source organism: uncultured Lachnospiraceae bacterium (assembly GCA_902779305.1). Taxonomy (GTDB): domain Bacteria; phylum Bacillota; class Clostridia; order Lachnospirales; family Lachnospiraceae; genus UBA2868. The sequence continues at coordinate 42,939 of CACZBD010000008.1, read as the reverse complement.
ATCCATTCAGATCATTGCGGCTGAAGAGAAAAACCCGCTGAAAGTCGATGAAGTGGACTTAAATCAGATGTCTTTGTTCGATACGGTCAAGGAAGATGACATCATTGATGAGATCCTGCGCATGAATATCGACCAGATGACGCCTATGGAAGCGCTGAATACATTGTCTCTATTACAGAGCAGACTGAAGAACAGGTGGTAATATGCAAAAAATACATGTTTTGGATGCCAAAACGATCGATCAGATCGCAGCGGGAGAAGTCATAGAGCGTCCCGCCTCTGTGGTCAAGGAACTTCTGGAAAATGCCATCGATGCCGGCGCCGATCATATCACCGTTGAGATCAAAAACGGCGGCATCGATTATATCCGCGTAACAGATAACGGAAGCGGGATCGATAAAGAAGATATCCGGACGGCCTTTCTTTCCCATGCGACCAGCAAGATCCTTTCCATGGATGATCTGTTGAAGATCAGCAGTCTGGGGTTCAGAGGGGAAGCGCTTTCAAGTATTGCTTCCGTATCCAAAACGGAAATGCTGACAAAGACCTCCTCTGCTTTTTGCGGCACCAGATATGTGATCGAAGGCGGAAGGGAGATGATCCTTGAGGATGCCGGCGTGCCGGACGGCACCACGATCATCGTCCGGAATCTGTTCTATAATGTCCCGGCCAGAAGAAAATATCTGAAGACTGCCATGACGGAAGCTTCCCATATCACGGATCTGATGGAAAGGATGATCCTGTCGCGGCCGAAGATCGCATTCAAGTATATTGTGAACAATGATGTGAAAATGCAGTCGAACGGAGACGGGGATCTGAAAAATCTCGTCTATATGCTGTACGGAAAAAGCGTAGCAGATGCTGTTCTTCCTATCGAACACAGTTCCGAGAAGCTTTCTTTTTACGGTCTGATCGGCAAACCGGAACTGGCCAGGGGAAATCACAATTATGAATTCTATTTTGTCAATCAGCGTTCCGTGCAGAGTACATTGCTGAACAAAGCGCTGGATGACGCTTACGACGAATATATGATGCAGCATAAATTTCCGTATGCGATCCTGTATTTTGAGATTCCCGGCGAACTGCTGGATGTCAATGTACATCCGCAAAAGTCAGAGATCCGCTTTCTGGAAGCAGGAGAGATTTATAAACAGGTGCAGGATGCCGTAAAGAAAAGGCTTCACGAGCATGAAATGATATTGGATGCGGGGCTTGAAAAGGAAGAAAAAGCACAAAAACCTGAAGTGCTTCCGGAACCGTTTGAAACAAACAGATTGCGTGCGTCCGCATCCTCTGTAAGCCTGCTTTCGGAAGCGGTACGGTATATGAATGCTCAGACTCCGGAAACAAATGACGGTTTTGGCGCTGAGATCACCGGATCCCCGCATCAAAGCACTTTGGAAGGAACGATTCAGACATTCGGGGAACCGGAGATACCAAACATTGTATCTGAAGAGGCGGCACAGCAGCTGACTTTTCTGAATGAAGAAGCCAGAAAGTCTCACCGGCTGATCGGACAGCTGTTTGATACCTACTGGCTCGTGGAATATGAGGATAAGCTTTATCTGATCGACCAGCATGCCGCGCATGAAAAGATCCGTTATGAGCGCCTGCTGAAACATTTCAGGGAACAGATCAACGATTCCCAGATGCTGAACCCGCCCCTGCTTCTTTCACTCAGTATTCCGGAAGAGGAAACGTTTTTGTATTACAGAGACACATTCCAAAAAGCCGGTTTTGAGATCGAACATTTCGGCGGCAGGGACTATGCGTTTCATGCGGTCCCGACGGAACTCTACGGGATGAAGGAGACCGATTATTTTAAAGAACTCCTTGATTCCCTGAAAGAGGATAAGACACAGGCGGATATGGAGACCATTCTGGCAAGACTTGCGACAATGTCCTGTAAAGGAGCGATCAAAGCGGGAAACAGGATCAGTTTTCAGGAAGCGGATGCTTTGCTGAATGAGCTGCTTACGCTGGACAATCCCTACCATTGCCCGCACGGAAGGCCTGTGATCATTTCTTTTTCCAAAACGGAGCTCGAGAAGAAATTTAAGAGGATCCTGTCATGAGCAAAAGAAAACTGATCGTACTGACCGGGCCTACGGCAGTGGGAAAAAGCGATCTGTCCGTAAAGCTGGCCAAAAAGATCAACGCGGAGATCCTTTCCGCGGATTCCATGCAGATCTATAAATATATGGATATCGGATCCGCAAAGATCACGGAAGAAGAGATGCAGGGCGTAAAACATCACCTGCTGTCCGTTTTGGATCCGAAGGAAGAATGCAATGCGTTCCGGTATGTAACCCTCGCAAAAGCTGCTATGGAAGAGATCTATGCCAAAGGAAAGATCCCGCTTATTGTCGGCGGAACCATGTTCTATATTCATGCATTACTCTATGATGTTGATTTTTCCGAATCAAACGGGATCAGCCCTTACAGAGAGGAACTGGAAAGGCTTGCGGAAACGGAAGGCAATCATCAGTTCCATGAACGGCTGAAAGAGATCGATCCCGTTTCTTATGAGAAGATCCACGAAAACAATGTGAAACGCGTGATCCGCGCACTGGAGTATTATCATGATACAAACAGTCCCATCTCATCGCACAATGAACGGGAAAAGCAAAAAGGATCGCCTTATGACTTCCGGTACTTTGTATTGACGGATGACAGAGAGCGCATTTATGAAAAAATCGATGCCAGAGTCAATCTGATGATGCAAAAAGGGCTGCTTGACGAAGTAAGGGCTTTAAAGGAGCGCGGATATACAAGGGATATGGTGTCCATGCAGGGGATCGGCTATAAAGAGCTTCTGGATCATCTTGACAATTTGTATTCTTTGGAAGAAGCGGTAAGGATCATCAAACGGGACAGCAGACACTATGCAAAGCGGCAGATGACTTGGTTTCGTTCCGAGAAGGACGCGATCTTTATCGATAAACGGGATTACGGATCCGATGAGGATCAGATCCTTGAGAAATTGTTAGAATATATTGCAGATATCAAAACAGAATAAATAATATCTTTATTTTGCACAATTAGATCAACAACTTGTTTTTGCTGATACATCTCGGAAGGATGGCAGAAAAGCAAGCAAAAAACATTGAAGAAAAGGGAAATGTCATGAATAATATCGCAAAAGAATTGTATGAACAATTTAAGATCGGCAAGGCTACCGTTGCGTTTGCTGACGAAATCCTTGATAGCTTATCTGATCGTTTCAGGGAACTTGACGGGATCATGGAATACAATCAGTTAAAGGTGATCCATGCCATGCAAGTCTGCAGGGTGCAGGAAGGATACTTAAACGGGACCACAGGATACGGTTACAACGATCTTGGAAGAGATTCTCTCGAAGCCGTGTATGCGAATGTTTTTCATACGGAGGATGCGCTTGTCAGACCGCAGATCACCTGCGGAACCCATGCATTGCATTTGGCGCTGGCTTCCAACCTGTTTCCGGGGGATGAACTGCTGTCCGTTTCCGGTAAGCCTTATGATACGCTCGAGGAAGTGATCGGGATCCGGGAATCGAGAGGGTCCTTAAAAAAGTACGGCGTTACTTACAGACAGGTGGATCTGAAAGAAGATGGTTCTTTTGATCTTACCGGTATTCAAAATGCCATAAACGAAAAGACGAAAGTCATTGCGATCCAAAGATCGAAGGGATACCAGACAAGACCGTCCTTTTCGGTCGCTCAGATCGGAGAGGTGATCGCTTTCATCAAAGGGATCCGCAAGGATCTGATCGTGATGGTGGATAACTGTTACGGGGAATTTACGGAAACGATCGAGCCGTCTGATGTCGGTGCGGATATGACGGTCGGCTCTCTGATAAAGAACCCCGGCGGCGGTCTTGCGCCGATCGGCGGCTATATCGCAGGCAAAAAAGAGTGTATCGAAAATGCCGCAACTTATCTGACTAGCCCCGGGCTCGGTAAAGAGGTCGGTGCTTCCCTGGATGTATTAAGATCGTTTTACCAGGGACTGTTTCTGGCGCCCTCCGTTGTCAATGCCGCATTAAAGGGTGCGATCCTTGCGGCGAACCTGTTTGAAAAGCTCGGTTTTGCCGTTGTCCCGAACAGCGCGGAAGACAGACATGACATCATTCAGGCCGTAACACTCGGCTCTGCGGATGCAGTGATCGCCTTTTGCCGCGGGATCCAGGCTGCTTCCCCCGTCGACAGCTTTGCGACGCCGGATCCTTCACCGATGCCCGGCTATGACAGTGATGTGATCATGGCTGCAGGCACATTTATCTCCGGGGCTTCCATTGAGCTTTCCGCTGATGCGCCGATCAGGGAACCTTATGCGGTCTATTTTCAGGGCGGGCTGACATTTGCGCATGCAAAACTCGGGATCCTGAAAGCGTTGCAGAATCTGATAGATGCCGGGATCGTGCCTGCATTGTGATCTTGATGCTTTTGTGATATGATAATGAAGTTGATTTATGCATTTTCGTCCGGAGAGTATGTGGTGGAAAGGACAAAATGCAACATATTTCAATCGGGGATATGCCAAAGGCGGAACGTCCGTATGAAAAATTTCTGCAGTTCGGTGCTGATGCCCTTACGGATGTTGAACTTCTGGCCATTCTTTTACAAAGCGGAACCTGTGATGCCTCTTCCATAGAGCTTGCACGTAAAGTGCTGATGATCGGGAAGGATATCAGTGTGCTTGCACTGTATGAAAGATCTTTTGAGGATCTGCTTGGCATCAGGGGGATCGGAAAAGTCAAAGCGACGCAGTTAAAATGTGTCGCGGAGATCAGCAAACGGATCCACATGGCGAAACTGCCTGAAAAGAACGCCTTTTCAACGCCGAAAGAGATTGCCGCATATTATATGGAATCTCTGAGGCATCTGGATAAGGAACATCTGATGGCTCTGTATTTTAACGGGAACGGATCTCTGATCAGTGATGAGATCTTATCCGTCGGATGCGCCAACCATGCAATGATCTCTTCCAGAGAGATCTTTATGAGAGCTCTGGAGGTCCATGCGGTCTATCTGATGCTGATCCATAATCACCCAAGCGGAAATGCCTCGCCAAGCGAAGATGACATTCTTGTGACGGATAAGATCCGAAAAGCCGGAAATCTTTTAAACATTGCGCTTTTGGATCATCTGATCATCGGCGATAATGAATATGTCAGTTTTCGAGAAGCGGGATACCTGAAATGAACGAGACTTCGGAGGATAATTATAATGCCTTTCAATGCATTCGGGATCGATCTGGGAACGAGCAATATCAAGATCTATAACGGCCTGAACGATACGATCGTTTCCCGCAGGAACATGATCGCCGTGCAGAAGATGCAGAACCGCAAGACCGTCATGGCTTACGGGGATGAAGCATACGATATGTTTGAAAAAGCACCGGCCAATATTACGGTTTCCCAACCGGTCACAAACGGTGTGATCGCGGAGATCCAGCATATGCAGATGCTGCTGCACCGTTTTATCCTGGATGAAACGGAAGGGAACTTAAGGACGGCGGACTATTTTCTGTCCGTTCCGACAGATATCACGGAAGTTGAAAAGCGCGCCTTTTTCGATATCGTTAAGGACAGCAATATCCGCGCCAGAAATATCTATGTTGTGGAAAAAGCGATCGCAGACGGGATCGGGCTGAATGTGGATCTGAGCAATTCGCAGGGGATCCTTGTTGTCAACATCGGCTATGAAACAACGGAAATCTCCATCCTGTCATTAGGTGGGATCGTGTTGTCGCGTCTGGTCAAGATCGGCGGCAAGAAATTTGATGAGAGTATCCGGAACATCATCCGGAAAGAATATAATCTGATGATCGGAAGCAAGACCGCGGAACGTATCAAGATCGCATTGCCGGATCTTGAGGAAGCGGAAGAGGATGCCATTGTTTACGGCAGGGATATCGTGACCGGACTTCCCGTGGAACGTGCCATTCCCACCATTCTGATCGAGCGCGCCATGCATGAGAATTTTGAGACCATAATCGATAACGTTCGGATCATTCTGGAAAGAACGCCTCCGGAACTTGGCGCGGATATTTACAAGCGCGGTATTTATCTGACCGGCGGAAGCGCCGGGATCGGCGACCTGAATGACCTGATCAGCGAAAATACCGGGTTGAAAGTCAATGTTTCACCGTTAAGAGAAGACAGTGTAGCCTTTGGCCTGTCAATGATCATCCGGAATGATCAGTACAGGAATGCTGCTTATTCCATGGAGGATTTCAGCAGCAGATAAGGGGATTTAAATGGCAAGAAACCGTTCGAAACGATCTAAAATATCGATTCCCAGCAAGTATATCCTTCTGGGATTTACGATCATATGCGTCCTGATGATGATCTTATCCTATACGACGAACATTTTAAGCGGTCCGTTCGAATTCGTTGCAGGATATACGATCGTTCCTTTCCAAAAGGGCATTTCCAAAGCCGGAAACTGGCTGACATCCCGTTCCGACAATATCAAACGCATGCAGGAACTGACGGAAGAAAACGAAGAACTGAAAAATACCGTTGCGGATCTGACGCTGAAGATCAACGACCTGCAACAGGACAAGTTCGAGCTTTCCGAACTCCGCCAGTTATATTCGCTTGACGAACGTTACAACAGTTATAAGAAGATCGGCGCGCGTGTGATCGGAAAAGATGCAGGAAACTGGTTCAGCTTCTTTCTGATCGACAAAGGTTCCAACGACGGCATTGAAACGGACATGAACGTGATCGCGGGCGGCGGACTTGTCGGGATCATCACCGATGTCGGACCGAACTGGGCCAGCGTCAGGTCCATCATTGATGACAGTTCCAGTGTCAGCAGTATGGTCCTGTCCACATCCGATCTTTGTATCGTTTCCGGAGATCTGGAGCTGATGAGTGAAGGCTATATTCAGTTTTCACAGCTGATCGACGAGAAAGATGCCGTGGGGCAGGGAGACCAGATCGTGACAAGCTACATCAGCGACAAGTATCTTCCCGGGATCTCCATCGGATATATTTCGCATATCAACAAAGATGCCAATAACATGACCAAATCCGGATATATCACCCCGGCGGTTGATTTTAAGCACATTGAAACGGTTCTGGTCATTTTGGAGCATAAGAAACAAAAGGATTAGCGGATGCTTAGAAAGATCATCGTCATTCTTATCGTTATCGTTGGATTTCTGCTGCAGAGCAGTGTTTTTTCGGCAATCTCCATGGGTGGGATCGTTCCGAACATTCTGATCATCATCACATCTTCCTTCGGATTTATGAGAGGAAAGAATGAAGGAATGGTGATCGGTTTTCTCTGCGGCCTGATCATGGATGTCTTTTACGGGGACATTCTTGGTTTTTATGCCCTTGTATATCTCGTGATCGGATATCTGAACGGCTTTTTCAGATCGATCTTTTATCCCGAAGATATCAAACTTCCCATGATATTGATCACGGCATCGGAGCTTGCATATTGCTTCCTCTGCTTTATCTTTTTGTTCATGCTGCGCGGCAAGTTCCATCTCGGTTATTATTTTCTGCATATTTTCCTGCCGGAGATCGCCTATACGATCCTGGTTACGCTTCTCATCTATAAAGGGATCCTTTTCGTGAACGAACGTCTTGAAAACAGGGAAAAGAGGCGAGCATAATTGTTTGAAGATATCAGAGAATGGCTCAAAAACATCATCTTTTCCCGTCTGTTCATCCTGCTGATCGTTTTCGCGGTATTGTTCGCGGTCCTGATCCAGCGTCTGTTCGTACTGCAGATCGTGAACGGTGAGGATTATCTGAACAACTTTACCCTGACGATCAAAAAGGAAACGACCATCAAAAGCACCCGGGGAAACATTTATGACAGAAACGGCAAACTGCTGGCTTATAATGAGCTGGCTTATTCGGTTGCCATTGAAGATATTTACGAATCCGGCTCTTCCAAGAATGCTTCCTTAAACGACACGATCTACAAGACGATCAAACTCGTGGAACAGAACGGAGACCAGGTGGTCCACAACTTCAATATCATCCTGAATGAAAAGGGAGAGTTCGAGTATTCGGTCAGCGGGAACCGTCTGCAAAGGTTTCTTGCCGATGTATACGGCAAGAAAAACACCTCGGATCTTGATGAAAAAGAGCGTAACGCAACACCGCAGGATGTGATCGATTATCTGGCCGGATCCGATAAATTCGCCATCGGCTCCAAAGTCATGAGCAACAAAAAAGAGACTTTTATCCCTAAGTACGGATATTCCGACGAAGATCTGCTGAAGATCATCACGATCCGCTATTCCTTAAGCACCAATGCATACCAGAAATATCTGTCAACGATCGTTGCATCCGATGTCTGTACCGAAACGGTTGCTTTGATCATGGAGAATAAAGCAGACCTGCCCGGCATCAGTATAGAGGAGGATACCCTCCGGCATTACAATGATGCGAAGTTTTTTGCGCATATCTTAGGATATACCGGCGCAGCCTCTGCGGAAGACCTTGCGGAACTCAGGGAAAGCGGACATGACAACATCACCATGAACGATACCGTCGGAAAATCCGGTGTCGAAAAGGCCATGGAAGATTATCTGCAAGGCACCAAAGGAAAAGACGTGATCTATGTGGATAATGTCGGAAAAGTCATTGAAACCGCAGAGCATGTGGAGCCGGTTGCCGGCTGCGATATTTACCTTTCGCTGGATTCGGAACTGCAAAAAGCTGTTTACAACATGCTCGAACAGAAGCTTGCCGGTATTCTGGTCGGTAAGATCGTCAACGAAAAAGACTATGACAACTCTGCGGTCAAATCTTCCAGCATGAAGATCCCGATCGATGACGTTTATTATGCGCTTTTTAACAACAATGTCATTTCCATGGAACACATGCGTGAAAATGATGCCGGAACGTTTGAAAGACTGGTTTACCAAAATTACCTTGCCAGACAGAATGAAGTCCTCGAAAATCTCAGGCAGGAACTGTTCAACATTTCGACCCCGTATGAACTTCTGGATGAAGAGTATCAGGTCTATGAGAGTTATATCGTGAACCGTCTGTCCTCAAGCAATACCGGTGTGCTGATCGCGGAACGCGTGGACAAGGAAGACGATATGTACAAGGCCTGGGCGATCGATGAAACGATCTCGCTCAGGGATTATCTGAACTATGCGATCTCCAAGAACTGGATCGACATTTCGAAATTCGAGATGTCGCAGCAGTATTCCGATTCCGATGAGGTTTTTGCGCAGTTAGTGAATTTTATTCTGGAGGATCTTAAGGAAAATAACGGATTTTCCAAGCGTCTGTTCAAGTACATGATCCATGATGACGTGCTGACCGGACAGCAGATCTGTATGATCCTCTATGAACAGAAGATCATCTATGGCTCTCTGACCGAAAAAGCGGAAGTGGAAAGCGGCGAAAAATCCGCCTATGACTTTATGATCAACAAGATCTCCAATATCGAGATCACACCCGCGCAGCTGGCGCTGGATCCCTGTACGGGGTCCTGTGTGATCACGAATATCTCAGGGGAACTTCTGGCCGTCGTTTCCTATCCTGGCTATGACGTGAACAAGCTCGCAAATTCCATCGATGCGGATTATTATGCCCAGCTGATGAACGATCTTTCGAGCCCGATGTACAATTATGCGACACAGCAGACCACGGCGCCCGGTTCCACCTATAAGATGCTTACCAGTGTCGCCGGGCTGCAGGAAGGCGTGATCAATCTCGATGAGCCCATATACTGCAGAGGGATCTGGGATACCCTGAATGAAGAAAAACGATGCTGGTGTTACCCGGGACATCACGGAGACATGGATGTGATCAATGCCATCGGCAATTCCTGTAACTGCTATTTCTACGAAGTCGGTTACAGGCTTGCGACCAATCTGATGACGGAACTTTATTCCGAGAAACGCGGTCTGGAAAGGCTGAAGATTTACGCAGACCAATTCGGCCTGACGGAAAAAACCGGGATCGAGATGGAAGAGAATGAACCGAAGTTTTCCGATACGCTTCCTGTTGACTCCGCTATCGGTCAGGGTTCTCATAACTATACCACCGTCGGACTTTCGAGGTATCTGACCGCTGTTGCGAGCAAGGGAAGCTGCTATAACTATTCCCTGATCGATCATGTGGAAGATCAGGAAGGGAAGACCGTTGCAAGGTTCGGACCGACACTGCGGAATCACATTGATTTTCCTTCATCCACATGGGCTGCCGTCCATCAGGGCATGCGGATCGTTGTGGAAAAAGCAAAGGCTTTCCGTGGATTTGAACTGCAGGTGGCAGGAAAGACCGGTACGGCGCAGACATCCAAATCCAGGACGAATCACGCGCTGTTCCTTGGATTTGCGCCGTATGAAGAACCGAAGATCACGGTTTCCGTCCGTATCGCATACGGTTATACGTCCGGTAATGCCGCTGCGCTTGCCGCGGATGTCTTCAAATATTTCTTCGAACTTGAAGACAGATCGTCTCTTGTCAACGGTATTGCGGATACCAACGAAGCGGAAGATATTTCGGACTAAAAAGCAGGAGTGTAAGATGGCATGAAAAGTCTGATCATGATCAAAAATTTCAAAAACGGATTGTCGGTATTTTTGGATGACAGTGCTCCGTTTGAGGAGATCCGCACGGAAGTGGCAAATAAATTCAAAGCATCCGCCAAGTTCTTCGGAGAAGCCAAAATGGTGATCTCTTTTGAAGGGAGAGCATTATCTTCGGAAGAAGAAAAATCACTTGTGGATGCGATCTGCGATAATTCCGACCTGACCGTATTGTGCGTTGTCGGAAAGGATGAGGAAAAAGAGCAGGAATACTTAAAGACCGCTTCCAAATTCGCGCAGGCCTCTGATCATACGGACGGTCAGTTCTATAAAGGAACCATCCGCGCGGGACAGGCGCTTGAGACCGAATCTAGTGTCATCATTTTAGGGGATATCAACCCCGGGGCACAAGTCATCTCTTCCGGAAATATCGTGATCCTCGGAACGCTTTACGGGCATGCAAGGGCCGGCGCAAACGGAAACAGCTCCTGTTTTGTGGTCGCGCTCGACATGAAGCCCGCAATAATCGAGATCGGAGACCTTGTTCAAAAAGATCCCGTCAAAAATACGATCTTCCGGAACAAACAGGCACCGAAGATCGCTTATGTGGAAGACGATATGATCAAAGTGGAAGCGATCACAACAACGCTTTTGAATCATTTACAGGTATAGGGAATTGCCATGTTAAAAGATTTTCTGGATTACAACTGGAGAAAGATCGACATTTATCTGGTCCTGCTGGCTACGGGGCTTTCCTATTACGGCGCCATGTTTATCGGTAGCGCCGCACAGGGAAATCTCATGAACAGGCAGCTGCAGGGATTGCTCCTCGGTGTCGCTGCCATGCTGATCACGGCACTGATCCCGTATAATTTCGTGCTGAAATTCTACTGGCTGATCTATGCGTTCTGTATCGCGATCCTGCTTCTGGTAAGGTTTTTCGGTGATAATGTCGGCGAGGCATCCCGCTGGTTTGAGATCGGCGGATTCCGATTCCAGCCTTCCGAGCTTGCCAAAATATTATTGATTTTATTTTATGCGCAGTTTATCATGAAACATAAGGATAATCTGAACACCGTTCGCATGATCTTGGCCTGTGTCGGGCTGATCATCCCGCCGTTTTACCTGATCTTTGACCAGCCGGATCTTTCCACAAGTATTATGGTCATGGTGATTTTTGCCGTGGTGATGTTCGTCGGCGGGATCAGTTACAAGATCATTCTGGGCGCAATGGTGGTTTTTGTTCCCGCTGTGATCATTTTTATCAATATGGTCTTAAAAGAAGGTCAGACGATATTGAACGACTATCAGCGGAACCGTATCCTTGCCTGGCTGCAGCCGGAAAAATATGCCATGACAGAGGCCTATCAGACCACAAACGCGATCATGGCCATCGGATCCGGGCAGCTGACAGGAAAAGGGTTGAACAATAACGTCATCGCGACTGTTAAGAATGGAAATTTTATTTCGGAAGCGCAGACAGACTTCATATTTGCCGTCGTTGGAGAAGAGGCGGGATTTATCGGCTGTTGCGTGATCATTGGTCTGTTATTCCTGATCGTTTTGGAGTGCATCATGGTAGCCCGTAAGGCAAAAGACCTTGCCGGCAGTGTGATCGCTGGCGGAATGGCCGGACTGATCGGATTTCAGACATTTATCAATATCGGCGTCGTAACGGGGTTACTTCCGAATACCGGACTGACACTTCCGTTTGTCAGTTACGGTCTGACTTCCCTTGTCAGCCTGTTTATCGGGATCGGATTCGTGATCAATGTAAAACTGCAGACCCCGCGCGAAACCGAATTCTAGGAGGGTACTATGAACATCGGACTCATCGCGCATGATTCCAAGAAAAAACTGATGCAGAACTTCTGTATCGCCTATCGGGGTATTTTAAGTAAAAATCAATTGTTCGCCACAGGAACCACAGGCAGACTGATCGAAGAAGTTACGAACTTATCCGTTCATAAATATCTTGCAGGGCATCTGGGAGGAGAGCAGCAGATCGGCGCGCAGATCGAGCATAATGAGATCGACCTGATGATCTTCTTAAGAGATCCGCTGACGCCGAAATCTCACGAACCGGATGTCAGCTATACGATCCGATTATGTGATATGCACAACATTCCGCTCGCAACGAACCTTGCGACAGCGGAGCTTTTGATCAAATCTTTGGACAGAGGGGATATGGAGTGGCGTGAGATGTACAAGTAAGACAAAATTCATCTTCCTCACGGTCATGATCGTAAGTCTGCTGACAGGATGCGGCATCAGGAGTTTTCGGATCCCTTATGATGCTGACTCGACGGTCGTGGCTTACGGATTTGACTCCTATTGTACGGAAGCGACCGCAAAACCGTTTGCCAGCGATCTCTGCGTTGCGTCAACGGATATCGGCCTGCAATCCACAGATCTTTCCCTTGCCGCATCTGCAGGGCTTTTTGACACGACACATCATGAGACGATCTATGCCAAAAGCGTGAACCGTTCCCTTCATCCGGCTTCCCTGACCAAAGTCATGACCGCTTATCTGGCGCTGAAATACGGTAAACTCGAAGATATTATCGTTGCAAGCGACAGTGTCAGTGAGATTGAAGCCGGTGCGCAGGTCTGCGGATTCAAACCCGGGGACCAGGTGACACTGGACCAGGCGCTTCACGGCCTTTTGATCTATTCCGGAAACGATGCCGGGGTGCTGATCGCGGAATATCTTTCCGGTTCTTTGGACGAATTTGCAACGCTCATGAACAAAGAAGCCAAAATGCTTGGTGCAACGAATACAAATTTCGTCAATCCGCACGGCCTGACCGATGAAAATCATTATACGACGGTATATGACCTGTATCTGATCTTTCAGGCTGCCATGCAGTATGACAAGTTCAAAGAGATCATCCATACCGCGGATTACACATCCACTTATACGGATGCGGATGGCAACAGCAAGGAAATGCACTTTGCCACGACGAACCAGTATCTGTCAAACGGCGTGAAAGCGCCTTCCAACGTCAGCGTGATCGGCGGCAAGACCGGAACAACGAAGGCGGCAGGAAACTGCCTGATCCTGCTCAGCAATAATTCCGCCGGGGAATCCTATATTTCCGTAGTCATGCAGACGGATGACAAGGATATCTTATACGGCCAGATGAACAATCTGCTGAAACTGATCCCGTGATTTGATATGGCGGTTGTTTTTTGAGGCCAAATCTTTTATAATTTAGATACAGATTTTTTTATCCATAAGGAGGACAAATTATGATTCAACTGATCGTCGGAGGAAAAGGAAAAGGAAAGACCAAACATCTCTTGGATAAGGTGAATACCGCCGTCAAAACCGCAAACGGCAACATCGTATATCTGGACAAGAATTCCAAGCATATGTACGAACTCAAAAACAAGATCCGCCTTATCAACGTTTCCGAATATCCTCTGAACTCCTCGGATGAATTTGTCGGTTTTATCTGCGGCATCGTTTCCCAGGATCACGACCTGGAGCAGATGTATCTTGACAGTTTCTTAGTGATCGCATCCATTAAGCAGACACAGGATATCGAACCGGTATTACAGAAATTGGAAAAGATCAGTGAGCAGTTCGATGTTGATTTTGTGATCAGCATGTCTGTCGATGAATCGGAGCTTTCCGAAGAAATGAAAGCGAAGGTTATCGTTTCACTGTAAGAAATACCATGGGAGTACTGTAAGAAATACCACGGGAGTAAAGATTGTCTAAGGGGAAAAGACAAACTGAAAAGGTCACAAAATACCGCAAGCCCCTCAATATCAATTTGGGGCTTGTGATTTTTAGTGTCCTTTTTATTTATATCGTTGTGATCGTCGTATCCTATTTCAAATCGGAACATATCACGCCGTATGAGGTCTCGCAGGGGTCTTTGGCCGTCAACAACGTCTATGAAGGGATCGCCCTCCGTGAAGAGACTGTGGTGGAATCCCCGTATTCCGGCTATGTCAATTATTACGCAAGGGAAAATGAAAAAGTCAGCCATGGCGCGATGGTCTTTACCGTTGATTCCACCGGAAAACTGTCTGATCTGATCAAAGATTCCGAAGGAACGGGGACACTTTCCGACGAGGATATGGCCGAGATCCGTACGGATATTTCCGAATTCGGGAGCAGTTTTGATCCTCACAGATTCAGGACCACTTATGATTTCAAATACAGCATCGAAGGGATCGCCCTGAAACTTGCCAATTATAAGATGCTGTCCAATATTGAAAACATTTTCAGCACCAGTTATTCGGATTCCATCGATTTTGGCTATGCGCCGGAAGCCGGCGTTCTGGTCTATTCCACGGACGGCTATGAAGGCATCACGCCGGAAACGATCACGCCGGATCTGATGAAACATGAAGAATACACCAAAAAGCAGTTTCACAGCAATGATCTGATCGCGGAAGGAGATCCCGCTTACAAGCTGATCACAAGCGAAAACTGGTATATCGTGATCGAGATCGACGAGGAAAAAGCACAGGAACTGGCGGATGAAAGCTATATGAATGTCCGTTTCTTAAAAAATAACGACACTTCCTGGGCACAGGTGTCTGTTCTCAGGCAAAACGGGTCCATTTATGCCGTTTTACTCTTTAACAATTCCATGGTGACTTTTGCTACCGACAGGATCATGGAGATCGAGCTGCTGTCCAATGAAAGCACCGGGTTGAAGATCCCCAATTCCTCCATTGTGGAACGGTCCTTCTTCCTGATCCCGGAAAGTTATATGACAGAGGGCGGAAATTCCGATATCGGCGGCTTCATGCGGGAAACCTATATGGAAGACGGTTCGATCACCACACAGTTTGTTGAGGCTACGATCTATAATATCCAGGACGGAGAGTGTTACGTGGATGAAACGGTCTTTCATGCCGGGGACAATATCGTAATGCCTGAAACCGGAGAGCGTTATCCGATCAGCAAACAGGCATCCCTGATCGGCGTTTACAACATCAACAAAGGGTATGCCGATTTTAAACAGATCACGATATTAGCCCAGAATGATGAATATGCGATCGTCAAATCCAATACCGAATACGGCCTGAGTGTATACGACCACATTGTGTTAAAAGGCGACACCGTTACGGAGAATGATTTTATCTATCAATAAAACACGCAGACATTTCTGCAAATAACAGACAAATTTCGGAAATCGCAGGTGATAAGATGATCAGGAAAAATCTTGAAGAAGTCAGGGAAAACATCAATAAAGCCATTTTAAAGAGTGGGAGAGAAGCAGAAGATGTCTGTCTGATCGCCGTCAGCAAGACAAAACCGGTCGAACTGCTCCTGGAAGCCTATGAAGCAGGTGTCCGTGATTTTGGCGAAAACAAGGTGCAGGAACTGACGGATAAATATGAGAAACTGCCGAAAGATATCCGCTGGCATATGATCGGACATCTTCAGACCAACAAAGTAAAATATATCGTGGATAAAGCATATCTGATCCACAGTGTCGATTCCGTAAAGCTTGCAAAAGAGATCAGCAAAGAAGCTGTAAAGAAGGGACTTGTCTGCAGGATCCTGCTTGAAGTCAATGTTGCCGATGAGGATTCAAAGTTCGGCTTTTCCTGCGAAGATGTGCTCACATCCATCGAAGAGATCGCAGGACTTGAAGGCATCAGGGTAGCGGGGCTGATGACTGTGGCTCCTTATGTGGAAGATCCTGAAGAAAACCGTCCGGTATTTCGGAAATTAAAACAATTATCTGTTGACATAACAAGAAAAAACATTGATAATGTATCTATGGATATATTGTCCATGGGTATGTCCGGCGATTATCAGGTCGCCATAGAAGAAGGGGCTAAGTACGTACGCGTGGGAACATCCATATTCGGTGAGAGGAACTACAGTATAAATAAGGAGAAGTGAGATGGCATTACTTGATAAGATCTTAAATTCCATGAAGTACAATGACGAAGACGACTATGATGATGACTACTACGATGAGGAAGACGATTACGAACCCCGTCCTTCCAAAGGCAGTGTCAGATCGATCCGTACCGCGACCGTAGAGGATGAGGATGAGAGTCCCAGAGGCGGCAGACAAGCTTCCAGACAGGCATCCACCACACCGAGAACCGGAACGACAAGGCGTACGGCCAACGGCATGGAAGTTTGCGTGATCAAGCCGACAACCGTCAATGATGCCAGAGAGATCACGGAGACCCTGCTTTCTAACAGAACCGTTGTTTTAAATATGGAAGGCCTTGATGTGGATATCGCACAGAGGATCATCGATTTCACCTCCGGATCCACATTTGCGATGGGCGGTAATCTGCAGAAGATCTCACATTACATCTTTATCATCACGCCGAAGAGCGTTGATATTTCCGGTGATTTCCAGGAAATCCTGTCGGGTGCATTTGATGTTCCTTCACTGAACAACCGATTCTAGTTTTTGGATAACGCAGACTCCCTGCAGAATGGCAGGGAGTTTTTTTGAAAATACAGTTTTTCGGAGCATATTATGAAAAGGATCTATTCCGTTCTGATCGAAGTGGCCGTAATGATCTGCCTGATCGTATGCGATCATCTTTCCAAACTCTGGGCCGATTCCGTATTGAAAGACACGGAAGGGATCGATCTGATCCCCGGTGTTTTAAAGTTTTTTTATCTTCCAAGCGGCAACAGAGGCGCTGCATTCGGCATGTTTAAGGGGCAGCTGTGGCTCTTTATCATCGTTACCGTTATCGTATGCGCCTGTCTGATCTATGTAATGATCCGGCTGCCGTTTACGCGCAGGTATTTCATTCTGCATCCGATCATGATCTGTATCGTTGCCGGCGGGATCGGCAATCTGATCGACCGGATCATGAACGGATATGTCGTGGATTTTATCTATTTTTACCTGATCAATTTCCCGATCTTTAACGTGGCAGACTGCTATGTGACCGTATCCACGATCCTTTTGGCCTTTCTTTTGCTGTTTTACTATAAGGAAGAGGATTTTAAGAAGATCGAAGCCATTCTGATCCCGAAGAATCTGAAAAAAGATCAGGATCATACGGAACAGGAATCATGAAGCTTTTCTTTACCGTAACAGAACAATACGAACAGGAACGGATCGACAAGTGCATCTGTGCGCAATATGATGATCTGTCCCGTTCCCACGTGCAGCGCCTTGTGAAAGAGGGCGCTGTCTTATATAACGGAAACCCCTGTAAAGTCAATCAGAAGGTAAGCGCCAATGATGAGATCATGATCGATCTTCCGGACTCCAAAGAGATCGAAGTGGAACCGGAAAACATTCCGCTGATCATTCTTTATGAGGACAGTGATGTGATCGTTGTGGATAAACCTAAAGGAATGGTCGTGCATCCTGCCAACGGACATTACAGCGGGACACTGGTTAATGCGCTTTTGTATCACTGCAAGGATCTTTCCGGGATCAACGGCGTTTTAAGGCCCGGTATCGTGCATCGGATCGATAAAAATACCACCGGTTCCGTGATCGCCTGTAAAAATGATCTGGCGCACAACGAGATCGCAAAACAATTAAAAGAGCACAGCATCAACAGACATTATCTTGCGCTCGTACACGGTGTGATCGAAGAGGAGAGCGGTGTGATCGATGCGCCGATCGGACGAAGCGAGAAAGACCGGAAGAAAATGGCCATCAATTACAGGAACGGAAAAGAAGCCGTCACCACGTTTACCGTTGTGAAAAGGTATCAGGGCTATACGCTTGTAGACTGTAAATTACAGACCGGCAGAACGCATCAGATCCGTGTTCATATGGCAAGTATCCATCATCCGGTAGTGGGAGATGATGTCTACTGTTCCCTGAAACCGCCCTGCAAACTGGAAGGGCAGGCTTTACATGCATATCTTCTCGGTTTTATGCATCCGCGCACCAAAGAATATATCGAGGTCAGATCAGAATTGCCCGGCTATTTTACGGATCTTCTTAGCCGACTAAAACCTTTGTAAACATTGCAAAATCATGTATAATATAAAGTGTAAACAGCATGTTGGGAAGGAGAAGTGATGATATGAATACGATCATAACGATCGGAAGAGAATTCGGCAGTGCGGGACACGAGATCGGTTCTATGCTTGCCGACCGTCTCGGGATCCCCTGCTATGATAAAGAATTGTTAAAAAGAGCTGCTAAAGAGAGCGGTATGTGTCCGGAGTTGTTCGAAGATCATGATGAAAGGCCGACTTCCAGCTTTCTTTACAATCTGGTCATGGACACCTATTCATTCGGATATTCCACATCCACTTATGTGGATATGCCGATCGGACATAAAGTCTTTCTTGCGCAGTTTGACGCGATCAAAAAGCTGGCCGATGAGGGCCCCTGTGTGATCATCGGAAGATGTGCAGATTATGCTTTGAATGAATATAAGAACTGCATTCATGTCTTTATCCATGCAGAACTTGAAGACCGCATCAAAAGAGTCATGGAAAAATATGAGCTTACTTATGACAAAGCGAAAGACATGATCCAGAAAAAAGATAAGCAGCGTGCCAACTATTATAACTATTTTTCCTCCAAAAAATGGGGAAAAGCGGACAGTTACCATCTGACCGTGGACAGTTCGATCCTTGGAGAAGAGGGGACTGTCGAATTGCTTTTACAGTTTATTCAGGATTTTGAAAAAAGGAACCGGAATGAAAAACAATAACAAACGGTATCTGCATCTCGGGCTGACGATCTTTTTGTCCCTAAGTGCGGTGATCTTATTTTATTATCTGATCTTTTACGGGGAGAGTTTCACGAAAGTCAAAGCTTCCGCGATCAATGTGCTCTTACCGATCATTGACGGCGTCGTGATCGCCTATATCTTGAGCCCTCTGCAGAATGTCCTGGAGCAGAAGGGGATCAGGCCGCTGATCAATAAGATCCCAAACAAAAAGAATAAGAATCGCAGAAAACTGATCCGTGGGATCTCGACCGCCCTGACGATCCTGTTATTCCTGGTCCTGATCGCCGTGATCCTGCTGTTGATCATTCCGCAGGTTCTGGACAGCTTGGAGATCATTGTCAGCCGGTTCCCGCTGTATATGGATAAGATCGATTCTTTTGTCAGAGGCTTCCTTGATGAATACAAGGATATGTCCGAACTGTTTGTCAATTACTGGCCGCAGATCGAGAACTGGCTGCAGACACAGTTTTTGCCGAATACAACGCAGCTGATCTCCAAGGTATCTTCAGGACTCGTCGGATCCGTATTTTCGTTTATTTCGGTTTTGCTAAAATTCATTATCGGAATTATTATTTCTGTATATCTGTTGTTCAGCAAAGAAAAGTTCTGTGCGCAGGGCAAAAAGATCGCCTATGCGTTTATGAAAGAGGAGAATGCCAATAATCTCATCAACAATATGCGTTATGCCAACAAGATCTTCGGTGGATTTATTACCGGAAAGATCGTGGATTCGCTGATCGTCGGCGTGTTGTGCTTTATCGGCCTGACGATCTTAAAGATCCCTTATCCGTTGCTGATCAGCGTTTTGGTCGGCGTAACGAACGTGATCCCGTATTTCGGACCGTTTTTAGGGTCTATACCGTCTGCATTGATCCTGTTGATGATCAATCCGATGAAATGTCTGGTATTTTTGATCTTTGTGCTGATCCTGCAGCAATTTGACGGAAATGTGATCGGGCCGAAGATCCTGGGGGATTCTACAGGATTATCCGGTTTCTGGGTCATTTTCTCGATCACGGTATTCGGAGGGATCTTTGGCGTTTTCGGTATGTTTATCGGTGTGCCTTTATTTGCCGTTTTATATGCCGCGATCAAAACCTTTGTGGCAAAACGTCTGATCAAAAAAGATATGCCTGATGACACCAAGTACTATATTGAATATGATTTTCACACCGATACCAAAGATACGAACAGTGGGACGGAGATCAAATTCTCAAAGAAACGTTTTGAAAAAGACGAAAAAGATGAGGAATGATCCTGTCTGATCCTCTATACATCTATTCGCAAAAGACAACTTTAACGAATAGATATATAGAAAAAACAGATAAACGGGGTTTTTAAAAATCATTGTTATTTCGGCATTCTTGAGGGGAATTTCATGGAATTAAAGCGTCTGCTTTCGTATACACGCAAAGCTGTCGATGATTATCATCTGATCGATCCCGGCGACAAGATCGCCATCGGGATCTCCGGCGGCAAGGATTCGCTTACACTTCTCTATGCACTGAACGGACTGCGTCGTTTTTATCCCAATCCTTTTGAGATCATTGCTGTCAGTGTCGATCTGGGGTTTCCGATCGATCTTGGCCCGATCAGAAAATTATGCGAAGAACTTGATGTGGAATATCATGTCATTACCACAGACATCGCCAGAATCGTTTTTCAGGAGCGTCAGGAAGGAAATCCATGCAGTCTGTGCGCGAAAATGCGAAAGGGAGCGCTTAACGAATCCGTCAAGAAGCTCGGCTGCAACAAAGTGGCCTATGCGCATCATAAGGATGATGTCGTGGAAACCCTGTTGTTATCAATGATATTTGAGGGCCGTTTTCACACCTTTAAGCCGCTGACCTACCTTGACCGCATGCAGTTGCATGTGATCCGTCCGCTTTTATATGTGGAGGAAGCCGATATCATCGGATTTAAGAACAAAGTGGACCTGCCTGTGGTCAAAAATCCGTGTCCGGCTGACGGTTATACCAAGCGTGAATATGCCAAAGAACTGCTCAGATCCATGAACAAGGACCATCCGGGCACCAAGGAACGTCTGTTTACGGCTATAGAAAACCAGCTGTACCGGACAAATACACTCGAAAACTAAGATTTTTATGCTCTTCTCTTTGCTTGTTATTTTTTTAACAAATCGCTTTACTATTATATTTTATTAAGTTCCGGATCATTGATACGGATCTGATCAGGGGAAATAAGGGGAAAAATCATGGCGATCAATCAGGAAAATCTGACTTATCACGACAAAGTCAACATCGACAATACCGTCAAACTCAGGGAGATCATCAAAACTCTCCCACCCTTCTGCCGGGAATTCTTCCTGGGGATCAAGGACACCACATCAACCAGGACCAGACTGGCTTATGCATATGATCTCAGGATCTTTTTTGAGTATCTGCATGAAAATAACGCAGCGCTTAAAAATCTTGAAATCTCACAGTTTACGGTGGATCTGCTGGAAATGATCAAGCCCATCGACATCATCGAATATCTGGATTATCTTTCCTATTATGAAAAGGAAGACGAAGCCATCACGAATGAGGAACGCGGAAAACAGCGCAAATTAGCCTCTTTAAGAAGCATGTACAACTTCTTCTTCCGTAATGAAATGATCGGAAAAAATCCGGCCGCGCTTGTGGAAATGCCGAAACTTCATCAGAAAGAGATCATCCGGCTGGATGCGGATGAAGTAGCCATGCTGCTCGATCACATCGAACAGGGTGAAAATATGACAAAACAGCAGGCCGTGTTCCATAAGAAAACAAAAATCCGGGATCTTGCACTGATCACACTCTTACTCGGGACCGGGATCCGTGTATCGGAATGTGTCGGCCTGGATCTGAAGGACGTAGACTTTAAGAATAACGGGATCCTGATCCGGAGAAAAGGCGGTTATGAAGCGGTTGTATACTTCGGAGATGAAGTGCAGAATGCTTTGGAACTGTATCTGGAAGAACGCCATCAGATCATACCGGAATCCGGACATGAAGAGGCATTGTTCTTATCCCTGCAGAATAAGCGGATCTCCGTACGTGCTGTTGAAAAGCTGGTCAAGAAGTACGCCTCTGCCGTGACTTCTCTCAAAAAGATCACACCGCACAAATTACGAAGCACTTACGGAACAAGTCTGTACCGGGAAACCGGAGATATCTATCTGGTTGCAGATGTGCTCGGACATAAAGACGTCAATACAACGAGAAAACATTACGCAGCACAGGATGATGATCGCAGGCGTCAGGCAGCTAATGCAGTAAAATTAAGGGATCCGAATTAACTGCCAGGGGTTCGTTAAGAACACTTCATACCTGTGATCAAAGATCCTGCGCTTCCGTATAAAATGGAACGATCAAATGATTGCCCGGAATTAGGGGGGCTTCCGGATCCATGTTGTTGATGAAAGCAACTTCAGTCACAAACGCGGAAGGATCAGAGTATTCGGGGGTCATATAGGTTGTGGAGATACTGCTAAGAGAATCACCTGCATAAATTGTTATACTCCGATACTGCTTGACACGGTTTGCACTAATGCTTTCATCTGCATAAGCAAATGCTCTCATGGACAACAATCCGATGATCAGGACCAGCAAAAAAAGGATCAGAACGATCAGTCGTTTCTGTTGTTTCACTTTCTGTTCACGGGCCATTCTTCTTAACCTGTTGGCCGCTACTCTTTCCATGTAATTGTATTCAGCTCTTTCTTCCATGATCTTCTCCCCCACTGTTCTGCAAGAAATCCGTTTCTTCAGAAACAACGAACAAATGTTCTGTATGAGCTTATTATATCGAACATATATTCGCCTGTCAATACTTTTTTCGAACAAATATTCTGAAAATCAAATGTATGTTTGCTTTTTTCGAACATTTGTGTTATATTTTGTATGGATCGAAATCATTTTTAATGGTTCATTGATTCCGGTATTTGATCAATATGCTCTTATGAAAGGGGTACAATGATGAGTTATGGTAAGATCTCTGCCAAACAGCAGGAAATTCTGGAATATATCAAGGAAGAAATCTTAAAGAAAGGTTATCCGCCCACGGTCCGTGATATCTGTGAAGCAGTTCATTTAAGTTCCACTTCTTCCGTTCATTCGCATCTGGCTTCTTTGGAAAAGAACGGATATATCAGACGTGATCCGACCAAGCCGCGTGCCATTGAGATCATTGATGACAGTTTCCAGCTGGTCCGTCATGAAATGACAAGCATTCCCGTTGTCGGCGCCGTTGCTGCCGGTTCTCCGATCCTTGCGGAACAGAATATTGACAGTTATTTTCCGCTTCCTGTGGAATATGCGCCCAATGCGCAGTCCTTTATTCTGAAAGTCAAAGGCGACAGCATGATCAATGCAGGGATCTTTGACGGAGACATGATCTTTGTGGAACAGTGCAATACTGCCAGAAACGGAGATATCGTTGTGGCGCTCGTTGAGGATTCGGCTACCGTTAAGACTTTCTATAAAGAAAACGGCCACATCAGACTGCAGCCTGAGAATGACAATATGGAGCCGTTTATCTTTGACCACGTGGATATCCTCGGTAAAGTATACGGCGTTCTGAGACTCTTTTAAGACGCTTATTTGTCTGCTCAACAGAATATATGAAAAACAAAAGACTTCAGCCGGTTTAAAGCTGAAGTCTTTTTCCGTCACTCCAGATCCTTTCCAGATCATAGAATGCACGGCTTTCTTTATCAAAAATATGTACCACGATGTCTTCATAATCCATCAGGATCCAATTTGCGTTCCGGTATCCTTCGACCGAACGCGGGCTGTATCCTGCTTTTGACATCTTCTCATCCACGGCATCCGCCATGGCATGGATCTGGTTCGGATTTGAGCCGGAAGCGATCACAAAACAATCTGCCAGGATCGTGATCTCGCTGATATCGATCACACTGATGTTTTCCGCTTTTTTATCATCCAGCGCATCAAATATGATCTGCAGTTTCTTATTTCCCATTTCTTCTATCATTTATCGTTTCCTTTTTCTTTAAGTTTTGCCGCATAAAACTCATAGGTCTTCTGCGTTGTCTGATCGATCACAGCCTGCTTGTTTTTCAGGTGCTGTAATGTTGCCTTTAATATCATAACAACTGTTTTGTCGAGGTCAATAAATGCTTCCTTGCGGATCACATTCAGTTTGGTGAGGGACTGCCTGTGCGGTTCGATATAATCAGCCACAAACAGGATCTTGTCTAAGATGGGCATATCCGGATAGCCGGTGGTATGATGGCGGATCGCGCTTAAGATGTCCTTGTCTTTCACATGATATTTTTTTGAAGCAAGATAACAGCCAACCTTCGCATGCAGCAAAGCCGGATTCATTTTCTCAATATCCGTAACTTCGATCTTATATTTTTCACAATCTTTGATCAGCTCATCATCTGCAATATATTTTGCGCAGTCATGCAACAGACCGGCCGTCATCGCATGATTCAGATCGACCCCGTACCGCATGGCCAGAGCTGACGCAGTATAAGCCACACCGATCGTATGCCGGTAACGGTAGTCCGAGAGTTTCCGTTTCATTTGCTTTTTCAGCTTTTCAAGGTCATATTCCACGTTTTTCTTTTTGATCCCGATCATTTCATTACTCCTGTTCTTTTTCAGACACCGTCTCTGATTCATATAACTTATGTTCTTGAATATAGGCGATCACCGGGTCCGGAAGATAATAACGCACGCTTTTTTTATGAATGAGTCTGTCCCGGATCATGGACGAAGAAATGTCAAGTTCGGCGGTATTCAGAATATATACCTTTGCCTGAAAATCACCGGCTAACGCTTCTTTCTGCCTGTTCATCAGATCCGGATCCGTATCATTCCTAGGTGCAACGACCAAAGAAGCATATTTTAAGATCGTTGCGGGTTCTTTCCATGTGTGGATACTCATCATCACATCCGCGCCGCAGATAAAATAAAGTTCTGCGTCCGGATTTTGTGCTTTCAGTTCCTTTAAAGTCTCGTAAGTATAAGAATTCCCCTTACGA
This sequence comes from uncultured Lachnospiraceae bacterium, assembly GCA_902779305.1. Classification (GTDB taxonomy): domain Bacteria; phylum Bacillota; class Clostridia; order Lachnospirales; family Lachnospiraceae; genus UBA2868. The sequence goes on along the minus strand of CACZBD010000008.1, from coordinate 17,777 downwards.
TCCGTTTCGATGGTGGAAAGCGCAAAATGAGGATTGGACGCGATCGCAAGCTCAACCAGCTTCAGACGATGATGAGCCGGCAGGATCTCGTTCATATCCTTAAGATAAGAGACACCGCTTGGAATAAATAACACCTGATCCAAGCCCATGAATTCATAGGCATTTTCCGCCAATATCAGATGTCCTGTATGGATCGGATTAAATGTTCCGCCAAGAATGCCGATCTTCATAATCTCTCCGTTACACAATTGTCTATGCCAAAGGCAGTTTGATCTTTGGATTCTTCTTATCGGGTTTATAAAGTACGATCTTCTTGCCGATCACCTGAACGACATCGGAATGCGTGCGCTCGGAAATGATCTGCGCAAGCGTTTTCGGATCATCCGCGCAGTTCTTTAATACACCGACTTTGATCAGCTCCCTTGCGGTCAATGCCTCGTCAACAGAAGCAACGACCTGCGGTGTCAAGGATTCTTTTCCGATATGTACGATCACATCCATCGTTGAAGCCAGACTTTTTAAAAACGCCCGTTGTTTTGTCGTCATAAATATCCTCTGTTATTTGTAATAGTCAAATTCATGCCCGTACATGCGGACAGTGTCGCCTTCTTTGATGCCGAGTGCTTCGAGTTCGTCAAGGATCCCGGTATCTTTAAGAAAGTCCTGGAAGAACAGAAATCCCTTTTCGGAATCCAGATTCGTATACCCGAGCATTTTCTCGATACGCGGTCCCTCGATCACGTATTGGTCATTCGCCTGATCATATATTACAGTGTATGGATCCTTGGAATCAAGTTCTTTCCTGTCAATCTGATATTCGCTCTCAAATACGACCGGTTCTTTGGGAAGTGTACCAAGGACATCGGAAATATGATACAGCAGTTCCCTGATCCCGTCGCCGGTCAGCGCGCAGATCGGAAAAACCTCATATCCTTTCGGTTCGAATTCATCCCGGATCCGCTGAACCGGGTCCCTTTTGTCTTCACCGGATCCGTCATCCTTAAGGATCATGTCTGTTTTATTCAGCGCAAGGATCTGCGGTCTTTTCGCAAGGTCAGCATTATAGCCGGCCAGTTCTTTCTGGATCGTATAAATATCTTCAACGGGATCTCTGCCCTCGGTGGAAGCCGCATCAACAATATGAAGCAGCAGTCTGGTCCTCTCAATATGTCTTAAGAAGTCATGTCCCAGGCCTGCCCCTTCGCTGGCCCCTTCGATGAGCCCCGGAATGTCAGCCATCACAAAACTGTTTGCATCATTCAGATCAACAACTCCCAAATGCGGACTTAATGTCGTAAAATGATAATTTGCGATCTCCGGACGCGCATTGCTGACTTTGGAAAGAAAGGTGGATTTCCCGACATTCGGAAAACCGATCAGACCGACATCCGCGATCACTTTCAATTCCATGGCGATATTCAGTTCCTGTGCGCTCTGTCCGGGCTGCGCATATTTGGGGGCCTGCATCGTTGAAGTGGCATAATGCTGGTTTCCGTTTCCGCCTTTGCCGCCCTTTAACAGAACCACGCGTTTGTTATCCCCTGACATATCCAGGATGACTTTTCCGGATTCCGCTTCCTTTAAGACGGTTCCGGCGGGGACTTTGATCACGATGTCTTCACCGCTTTTTCCTCTGCAGTTGCGTTTGCCGCCGTTTTCACCGTCTCCGGCACAATATTTGCGAATATGGCGGAAATTGGTCAGCGTATTCATGCCTTCATCGATCTCGAAGATCACATCTCCGCCGTTACCGCCGTCTCCGCCGTCAGGACCGCCGCTTGCCACATATTTCTCTCTTCTGAAAGAAACATGTCCGTCGCCGCCTTTTCCGCTGCGCACATAGATTTTTGCTCTGTCTGCAAACATATTTTTCCTCAAAATAGAAATGTGCAAGACTCAAATACCGAGTCTTGCACGCTCATTTACATCTACCGTTTCTTCTTACTGCTCAACCGGATATACGGAAGCCTGTTTACGGTCTTTTCCTTTTCTTTCAAAGCGTACAACACCGTCAACAAGAGCAAACAGTGTATCATCTCCGCCTTTGCCGACATTGACGCCCGGATGGATCTTGGTCCCGCGCTGTCTGTAAAGGATGTTTCCGGCCTTTACAAACTGTCCGTCAGCTCTTTTTGCGCCAAGTCTCTTGGCTTCGGAGTCTCTGCCGTTCTTGGTAGAGCCTACACCTTTTTTATGAGCAAATAACTGAAGGTCATATCTTAACATTTCCACACCTCCTCGACTGATAATCTGAAATAATCTCCGTACTCTTTTTCGATTCCCTGCAGTCCCAAAAGATAGGTATTTATCAATAGCTGTGCTTTTTCATCGGGATCATCCTTGAAAAACAGCGAGATTCCGTCTTCCTGTTCCAGTGAAAATCTTGCCTTTGTGAATTCTTCAAGTGCATTGACCGTATTGATGGTAAGGATGGACACCGCAGAACAAACGATATCTTTTCCTTTGCGGTCAAACAACGCATGTCCCTGCACACTGAAGCCTTGAATGATCCCTTTATGATCTTTCAGAACCTTTGCAGTAATCATGACTGTCACCTAACAAACATATTTATGCGTTGATTTTTTCAATCTTAACCTTTGTGTATGCTTGTCTATGACCGTTCTTTTTGTGATAACCGCTTTTTCTCTTGTACTTGTAAACAATGACTTTCTTATCTTTGCCATTCTCTACGACCGTACCGGAAACGGTGGAAGAAGCTACATCTTCACCGACCAGAAGCTTTTTATCACTGACAGCAAGAACCTGATCAAATGTCACAGTATCTCCGGCTTCTGCCGAAAGCTTTTCCACTTTGATGATATCGCCTTCGGAAACCTTATACTGCTTCCCGCCTGTTGCAATAATCGCGTACATAGGGCACCTCCTATTACAATTTCTCGCTGGCTTCGGTGGACCTTGTCACTTATAACCTCGCCACGCGGCATACGCAGATATTATACAGGAAGTGCCCTATCGTGTCAAATACTTTATGAAATTATAAAAGATTATCGTTCGCCCGTCTTTACCGGTTGATCAGCAGAACGGATACATCATTCACATTGGTACCCGTAGCGCCGGTAACGATCAGGCCATCAACCGCTTTTAATGCATTGTAGGCATCATTGTTGTCAAGATACGACCGGATCTGCATTCCTTTTGCCTTCAGATCGCTGACCGTGGTGCCGTCGGTATAACCGCCTGCCGCATCCGTCGGTCCGTCCGTTCCGTCGCTTCCGAGAGAAAATACGGCTACACCGTCCAACCCGTCGATGCCGATAGCTGCAGCTAATGCCAGTTCCTGATTTCTCCCGCCTTTACCGGTACCTTTCAGGTGAACGACAGTCTCTCCGCCGGCGATAAAGGCAAGTTTATTGCCGCTTCCGGCATGGCTTCTCGCAATACTTGCAAGCAATGACCCGGCCTCTCTTGCTTCGCAGCATAATTCGTCCGTCAGGAATACGGGTTCATACCCAAGTTTTCTGCATTCGTTCTCCGCTGCTTTGCAAAGCTCCCGAACAGATCCCGTGATCTGTGTCTCAACATTGTCCAGTTTCTTCGGCGTTTCTTCGCGGAGCAAAGACATAGCCTGATCGGACAGTTTCAATCCGTAGCGTGAAACGATCTCCAACGCTTCTTCACAGGTTGAGGCATCCGGATAAGCAGGACCGCTTGCGATCATATCGAGCGGATCGCCTAAGATATCGCTTAAAACGATACCGAAAACTTTTGCGGGAGCAGCCGCAAGCGCAAATCTTCCGCCTTTGACCCCGCTCAGACGCTTCCTGACCGTGTTCATTTCAACGATATCCGCGCCGCACGCCAGTAACTGTTTGGTGATATCCTGCAGCTCTTCTCCGGGAATCAGAGGCTTTTCAAACAATGCGCTGCCACCGCCCGACAACAGAAATACCACGGTATCATTTTCACCGAGTCCTTCGACAAGTGCAAGGGCTTTTTCCGTAGCTGCAAAGCTGTTTTCATCCGGAACCGGATGTCCGGCTTCATAACAGGCCACATGCGGGATCTCGCCTTTTACATGATCGTATTTCGTGACCACGATCCCATCATCAAGATGCGGGAGCACTTTTGCAGCCGTTGAAGCCATCTGCCAGGCTGCTTTTCCGGCGGCGACCAGAACCACTTTACCGCTTCCCGGCTTAAAGTCCTGCAGGGCTCTTTTTACTGCTTCATCCGGCAAAACAGCCTGCAGGGATCCGGAAATGATCCTGTCCGCGTCTTTTCGTAAAGCTTCGTTCATATCTTATTCTCCCTTAGTAAATGTTAGTGCATGAAAAGACTTAACAGGAAGATCTCGATGATCGCTGCAATACCCATGATCAGGGTGCCGACCGTCCAGGTCTTGTAACCGCGCTCCGGAGTCATGGCACCGAAGTTCGTAACAACCCAATAATAGGAATCATTCGCATGAGATACGGTCATTGCGCCGGCGCCGATCGCCATACATACAAGCGCAACCTGTACAGGCGTGGTAAACCCGAGTACCGGAAGTAACGGCGCCACGATACCTGCCGTTGTGGTCAGCGCTACGGTCGAGGAACCCTGTGCCGACTTCAAGATCGCAGACAGCAGGAACGGGAAGAAAATACCCATTGCGGACAATACCTCTGCATGATCGGAAATATAAGGAACCATATCCGTGGAAGCGATCACCTTGCCGAGAACACCGCCGGCCGCCGTAACAAACAGGATCGGGCCGACCGTCTTTAAGGTATCATTGCAGATATTGTAGAAATCTTTCATCTTTCCGGCACCGTAAAGCTGTACTGCAGCAAAGATCACGCCGACAGCAAGCGCGATGATCGGTGTTCCGAGGAATTTCATGATATCCGGGAAAGCACCTTCCGCTTTGGCCATTGTGAAAATGGATGAAAGTGCCATCAGGATGATCGGAACGATGATCGGCGCAAGTGCGGAGAAGCCGTTCGGAAGTTTTCCGTATTCGGCAACCAGTTCTTCATAACTCTTTGTGATCTCCGCAGCATCTGCCTCATCATCAGCTTTTACCTTTTTCCCGATGATCAGCGCATAGAAATATGCAGCTGCAAGCGGCAGGATCGAGCAAAGAACACCAAGTCCCATGACCAGTAACAGATTATCGCCGATGCCGAGCGTATTCGCTGCTGCGATCGGTCCTGGTGTCGGCGGAATAAATACATGGGATGCGAACAGACCGGAAGCAAGTCCAATGGACATTGCAACGGAAGAAGCTCCGGTCCTGCTTACAAGCGCTTTACGGATCGGGTTTAAGATAACAAAACCGGAATCGCAGAAAACCGGGATGGAAACGACCCAGCCCATAAGTTCCATTGCGAGTACCGGATGTTTCTTACCTACAAGTTTGATCACCATGTCGGCAAGCTTCAATGCTGCTCCGGTCTGTTCCAGAATACTTCCGATCAAAGCGCCGAAAATGATGACGATACCGATCGAAGTAAAGGTTCCGGAAAAGCCCTGCCCGATGACCGTGGCAATGCCGGACTGCTTGGAACCGTCTTCCAATGTGACATCAACAAGCGGGATCCCTGCGATCAATCCCAGTAAAAGCGAAATACACATGATGGAAATAAACGGATGGATCTTGAACTTCGAGATCATAACGATCATCAGAACGATCGCCAGAACAAAAACGATGATTAATGGAAAACCTGTCATACTACTACCTCCTTTTTGTAACCCCACATTGTTACTTTTTAATAATTTTAAACATACACGGGATCAAAAGACCGCCGATTATGTTTCCCAAGGTGTTCAGCAGGAGAAATACGATCATATTTCCCGTAAAAATCCCTGCCATGGAAAAATAGAACATATTGGCAACACAGTGTTCAAATCCGCAAAGGATGAACACGGTAACGCCGAAAAGAAGCGCTAAGTACTTTCCAATCTCATGCGGATTGTTCTTATATCCGTCGACTGCGATATAGATACAGATATTGCAGAACAGTCCCAAAATGATGGTACTGAGCGGGCTGCCGGACAGTTTCTTATCGCAGACGGCCTGCGCCGTTTCGATAAGCGTTGGTGCGACACGTGTCAGACGCATCGCAAGGCCGGTTAAAATACAGCCGGTAAAATTTCCGCACCAGATCAAAATGAGATCTAAAATATAGGATGCTTTGTTATCGAGTGCGTAACAGACTTTGCCTGTAAATAGATTCAGCCCGAATGTACAGACCGTAAAGAGTCCGATCGTAAAGAAGATCGCACCGGCAACTTTGGATTCGCAGGACAAAAAGACGATCCCGCCGATGCTGATGGATAAGCCTGCCAAAACGGCCAAAAGAAATGTTTTCAGAGATTTCATATCAGCTACCCTAATGAATGTTTGATGATGATCCGGATATTCAGGTCCATAACATTTTCCTCATCGCTTTTCAACGCTCTTCGGAAAAGTTATGTACCTGATTCCGAGATATTAAAACGAGATATACCCGATATATTAGAACAATCCGGAGATCACGCCGTTCTCGTCCACATCGATCTTCTCTGCCGCGGGTACCTTCGGAAGTCCCGGCATGGTCATGATGTCGCCTGTCAGTGCAACGATGAATCCGGCACCTGCGGATACTTTCAGGTTACGCACCTGAACGGTGTAATCACGGGGTGCACCGAGTTTTAAGGGATCATCCGAAAAACTGTATTGCGTCTTGGCCATGCAGACGGGAAGCTTGGAGAATCCGAGATCTTCCAGTTCTTTGATCTGTTTCACTGCGTTGCCGACAAGCTGAATGCCGTCCGCATGGTAGATCTTCTTCGCGATCGCTTCCATCTTCTCGTAAATGCTCATGTCATCCGTATAGGAGAAGGTGAATTCATTCTTCTCTTCACAGAGTCTGACAACTTCTTCCGCCAGTTTGATGCCGCCCTCTCCGCCTTTGGCCCAGACTTCCGAAAGCGCAACGTTTACGCCAAGCTCCCTGCATTTTGCTTCTACAAGATCAAGTTCCGCTTTGGTATCCGTCGGAAACGCATTGATCGCAACCACACAGGGCAGTTTATAAACATTCTTGATGTTATCCACATGCTGCAGCAGGTTCGGAAGACCTTTTGTCAGCGCATCAAGATTCTCTTCATTCAGATCTGCCTTGGCAACGCCTCCGTGATGCTTGAGCGCTCTGACCGTGGCAACGATCACAACAGCGGACGGTGTCAGTCCTGCCATGCGGCACTTGATATCGAGGAATTTCTCTGCCCCGAGATCTGCGCCGAATCCGGCTTCCGTGATCGTATAGTCCGATAATTTCATGGCCATCCTGGTCGCCGTAACCGAATTGCAGCCGTGCGCAATATTCGCAAACGGACCACCATGAATAAATGCGGGTGTACCTTCGAGTGTCTGTACGAGGTTGGGCTTCAGCGCATCTTTTAACAGTGCCGCCATAGCGCCCTGTGCCTTGAGATCCCCTGCGGTGACAGGCTTTCCGTCTGTATTATATCCGACAATGATCCTTGCGCAGCGCGCTTTCAGATCCGTGATATCGCTGGATAAGCAAAGCACTGCCATGATCTCTGACGCGACCGTGATATCATAAGAATCCTCACGCACGATCCCGTCACCTTTGCCGCCGAGTCCGATCACGATATTACGCAGTTCCCTGTCATTCATGTCGACAGCTCTGTGCCAGGTGATCTTCTTCGGATCGATCTTTAAGGCATTGCCCTGATGAATATGGTTATCTAACATAGCAGCAAGCAGATTGTTGGCTGCGCCGATCGCATGAAAATCACCCGTAAAATGCAGATTGATGTCTTCCATCGGAACAACCTGCGCGTATCCGCCGCCGGCAGCGCCGCCTTTAACACCGAACACAGGTCCCAAAGAAGGCTCACGAAGCGCCACCAGACAATTCTTGCCCAGTTTTCTCATGCCGTCCGCAAGGCCGACGGTCGTCGTAGTCTTCCCCTCTCCCGCAGGTGTCGGATTGATCGCCGTAACGAGCACCAGCTTGCCGTCCGGTTTGTCCGCATAATCCTTCAGCAGGGAATAATCCACTTTTGCTTTATAATTCCCGTATTGTTCCAGATACTTCTCATCAACACCGGCGACCTTTGCGATCTCGGTGATCTTCTTCATCTTACATTCCTGCGCGATCTCAATATCGGATTTATAACCCATATCTTGTGTCCTCCTGTAAAAATACTCACCATATATAGTTTATATGTTTCGCACTTTAAATGCAACCATGAAAAAAAGAATTTTGACATAAAAAAGGAAACGGAATATACCGTTTCCTTTTGATATCCGGTCATCAGATCCGAACAAAAACTTGTGATCCGATCAGTTGTTGATCAGCTTGTCTTCCTCATTGTTCCAGCTGTAAAGCTTACGGATCTCTTCACCGACTTTCTCGGAAGGATGTTCGCTTGCAAGTTTCCGCATGGCCTTAAAATGAACCTGACGGCCTGCAGGAGACATATCGAGCAGGAACTGTTTTGCAAAAGAACCGTCCTGAATATCGGAAAGGATCTTCTTCATGGTCTTCTTGGTCTCTTCCGTGATCAGCTTCGGACCTGTAATATAATCGCCGTACTCAGCCGTGTTGGAAATGGAATAACGCATGCCGGCAAATCCGGACTGATAGATCAGATCCACGATCAGTTTCATTTCATGGATGCATTCGAAGTATGCGTTTCTCTCATCATAACCGGCTTCCACAAGTGTTTCGAAGCCTGCCTGCATCAGAGCGCAGACACCACCGCAAAGAACGGCCTGCTCACCGAACAGATCCGTTTCGGTCTCGGTCCTGAATGTGGTCTCAAGCACACCGGCTCTTGCGCCGCCGATCGCAAGCGCATAAGCAAGTGCCATATCAAGCGCTTTTCCGGTAGCATCCTGCTCCACAGCCACAAGACAGGGAACACCTTTTCCCGCCTGGTATTCGCTGCGAACGGTATGGCCGGGGCCTTTGGGTGCGATCATGGTCACATCCACATCCTTGGGCGGAACGATGCAGCCGAAATGAATGTTGAAGCCATGTGCAAACATCAGCATATTACCAGCCTCCAGATTCGGCTCGATATCCTTTTTGTACATGTCGGCCTGCTTCTCATCATTGATCAGGATCATGATGATATCAGCCTTCTTAGCTGCTTCTGCAGCCGTATACACGTCAAATCCCTGCTTTACGGCTTTGTCCCAGGATCTGGACCCTTCATACAGTCCGATGATCACGTTGCAGCCGGATTCTTTTGCATTCAGCGCATGTGCATGTCCCTGACTGCCATAGCCGATGATCGCGATGGTCTTGCCGTCAAGCATGGATAAGTTACAGTCTTCCTGATAGAAAATTCTTGCCATTTGTAGTGCCTCCTGTGATTTTGATATATCTGTTTAAAAATGACCTGCTCTTAATAAAAATCAAAGTTCAGTCAAAATACAGAACATTGTCACTGCCTCTGGAAAGGCCTGCGATCCCGGTCCTTGCGATCTCTAAGATCTCATAGCCGTCCAGCAGTTTCAGAAATGCTTCGATCTTGGCCTGATTGCCTGTCAGTTCGATCATCAGCGAATCGGGCGCAACATCCACGATCTTTGCGCGGAAGATATCGGAAACGGCAATGATCCCGGGGCGCTGTTCCGCATTTGCAGCGACTTTGATCATGATCAGTTCCCGGAATACGGATTCATCCGGAACCAGTTCCCTGACATTCCTGACATCGATCAGTTTGCTGACCTGTTTCTCGATCTGGTCGAGAATATCCAGATCCCCGTTCGCAACGATGGTGATCCTGGTAAACCGCGGATCTGCCGTTGTTCCGGCCGTAATGCTCTCGATATTGTATCCTCTTCTGGAAAACAGACCGGAGATCCGGCTCAGTACGCCTGCCGTGTTGTCAACGATGATCTGAAATACTTTCTTCTGCATGGATATACGCTTTCTGTGTAAAAATCATTAAAAATATTATAGATTGCACATATGGCTATGTCAATCTATAGGGGATATTCATGTGATACATAACATGGGGTTATGGACTATTGATCCAAATGACATTTTTGCAGCGCAAGCGTCCCGGTCCTTGCCACTTCAACGACCGGAATACTGGCAAGCATCTGCATGAGAAGCGCGATCTTATCGGGAGTCGCGCAAAGCTGGATCGTCATCAGCGTCTTGGAAATGTCAACGATCTCCGCATGCAGGATCTCACAGATATCCATCAGTTCCTTGCGGTTGTTCTTATTGTATTTGACTTTGATCAGAACGAGTTCTCTGGAGATGCTTTCACTCTCTTTGAAGGTCTTGATCTTGATCACATCGATCTTTTTGTTCAGCTGTTTCTCGATCTGTTCAAGCGTTGTCGCGTCGCCGGAAGACACGATCGTGATGGAAGCCACATTCGGATCGTCCGTTTCTCCCACAGCCAGGGAATCAATATTAAAACATCTTCTCGAAAACAGACCGGCAACTTTCATCAGAACGCCGGAACGGTTTTCCACCAGAACATAATATAATCTCTTCATGCTCTTCTCCCCTTATTTGGCAAAACAGAACGGATCGATACTGCACTCGAGTATGGCCGTCTTGTCATCCTTTAAAAATGCGCGGATCTTCTTGCGGATCCCTTCCGGACTTGTGATCTTCATGTAGGGAATGTCATAAGCTGCCGCGATCTTGGAATAATCCGGGCTGCCGGTAAGATCGACCATCGAATACTTTCCTTTATAGGCTTTATCCTGGTATTCCCTGACAAGTCCGAGATAACCGTTGTTAAAGATCACGATCTTGACAGGAATATCGTGCTGTTTGATCGTGGCAAGTTCCATCATGCTCATCTGGAAGGAACCGTCTCCGCATACGGCAACAACCTGTCTGTTGCTCCCTATCCTTGCGCCCATGGCCGCCGGGATCGAATATCCCATCGTGCCCATGCCGCCGGAAGTTAAGAAGATCCCGTTCTTTACGATATGATAGTTGCAGGACCACATCTGGTTCTGCCCGACATCCGCCACATAGATCGCGTTAAAATCCATCTCTTCGGAAAGTTTGGACACGATCTCGGCAGGATCCGGGTAATCCGCATTGATATCCCTGTTGACGACATATTCGTCCTTATAACGGTTCAGTGTCTCATTCCATAAACGGTAATCCACGGTGATATCATGATTTTTAAAGTCTTCGAAAATGGCAGAGATATCGCCGACCAGCGGGATATGCGGGCCGACATTCTTACCGATCTCACAGGGATCCACATCGATATGGATCAGGACTTTATTTTCCGTGATCAGATCCGGCTGGGAAACCGCGCGGTCCGCGACTCTTGCGCCGATCATGATCAGCAGATCCGATTCGTTCATGGCACGGTTGGCATAGGCTTTGCCGTTATTTCCGACCATTCCGAAATAATACGGATCGTTGGTCGGCATCACACCGATCCCCATCATTGTAGAGACAACCGGGATCCCGTATTTATGGGAAAAATCCTTCAGAAGTTCTTTGGCGCCGCTTAAGATCACACCGCCGCCCGCACAGATGATCGGCCTCTTGGCGCGGGAAAGCTCTTTAAAGACTTTCTTGATCTGCACAGCATGCCCTTTGATCGTAGGCTTGTAGGTCCTTAACGATACTTCCTGCGGATATTTAAACCTCTGGATCATTGCATTCTGGATATCCATCGGCACGTCAATGAGCACAGGACCTTTCCGCCCTGTGGATGCGATATGGAACGCTTCTTTGAAGATTCTCGGGATATCATTGACGTCTTTGATCAGATAGCTGTATTTGACAAAAGATTCCGCAGCTCCGGTAATATCCGCTTCCTGAAATACATCAGAACCGAGCAGGGTTGTCTCCACCTGCCCGGTAATACAGATCAAAGGAATGGAATCGGCATAGGCTGTAGCGATGCCGGTGATCAGATTTGTTGCGCCGGGGCCTGATGTTGCGACACAGACTCCGACGGTATTTAAGGAACGCGCGTATCCGCTTGCCGCATGAGCAGCATTCTGCTCAGTGCGGACAAGCACGCGTTTGATCTTTGTTTGTAAGATACTGTTGAAAAACGGGCAGATGGCTACGCCGGGATAACCAAAAACTGTCTTAACGCCTTCTTCTTCAAGGCATTTAACCATTGCATCTGCGCCTGTCATGGCTTATACTCTCCCTCTGAAAATAGTAAACGTTTATTTCTTTCCGCCGAACAGTTTCGCAAGCGGGTTCACGATCTTCTCAAGATCCTGGATCGCGCCGTTCAAAGCATCGATATCGATCGCGTCGATCTTCACCATGGCATCGGAAATACCTGCTTCACTCTGTACGACAAGTTCATTGACATTATTAAACATGGAAGTCAGATCGGTCTTTGCAAGGTTATCGGTCACAACGTCTACGTTTGTCATAACATTGTTGATCTCACCCATCATGCCGTTCACACTGGTAACGATCTCGTCCGCATTGGCCATGATGCCCTCCGCGTTTGCAAGGATCTCCTGCGCATCCACAAGAACCGTATCTACTTCATTGACAACCTTGACGATCTTCGGTGCGCTTGCGATCCCGACGATCGCAATGGCGATCACTACAACAAGAGCAAGAATGGAGCTGACTAAAGCCCAGGTACTCTGGCGCTTTAAGTATTTCATCTGCTTGTTGTTGGATTCTTTGATCTCATTCAGAAGATCAACGATCGCTTTCAGATCCACATTGTTATCGGAAACTGTTTCAACTGCAGCTGCTTCTTTCTTCTCTTCCTGCTTAACTTCTTCCTTCACTTCAGCTTTGACTTCTTCTTTCACTTCTTCTTTGACCTCCGCTTTTGTTACGGTAACCGCTTTCGCAGCTTCCTTCTTTACTTCTTCCTTGACTTCTTCTTTTACTTCAGCTTTGACTTCTTTTTTGGCGGAAGCCTTCGGTTTCGCTGCAGGTTTTGCAGCTTTTTCTACTGTCTTAACCCCTTCTCCCACTGCATCTTTCGCACTTGTCTGTGCATCTTCTTTCACATTTGCTTTGACCTTGACTGCAGCTTTTTCGGCCTTTTCCGCTACCTTGTTTTCAACTGCCGCTTCTTCTGCACCGGTCTTGGTTGTCTTCTTTGCCATGTAAGTCATTCCTCCTAAAAAATTTAATGAATGAATCACTGCGTCCATATGAAATCAGATATGCAGGTATCATGTAACATGTATTGTACCAAATTTTCAGCAAATAGAAAAGAAAAAATAGAATTTTCTTAACATTTTTTCGCAAAAAAACCGGGACGGCATAAACCGTCCCGGCCATATTCGTAAAAATCTTAGAATTTACCTGCTTTTGCAGCCTCTTCGATCGATACGGCGGTACTTACCGTCATACCTACCATCGGGTTGTTTCCTGCACCGATGAGACCCATCATCTCTACATGAGCCGGAACGGAGGAGGAACCTGCAAACTGTGCATCGGAATGCATACGACCCATTGTATCCGTCATACCGTAGGAAGCAGGACCTGCAGCCATGTTATCGGGATGCAGTGTACGGCCCGTGCCGCCGCCGGAAGCAACCGAGAAGTACTTCTTACCGGCTTCAACGCGTTCTTTCTTGTATGTGCCTGCAACCGGATGCTGGAATCTGGTCGGGTTCGTGGAGTTACCGGTAATGGAAACATCCACATTTTCCTTCCACATGATCGCAACGCCTTCCTGTACGTCGTTTGCGCCGTAGCAGTTGACTTTTGCTCTCGGAGATTCGGGATCCTTGGAGTAGCATTTGCGGAATACTTCCTCAACTTCACCGGTGAAATAATTGTATTTTGTCTCAACATAAGTAAAACCGTTGATACGGGAAATGATCTGTGCTGCGTCTTTGCCGAGACCGTTTAAGATGACACGGAGCGGTTTCTGACGTACTTTGTTGGCTTTGGCTGCGATACCGATCGCGCCTTCAGCAGCTGCAAAAGACTCATGTCCTGCAAGGAATGCAAAGCATTCGGTATCTTCTTCAAGAAGCATCTTTCCGAGATTACCGTGTCCGAGACCAACCTTACGGCGATCCGCTACGGAACCGGGAATGCAGAATGCCTGCAGGCCGATGCCGATCGCTGCAGCCGCTTCGGAAGCCTTGCGGCAGTTCTTCTTGATCGCGATGGCTGCGCCAACCGTATATGCCCACTTTGCATTTTCAAAACAGATCGGCTGAATGTTTTCGATCATGGAGTATACATCCAGGCCCGCATCTTCTGTGATCTTCTTACACTCTTCAATCGAAGAGATGCCGTATTCCTTCAAAACAGCAAGAATCTGAGGCTCTCTTCTTTCATATGATTCAAATAATGCCATAATAATTTCCTCCTATTCTCTGCCGCTTATTCTTTTCTCGGATCGATCAGGCGTGCGGCATCAGCAACTCTGCCGTACTGTCCGGAAGCTTTTTCAAGTGCCGTGTTCGCATCATCGCCGGCTTTGATGAAGTCCATCATCTTGCCGAAGTTTACGTATTTGTAACCGATGATCTGATCTTCTTCATCCAGAGCGACCTGTGTGATGTATCCTTCTGTCAGATCCAGGTAACGGGGTCCCTTGCTCAGCGTACCGTAAGTCGTGCCGACCATGGAACGTCCGCCTTTGCCAAGGTCTTCCAGACCTGCACCGATCTGCAGTCCGTCTTCCGAAAACGCACTCTGTGTTCTGCCGTATACGATCTGCAGGAAGAGTTCTCTCATTGCAGTGTTGATCGCATCGCAGACAAGGTCTGTGTTCAGTGCTTCCAGAATGGTCAGTCCCGGAAGGATCTCAGCTGCCATCGCTGCGGAATGAGTCATGCCGGAGCAGCCGATCGTTTCCACCAGCGCTTCCTGGATGATCCCGTCTTTGACATTCAGGGAAAGCTTGCAGCCACCCTGTTGAGGTGCGCACCAGCCGATACCGTGAGTATAGCCGGAAATATCCTCAACCTTTTTGGCCTGCACCCACTTTGCTTCTTCGGGGATCGGCGCTGCGCCATGATGTACGCCCTGCTTTACAGGACACATGTTCTTTACTTCTGTTGAGTAAATCATATTATCCTCCTTATATCATGATTTTAGGATTCTTGATCACAGCATATCTTATCATAAAGTCCTGCCGAAATCAAACACAACCTGCCTTTAAACAAGCAGTTTGAAGCCCTTGACTTTTCCTTCTTCATCCTTGTTCAGTCCGATCTTAGCAGAGAACGTTTCACCGTTTTTCGGGGACTTAAGACCCTTAATAACGCCGGTCTTCCCGTAACGGATCAATGATACCACCTGGCTTTTGTTCAGTTTTACTCCCATCACTTCACCGATCGAAAAAGCACAACCGTCTTCTTCATGCGCGCTGCAGGCAAACCCTGTCGCCGTTTCCACGATGCTTTTCCCACAGACGGGACATTTCAGATCATCAAAAGAAGCTTTGTCAGCTTCGTCAAAATCAAAGACCACAACGGTCTTGTTATCCTCATCTTTACTGAGTTTCAAAGCGGCAGAAAATTTCTTCTTCTTTTTCTTCGAATAAAAGCCGTCGATCACAGGGGTTTTGCCTTCCGTGATCAGTTTGGCAAACTGCTCTTTTGTAAGGTTGACGCCTGCGATCGTTCCGACACTGAATTTGCATTTTTTGGATTCATCCTCCGAGAAATAGTTACTGCAGCCGTATCCGAACTTTGTCGTTGTCAGTTCTCCGCCGCAGTCGGGACAGGGAATGTTTAAATTCATTCTCGTTGCCGCGCCTTTGCTTTCTTCGGAAGTGAACGGATGGATCCTTTTTACCAGTTCGTCCGTCAGATCCGTCGAGATCATTTTCGTGGATTCCGTCCGGATGAACTCTTCGAGTTTTTCCCGGTATTCCCCATCATCGACCGTGCCGTTCACGATCCCTTCCAGCCCCTTTTCCCAGTTGGCGGTCATTTCCGGGTTTAAGAGTGAGGGAACGCTTAAATTTACCACCTCATAGATCATCTCTCCGATCTTTTCGGGCGTAACGATATGTGTCTTCTGGTTCAGATGCAGATAGCGGATATTGAATAGTTTTTTTAAGATCTCGGCTCTTGTGGCGCTGGTGCCGATGCCGGTGGTCTTGATCTGCTCCCTGAGTTCTTCGTCTTCAATAAGATTTCCGGCATTTTCCATGGCAATGATCAGCGTTCCGTCACTGTAACGCTTCGGCGGGGAGGTCTTGCCTTCCTTGATCTTCATGCTGTTCAGTTTTACGGTATCGCCTTTTTTGACACTTTCACAGAATTTGATCAGGTCTTCCTTGGAACCGGAAAATTCCTCTTCCTCTTCGCCGTCTTCTTCTTTTGCGCCCTTTGCTTCCTTTTCCTGCGGCAGTCCCGAAACTTTCATATAGCCCGGATCTTTCAACACTTTTGCGGAAACGGAAAACGGCTCACTCTGCACCTGAAGGATCAGTTTTACCGTCGTATAGACTGCATTCGGATAAAAAATAGCAAGGAAACGTCTTGCGATCAGATCGTATACTTTCTGCTGGATCTCGGGCAGTTTATCGACGCTGCCGGTAAACCCTGTCGGAATGATCGCATAATGGTCCGTGATCTTGGAATCATCCGTATAAGCGCTTTTTTCGATCCCTTTGTACAGGTTCTTCGACAGGATCTCTTCGCAAAAATCACTGAAAGGCGCATGGTTCTTAAGACCCGTGATATTTTTTGCGATCTCTTTTGCGATGGCCGTGCTCAGTACTCTCGCATCGGTCCTCGGGTAGGTGGTGTATTTCTTTTCGTATAATTCCTGCGCGACATTCAGCGTCTGGTCCGGGGAAAGCTTAAACCGCTTGGAACATTCCAGCTGCAGCTCCGCAAGGTTGAACAAAAGCGGCGCCTTCTTCTTCGCATTCTGCTTGCCGACTTCCGTCACGACACCGTCATACCCGCTTAATGACTCGATCAGCGCTTTCGCATCCTCTTCTTTATTGAACCCGTTTTCCTTGTACAGAAGCGGCGAGTTTTCATATTTACTGGGCTTTGCAGACTTCCATTCGGCATTCAGTTTTGCATCCGAAAAATTCCCGATCACTTTGTAAAACGGTGTTTCGACAAACTCACGGATCTGGCGTTCCCTGTTCACGACCATGCCGAGCACACAGGTCATCACGCGTCCGATCGCGATCGCGGCATATTTTTTGGTCGCCGCGGCATCATTTAACAGTCTTGCATATTTTAAAGTCAACACCCTTGAAAAATTGATCCCGAGGCTGTAATCCTCTATGGAACGCATGATCCCCGAGCGCCCCAAAAGCGCATAATCGGACATCGGTTTTGCTTCTTTGATGCCTTTTAAGATCTCTTCATCCGTAAAGGAATCCAGCCACACACGGAGTTCTGTCATGCCGTCTCTGACACCGCCGTAGTTTCTGATATTTTCCTCTATGGTCTGTCCTTCTTTTCCCGAGTCTCCTGCCCACAGAACCGTGTCGATATCGTCTCTGTGCAACAGCATGTGCACGATCTCGTACTGGTTTTTGGCGCTTTCAACGACGCCGTACTGATAGTCCTTTGGCAAAAACGGCAGATCTTCGAGTTTCCATTTCTCGTATTTTTGATCATAACTGTCCGGATAGACCATCTGCACAAGATGCCCGTAACACCAGGTGATCACATATTCATCATTTTCTGAATACCCTCTTCTTCTGTCATGTTTCACATGCAGCACATGCGAAAAAGACTCCGCAACAGAAGGTTTTTCGGTAATGATCAGTTTCTTACCCAATTTGTACTCCTGTTATGAAGTGACCTCTTGTCAAGCTCTTTTTTGAGATCACCGTTTTAATTATTCCGACACTGAACGCAGAGGTAGAGCCTCAGGTCTAACAGT
>CACZBD010000007.1 GCA_902779305.1 uncultured Lachnospiraceae bacterium | reverse complement strand
ATATCATTTGAGATGGTGGTATAAAACACAATACGATCACTGAATGACAGGTTGTTGTATGAAGTTATGACATCTTTCAGTTCTGACATATGTGAGGCCCACAAGAGAACAACCGTTCGATATTTTGATTATATCGAACATTTGTTCTCTTGTCAACCACGAAAACGAAAATAGCCACACTCCATTATTATGGTTTCGAGTTTCATATATTTTCTCCTTTGAGGGACATGTTTCAAAAACCGTACAACGATCTTATCATACTATTCCACTCCCATTTCCTCAAGGGAGGTGTTCAAACTCTTTTGTATTGCTGTGATCGCATCAGGCGATCTGCCAGTTCTCCGCTTCCCGTCTGATCCTTACAAATCCGGCATACTTCCCGTTCAGTTTGACAAGTTCCTCGTGTTTGCCTTTTTCCACGATCCGCCCGTCATCCACAACAAGGATCTGGTCCGCTGCCTCGATCGTAGCGAGTCTGTGCGCAATGATGATCACCGTCTTTCCTTTGGACAGTTCCGTAAGCGCGCCCTGTATCAGGTGTTCGTTCTCGGGATCGATGCTGGCCGTCGATTCATCCAGAATGATGATCGGTGAATCCTTGAGGATGGCTCTTGCGATCGAGATCCTCTGCTTCTGTCCGCCGGAAAGTGTTCCACCGCCCTCTCCGATCACGGTATCATATCCATCCGGCAGTTCCATGATAAAATCGTGGCAGCGCGCCTTCTTTGCCGCTTCGATCATCTCTTCTTCCGATACGTTGTCCCTGCCGAAACAGATGTTTGCACGTATCGTATCATGGAACAGGTACACATTCTGAAAAACCATGGAGATATTGCGAAGCAGGCTGTCTAAGCTGTATTCCTTCACATCGATCCCGCCCAGGGTGATCTTCCCTTGCGTCACATCATAAAATCTCGCGATCAGATTGCAGATCGTCGTCTTACCGCTTCCCGAAGGGCCTACGATCGCCGTAGTGGTCCCTTCGGGGATTAAGAAAGATACATCCTTAAGCACTTTTCTGTTCTCGGTCATTCTCGCATTGTAATAGGAAAAGTCCACATTCGAAAAGGCAATATCATACGTTTTCGGTCTGATCTCTTTTCCTTTTGCATCCAGCAGATTGGTGTCAGAGAACATCTCCATCTTATCGAAAGCGTTATTGATCACGGACAGAACATGGGCGCTGTCCGCAATGGGTTCAACGGAATTAAAGACCGACATGGACAGAAATGACACGATCAGTACCATGGAAAGTTCCAGTTTCCCCGCAAGCCCCGCATAAATGACCGCAAGAATCATCCATACGCTCGCCGCTTTGAGTGCAAAGATATGCAGACAGTTATACGGGATGAAGCCCCACTCGATCTTCAGCGCGATCCTTTTGGCTCTTGCGCAGGCTGCCGTAAAATCCTTTACCGAAGCGCCTCCCATTCCGAATGACTTGACCACCGGCAAGCCTCTGGTATACTCCAGCGCCGCCCTCGTCAGACGTTCGTTTTCATCGTGCAAAACTTTTGTATTGGCAGTGCTGTGCTTTGATATCATCAGAAGGAACAGAAAGGATACAAGCACGCCGCCCAAAGCGATCAGCGCGCACTCGGGTATGATAAAAATAAGGAACAGCAGGATACACAGAAAATTCAGGTACCCTCCGATAAAGCCGTCCACCATACGGATCCCCATGTTTTCGAGTGTCGCAAGGCCTGTCGTAATGGCATTCAGGATCGCGCCCGTATCATTCGTCTGAAAATAACCCAAAGATACCCGTTTCAAAGCTTCTCCGATCTTAAGCCTGTCTCTCGCAACAAGTTCATAGCCGATCTTCTCGTGAAAGCGCGCCTTCAGATAGTCAAACAAAAACCTTGCCAATACCATCAGCGTAATGACGATCAGGCTCTGTAAAGCAAGCTTCGTATTGACAGCCTTCCCCTTTGCGGAATCCGATATGAGTATCCCGATCACATATCCGGCATAAGCCACGGGCGCAGCAACCGCCCAGGAAGAAAGGAAAGAAAATACAAATCCGATAAAAAGGCTTGCCTTAAATTCACCGCACCAGTCTATGATCCTTTTGATTGTCCGAAACATTTCTTACGCCTCCTTTTTATTACCGGCTGCCCAGTTTCTGGCACCGACATGAGCCTGCCACATCCTGTTATACAGGGCCGATCTTTTCATGAGTTCTTCCTGCGTCCCAAGATCTTCGATCCGTCCGTCGTTAAGGACCACGATCCGGTCCGCATTTTTGATCGTAGACAGTCTGTGCGCTATGACCAAAAGCGTCTTTCCTTTTGTCAGATTGGCGATCGATTCCTGCAGTTTTGTTTCGTTTTCCGGATCCGTAAATGCAGTTGCTTCATCCAGGATCACGATGGGCGCGTTTTTGAGCATCATACGCGCAATGGCGATCCTCTGCCTTTCTCCGCCCGAAAGTCTCTTGCCGGCCTCTCCCGCGGACGTATCATATCCGTCCGGAAGTTTTTGAATAAACTCATCGCAGCAGGCGGCTCTCGCTGCGATATATACTTCTTCATCCGTCGCATCCGGCTTTCCGAGCCTGATGTTTTCTCTGATCGATCTGGAAAAGAGGAAGTTATCCTGTGTCACGAAACTGACGAGATCGGCAAGTGTCTCCACCTTCATTTCCTTAAGATCCACACCGCCGATCTTTATGCTGCCGCTGCTCACATCCCAAAATCTGGCGATCAGCTTTGCTACGGTGGATTTTCCTCCGCCGCTCGGACCCACAAGCGCAGTGAAGCTGCCCTCGTTCAAAGTAAGATCGATTCCGTGGAGAACCTCTCCCTGTTCATCATCATAAGTAAAATGCACATCCTTGAGTTCGATCGTATATTCATCCGGCAGATGTTCTGTTTCCGGTTCCGGCAGGCTCCTGATATCCAAAAACTTTTTAACCTCTAACACCGTGTACTGCATCTGTCTCAGCCCGTTGGAAAAGACCTCGATCTTGGCCATACTGATCACCATCGACATGGCAAGCATCACACATAGAGCCATCCCGGATATCGTCATGCTTCCTTTACTCACCAACAATATGCAGACCGGAACCACGCCCAGTAACGTAGCCGGCATGAAAGCGAAAGCAAGTTTCATCGTAACCCAGGTTGATTTCAGCCATTCGATGACAAAATCTCTGTAATCCCGTATCGAACCGGCGAATTTTTCGTAGCTTACCCCTGTCTTCCCGAAAGCTTTGATCACCTCTATGCCTTCCACATATTCTACGATCATGCTGCTCATGCCTGCGTTTGCTTCCTGGTATTTCACCATGTTCTTTCCGCTCAGTTTAAATGTGAGCATCATGAAAATAAGCCCCAGCGGCAGCGCCAAAAGAGAGGCAAGCGCCACGCGTATATCGATCAGGGCCAGCGCAACAAAGCATACGATGGGCAGAAGGATGTGTCCGGCCCCCTCCGGGACCACATGGGCAAGCGGCGGTTCGATATCCTCGATCTTGTCAACGATCACGCTTTTGATCTCTCCGATCGAATGCGCATAGACTTCTCCGAGAGGAGCCTTTAAAAAGGTGTCCGCCACCTTAAGCCTTAAGCCTTCCAGAACATGAAACGCCACATAATGCGAGATTCCGGTTGAGATCCCGAAGCAGATCGCTTTCACAAGATAAGCGGCCAGCGCGATCAGACACCGGTCCAACACATATGCCCGGTCGATCTCCCCTAAAATATAACGGTTCAGGATCCCGTAAACGCAATAATACGGGATCAGGCCGGCCAACAGGCTGATCATGGAAAAGATCACGGATATTGAGAGTCTTCCTCCGCTTCCTTTCGCATAAGAAAGAAGCGTGCCAAACCACTTCTTTTCTTCTTTTGTTGCTTCTTCGCTCATTTTTCCTTTCACCTCTTCTTTCTTTTGTTAACAAAAAAGTTCTGTCGTTAGCTAACCCCTGAAACGGACTCACCGCCTGATCCCGATAAAGGACCAGACGGTGAGATCGTACTGCTCATATGTAATTGTATTTTTTCAGACGTCCATCATTTCCTTCCATCCCGGCAGGAAAAATTTCTCCAGCATCGCCAACGCTTCGTTTGCTTCTTCCTTAGGATAATTGTGAACAACCGGTTCAAACAATGCGGTTAGATAGGCAGTCAGCAGAAGATGCAGCTGCTGCGCAGAAATTTCCGGCGCCCTGATCCCTGAACTCCTGAGTTCCTTCAGATACTCCAGGAACTTATCCTGCGCCATCTGGGTCATATCATGAAGATAGTTTTCATATTTGCTGCCTTTGGATCTGGCGATCAGCAGATGATAATCTTCCATATCCGGATAGACCACTTCACGCATCATATCGATAAAGGAATCCTGCCAGACCACTTTCCGGTTTTTCTTTACAGGTTCCTCATATCTGTGCATATGCGCATATGCCCAGTCCATCAGCTTCTCCTTCGCCGGAGAGACCAGCTGGTCAAAAAGGTCCTCTTTATCTTTGCAGTGGCGGTAGATACCCGCTGCAGTCATACCGCAGCGTTCGGCAATGTTCCTCATGGATGCTTTTTCATAACCCATCCGTAAAAATTCCGCTCTGGCTGCCGCCATGATCCTGATATGGCTGGCCGACTTGTCTCTTGGCAATTCCTAAGTCCCTTTCTTTTGCTGACAGTGTACGCTAACACGATTAGCTAACGCATATATATTATCAGCTGCGTTATCAAAAGTCAAGCCATGATAAACCTTATCTTACTTTTGGCATATCGTCCTCCGTAATGATCATTCCGGCATTACGTTATTTCCACGATACAAAAAGCCTGCAGGATGCATGTAAATGCTTCCTGCAGGCTTTGTTTTCAGTTTGCTGATCCGAAAGGTCAGAATGTGATGACTTCCGGGGCTTTCGTAAATGAGCTGAACGTTGCTGTGGCATCCTTTATATAGAACACCTCCGAATTACCGTCATCTGCGGAATACATGCCCTGCAGGGACGGATAAGCGTCCAGCATGGACTGTCTCGCCTCTCTTCTGTCATCTTCCACAAGCGTGCCGGCAACTCTCAGCCAGTCCCCGCCCGTGCATGCACAGATCTCCACCTTGGGATTCGCATGGATCTGTTTGGAAACATTCTTTACCTTACCGGTCTGGATATACAGTTTTCCTTCAAAAATATGTGCTGTACCAAACGGTCTGACACGGGGCTGGTCTCCCTCCATCGTGGCAAGATAATAAGTGCCTGCCTCTTTCAAAAACGCTGCAACTTTTTCCATTTTCACTTCTCCTTTCCTTGTCCGGCCCTGCCGGTTATCTATTCAAAAAAATTACATGTACTACGATACATTCTTCTTCAGCGCGCGTTTGTTTTCATACATCTTATGATCGGCGCGGTCAAATACTTCAGAAACAACGGAATCTTTCTCCGGTATAAATTCGGCAAGTCCCGCCGCGATCACGGGTCCGTCCTGCCTGTCGCGGTTTGCAACGGATTCCTCATGCAGTCTCTTAATGAGTGTTTTCCTTGAAAGGTAATCTTCCCCCCGTAAAAAGACGACAAATTCGTCTCCGCCGACTCTGAAGACAGGGCTGTGCTTAAAGATCTCACACAACAGTTTTGCCGAAGATCTGATATATTCATCTCCGGCCTTATGTCCTTTTGTATCGTTGATCTTTTTCAGGTCATTGAGGTCACAAACCAAAAAGGCAAAGGGCAGATATTTCATTCCGCTGTCAAGATTTTCCTGTATGGCTTTTTCCAGCTCGATAAATGCGGTCTTGTTTCTGATCCCGGTCAGTTCATCACGTCTTGCCAGTTCTTTCTCGGTATTGAGCGCATGCAGATGCTCCTTCTCCCGCAGGACTTCTTTTTCAATGTTTTCAACGCCCAGGATCGTATGTTTTCCATCGCTGGTCTTTCTGACCGAAAGCCTTGTATGTTGCGGCTCCCCGTTGATGATCATACGATATTTTACGATGTATTCTTTTCTCTCTTCCAATGCCGTAAGCAAATGATCTTTATCCAGCACGGTGCGCATGCGGTCGCGGTCCTGCGGATGGATCAGGATCTCGAGATTCTTTGCCGCCTCCGCGAAAAAATCGCTTCCGTGCTCATTGATGTCCGGTTGTCCGAAGATATTACCCGAACTGTACCCGTCATAGGCGCCCGATTCCATATCCACGTAGTAGATCACATCATAGTTCGCCGCGAGGCTTTCCGCGATCTGGCTGAATGTGACGATCTTCTTCTGTTCCTCTAACAGTTCCGTTTCTGCTGACATGGTATCCTGGATATCCTTGGCACAGAGAACGAAGTGCTCCTTATCATCCGAAAGCATGACCACAAAGCGGAAATATCTGGCTTCATCCCCGACCATGATCCTGTATTTGTAGGAATAGGATCTGTGGCCTTCCAGGTTCCTTAGCATCTTTTCCTTGTAATACATGCTGACGGCAAACGCCCTGTCATCAGGATGCGCGTATCTGAAGGCATTCTCACGGGTCTCTTTATAAAAATCCGCACCGGTTTTCGGCACATTCATCGACTGATACATCTGACTTGCGGAAACCTCGATATACTTTCCGGTTTCGATATTGATATAATAGATCGCTTCATAGTCCGTCGCCAGGCTCATCGCGATCTGGTTGTATCTCTCTTTCTCTTTTTGTGCAACCGCGGTGATCTTTTCCTGCTCGTGCTTTTCATCTTCCTCCACAAAAACATGAAGCAGACAGTTTGCGATCAGACAGCCGATGGTATAAAACGGTGCAAATGCATCCCCCATCTGCAATGCAATGAACAACGTCATGACACCGCCGGAAACAAAGACGGTAATATAGTGAGGCTTGTCCCTGCCTTCCGCTTTCAGTGACACCACCAGCGAATAAACCGCGATCAGGAAAAAGTGCAGAAACTGCAGCCCGAGCAGGATATATCTTCCACGCCCTGCAAAGTAAACGGTATCCTGTGAAAAAGAAAAGACAAAGGGATAAAAGAAATTAACAATGAGAGAAACGACCACAAAAAGGAAGATCCCCCAGCCTACTCCCAAAAAGCTTTTGGCCCGTCGTCCGTTTCTTCCGATAAATGCAACCACATATTTCGTCCACAACAGAACGGAAAATGCCATGGAAAGAAAGAACAGCATCGTATCCGCATACGCAAAGATCCTGAGTTTGTACTCAACCAGGAAGCCCCAAAGCACATCCGCCAGGTAGAATCCCTGCAGGGCAAGCAGAAACTGCCTGTAGCGGTAACGCGGTCCGCCAACCTCTTCTTTCTTTCCATGCTTCAGAACATCACGGTTGATGATGATATGAAGAATGATCGCAAGTATACAGAAACTGGAATAATACATGATTTGCTTTTCGCAGGATTTAGCCTGCACTCCCCCTAAAAGTTGATCTTACATTCCACCCTGACCGGATCTTTGACATATTCCGCAAAAACCCGTTCATCCGACTGTTTTCCGACTATGCTGCCATAATGCGTCGGAATGGCAGTCTGCGGTTTGATCTCGTTGATCAGTTCCGCCGCTTTTTTTGCATCCATTGTATAAGTACCGCCGATCGGAACCAGCGCAACATCACACCTGACGCCTTTTGCTTCTTTTGTGGCATCCGTATCACCGGCAATATAAATACGCTGGTTGTTCACGCTTAGGATATAGCCGACCCAGCCCGCGCTCTTTGCATGAAAGGGTTTCATGATGTTATACGCAGCTACCGTTTCAAAGGTCAGTCCGTCCGTCTCATATTGTTTCCCCGGGCTGACCGTTTCGATCTTCTTCACGGCATCCGCAACTTTCTTTGCATTCTTCTCCATGCTTTCCGGCACGATCAGGATCGTATCCGCAAAACTGACCTTACGGATATCTTCCGGTGAAAAATGATCATAATGGTCATGTGTCACGAACACAAAAGCCGCATCATGCGTCTCCCTGTCGATCTCGAACGGATCGATATATACAGGTCCTACCTCCGTTTGAATTCGGATACTGTTCTGTTTAAACACTTCGATCTTGTCTGTCATGGTGTTCCTTTCGTCAAAACCGTTGTCTTATGGGAAAATACATTCGTCATTCGGTCAGTTCCGCATGCCCGAACATTGACGGGTTCAGATAACAGGTGCCGGAATCATCTGCCCAGCTTAAAGTACCGGACCGTTCCCCTTTTTCGGTGGCATCATTCACCTGCAGTTCCAGCCCGATCACCGTCCCTGTTTCCGGCTTGATATCCGTCCATTTCATGGCTGCTTCCACAAGGTATCCGTCTTCCGTCTCTTTTGCCGCGGATACGATATTGTCTTCCACACATTTTTCGCCGTTGAAACTGTGCACATTTTTATAATTCACACGGTACTGCTTGTCATCACTCTCGTAAGACTCCGCGCGCTCGTGATCTTCATCAATGAACACCTCGATCGAATCCTGCTGATAGTCATCTTCGCTGTCATCGTTCAGTACCGGATCGGTGACCGGCATCAGCACATAAAGATTTTCCTCGTCCCAGAGCAGCTTCGCATCGCAGGCAACATCCACATTCTGCACCACGATCTTAAGCGGCACGCTCTCTGCCGCTTCCCAGGCTTCGTCCATTTCGCCGTCAACGGATACGGTTCCTTTTCTGATCTGAATCGTCTCCCGCTTGATCTCAAGAGCTGAGGCATCGATCTTTTCGGGATCGACAAATGCCCAAAATGCAGGTTTTGCCTTGTATTCCGCATCAAACAAAAGCGGACACTGCTTTGATCTTCCGTCTGTACCGCCGCCGACCACATTCGGATCCATGAGCCAGGAATAGGGATCGATCACGCCCCAGAGAGTGATCCCCGTAAACGGAAGATCTTCTTCACTTTTCAGGGCACAAAGCGCTTCGTAAACGGCGCCGTAATAAGCGGCCTGCCGGTTGTATTCATCGGCGCGTTTTTCCTCGCTGCCGTCATACTGCGGGCTTGCTTTCACATCCAGTTCCGTGAGCATGACACTTCCTGCCGCTTCCGCATAGGCCTTTGCCGCTTCCGCGATCGTACTCGCCGAAGGCGCATTCACCGTATAATGGCCCTGCATGCCGAAGCCGTCAAGTCTGGTCCCTTCGGCGTTTTTAACGTCGCTGATCAGCTGCAGGATCCCCTTCGATTTGTTCTGATCGCACTCATTATAATCATTATAGTAAAGTTTCAGGTCTGCCGGCGCATATTGATCGGCAAAGCGGAATGCCTGAATGATATATTCATTGCTTCCGTAAACCTTCCACCAGCTGGACTTGCTCGAATGCGTGGAATCGGAAAGCTGATCGCTTCCGCCCTCTTTGTCGGTCCTGTAGGATCCGGTATCACTGACCGCCTCGTTCACGACATCCCAGCCATAGAAAAGATCTCTGTACGCTTCCGTATCGGACGTGAAATGTTTTAAAACCGAAGCGATATACCACTCCAGTCGCCGGTCCATCACCTCTTTGGACACATAAGGCTGCTCTTTGTCATAACCTTCATGGAAGAACCACTCCGGTGTCTGGGAGTGCCACACCAGAACATGTCCGCGCACCCTGACCTTTTTGTCCGGATGATCTTTGTTCCATGCCACGATCTTGTCAAGCAGATGCTCCGCTCTGGAAAAATCAAGGTCCACGACCTCCATCGTTTCCCCGTTAAATTCCTCCTCATGAACAGAGCCTGAAACGGGCGCATCATTATGATAACCGAACAACGCATCAGGTTTTAACTCATTTTCCAAAGTCACGGCATTGAAGTGTTTGAAGATCAGCGCCATGTACTTATCATCTTCACCGCCCTTTGTCCCGAGGCAGGCTCCGACAACGGCATCCTCTCCAAGGACATCCGTGATCGCTTCGTCAAGATCCGGAATGTCCGTTTCGATCCCTGCTTTTTCAAAGATCTCTTCGGCAGATGCAGCCGTCTCTTCGGGGATTTCCGTTTCCGTGTCATCCGCAGTCTCTTCGGCGGCTGTATCTTCACCGGGCTGTTTTGTTCCGATCTCGCTGCTGAACGTACATCCGAAAAGAGAAAGGGAAAGCATTACCGAAATGCCTGTCATAAGTATATTTTTCCTGATCAAAACCATCCTCCTTTTTACCGCGGTCATGCATGATCAATTCAATCTTAACCTTTATTATACATGCCTGTCCGTTTCACTTTCAAGACAGATTCCAAAAAAGCGCTCCTATCATGCAGACATCAAAAAACGGCAGGATGTCCTGCCGTTTTTTGATCTGTATTCATTTTTACGTTTCCGCTTATCCTTCGATCGCGATGGTCTTCTTCTCCGGAATCTTTTTTTCTTCCTTCTTCGGAACGGACAGTTTCAAAACACCGTCCTCATATTTGGCCTTGATGTCCTCTTCCGTAATGTTTTCGCCGACATAGAAGCTTCTCTGCATCGATCCGGAATACCGCTCCTGACGGATCAGTTTTCCTTTCTTGTTCTTCTCTTCCTTGTCCAGCTGCTTGGAAGCACTCACACTCAGGTAACCGTTCTCCAGATCCAAATGGATCTCATCCTTCTTGAAGCCCGGAAGATCGATGTCCACTTCGTAGCCTCCCTCGTGCTCATGCACATCCGTCTTCATGACGTGCGAGGCATGTTTGCCGTACAGTTTCCTGTCCACATCCGGAAAATCCATCCTCGGAAAATCCATCCAGTCGTCCAATAAGTTTTCTCCAAAAATACTCGGTAATAACATAGGTAACACCTCCTGTTCCTTTGTTCTGACTTCATTCTAGCACGATTGTTAGCACTGTCAAGAGGCGAGTGCTAATGATTCTCTAAATGATTTATAAACTATTTATAAAAATCAGCCTTTCAGCCGTTTGATGATCTTCGCGTAGTTATCTTTCCTGTGAGGAAACATACAGTCCGTACAGTTTTTGATCGTTTTTCCGTCACGGATGATCAGCGTAAAGTCTCCGGGGCAGTCCGGATCATGATAAAGCGGACAGTAACAGAACAGGCAGTTGATGTGTTCATCTGCATGACACGGATAATAGATGCAGTCCCTGTTTTCAAAATAGGAAAAATCGTTATCGTATTTGTTCATATCGTCAGTATAGCACAAAAAATCTTTGTCTGATAAAAACATTTTTATTGTGAGTTTCTCTTAATAACGATATAATATTAGAAATAACAAAAGAGAGAGCACCATGCCGGCTAATATTTATCTGGATCTGTCCGCGATCATCATCATGGTCATGCTGATCATCGCGCTGGTCTTTCGCAAACAAACAAGCGGCCGCAGCAACATGCTGTTTCTGGCGCTTTGTATCTGTGTACTGATCTGCGGGGTCACCGATATGATCAGTTATTACTATGATGCCGTTTCGGAGCATACCGCAAATACCCTTCTGCTCAGAATAGTCGATAATTATGTCTATTTTTCCATAAGGAATTTCACTGCGCCTCTCTATATCCTTTATGTCTGTTCCCAGACCGGGATCTGGCATAAGATCCGCATCGGAACTCCCTTGCAGATCATCTGGGCCGTTCCGTTCCTTATAGATCTGCTCCTGCTTGCAGGTAATCCCTGGACCGGGTTCGTATTTTATTTTGATCCGCAGTATATTTATCACCGCGGTCCTTATATCATTGTCCTTTACGGCATTGCTTTTTTCTATATGCTCTTATGCATCGGCATTCTGTTCCGTTACTACACGCTTTTGGAAAAAAACAAGAGCCTGATCCTCTTTCTTTTTCTTCCCGTCAACGCGATTGCCGTCATTCTGCAGTTTTTCTTTCCACTGCTCTGTGTTGAGATCATCTCCACAGCCATGTTTATGCTGATCGTCGTGATCACCATCCAGCGTCCGGAAGAGATGGTGGACGCTGTCGTTTCCACCATGAGTAACACCGCGTTTCTTGTTGATATCAGACAGGCTTTCCGCTCCGGCCGGCCGATGCATATCCTTTTGATCCATCTGAAAAATCACACGGGCCTTCGCAACAATCTCGGTCTGTTTACTTATCAGTTCCTGCTTCGCCGGCTGTCTGACAAGATCGCCAAGATCGGGAAAGTCATGAACCTCCACCCGGATATCTACTATCTCGACAACGGAAGTTTTGCCGTCATCAGTGACCCGAAACATGAGGAAGCGCTTTCGGATCTCGGGCGTATCATTCACGCATACATGGAAGAACCTGTAAAGTTAAGACATATGGAAACGATGATCAACACCATAGTCTGCCTGGTAAAATGTCCGGAAGACATCAGTGACTATGATGTGTTTGTTTCATTTTCCAGAAGCTTTCAGAACAAGCTCTTTGACAATCACCGGCTCAGCATCCTGTCGGATATCAGCGCCTCCCGTGATTTTGTCCTGCGCAGTCAGATCGATTCCATCATTAACCGCGGGATCTCCAATCGTAAATTCCAGATGTTTTACCAGCCGATCTATTCCCTGAAACAGAAACGCTTTGTTTCCGCCGAAGCCCTGATCCGGCTTTATGACGACGAATTCGGAACGATACCCCCGTCCCTGTTCATTCCGGCCGCGGAAAAAAGCGGTGCCATCCACAAGATCGGTGATTTTGTCATCGAGGAAGTCTGCCGCTTCATTTCCGGAGAAAATTTCAAAAACATGGGCCTTGAGTATGTTGAGATCAACCTTTCCGTTTCGCAGTGCATCGAGCAGGATCTTGCCGAAAAGATCGAACGGATGATGAAAAAATACAATGTACGGCCGGATCAGATCAATCTGGAGATCACCGAAACGATGGCTGACTACGATCCCACAACGACAGACCGTAACATTTCAAGACTCGCCGAACTGGGATTACGCTTCTCTCTGGATGATTACGGTACGGGCTATTCCAACATCAAGCGTGTCGTATCCCTGCCGCTGAACATTGTAAAGCTGGATAAAAGTCTTGTGGATGATATGGATTCCAACCAGATGTGGACTGTGATCCGCAACACGGTAAAGATGCTGAAACGCATGAATAAAAAGATCCTCGTGGAAGGTGTCGAAACGGAACGCGCACTCGATGCTTTCGAGAAGATCGGGTGTGATTATATCCAGGGATTCTACTTCTCCAAACCGCTTTCGGAAGGAGAACTGCTTTATTTCATCAATTCAAAACAGGCTTTGCCTAATCAGGTGTAGACATGCATTATATCATCTATTTTGACATCTGTGCCATTTTCATACTGCTGATCATCCTGCTCGCGATCATGGTCCGCAAAAGAACGAAGGGAAGAAACAATTCGCTGATGCTTTCTCTGATCCTCCTGACGCTCCTTGCGACACTCGGGGACCTTGGCTTTGCCATACTCAGCAACAGTACCACGCACCTGATCGATAACCGTTTTCTTCTTTATCTGAGCTTCAGCCTGTATTTCCTGGCGCTCAACATGATCCTGCCCATCTTTATCTTTTTTATCTATACTTCGATCGGCGTCTGGCATGTATTTAAACAGAAGCAGCATCTGACTCTGATCTGGACTGCGCTTTCCGGCGTTCCGTTCCTTGCGGTTTTGCTCAATCCGATCGGCCTCTGGGTCTTCCACATCAATCCGGACTATTCCGTTTCTTTCGGTCCGTTTGTCTACCTGTTCCATGCCGTGGCGTTTGCTTTCCTGGTCTGGAGCGTACTTACGCTCATCAACTACCGCAAAACCGTACGCATGGACAAAATGGTCATTCTGACTTTCCTCTTTCCCCTTGTGATCGCTTCCGTTCTGATCCAGACATTCAATCAGGCATTCCGTATTGAAATGTTCGGGATCAGCATCGCGCTGATGACTTTCATGATCACGATCCAGAGCTCCGAAAATCTCATCGATCCTCAGGTCGGTGCAAAAAAGTACAGTGCAGGGATCAATGATATCCTCAATATCATTAATACAAAAAAACCGTCTACGCTCCTGCTTGTGAAGATCGTCAATCATAACAACATTCTGATGTACTTAGGTCAGGAAGTAAATGACCGGTATCTGCGCATGCTTTCGCAAAAAATGCAGGAATATGCCGCAAAAAACCGTTATGATGCAGACTTATATTATCTTGAATACGGATTATTCGGTTTTCTGTCATCCGATGACGATCGAAAGAGTGCCGCAAAAGTGGCCGAGGAGATCCGGAAATATCTGGAGGTTTCTCATAAAGTGGATGATTTTGACGTGCTGGCCGATCCCAGGATCTGTATCATCCGTAATCCGGATGATTTTGATGATTTTCAATCCATGCTGATCTTTGCAACATCATTCCACAAGACGCTTCCGGATACCAAAAGTATCATGTACTATGCGGATTATAAAGACCGGTCGGCTTTCAAGGTCCGGAATGATCTGGATGAGATCATCTCAAACGCGATCAGCAACGATCGTTTTCAGATGTATTACCAGCCGATCTATTCCACGGTCGAGAAACGTTTTGTCAGCGCCGAGGCTCTGATCCGGCTGAATGACAGGGAATACGGCTTCATCTCTCCCACCCTGTTCATTCCGCTTGCGGAAAAAACCGGTTCCATTCACGCGATCGGGGACTGGGTGCTGCGCGATGTATTCCGCTTCATGTCGGAAAACAACCTGAATGAACTGGGATTAAAGTATATTGAGATCAATCTGTCTGCTTCGCAGTGCATCGAGCCGGATCTGGTGGACCGCATCGAATACCTGCTGGAGCTTTATAATCTCATGCCGGAACAGGTTTCTTTGGAATTGACGGAAACTGCCGCAGACATCGATCCGGAGATCGTTGACAGGAATGTGAAGAAACTCCATAACATGGGGATCCGCTTTGCCCTGGATGATTACGGCACCGGTTATTCCAACATCCGCCGCGTGGTTTCCCTGCCGATCGATCAGGTAAAGCTTGATAAGAGTTTTGTGGAAAAAATAGACGATCCGCAAATGTGGACCGTCATTGAAGATACCATATCCATGCTCAAAGAAATGGGCAAGGAAGTTCTCATCGAAGGCGTGGAGACCGAAGAAGTCGCCAAACGCTTTCTGGAACTCCCCTGCGATCTGTTTCAGGGGTGCGAATACATCCAGGGCTTCTATTTCTGCAAGCCGCTTCCCGAAGACGAGTTTCTATCCTTTATCCGTGATCACGACAAATCAAAGATCGAAAGCTGATTCGATTCCGGTATATCTCCGAGCAATCCAAGTTCCGCCAGTTTATCGACTGCCGTCTTGGTGACTTTCGTGCGTTCCCTGAAATCGTCTCTTGATAAGAACGGGCCATCCTTGCAGGCTTCGCAGACTGCATCTGCCGCTCTCTCGCCGAGTCCCGAAATACTGCCGATATGTGGCATGATCTTGCCGTCTATGATCTTACAGGTATGCGCATTGGCGCGGAACAGATCGATCGGCATAAAGGAAAAGCCTCTCGCATACATCTCTTCCACGATACGCATATCCTTCAGTTCTTCCTGCTCTTTGTTGCTCAGATCGTCAATACGGTTTCTGTAATCCTTAAGGAACGCATCCAGTTTTCCTTTCCCCTGGCACATCCTTTCATAATCAAAGGTTGTGGCCCTGATCGAAAGATAGGCGGCATAATAAGCCAGCGGATACTGGATCTTATAGTATGCGATCCTCCATGCCATCATAACGTAAGCGGCGGCATGTGCTTTCGGGAACATATAAGCGATCTTTTCACAGGATAATACATACCAGTCCGGAACATCATGCGCGATCATATCCGCCTTCCATTCCTCCCAGTTGTCACATTTATGTTTCGCGACTTTTCCTTTTCTGACCGCTTCCATGATCTTAAATGCGCGGGACGGTTCTAAGCCTTTTCCGATCAGATAGGTCATGATATCGTCACGGGTACAGATCGCGGTGGAAAGCGTTGCGGTTCCTTCCAGGATCAGTGTCTGCGCGTTGCCGAGCCACACATCCGTGCCATGCGCAAGACCGGCGATCCTGACCAGATCCATAAAGGATTGCGGTTTGGTATCGATCAGCATCTGCATCGCAAAGTCCGTACCGAATTCCGGGATCCCGAGAGAACCCAGTTTGGTGCCGCCGATCTCTTCCGGCGTGATCCCTAAGGAAGAGGTATTCTGAAACAGGCTCATGACCCTGGGATCGTCAAGAGGCGCCTCTCTCGGGTCCGTTCCTGTCAGGTCTGCCAGATGCCTGATCATGGTCGGATCATCATGTCCCAGAATATCAAGTTTTAACAGGTTATGGTCGATGGAATGATAATCAAAATGTGTCGTGATGATATCGCTTTCCATATCGTTGGCCGGATGCTGGATCGGCGTGAACGTGTTGATGTCCTCGCCGTGCGGCAGAACGATGATCCCGCCGGGATGCTGGCCGGTGGTCCTGCGGATCCCCGTGCAGCCGAGCGCGATCCTGTCGATCTCGCAGGTCCGTTTTGTGATCTCGTGTTCTTCGAAATACTTCTTTACAAAACCAAATGCCGTTTTCTCCTTGACCGTACCGATCGTACCGGCCTTGAACGTCTGCCCTTTCCCGAAGATCTCTTCCGTATACTTATGCGCAATTGCCTGATATTCCCCGGAGAAATTCAGGTCGATATCCGGCTCTTTGTTCCCTTCAAATCCGAGGAAGGTTTCAAACGGAATATCAAATCCATCCTTGTGCAGTTTTGCACCGCATTCGGGGCAGGTTCTGTCAGGCATGTCACAGCCCGCAAGATGCGAATGCTCCTTAACCGCATCAGAGGTAAAATCCGTATAATGACAATTTGTACAGTAATAATGCGGCGGAAGCGGATTCACTTCCGTGATGCCTGCCATGGTCGCGACAAAAGAAGACCCTACGGAACCTCTCGAGCCGACAAGATATCCGTCTTCCAGCGATTTCCATACCAGCTTCTGCGCAATGATATACATGACCGCAAATCCGTTGGAAATGATGGATTTCAGTTCTCTTTCCAGTCTGCTGCTGACCTGTTCCGGAAGCGGATCCCCGTAGAGCTCATGTGCTTTTTTGTAGCAGATCTCACGGAGTGTCTCATCGGAATGCTCGATCACCGGCGGACACTTGTCCGGTCTGACCGGTTCTATGTACTCGATCTGATCGGCGATCCTGCGCGTATTGGTCACTACGATCTCATAAGCCTTGTCATAGGGAAGGTATGCAAACTCATCCATCATCTCCGCAGTGGTCCGCAGATAGAGCGGTGCCTGATCGTCAGCGTCTTTAAAGCCTTTTCCGGCCATGATGATCCTGCGGTAGATCTCATCCTGCGGATCCAAAAAATGCACATCGCAGGTTGCGACCACCGGTTTCTGATATTTCTCGCCGAGACGGATGATCTTCCTGTTGAGTTCCTGCAGATCCTCATCCGTATTGATATCTTCATAGATCTTCTTACCGTCTTTATCGGTCTCGGTCTTCATGAACGCGTTGTTGCCGATCGGCTGCACTTCCAGATAATCGTAGAAAGAAACCAGTTTTTCCAATTCCGCTTCCGATTTCCTGTTCACGACGGCTCTGAAGATCTCGCCCTGCTCACATGCGCTGCCGATCAGGATCCCCTCCCGGCGTTTTGCGAGGAGGCTCTTCGGGATCCTCGGTCTGCCGTGAAAATAGATCAGGTGCGAATCAGAGACCAGCCGGTACAGGTTAACACGGCCGGTATCATTCTGCGCCAAAAGGATCACATGATAAGCCGGCGCCTTTCTGACAAGATCAACGGAAGATTCCGCCGCCTTCTCAAGCGCATACAGATCATTGATCTCTCTTTCCCGAAGCATCGGGATGAATTTCAGGAAGATCTCGGCGGCACATTTTGCATCATCAACCGCCCTGTGGTGATTTTCCAGGGAGATCTTCAGATTCTTCGCCACATTGTCCAGTTTGAACTTGGCGATATTCTTCATCAGCATCCTGGCAAGCCCCACGGTATCGACATAGGTATAATCTCTGTCAATACCAAGCTCCCTTCCCTTTTGTGTCAGAAAACCGACATCAAAGGATGCATTATGAGCCACCAGAACGGCATCACCGATAAAATCAATGAATTCCGGGAGGATCTCACTGCAAAACGGCGCATCCTCGACCATCGCATCACTGATCCCCGTCAGTTTCTCGATATGATAAGGGATCGGACGTTTCGGATTGACAAAAGTGGAAAAATCATCCGTGATCTTTCCGTCCGTGATCTTTACCGCGCCTATTTCGATGATCATATCCTCATCCGCATGCAGACCGGTGGTCTCCAGATCAAATACGACAAATGTTCCGGAAAGATCATAGTCAATAGGATTCACAACAACAGCAGGATCATCCACAAGATATCCTTCCATCCCGTAGATCACCTTGAAGTCCGGATGTTTCTCTTTCAGTTTCGGCAACGCATGAAACGCATCGGTAAATGCCTGCACAACCCCGTGGTCCGTTATGGCCAGAGCCGGATGTCCCCAATCGGCGGCGCGTTTGATGATATCCACCACATCCGAGACACCGTCCATATCGCTCATCTTCGTATGGCAGTGCAGTTCGACACGTTTTTCCGGTTCGTTGTCCATGCGGACGGTTCTGAAGTCCGTGGCCTTTTTGATCCCGGTGACATATCCCAAAGACAGTTCTTTGGAATGTTTATCCACGGAAGTTTTGGCCTTTAATGTTATGAACGCGCCACTCACAAGCTCTTTTTCCAAAGATTCCAGCTGATACTCCTTCGGAAACAGTTTCACGCTGATCGTATCGTTAAAATCCGTGACATCAAAAAGAAACATCATCGAACCGCTGTTTAATGCCCTGCTTTCCAATTTACAGATCTGCCCGGTTACGACCACATCCTCGATGCCTTCGATGATATCCGCGATCGGTGTGCTGCTCCCTTCAAAATCCCTTCCGAAGATCAGATTCGGGTCCGCATTCATATTCTTTCCGTTCTTTAGGGAAGCGGTAAGATTCCTTCCTTTGAAGCCGCCCTGATCATCCCTGTTGCTCTTAAAGGATCTGACCGGTTTTTGCGGCAGTTTTGCTTCTTCCTGTGATCTTTCCCTGTTTACGTTCTTCTCACTGATCAGACGTACCTCTTCATCAAACCTGCGGTCTGCAGCTTCTTTGGCCTTGTTCGGTTTCTCTTCGCGGTACCCTGTCAGGATCTTTGCATCGATCCCGCAGCGCTCACTTAGGATCGTTTCAAGAATGCTTTTGAGTTCGGATGCCCGTGCCCGGCTGATAAACGAATCCTCTAAGATCATCCGGATCACATTTGCATCCTCACCTTCCGTCTCCTTCGGATATTCCCACTCTGATGCCATAAACATCTGATACAGTAAATGATCCTGTTCTTTCAGTTCCGTTGCGATACTGTCAAAATAAACTTCCATCAGGGTTTTCGCATCAAAAGTGTCCGGCAGGTTATAGTGTTCGAAGATCGTTACATTTCCGTCCTTGTGCGGACAGAGATTTTTCATGAGCTGTTTTTCGATCTCATGCTCAACGGCATGCAGCATCTTTCTTTCCAAAGGACGCCTTGCGTCAATATAGATCTTCAAAAGACCTCTTTCCTGATTCATTCTGATCTTTGTGACCTGAATATCGGAAAACTGGTCAGCGATCTGGTCATGTAACTGTAATGTCGGAAATGCTTCAAAAAATGGTTTCATATCAAATTCCTATTCAACAAACTCTTATTCGTTCCAGTGATCAAGTTCCGCTTTCAGCGCATCCAGCAGTTCGTCTTCCTTAACCTTGCGGATGATCTCTCCTTTTTTCATCAGAAGTCCTTCATGAATGCCGCCTGCGATGCCAAGATCCGCCTCTTTTCCTTCTCCGGGACCGTTCACAACACACCCCATGACGGCAACTTTGATATTGAGATCGTAGTTCTCGCAAAGGCTTTCCACATTCTGCGCTAAAGAGATCAGGTCGATCTGCGTCCTTCCGCATGTCGGACAGGACACCACTTCAATTCCCGCTTTCTTAAGGCCGAGTGTACGGAGGATCTGTTTTGCGGAATAGATCTCTTCCACAGGATCTCCGGTCAGTGAAACGCGGATCGTGTCCCCGATCCCCTTGCTTAAGATCAATCCGAGGCCGATGGCGGATTTGATGTTCCCGGATCTAAGGGTCCCTGCCTCCGTGATCCCGACATGCAAAGGATATCTGCATTGCGGTGCGAGCAGCTCATGCGCCTTTACACACATTAACACGTCGGAAGACTTAATACTGACAACGATGTTGTCGTATCCTGCCTCTTCGATCATGGAGACCTTATCAAGCGCGGATTCCACGATCCCTTCCGCACTGACACCGTGATATTTCTCAACAAGTTCTTTCTCTAAAGACCCGCTGTTGACCCCGACACGGATCGGAATGTTTCTTTCCGCCGCCGCTTTCACAACGGACAAAAGTTTCTCTCTGCCACCGATGTTCCCGGGATTGATCCGGATCTTATCCGCGCCGTTTTCGATCGCCAGCAACGCCATGCGGTGATCAAAATGGATATCCGCTACGAGCGGGATCCTGATCTGCTTTTTGATCTCTTTAAGTGCAAATGCCGCTTCTTTTGTAGGAACCGTACAGCGGATGATCTCACATCCTGCTTTTGTCAGCTGTTCGATCTGAGAAACAGTTGCCCGGACATCTTCGGTCCTGGTATTCGTCATGGACTGGATCAGGATCGGATTTCCGCCGCCGATCTTTCTGTCTCCGATCTTGATTATTTTTGTATTGTCGCGATACATAAATTCCTCCGGGCAACTATTTCTAGTGGTTTGTCAACTTCTGAGATGGTATATCTAGATTATCATATTAAATGAGCCAAAAAAAGTATTGACATTTGCAGAATGAAAAAAATGAACGGAACAACTCTAGATCCGGATCCGGTAATCCCGCGATTCCCGTGTGATCAATCCCGATCTTGTTCTAAATTTAATACAAAGATCTCCTTTCGGAAAATTCTCCCTGTTCAACTGAAGCGCATTTTCGTCCCCCGCTTTCACATAAAATCTTTTGGTCTCATCCCTGTAAGTCCCGCCATGATCGAAGCTTATAAAAACATGCGTTATCTTTCCGTTTCTGCATTTGAAACTGATCGGTTCGCTTACCTTATAATAATCGGTAGACCGCCAAAGGATATATCTGCCGTCATTTTCCATGACATCCATCTGTATCAGTTCCTGTTTTTGCATCTGCGTTGCAAAGGATCCGGAATATCCCTTCGCGCCTGTCAACAGTAAAACCGGTATCATTAAAGATAACAGTCGAAATTTTATCTGTTTCATCGTTACCTCCCAACCTGATGATAGTGCAGGATCAGATCTTGTTTGATCTCGTCTACACGGA
This sequence comes from uncultured Lachnospiraceae bacterium, assembly GCA_902779305.1. GTDB lineage: Bacteria > Bacillota > Clostridia > Lachnospirales > Lachnospiraceae > UBA2868. The sequence goes on along the minus strand of CACZBD010000007.1, from coordinate 159,275 downwards.
TCTCCTCTCCTTCCGATGTTTTCACGATCAGCGTTTGATTTGCAAAGATCGCAAGAAACAGCATTCCGAATTTCAGTCGCAAACTGTCAAAATCCTCTAAAAGCAATCCGACCTGCAGTGTCCATCCTTTTTGATATCTTAAGCATTTCAGGGCACAGAAGTGCCAGTTCCCGAGTTCGTCCGCATTTTCCAGGCGTACCGGGAATAACAGCGCAAAAAACAACAGCAGTAACAGAAGCAGGACTCCAAGACAGATGAAGAGCGTTGTCCGGATGGTATTGTCCTCCTCCACCGTTTCCGGGACCACTTCTTCTTCCGGCGCATCGGAAAGCATGATCTCCTCTTCCACTTCTTCCGTTTCTTCGTCTGTATCCGGCTCAGTCTCTTTTTGAAGATCATATCCGGATGTCATGTTTTTGATGTTCACATTTTTCTGTGCATTGGTGTTCTGCCTGTCCCTGTTTTCCTCCTGTGTATTTTTGTTTTCATTTTTGGGATCATCGTCCGGTTTGATATTCGGACTTGACGGAAGCGGAGTCGGTTTCGGGATCTGTGTCGGTACAACAATGGGATTTTGCGGAACCGGCGTCGAAGTTGGTGCCGGTACCGGCGAAGAGGTCGGTTTGGGCGACGGTGTTGGTGTCGGATTGCTTTTGATGCGGATATTTTCTATGGAAACGGAAGCTTTTGCACTGTTTCCTGCCTGATCTTTTACGATCACCTCATAGGTTCCGTTTTTATTTACCGAAAAGCTATCCTCCGCATGGTCGGCCTGCAGATAGTGATACGGTCTTTCCGGCAATCCGGAATCAGGATCTAAAGCCTGGATCCTGATCGTCACTTCCCCTTCCGTCTGTGTGGTCGGCGTGTATGTGAGTTTGATCTTGGGCGGGCTGATATCCGTAACCGTCAAAACAGCAGCTTCCGTCGGGACTTCATCGCCACGTTCTCCGACCATAATGCAGCGGAACGCAGAACCGCTGACTCTTGTCCGAAGTGCTGAGATCACAAGGTTCAATGTGGAACACCCCTGATAGGTCACGCCGTCTTCCATGGTTCCGTCCCTTAAGTCCGTGATCCCGGCAGCCGTGATCTTCTGCCATCTGCAGGCAGCTACCTTATTTCCGGATGCGGAAAAAGTCACACTCTGATCCGTTCCTGCCTGCGTACTGACCGGATTTGACGTCACTTCCGGCACCTTCGATTCTCCGTAAAGCTGCAAAGTCCCGCTTACCGTGATCGAACGCTGTGCAGAATACCCGCAGGCCTCACTGCTTTGTCCGCTCACATAGTTTCCGCCTGAGCAGCTGATCTTCTGTTTTACTGTATAGGATGCCGGCATGGTGATAACGGAATCTCTTCCCGTATAGGCGCGAAGATCGATAACGCCTTCACCGGCTTTTGTGGAACTGAAATCCAGGACACTGAAGCCGTCCACCGTGACCGCATATGTCGTACTCACACTTTTTCCGGAAACATAGGTATGGCAGTCCCCGCTCGAACATCCGGGACACCAGCCGCTGTAACTTCCGATACTCGTTGGCGAGATCCTGTATACTGCATAAATGACATCTTTTGTGGAAAAACTTTCCCCGGAACCGATCGTCGCCAGATATTCCCCGTCCGTTTCCGAGGCATAAACAGGTACAGTTAAGAAAACCCCGCAAAAGATCAGGGCCGCAAAAATGATCCAAAGGATCTGTCTTGATTTGATCACCGCTTGTTCTCCTTTTCTTATCAAGGGGAGCTTTCCGGATGTGAAAAAATGTGCTGAAACAGGATCAAAAGATCTGTAAAAATATACTAACGCAGAGAAAGGATCATGTCAACAAAAAAATGACACAATGCGTTTTAGCGCATGATCAATCTTGATATATCATTATACATGGCAAAAGCCATGATCGCGATCAGCATCACGACGCCGAGCAGATTGATGGCGCCTTCTGTTTTGGGCGAGAGCGGTTTCCTTCGGAATGCTTCAACGATCAGCAATAACAGTTTCCCGCCGTCCAATCCCGGGATCGGAAGCAGGTTCATGGCCCCGAGATTGGCCGAAAGTAAAGATCCCAGCGACAACATTGTCAGGACAACTGCTAATGTTCCGCCGGCCTCTTTTGCATAATCATATTCATCGCTGACAATGGTTGCAACACCGATCGGTCCGCTCAGTTCCTGCGCGGACAGTTTACCGGCCACCAGCCATTCCAGACTCTTTACGACGGACCTGACTTCATAGATCACATAAAAATAGGCGTATTTGATCGATTTTAACGGTGTGATCTTAGTGTCATAGTCCCCGCCGACGATCCCGAACATATAACGTCCGTATTCCTCGTTATATTTCGGGGAAAGTTTCACTTTATATTTTTCCCCGTTCCTTAAAAATTCGATCGTGGCTTCCCTCCCATCAGAAAACATGGTCAGAAGCGTCACTTCCGAAAACATATGGATGGAAGAAGAATTGAATTTCACGATCTCGTCTCCTGCCTTTAACCCTGCCTCTTCTGCAGGGGATCCGGGTGTGATGTCGATCAGTTTTGCCGTCGGATACCCGTCTGCGCCCACAACAAACAACGCCAGAATAAAGGCCAGGATAAAGTTGAATACGGGACCCGCTATTACCGTTGCGATCCTTGCGAATACCGGGGCATTGCGGAAGGTGCTTTCCTCGAGATGATCCGGATCCATATTGTCAAACAGGCATCCGCCGCCGAGCGGAAAAATATTGATCCTGTAAAGTGTATCATGCATCTGAAAAGAAACGATCTTCGGCCCGAAGCCGACCCAGAACTCATTCACCTTGATCCCGTTTGCTTTCGCGATCAGCAGATGTCCGAATTCATGTGAGATGACAAGGATCCCAAAGATCAATATGGCAAGAAGTAATTTGATCAAAATGCTCATGGTTGTGAATTCCTTATTGATTCCTTAATTCTTCCAGAAACGCATAGGTTTCCGTCTCCGCCTGAAGGATGGCTTCCACATCCGGGGAAGCGATGACACGGTGCGCGTCCATGGCCGCTCCGATCAGATCCGGGATCTCCAAAAAGCCGATCTCATCCTTTAAAAACAACGCAACCGCTTTTTCGTTTGCCGCATTAAAAACCGTAGGCATTGTCCCGCCGGTCTTTGCGGCCTTAAGCGCCAAAGACAGTCCAGTAAACGTATCGGGGTCCGGTTTTTCAAAGGTCATTTTTCCAAGTTCATAAAAATCAAGGCGCGGATCCTTTGAAGGGATCCTGTCCGGATAAAAGAGCGCATACCGGATCGGGAGCTTCATGTCAGGTATGCCAAGCTGCGCGATAACGGCGCCATCCACAAACTGCACCATGGAATGTATGACACTCTGCGGATGAACGACGACCTCGATCTGATCAAGTTCCACATCGAAAAGCCATCTGGCTTCCATGACTTCAAGACCTTTGTTGACAAGCGTAGCCGAATCCACGGTGATCTTTTTCCCCATACTCCAGTTCGGATGCTTCAGGGCATCACAGGATCGCATCTGCTTCAGTTCTTCTCTCTTTTTCCCGCGAAACGGCCCGCCGGAAGCCGTCAACAGTATTTTTTCAAGACGACGGGGATCTTCATTCTTCAGAGATTGGAAGATCGCACTGTGTTCGGAGTCTACCGGCAGGATCTTTACATGGTTTTCCTTCGCCATGGGAATGATCAGATGTCCTGCGGTAACAAGTGTTTCTTTATTCGCAAGGGCAATATCTTTTCCGGCTCTGATCGCAGCAATGGTCGGTTTGATCCCGATCATGCCGACCATGGATGTCAGCACGATCTCTACCGGCTCATAACTTGCCGCTTCCTCAAGTCCGTCCATGCCGGATAAGATCTTAACGGGCAGATCGGCAGTTCTGACTTTTAGCTCTCTGGCAGTTTTTTCGTCATATACCGCACAAAGATCAGGATGAAATTCCCTGATCTGTTTCTCAACAAGATCGATCCTGCTTCCGCAGGCAAGAACCCTGACATGAAGTTCCGGATTCTCTCTGACGATCTCCAAGGTCTGTGTTCCGATGGAACCCGTGGATCCCAAAACCGAAATATTTTTCATCATCCAATATCCTTACATAAACAGATTTACCACAAATACGATCAAAAAAAAGATCATCGGTGCCGTAAAGATCACGCTGTCAAAGCGGTCTAAGATCCCGCCGTGTCCGGGGATCAGATGTCCGTAATCCTTGATCTCATGGTTTCTTTTAATGGCAGAAGCCGCCAGGTCTCCGGTCTGCGAAACAACAGCGCCGACGGCACAGACGATCAGGATCCCGATCAAGGTACCCGGCATCTGTTTTTCCAATACAAAATACGAGTACAAAAAGCCTGCAAGTACGGAACCAAGAATGCCGCCGATCGCCCCCTCGATCGATTTCTTGGGGCTTAAAACAGGCGCCAGTTTATGCTTCCCGATCGCCATTCCGGTCAGATACGCGCAGGTATCGCACACCCATGACGCGAGAAAGATCAGCCAGACCGTGAAGATCCCGTGTTCCAATGCCCTGACACGGTAAACAAAACTGAGCATGAGCGGGACATACAGAAAACCGAATATACAATAGGCGATCTGATCCGCATGATATTTCGGAAAAGTAAACACATAGATCATCATTGTTATGACTATGAGTGACACAGCGATGAATAACATGTGCTCTGTATCATTCTTCCAAAAGAGGAAAAAATAAAAGACACCCGTCAGAAGATATCCGGTAACCGAAAGCGGTGAAAAGATCTTCCCCTCGGGAAGAACCTTTGTCGCCCGGTAGAACTCAAACAGACCGACCTCGGAACAGAACAATAAGATCAGAAGTAGCGGCAGCCCTCCAAACAAAAGAAAAAATATCGCGGCGATCAGAAGGAATGTTCCGCTGATGATCCTTACCAACATATTGTTATCCGATATCTTAGGCATCTTTGATCCCTCCGTATCTTCTGTCCCGATTTCCGAAAGCATCTATTGCCTTCTGCAATTCTTCTTCCGAAAAGTCCGGCCAGGGAACTTCCGTAAAATATAATTCACTGTAGGCAAGCTGCCATAAGAGATAATTGGATAAGCGCTGTTCCCCGGACGTTCTGATCATAAGATCCGGATCCGGTATTCCTGCCGTATCCAGATAGGATTCAAACAGATCCGTTGAAATCTCATCCGTATCAATAACTCCTGTTTTTGAATCATGGAACAGACGGTTCATTGCCCGGAGGATCTCATCACGGCTTCCGTAATTCAGGGCGACCTGAAAATGAAGACCGGTATTGTTGACAGTAGCTTCTTCGAGCGTACGGATCTGTTTCTGAAGATCGGGATCCAATCCGCTCTTATCGCCGATTATTCTAACACACATGTTATTTTTCTCGGCTGTTTTCAGACAGGTCTTCATGTAGCTCCTGAGCAGTTTCATCAGGGCATCGACCTCATCCTTGGGACGTGACCAGTTTTCCGTGGAAAATGCGTATACGGTGAGATATTGCACACCCTTTTTATAGGCGATCTCACAGATCTTCTCTACATTTTTTGCGCCCTGCGTATGCCCGTAATTCCTGGGCATGCCCTTGGCTTTGGCCCATCTTCCGTTTCCGTCCAGAATGATGGCGATATGCTGCGGTATATTCATGCCGTCTCCCCGCTCTTTTCTTCAAAAATAAGAAAGGACAGGACGATCAGGCCCTGTCCTCCATCCGTTTCTTATACCGTTAAGATCTCTTTGGATTTTTCCTCGATCATATCATCAACGATCTTGACAAATTTATCCGTAAGTTTCTGCAGTTCATCCTCAAGCTGCTTGATCTCGTCTTCGGAAATATCGCTTTTTGCAAGTTTCTTGAACGCTTCGTTGCCGTCTCTTCTGATGTTCCTGAGTGCCACTTTGTCAGCTTCACCTTTTTTCTTGACATCCTTGACGAGTTCTTTTCTTCTTTCCTCGGTAAGTTCCGGGAAGATCAGGCGGATCACCTGTCCGTCATTGGTGGGATTGATCCCGATATCGGACATCTGGATCGCTTTTTCGATATCTTTCAGCAGATTCTTTTCCCAAGGCTGGATCTGGATCATTCTGGGCTCAGGGATCGAAATGTTGCCAACCTGCTGAACCGGTGTCGGTGTGCCGTAATAATCCACTTTCACTTTGTCAAGCACATGCGGATTGGCTCTTCCGGCCCTGATCGTCTGATACTCCACTGTCAAATGATCGATCGTCTTCTGCATCTTCTCCTGATATTCCTGAATCCTCTCGTTCATCCTAAATACCTCCTTAAAATTTGTAACCCCGTTAAACCGTAACGACTGTTCCGTTAAAATTTCCGCCTGCCGCATTCACAATGCTGTTTTCTTCATTCAGACTGAATACATACATAGGCATTTTATTTTCCATGGCCAGGATCGAAGCGGCCAGATCGACCACCTGCAGTTTTCTGTCGATCACCTCTGCGATGGAGATCGTTTCAAACCGCTTGGCATCGGGATAGATCTTGGGATCCTTGTCGTAAACACCGTCGATCGCCTTGGCCAGCAGGATCCCTTCCGCCTCCACTTCCACGGCCCGTAGCACAACGCCCGTATCCGTTGAGAAATACGGATGTCCGGTACCGCCTGCAAAGAATACGACCATCCCTCTCGCGAAATACTTGTTCGCGCGGTCTTTGGAAAACAGTTTGGTGAATGATCCGCATTCAAAAGGTGTCAGGATATTGGTCATCATTCCCTGTGAACGGAAGATCTCCGATACATAGATACAGTTCATGACGGTTGCAAGCATCCCGATCTGATCCGCTTTCACGCGGTCGATATTTTCGCTCGTTCTTCCTCTCCAGAAATTGCCGCCGCCGATCACGATCCCGACTTCGATCTTTTGGTCCACAAGCTGTTTTACCTGCAAGGCAACCTTTTTGACGGTTTCCTCATCAAAGCCTGTCTTCTTCTCACCGGCAAGCGCTTCCCCGCTGAGTTTCAGCAATACACGTTTCATGCTCTTCTCCTGTGCCGTGTTTATGATTTTGATTTCTTGTCTTCACCGAAAAAGCTCATCGGGCTCACATCGGCATAGCACTGCGAGCAGAGACCTTCGATCACCGCTCCGTTGTTGATCTGGATCGATTTGGATTTGATGTTCCCCATAATGATCGCTGTGGAATCTAAGATCACAGGGCCCTGTACATCGATATCGCCTTTTACGGCACCGGCAAGTACGGCCGAAGTTGCGGAGATATTTCCTTTTACAACCGTGCCTTCCCCGATCTTAACGGAGCCGTTGGAATGGATCTCACCGGTGATCTGTGCACCGTCAGCAAATACTTCCTCGGCAAACGAATTTCCTTCGATCGCTCCGGTAACTTCCAGTTTTCCTTTGATATTGATATTACCGGTCACGCTTCCGCTCAGATCAAGCGAGCCGTCCGAATTCACATCTCCTTTGATCGCCATGCCGGCGGTAATGATCGCTGTTTCCATTGAAAAATCCTCCATAGTTGTATTGATCGGTGCAGATCTCTTGACTTCCTGTGAAAATACCGGCGCAACCGGGATCTTCTCTTCCGCAGGCTGCATCACGGGCGCTTCCGGTTCCGGCGCGGGCGGCGTTTGTATCACGGGTTCCGGTGCGGGCTGTGACTGCATGACAGACGCAGGCTCAACCGGCTTTTGCACAGGCTGTTCAACAGGCGCCGGCGCGGGAGCAGGAGCTGCAGGCTCGCTGACAGCTTCGGTATAAACTACCTCTGAAGGCATCGGAGCCGGCACAGGTTCAGCTGCAGGAACGGGTACAGGTTCAGGCTCGGGCAAAGGTTCAGGAACCGGAAGCGGTTCAGGTACCGGCTCCGGGATCGGTTGCACCGTCTCACTCTCATCCGCAAACAGAGACCCATTCTCCTGTGTATTCTGTGATGCCTGGTCCAATTTCTCCAATATGTCGGAGATATCCTCCTGATAACCACCGTTATCCGTGATCGTGTCGACCATCTGCGGTTCTTCTGCCATGACATCCTGCGCAGAACCTGTCTCATCCGGTAACAGTTCGTTTACCGCCTGTGACAGATCGGCTTTAAAGTCTTTGAAAAAGCTCATAAATCCTTCCTCCGTATGATTTATTTCTCTATCCGGATCCGTTTTGAATCCTCATCGATCAAAGCGATCTCGGAACCTCGTTCCTGATAAAACTGAATGATCTTTGGCAATGCTTCCACCGTGGAGTCCTTATTCCCAAGATCATGCATCAGGATCACAACTTCCTCATGATCCTCACAGCCTTTTGTTGCATTGTCAAATATAACGTCCACCGGCTGCATGGGATTTACCGCATCTTTTGTGGACATGTTCCAATCATAATAGACCAGTCCCTGTTCTTCCAGAAATCCGACACATTCCTCAAGGCTGACGCCGGAATAAAGATTGGAACTGCCGCCGGGAAACCTGTAATAGGTCGCGATAAATCCGTCGGTCTGTTCTTTTACAAAATCACGGATCGCAGTCACATCTTCTTCAAATGCTTCCTGCGAAGCATAGATCCTGTCATATTCATGGGAATAGGAATGCAGTCCGAGCATGTGCCCGCGATTCAGGATCTCTTTGTAAAACTTCAGATATTCCTCGTTGCGCGTGGCACAGACAAAAAAATTGCCCTTCACACCATATGCATCCAATATATCCAGAATATCCTGCGTATGAGCGCTCGGACCATCGTCAAAAGTAAGATACACTTTTACGGGCCAGCCGGACAAACGGTCTTCTGTCGATCCTGCAGATTCTTTTGCCATGCCGGATCCCGGCAGATCCTGTACCTGCGCGATCCGATCCGACAGTTCCGCGATCTCAAGGTCCCGTGCTTTGATCTGTTCCTGCAGCAAAAGGATCGTATCCTCCTGCTTGGAAACCAGCTTTGCATCCTGTTCCGATGCAGCACCGATCCGTGAAAGCTCCTTTTGCAGAGTGGAAACGCGGATAAAAAGGATCACACAAAGAATTGTCGGAAGCAGGATCATTCCAAGGATCGTCGCAATGATTATTCTCTTGAGAAGCCGAACCCGCTTTGCTCTGTCCAATGATCTGTTCTCCGTCAGCAAACGCCTAAATCATTTTATCACATGTCGTTTCATTTACACAAGTGCTATTACGCACCAGGAGAACGATTATAATAACGGCAGTTATTATTACAGGGATCATCCCGACAAGACCGGTGATCGCCGGTCCGAATAACAGTTTCCCGCCGTCCGGTGTAAAATACACGCCGACGGCAGCAATCGCATTTACCGCGCCATGCGCGATGATCGCGGGAATGCAGCTGTTGCAGCGGATCGTCACATAAGATAAGAAGATGCCGACAAACACACAGAAGACCGTCATCAGCAGAATCCCCAGATACGGATATCCTGCATATTCCATTCCGTAATTTAATCCTGCGATGACATACGGGATATGCCACAATCCCCAGATCACACCGGTTAAGAGGATCGCAGGAATCTTCGGCATCAGTTTCATCAGTTTCGGCAACAGATATCCTCTCCATCCCCACTCTTCTCCAAAGCAGGTGATGCAGTTCATGACAGGCCCCAGAATAACGGCCGTTACCAATTGACTGATGATCGTGTTGCGCAATGCTTCCAGTGTAACGGATGTACCGGTCCTTGAAACCGTTTCCATATAATAGGTCATATTCCAGTCAAATTGTCCGGGGAAGATCAAAAAATACAATCCGCCGCCGGCAAATGTAAGCACAGCAGGCAGGAACCAGGCAAGCAGGTAGAACTTCCGGTTCTCTTTCTTCATATTAAATGTAAGCAGATGATCCGAAAAGCCTTCTTTCGTGATCCATCTGGTAAGAAGCACCGCAATTGCCGGCATCATCATGGCGACTGCCGCCATGATACTGTAAAGCACGTTTCCTGTTGTCCGGTTTGCTTTTGCCGCGGGAAGAACAAAGACCAGCTCCAGAACGTATGTCAAAACATAAGCGATCCCGGTAAAGAGCAGGATCCTCTGAATGGTTTTTTTCATTTCCGGTTGATTATTCATCTTCTTATTCTCCATGAAAGACCGATTTTATAAAGATCTTTTTTTGTGATAATTTACCATATTCTATTATTGCACGATATGCTATAATCAATTTAGATTATACATGGTTTGACTTTTTTTGCATATCTGCCGTTTTGTCACTTTTTTATATTTTTGTGATTTTTTTTAAAAATGTTGTTGCATTTTGTATTTTATGTGATATAATGACATTAGGATAAAGCGAGTTTTGTGTGTATATGCAGAATCGAGAAAGGAGGACAGTCATGAAGAAGAAAACTCTCATCAGTTTACTGACATTGGGAGTCCTGGGTGTTACCGTGATCGGCGGTGCATTCCTCTTCCGTAATCATGAGTCCGGCATTGACAATGATGCATCAAAAAGAACTGCACAGGAGATCGACAGCGACAGCGTGATCTACATTGATGATGACGCACTTGCTGCTGCAGATTCCTCCAGTGAATCCGCATCACTCAGAAGCGATGCGCTGCGCGCATACAACCTCGTAAATGAGGAACGCGAAGATGCCGGCTTATCCGACCTGACTTGGAGTTCAAATCTCGAAACGACCGCAGCGGTTAGAGCTGAAGAGGCTTCTGTCTCCTTCTCTCACACCAGACCGAACGGTACCCAGTGGTATACCGTAAACAGCAAGATCATGGGTGGTGAGAATCTTGCCTGGGGTCAGACGAGTGCGAATCAGGTTGTAACGGAATGGATGAACAGCCCTGCGCACAGAGACAACATTCTGTATGATGATTTCAACAATGTTGCGATCTCTCTGTACCAGACAGATGACGGCACAAACTACTGGGCTTTGGAATTCGGTTATTGATCGAAACCAGTAAACACAGAAAGTGCTCTGCAATTTGCAGAGCACTTTTTTTATTCTGCCTCGGTAAGCGTCAAGCTTATACACCTGCCTTCTTTATGTCATGTTAAAAGATCAGTCTGTTCTCTCACTTCCCCAGAAGAACAGCGCAACGGTCCCCGGACCCGCATGCGCACCAATCGTCATGCCGATATTAAAGATCTGTACTTTTCCTTTTAAATGCGGGAAATGTTCCTCGATCAGATCCGCGACCGCTCTTGCATCCTCATAACAGTAGGAATGCGAGATAAAGCATTTTTCGCTGTAGTCAACGCCCCCATCTGCCAGTTCAAACATCTTTTCCGCGGTAGCCTGAATGACTTTTTTCTTGGTACGGATCTTGTGACGCGCGATCAAATGGCCTTCATAGTCCACATTTAAGAGCGGACAGATATTGAACATGTTACCGATATATCCGGCCGGCTTGCTGACGCGTCCTCCTCTGATATAAAATGTCAGATCCGTCGAGAAAAACCAATGATGCAGTTTCAGTCTGTTTTTGATCGCAAAATCATAGACTTCCTCGATCGTTTTACCCTCATCTCTTAGATCGGCCATCTTATCCACCAGAAGGCCGAACCCGGAAGAGGCTGCAAGAGAATCCACCACAAAGATCTTTCGATCCGGATAGCGTTCTTTGAGTTCCTCCATCGCGATATTTGCCGAATTCACAGAACCGGATAAGCCGCTGGAAAGGCAGAAATGGATCAGATCTTTGCCCTGTGACAGGATCGAATCGAAATACTGCTCGTATTCTTCCGCATTGACCTGGGATGTTTTCGTGGAAGCACCCGCGATCATCGCTTTGTAAAAATCATCATAGGAAATGGTTTTTCCAAGATCATCCGGATAAACCTTGCCGTCAAGTTCATATTTCATGCAGGTATAGGAAATATTCCTGCTCCTGATGTATTCTTCATCCAGATCCGCCGCGGTGCAGCAGCTGATAACATAATCGCTCATAAAAAACCTCCTGTTTTGTCTCTATATTATCGTCCTGTGATGATCTTTGCGATCGTTTCATAATCCGAGCCGGCTTTGATGCTGTATTTTCCGGTCCTGATGGTATGGTCATATCCGTGATCACACAGGTATTGATCAAAATCAGATGCGGAAGCGATCATGCCTCCTTTTTCCAAAAGCTGGCAGACCTTTACGGAATCATAACCGCCGGCGATCTCAAGTGTAAATGTACCGCTTGTTTTTACCTTCCCGGATTCTTCTGTTTTAACTTCTGTCTTTGTTTCTGCTTCTGTTTTTGGTTCTTCCTTTACAGTTTCGGTATCCGCTGCAGGTTCTTCAGCAGGTTCTTCCGTAACCGCTTCTTCCTTTGTTTCCCCGGCTGCCTCACCGTTCGTTTCGCTGTCTGTTTTTGTATCTTCTGCTTCTGCCGGTTCCTCAGCCTGCGACACTTCCGCTTCCTGTGTCTCTTCCGCTTCCTGTGTCTCTTCCGCCTCCTGAATAGGCTCTATCGTCTGCGGTTCCTCTGAAATGACAGGCTTTAGAACAGATTCCTGTTCTACCATGCCAAGCGCGGCAGCTTTTGCTTTGATCTCTTCATCTGTCATGGATTGTTTTTTTCCGGACGTGATCCCCATGATCAGGGCAGTCACAACGATCCCGATTCCCAATCCTCTCAAATACATTCTGATACGCATAATTTATCCTTTATATAAGTCAATGACCAGTTTTACTTCTCCGACACCGATCCCAAGTTCTCTGGCGATCTCCACCGTGCCGAGTCCCTGCTCGCTGAGTGCTAAGATCCTGTCATTATTGTTAACGCCGGCATCTTCTTCATCATCGCGGATATAATCGTCCACAATATGATCACTGCTGACCAGACTGACGAAATCCGTTCCGTCCGGTGAAGGCTGCTGAACAAAGACCGGCGTCTCCGGCTGCTTTACGGGCTCGGGTTCCATGGCAGGCTGCACTGCTTCCACTTCACGCACGGTAGCCTCTGCCTTACGCACCGTATCTTTCAGATCGGTCTGCTTATTGGAAAGCATGTCATACATGAACAGAACTTCCTGATGACTCTTGTCAATGCCTTCCATGATCGTATCCGAATACTCGGAAAGCGCCATGATCTTTTCATTCGAGATCTTTTCCAGCTGTCTTTCCGCTTTCTCCATGGCATATTCAACGGTCTCATCCGTAGCCTCGTTGACTCGCAGTTTCATGCCATTCAGTTCCGTTTCCATCATCTTCCGGATTTCCTGCGGGTCTGCCGCAGTTTCGGTGTTTTCCTTCTTCTTGTCCGGGATCAGAAAACTTAGAGCAAAAATAATCACTCCTGTTACAAGGAGTGCTATTTCCATTGTAGTCATAAGATTGATCGGACTCCTCTCTCAGATCTTAATATCAAACCCGTGGTTGCTTTTTGCGATCACACGGTCCTGCGGCTTCTTCTGTTTCCTTTGTTTGTTCCGCTGATCGATATATTCATTCTTTCCTTTTTCGCGGGCATCATGATGTGTATCCGTTTCATCGGTATCATCGGCGTCATGAACCGTATGAACAAACTGATCCCGCTCATCATCAAAAGTATCCTGGGTGGTCATATGAACAAGATCCCCCCGCGAATCCTCATTCTGTTTCAATATGGAAATATCCTGGGTCCTGGAAATGATCCCGTTGCTTTCCAGCGGAGATATCATGCCTCAGTCCTCCCGGCATCTGCCTTAATACGATTTGATACGGATATCTGCTCCTTCTTTGACAAACCTGCAATGCTGTATATTGGAACTGATATTTAATGAAACATCGCTGATCTTGATCATCGTTCCGGGATATGCAAAGTCCTGGACTTTCACGATCGCATCCGTAGTCATCATTTCCATTTCCGCAGTCAGTCTTTCCAGTTCCGCCTCTTCTTCCTTCTGTTGCGGTTTCAGTTTCTGATAGGCTGTTTTTAACTGGTTAAAATACATCTGCTGGTCTGTTGTAAGCTGATTACCCTTTTGCAGCTTCTGCGTAAATGTAACGAGTACAGGTTCAATCTGCTGCAGCTGTTTTCTGATATCTGCCGTACTCTGCATCAGATGATTCACGCGCTCTTTGATCGTCGGATCGATCCCGACTTCGATATCGGTCTTCGCACCCATTGTCGATCCGATGGTCTTGGCACTGACCGTTCCCATGGAATGCACACAGCCGCCGGTAATGAATCCTTTTTTACCGGTAACTTCCACATCCCCTTTTGCAGTGATGGTGCTGTGCATGATGGCTTCGGAATGAACATAGCCGCCTGCTCTCACATCCGAATTCTCAATGAACTTGGATACGATGTTTCCGTCCGCGATCAGTTTGCCTCTTCCCATGCCGTTCATGCCGCGCATGATGATGATATCACCGCCCGCCTGCAGCAAAGCGCCTTCCACAACACCTCTGACTTCGATATTCCCGTCAGCCTGAACAGCGAATCCGGCTTTCACATTTCCGAGAACCTGCACATTGCCGCTGTATTCAATATTACCCGTTGCCGTATCGACATCCGTCACCTCATAAACATCGGTAACGGTCACCAGATCCTCCGTCAGGGATACATGACCGTTCACATTGGAAGAGATGGACAGTCCGTCTTCCGATAATGTAATGTTTCTGCCGTAACGAAGCCGCATCTTGATAACATCTCTTGGGGCAACCCGTTCTCCGAGGACATTATATCCCGCTTCGCCGGGAACTTCCGGATGGAGTCTCGCAAGTTCCTGACCGACTTCGCACTTACTGATCACGTTCAGGTTGAAGAAATCAACGGTACCGTCATCATTCAGCGCCGGTTTGGTATTCGGATTGGTGTTAAAGAAATATTCGATCGAAGCATCCTGTCCCTGCACGGGCGCTTTGCCTTTTGCAAGAACATAATCGGAACAGTAATGTTTTTCTTTTAAAAATCTGTCGATCTCTGCCTCATCGATCCCGGCCTTGATCCCTTTATGTTTCAGGTCATTGATGATATCTTCCTTGTGCAGGGACGTGCCGGCACTGCTCGGCGGATAAAATCTGGCAGTTGCAGACATCTTATTTTCCGCGATCTGAAGGACAAACATTTCCATTTCTGCAAATGTTTTCTTATCATCCAGTTTAAAATCCGTCGGTTCGGAAAGATCCATCAACGCCTTGTTCAATTGCACCGGATCCGGCGTGAAATTCTTCATGGCAAGATATTGCCTGATCTCATCCGTGCGGATCGGCTCACCGCCCTCCGTTGGCGGAAACAGCCTTACAAAGGTCCCGCGTTCCGACATCTGCAGTTGAAAATACCCGTTTCTTTTCATATGGCCCCCAATAATTCTGCAAGTTTATGCTTCCAAAATAATGCCCATGTATTTCCCCATTTTACCCTTCATCTTCTGAAGCGCTTTTGTATGAAGCTGAGAAACCCTGGACTCCGAAACTTCTAAGATGTGACTGATCTCCTTAAGGGTCAGTTCTTCGTAATAATAAAGCAGAATGACTTTTCTTTCTTTCTCTGTCAGCTGATCCAGTGCTTCCATCAGCATCTTTTTCAGTTCTTCTTTTTCGATCGCTTCTTCCGGGCGGTCGATCTGTGAGGAAAGGCCGGCATTATCCGAAAGTTCACTGCCCTGCTCCACAAACTCATCCAAAGACACAACATTCGTGACTTTCATCTGTGACTGCCAGTCATCATATTCGTCCGTGCTGAGTCCTAAGGATGCGGCAATTTCTTCATCGGTGGCACTGCGTCCGGTTGTCGCCTCTATTTCCTTGATCGCAGCGGTGATCTGTTTCTGCCGCTGTCTGACGGTTCTGGGAATCCAGTCCATTTTACGGATCTGGTCAAGAATTGCGCCACGGATCCGAAGGCTGGCATAAGTTTCAAACTTGACAGCCTTTGTAGCATCAAATTTGTCGATCGCATCGATCAGCCCAAAGATCCCATAGCTTACGAGATCGTCATACTCCACATTGTAGCCAAGGTACATGGACAAACGGCCGGCCACGACCTTGACCAGCGGAGCATACTCCAATATGATCTTTTCACGAAGTTCGGCGCTGGGACTTACCGCGTAAGTCTGCCACAACTTCATTTTTCCGGCATCGTCCATTTTCCCCTCCATAGACTACTTCCCCTGTAAGATCCGGTTATTGCGATGAATTTCCTGCCTCGGTTTCGGAAGGATTTTCCCCTTCTCCTGCTTCGGCGTGATCGCCTTCTTCACCTTCTGTCTGTTCTTCTTCTTTCTTCTCGATCACTTCTCCGTCCGGACCGACCGCATCCTCCGACGGCAGATGTATGGAATCCAAAATCCCTTTGACGACCATCCCGATAAACAAAAAAATCACCAGAACAAAGATCAGGACGATCAGCATGTCTTTGAGATTATAGTGATTAAAATACATCATGACACAGGCAATGGAGCCTGCGCAAAGCATGATCAATGCAGGTATTTTTCTGGTATTCATGGCAATTCCTATATCGTCTTGACCGGTTTTCCTACCGCCTTGATCACAAAATCTCCGGATTCCGGAAAGAATTCAACGGTACGTCCAAAGTTCTCACCGGTATCCTGTGCAAGGATCGGGATCTTCATTTCCTTTAAGATCCTGGTGACCGCTTCCACATTTCTTGCGCCGACAGTCATCAGTTCACTCTTGTTCTGAAAAGAGAACATCTGTGCACCGCCCGCGATCTTCGCAACGAGTCTGCTTCTGGTTGCGCCTGCCTGCACAACAACCTTTACCAGTTCTTCAATTCCCGTATCTGCAAATTTCGGAACATGCGAAACGCCCTGGATCGCTTTACTGTCAGGAAGCATGATATGGGCGAGCCCGCCGACTTTTGTGACCGGGTCACGCAACGCGATCCCGACACAGGAACCGAGACCCAGTGTGGTGATCGCGTCCGGCGCTTTACATATTTTCAAATCGGCCATTCCGACTTTGATCATGGTGCTCATGCAGACCTACCTCACATTCCTATTGAAGATAAGATTTTTTCATAGGATTCCAGATCGGGAACCAGGATAAAATATCCATCCAGTTCAATATCATCCGAAAAGGCTGTCTGAATTAACAGGATCTTGTCTCCCAATGCGCCAAACTCGATCGCAGGAACGCTCATGATCGCACCTGCCATATCGATACTGATCGCCGGGATCGAGGAAATGATCTTTAAGTTTGTCAGCATGGATAAGGAGGAGAGGTAGGAACCCGTAATGATATTGCCGATCTCTTTGAGCGCGGACAATTCCATTTCCGTAAAATCTCCATCCGAAGGCGGTGTCCCCATCAGGGAAGAAACCAGCGTTCTGGCTGATTTTTCCTCCAGAAGAAACATGATGCTTCCGGTAATATCACCTTCGACCAGCTGGTAAATGCCGGCCATCAGCTGCTCTTCGCCGCCCATGGCTTCGCCGACTTCGGAAAATTCCAAAAGTGCGACTTTAGGCACTTTCATATCGACTTTCTGATTCAGAAGCTGCGCCAGCGCAGTTGTTGCATTGCCGGCTCCGATGTTTCCGATCTCCTTCAGAACGTCAAAATAGACACCGTCCATATTCTCCAGGTCAACTTTTGCCATACCTTCTCCTCATCCTCTCTTAGAAAGACTACTCTGCAATGATCATGTTGAGATCCAGCAGGGAGATCAGCGTGTCACCGGTCTTCCCGATCCCGTTAATGTAGGAAATCTCATCCTTCTGGGAACTTCTGGATACGGAATCAACACTGCTGTTCTCCAGTGTCACTACTTCTTTTACCTCATCAACGATCACACCGATGGGTGCATTCGCTTCGAGTTTGATGATGATGATACGGGTCTTGTTTGTGATCTCATCATCTTCCAGATTCAGTTTTTTTCTTAAACTCATGACCGGAACCACTTCACCGCGCAGGTTGATAACGCCTTTAAAATATTCCTGCACGTTGGGGACTCTGGTGATGCTCTGCATACGCACGATATTCTCAACAAACTTGATATCGATCCCATACTGTTCATCACCGATGTCGATCACGATATATTGCGTGGTATCATATTCGCCGATTGCTTTTAATTCATCCATGTCTATTCCTCCCTCCTCTAGATCAATACATTCGCATCAATGATCAATGCGACTTCGCCGTCACCTAAGATCGTGGCACCACTGATCAGGCGGCTGGAGCAGTTAATGTATTTTCCGAGAGACTTGATAACGATCTCCTGCTGTCCGAGAAGTTCGTCAACAACAAGTCCTGCAAGCGCGTCACCCTTCTTCACGATGGCAACGATCAGATCATCTTCCGGATTTCTCTGCGATTCCACGCCGAGGATCTGGTCAAGACGGACAAGCGGGATCACGCTGCCTCTCAAATGGATCACTTCATTCGCTTCCACGTACTTGATGTCGTCATTGGTGATATTCTCGATCGTCTGAATGGAACCTAAGGAGATCGCATATTTCTCACCGCCGACGGAAACCATCAGAGCCTGAATGATCGCAAGTGTCAGAGGAAGGCGGATCGCAAAGGTGGAGCCTTCGCCGAGTTTAGTCTTTACGGAAACATCGCCGCCGAGCGCTTCGATCTTGGATTTCACAACATCCAGGCCGACGCCTCGTCCGCTGACATCGGATACGACCTTAGCCGTCGAAAAGCTCGGAAGGAACAGCAGATCGATGATCTCTTTGTCAGACATGTTTTCAGCCTGTTCCGGTGTGATCGTGCCGCGCTCGATCGCTTTTGCCTTGACCGCCGCAACATCAATACCGCGGCCGTCATCCCTGACTTCGATCACGACGTTGTTACCGTCCTGATAAGCATCTAAGAAGATCGATCCGACTTCGGGCTTGCCGTTCTGTACACGGAAATCATTCGGCTCAAGGCCATGGTCTGCGGAATTACGAAGCAGATGCATCAGCGGATCACCGATCTCGTCCACAACGGTACGGTCCAGTTCTGTCTCTTCACCGGTCATGAACAGTTCCATCTTCTTGTTGAGCTTCTTGGACAGATCGCGGATCATTCTCGGGAATTTATTGACAACGCTCTCAATGGGGACCATTCGAACTTTCATGACGGATTCATGAAGGTTGGTCGTAACGCTCTCTAAGTATTCGATCTGTTCATTGAAACCGTTGGTGCCTTCGCTTACGGCATTGGAGAAAGAAACGATGGAGTTCTTGGCGATGATCAGCTCGCTGACCAGATTCATCAGAACATCCAGTTTCTCGATATCTACACGAACGGTTCTGTTTACAACAGGTTTGCCGGCATTCTGGTTCTTCTTGCCCGTTGTCTGCTGTGCAGCCGGTGCCGTCGTTGTCTGCTGTACGGGAACAGGGGCCGTTTCTTCGCTTGCTTTTGCGCTTTCCGAATCCGCTTCGGATGCTTCTTCCGCGCCTGCTCCGGCAAGGAATGCGGAATTTGCTTTGATCTCTTCGCCGACCATGCGGTCGATCTCCGAAACGCTCATGATCGCGCTTTTTACCTGATCAAAAGAACTTTCGGAAACAACAAAGACGCTGAAGTCAAAATCAAAATGTTCATCTTCTATATCCTGTGCGCTCGGTACCGATACGATGATCTCACCGAGTTCTTCAAGAGCCTTGAACACCAGGAATGCGCGCGCCGCCTTCAAAATACAGGTTTCCTGCACGTAAACGGTGCATCCGTATACATGCATGCCTTTGCCGAGCGCTTCTTTCATAACGCCGATCTCATGCTCCTGCAGTTTGACGGATTTCCATTTCTGATCGCCGTCATCGGAACCTGCCGCATCGGCTGCCGCTTCTTCCTGCGGCTTCTCTTCTGCTTTCTCTTTGGCAGAGTCTGCAGGCGCAGCCTCGGGCGCGGAAGCACCGGTACCCTCATCAAGGATCTGCTGCAGTTCCTTAATGATCGCTTCATTGTCGTTGGTACCTTCGTCCTGCGTTTCCTGGATCGTGTTCTTATACTCTTCCAATGCATCAAGTGCCTGGAACAGTACATCGATCAGGTGTGAGCTGACTTTCATCTTCCCGTTTCTGACTTCGGAGAACACATTTTCCATGTCATGCGTCAGGTTCTGCATCCTCTTATAGCCCATCGTGCCTGCCATACCTTTTAAGGAATGCGCCGCACGGAAGATCTCGTTGATCGTATCTTCGTTTTCGGGCTCATTTTCCAGGATCATCAGCTGATCGCTCAATGACTGTAAATGCTCACTTGTCTCGTCAAGAAAGATCTCTAAATATTGGCTTACATCCATAATCACTGTACCCCCACTTCCTTAATAATCTGAACCGCCACTTCTTCAAGCGGTACAACATCATCCGCCAGTCCCGACAATACGATGCTTCTCGGCATTCCGTAAACCGTACAGGTCTCCTCATTCTGCGCGATCACATGGATCTTTTTGGATTTGGAGAGATTTACGATCCCTTCGGTGCCGTCAGATCCCATGCCGGTCATGACAACACAAACGACTTCTTCAAAGGCCGAATCGATCAGGGATTCAAACATGTAGTTTGCGCAGGGCTTCACGCCCTCTCTGGTCGGCTCGTCCGTACATTGCAGAAAATATGCATTGTTTCTGTGAACGGCTTTCAGGTGTTTCCCGCCCGGGGCAACATAGACATGTCCGTTCTCCAGACGCGTGTTCTCTTTGGCTTCTTCGACAACAACAGCACTCTGTTCATTCAGGTGTTCCGCAAGGGAAAGGGTAAATCCCTTGGGCATGTGCTGTACCAGGAGTACCGGCGCGTAAAGGTTCTTCGGAAGCTTCGGGATCACATGCTGCAGCGCCTTCGGTCCACCCGTGGAACAGGCGATCGCAACGATCTTGCCTCCTCTTCCTTTCGGAAAAGCAACCGGCGAAGGTGTTACGGTAAAAGGCTTAGCGGGTTCGGGTGCCGGACTATTCGGCTTTGCGGTGTGAAAATTCACATCATAGCGTGCCTCAAACGTCCTGTGTTCCGACGAATTAGTCTGCTTCGGTCTCCTGGCCGCCGCCGGATTGGCATTGGATACGGTCCAAAGGAGATCCAGAAATCTGTTTCGAAACGCATCGTTTCTGGTATCGGCGACGTTCTCCGGTTTTGTGATAAAATCGATCGCGCCGAGTTCCAGAGCGGTCAGCGTTTCCCTTGCGCCTTCCCTGGTCGTTGTCGAAGCCATGAGTACATTGGCATGCACATTGCTCTTCTGCATTTCCTCGAGCATCTGCAATCCTGTCATCTGCGGCATGTATACATCCAGGACAACGGCATCATAGTTTCCGGCTACGATCCGTTTGAATCCTTCTGCCCCGTTGACAGCAAAGTCTGTGGCCTCGAATCTGTCGTCTGTTGCTATTATATCACGCCACATCCTTCTCATGAGTGCAGAGTCATCAATTATGAGAATTTTTTTCTTCATAGATAGTTCGACCTCTGTCTGTGTCTGTTCTTTCGTTCCTCTTCAAAGATGTAGCGGATGATGCTTTCCCTGTCATCATTCTGAATGTTCACGAACTGAATGCGGTGTTCGTATTCGTCCTCCCTGTTCTCGAGTTTTTCCGATAGCAGGACTTTTCCGAGCAATTTATACTCGTTTAAGGATCCGCTGACATACAGCGAAAAGATGAACTGGATGTTCGCCCCCTTCGGATAGCGGACTCTGGAAATAAATCTGGCGCCGCCGCCGGAAATATCCACAACCAGTCCGTTGTTGAATGTGATATCCGTATCGACAAAGCGGACTCTTTCACTGTACGGGTTCACGTCTTCATCCGTTACTTCCCTGGATTTCATATCCAAAACACAATTCAGACGGTAATATTCCCTGCGCTGATATTTCCGAAGATCCGTAGTCAGTTCCACTACAAGAACGAACACATTGTCACTCTTATACCGGTCAATGATCCTGCCAAGGCACTGATACAGGCCGGTCTGCGTATAGAAGCAAACGTTATATTCGCCGTCAACCGGAAGCAGAATGATCTTGCCCTGCTCCATCGGCATTGCGATCTTGATCTGATCTTCGGACACGATATCATAGACCTGGCTTCTGTAACTCTTCTTTCCTTCATGAGAATTCGTCAGAGCATCATTCAGTCCTTCGATCGTCTCAAGATCCAGTTTATCTCCGATACTGACATATTTTGATAACATAGCATCACCCCTTGTTTATATTTCCTCTTACTATATTTGCGAAAAAACCGGCCATGCCGTATTTTCTGAATACCGGATCGTTTCCGCCGTTCACCAGTGTGACCGCAAGATCCCGGAATGCGATGCTGGATTTTGCATTCGGATTCTCGATGGAGATCGGCGTCTGCTTCATGATCGCTTTCAAAAGCTGCGGATCCTCCGGGATCACTCCCACAAAAGTGATCGGAATCTTTAAATACCGGCTGACAACCGCATTCAGTTTCGAAAACAGCTGCCTTCCTTCCTCATAGTTCCCGACTTTATTTGTGATCACCTTGATCTTCGTCATTTCACGGTTGAAATGCGGATGACGGTTCAATGCTTTGAGCAAAGAATAGGAATCGGTGATACTGGTCGGTTCCGGCGTTGTGACCAAAAGCACTTCGCCGCTTGCCACAAGGAATTCGATGACCGCATCGGAGATCCCGGCGCCGGTATCGATGATGATCACATCTGCAAGCATGTCCAGTTCGGCAAGATTCTGGATCAGGTAGTTGATATAATCCCGTCCCAGATTGGACAGCCCGGCGATTCCGGAGCCGCCGGAGATGAAGCCGATATCCATCGGTCCCATGGTGATGATCTCTCGGATGTTTTTTCCCTGATAGATCAGATCACTCAGGTTATGTTTCGGAACCGCGCCAAACATGACCTCAATATTCGCAAGTCCGAAATCCGCGTCGAAAATGATGACCCGCTGGCCCATTCTCCTGAGCTGCACCGCCAGATTAATGGAAACGTTGGACTTGCCGACGCCTCCCTTTCCACTGGTGACCGTGATCACTCTGGCTGTGGGACGCTGTTTCGGTGCCTGATTTTTGATGATATTTCTTAACTGTTCCGCCTGATCCATATCATCTGCCTCCCAAAAGCTGTTTCACGGTGCTCTGCGGACTGAACACTTCTATATCGTCGGGGACATCCTGTCCGCATGTCACATAGGACATATCCGCGCCTGTATGCATGCGCAGATTGAACAGATTCCCAAGCGTCGTGGTCTCATCCAGTTTGGTAAAGATCAGACGGTAGTCCGACAGTTGTTTGTATGCATCTGCTATGCTCAACAGATCGCGGTATTTGGTGGTAGCGGAAACCACCAGAAAGACCTCTTTTTCGATGGTTTCATCAACGCAGTTGATCTTCTCCAGCATACCGGCTCTCTGTTCTTCATTGGTATGAGAATGTCCCGCCGTATCCACCAGGATATAATCGGCATCTCTGAAATCCTGTACCGCCGCAGCCATTTCATCCGCATCATAGATCACGCGGAACGGAGTATCCATGATATTCGCATAGGTGCGAAGCTGCTCCGTTGCTGCGATCCTGTATGTATCGGCAGTCAGAAGTACTACCTTCTTTTTGTCATTGACACTGAGTTTGGACGCGATCTTGGCAATGGTCGTCGTTTTCCCGACACCGGTCGGGCCCACGAAAAAGATCAGGCGGCAACCGGACTGCGCGGGTGTAATGATGCTCGGCTGCCCGAACATCAGGATCATCTTCTGATAAATAATGGAAAGCACCGAATCGATGGACGCTTTTTGCGACTTCACGCGTTCCACTTCGTCAAGCAGTTCATTGACATACTTCTCGTCCACTTCATTATCGATCAGCGTATTGTAGATCAATTTCATGAACTCGACATCACTGTCTTCGGTATTGGAAGAAGATTTGATCTCCCGGTCATTTTCCTTGACCAGCTGCTGTTCGATCAGACTGTGAAGACTTTCCAGCTTGGCTTCGATCCCGCTATCCGTTTTCTCGCTTTTTTCAGTCTTTTCTTCCTTAACAGGACCGGCCGGTTCCGGAATGATCTGCGGATTCGGCATTTTTGCCGGGTTTGCAGGCCTTACCGGTTTCAGCGGCGGAAGTGACTGCCTGGTCATCGGACGTTCCTGTTCTTCCTCGATCGCGGCATTCAGCTCCACGATCTTGGGACGAAGGAATCCAAAAAAGCCTCTCCTGACTTTTTTAACACCCATGATCGTCACATTTTCGCCCAGTTCTTTTTTCGCTTTTGCGATCGCTTCTTCTTCTGTTTTTCCCTGATACTGTTTTACAATCACGGTATGGTCACCATTCCTACCGACTGCAGCTCAACGCTGGAGTCAATCTCATTATATGATACAACGATCAGATCTTTAAAGTAATCTTCTGTCAGTTTTCTGAAATACATCCTGACGATCGGGGATGTAATGATGATCGCAGGCTTGCCAAGATTCTCCAGTTTTCCGATCTCTGTCTCTGTCGATTTGATGATCGCCTTGGAACGTTCCGGATCCAGCGTCAGATAAGCGCCGTTTTCCGTCTGCTTCACGCTGTTCATGATCTCCTGCTCGATCTTCGGATCAAGCGTTACCACGCTTGTCGATTCATTGGGCGGGAAATACTTGGCAGAAATCGCCCTCTTCAGGCTGGATCTGACATATTCCGTCAACAGATCCGTATCCCTGGTCACCGTTGCATGATCGGCAAGGGTTTCGAAAATAGTCAGAAGATCACGGATCGAGATCCCTTCACGCAGCAGATTCTGCAAAACCTTCTGGATCTCGCCGATGCTTAAAAGCTTCGGGATCAGTTCGTCCACCAGAGAAGGATTGGTTTCTTTGATATTGTTGACCAGGTTCTGCACATCCTGCCTCGAAAGCAGTTCCGCGATGAACTGGCGGATCACTTCCGTTAAGTGGGTGGCAATGATCGACGGCGGATCGACGACCGTATATCCGTAAGATTCCGCGCGCTCTCTCTGGGATTCGGTGATCCATACGGCAGGCAGATGGAACGACGGTTCAAACGTCGGAATACCGGAAATTTCCTCTTCCACAAATCCGGGGTTCATTGCCATATAGTGGTCAAACAGGATCTCGCCTTCGGAAACCTGGATCCCTTTGATCTTGATGATATACTGGTTCGGATTAAGCTGGATGTTATCACGCAGGCGGATGATCGGTACAACCGTACCGAGTTCCAGCGCAACCTGTCTTCTGATCATAACAACACGGTCGAGCAGGTCACCGCCCTGATTGACATCCGCTAACGGTATGATCCCGTATCCGAATTCAAGTTCGATCGGATCCACCTGCAAAAGGGTGTTGACATTCTCCGGTTTTCGTACTTCCTCCGCCGCAGCTTCATCCTGATCGACGGTAGCCTCCACGGCATTGACTTCGATATTGTTGGCGATCACACGTCCGACAATGATGAATACAAGGCCGAGTGCGAGGAACAGCACGACATTCAGCGGTGTAAAGATCCCGAGGAAACAGATGGTCCCACCGACAAAATAAAGGACTTTGGGGATCCCGAACAGCTGAGAGATCAGCACATTTCCGAAATCCGCTTCCTTGGATCCTTTTGTGACCAGGATACCTGTGGAAAGAGAGATCAGAAGAGACGGGATCTGGCTGACCAGACCGTCACCGATCGTCAGGATCGCATAGCGCTGCAGCGCATCCCCGATGGGCATTCCGTTCCGGATCATACCCATGGCGATCCCGCCGATAATATTGACGGCAGTCAGGATCAGACCGGCCGTGGCATCTCCTTTTACATACTTCACGGCACCATCCATGGAACCGAAGAAGCTTGCTTCTGCCTGGATCTTGTCACGCCTTGCTTTTGCTTCCTCATCATCGATCGCGCCGGTGTTTAAGTCGGCATCAATGGCCATCTGTTTACCGGGCATGGCATCCAGTGTGAATCTGGCCGTAACTTCCGCTACTCGTTCGGAACCTTTGTTGATGACCATGAACTGGATGATGATCAAAATGATAAAGATGATCGTGCCGATGATCAGATCGCCGCCGCCGACGAAATTACCGAATGTTTCCACGACGTTTCCGGGAGATCCTGTCGCTAAGATCAGACGTGTACTGGATACGTTCAGCGACAGTCTGAAAATAGTCGTGAAGAGCAGGATCGTCGGATAGAAAGACATATCCAGCACTTCCTTGGAAAACATCGTGTTAAAAAGGATGGCAAATGCAACAGACATATTGATCGCAAGCAATACGTCCAGAAGTCCGGATGGGATCGGTATGATCAGGAATACAAATGCAGCCAGAATATAAACGGCAACGCCGAGATCCGCTCTTCCGAATTTCATTCCATCTGCCTCCTTTCCGAAGTATTAAAGCAATTGCGCTACGCAACAGATCATGCCAGATTGCGTTTGTTATAGATGACCGCAAGGATCTCCGCGACCGTCGAATACAGCTCCGGCGGGATCATCGCGCCGAGTTCCACATTGTAATAAAGCATCCTTGCGAGCGGCTTGTTCTCCACCACTTCCACATCATGCGAATAGGCTTCTTCCCTGATACGAAGTGCCAGGAAATCCTCACCCTTTGCAAGCACATACGGCGCATCAAATACTTCCGGATCATATTTTAATGCTACGGCAAAATGTGTCGGGTTCGTAATGACCACATCGGCCTGCGGCACGGACGACATCATGCGGCGCCTGCTGGCCTCCTGCATTCTTCTGCGCTGTTTGGACTTGATCTGCGGATCTCCTTCCGCGTTCTTCCATTCGTCCTTGACTTCCTGCTTGGTCATCTTCATATCTTCTTTGAATTTCCACTTTTGGTAAGCGTAATCGGCAAGTCCGATGATCGCAAAAAAAGCGGAAATCTTCAGGCCGAGATTGATGATGATGTTCCCGAACGTCTGAATGGCAGAGATCAGTTTCATGTCATAGAGCAAAAACAGCGTCGGGATCTGGTCCACCAGCGTGGTGTAGGCAACATAGCCGATCATGGTCAGTTTGATGACGGCTTTCAGCAGATCCACCAGTTTCTCTTTGGAAAAAAACCTTTTGAACCCCTTCACCGGATTCAGCTTGGAGGCTTTTGGCTTTAGCGGTTTGGTGGTCGGCTTCCACTGCACCTGGACCACTTCGATCAGGAACCCGGCAACCAGGCCGACTGCCAAAAGCGGAAGGAGGATCAAAAGGATCCTGAGCAGCGCCGTGTTGATCAGATTGCAAAAATCGCGTACAGGAACAAAACCGTCCGGCTGTCTGATGAAATCGGAGATCTGGGAATAAACGAAATGAAAAGTCTCAATGAACTGTCTGCCCATCGTTCCGGCCCAGATCTTCAGGACAAGAAACAATGCAAAAAGACCGACTGCCGTACTGATTTCCTTACTCTTGGCAACCTGACCTTCTTTTCGGGCATCACTTAATTTCTTTTCGGTAGCCGGTTCTGTTTTTTCTCCGCCCGGACCTTCTTTTGCGAACCATTGCAGGTCATACCGCAAAAGCATGAAATCTTCCATTATTAATTTACTCCCGACAAAACCCCTGAACTATCGCATGGACTCCACCATGGCTGTCATCATGATGCGCATTTCCTTAAATATAAAATCCGATATGCTCGGTAACAGTCCGATCGTAACAAACAGAACCGTCATTCCGGTAAAGATCTTGAGCTGCACACCGATCGAAAACATATGGATCTGCGGCGCCGTTTTGGTCAGAATCCCCAAAACCGCATTCAGCAGCATGATCGCTGCCACAACAGGAAGACAAAGCTGAAACGCGATCAGCATATAGTCACAGAAAAACTGAATGATCGTGGTCATGATCTTCTCGGAACTGAAATTCAAATGTCCGACAGGGATCAGCGTATATGTTTCCACGATCGCACGCAGGAAAAAATGATGCATGTTCGTGATCAGCATGATCAGCGTGATCGCATATTGATATAACAGTCCCGTAAAACCGACATTTTCATTCGTTGTCGGATCGAAAAGCTGCACCATGGACAAACCGAGTTCCATATCGGAAACTCTGCCGGCAAACGTTACGATCGTCGTGCAGATGTTGGCGCCGAATCCGATCACGACACCGGCGATGGCCTCTTTCAGCACCAGTGCGGAATATCCGAGAACTGTATGATATTCCGGAACACTTACATTCGGTGTGATGTGGTAAACGATCAGCGCCAAAAATAAGGACATCGCTGTTTTTACCTGCCGCGGAACCCCCTGCGTATTGAAAAACGGGGCCGCATACACGAAACTTGCCATCCTTACAAGAACCAGCAGAAAATATTCCAGATCATTGTATGAAAAAGAATAATCGATCATCCGGTTCACCGTATGTAGATGGAAAAATTACCCCAAAGCTGTTCCATGTAATTGATCACATTGTTCAATATCCAGTGCCCCATAAGCATCAGGATCAGGAAGACCCCGAGGATCTTAGGCACAAATGTCAGTGTCTGTTCCTGGATCGAAGTGATCGTCTGGAAAATACTGATCGTAAGACCGACGATCAGGGAGATCAAAAGCATCGGAGCAGCGCAGATAATGATGGTATACAGCGCATTTCTGACAATTTCCGTAACGGTATCGACTGTCATATACTCTCCCTCCGCTAATAAAAGGTTCTGACCAGATTTCCGATCACAAGATTCCAGCCGTCTGCAAGGACAAACAGCAACACTTTAAACGGCATGGAGATCGTCGTCGGCGGCAGCATCATCATACCCATGGACATCAGCGTCGACGCAGTTACCATGTCGATGATGATAAACGGAATATAGATCAGGAACCCTATGATGAACGCGGTCCTGAGTTCACTGACGATGAAACTCGGGATCAGCACACGCGTCGGAATGTCATCGATCGTGGCCACCGATTCGATCCCTTCAATATCCAAAAACAACCGGACATCCTTGGCCTGCGTCTGTCCGTACATAAACTGTCTCAAAGGCACAAGCGCGGAATCAAAGAATTCCTGCTGTGAGATCTCTCCCGCTTCAAAAGGCTGCAGCGCAGTCTCATTGATCTGCGTCATAACGGGATTCATAATAAAAAATGTCAGAAACAGAGACAGGCCGATCAGCACGATGTTCGGAGGTGCTGATTGCGTACCAAGCGCTGATCTGACAAAATGCATAACGACAATGATACGGGTAAAACTCGTCATCATCACCAGGAGTGTCGGTGCCAGCGCAACAAGCGTTAACGTGATCAGAATGCGCAGGGTTCCCGATACGTTTCCTTCACCGTTCCTGTATGTGATCGAAAGATTATTGGAAACATTCAATTCCCGCAGATCTTCTCCTGTCTGCGCGGTTCCGGGATCGTTGATGATCGTACGGTTTTCATTGTCTGCACCATCTTCGGTTATGCCGATGGCATCAAAGCCCGAAGCATATACCGTTTTTGGTACAGCGATAAAAACCGCAAAACAAAACAGCAACACCGAAACCGGTATGAGAATGCATCTTTTGCTGCGCTTGCTCATGGTTTGCCCCGTTTTTGTATGCGTTCTTTTGCTTTCTGATATAATTGCTGGAACCCATCCTGTATTTTTACTGGTCCGGAAAGATCCAGGTCATTTTCATCCAGTTCGGTAAAGAACTCGAGCGTGTCTTTACCGATCCCGATGAGAAAGTAACGGGATCCGACTTTGACGATCTGCAGAAATTTGTTCTGCGTTACCTTACAGGTATCGATCACTTCAAAGTTTTTGTTTCCCGGTTGGATCTTCTGGTATGCACCCACCCATCTGACCGTGAAATAAGTGAGCGCAACGACAAAGACAAACACCAAAAGTGCAGTCAGAAACTGCACAACAGAATTTGTTCCGCCGGGTTGCAGAGAAAGAGGCATCGTTTAGCCCACGACTTTTTTAACGGCCTCGATAACACGGTCTGCCTGGAAGGGCTTCACGATAAAGTCCTTGGCGCCTGCCTGAATGGATTCGATAACCATGGCCTGCTGACCCATTGCGGAGCACATGATCACAAGGGCACCTGCATCGGTCTCCTTGATCTTCTTGAGCGCCTGAATACCGTCCATCTCCGGCATTGTGATATCCATCAATACCAGATCGGGCTTCAGTTCGTTGTACTTCTCGACTGCTCTTGCTCCGTTTTCGGCTTCTCCTGCAACATTGTAGCCGTTCTTTGTGAGAATGTCCTTGATCATCATTCTCATGAATGCTGCATCGTCACAAATTAAGATGTTTTTTGCCATTTTTCTTTCTCCTATTGATTATTTTAAAATTTGTGCTTATTTTAAAATCTCTGTTACTCTGACACCGAAGTTTTCTTCGATCACCACTACTTCGCCCTTTGCGACCAGTTTCCCGTTTACAAGTACATCCACCGGCTCACCCGCGATCTTGTTCAGTTCTATGATCGTACCGGGTGCGAAATCGAGGATATCGCTGATCGCCTTGCTGGTCCGACCCAGTTCCACGGTAACATCAAGCGGAACATCTTTGATCAGCGTGATATTCTCCTGGGACTGCATCGCTGCCACATCTCCCGAAAAAGCCTGGAAAGAGGCGGGCTGGATATTGATGTTCGGCATCGGCTGCATGTTCATCGGAGCACCCATTCCCATCGGGGCTCCCATTCCCATCGGATTGCCCATCGGTGCGCCCATGCCCATCGGGGCTCCCATTCCCATCGGATTGCCCATCGGTGCGCCCATGCCCATGGGATTTCCCATGTTCATCGCTCCGCCAAGGTCCATCTCCGGTACGCTTGGTGACGGGGCCGCTGCGGGTTCCTGTGAAGACAATGCCGGCGCCGGTTCGGGTTCCTGATTATCCATAAAGTAGTCATACAGCGATTTCGCAAATTCAAGCGGATATAACTGCATGATCTTGGAATCGACAAGATCTCCGATCTGCATACGGAACGTGATCTTAACAAAATTACCGCCGAGGAAATCGGAAATATCGGTTCCTTTTTCCATCATCTCCGTATTCAGGAGGATGCTCTCCGGCGGAGAGATGTCGATCATACGTCCCAGCATCGAGGACAGTGATGTTGCCGCGCTGCCCATCATCTGGTTCATTGCTTCCGAGATCGCGCTTAAATGAAGATCGCCGAGTTCACCGTCCGTATTGGTTCCGTCTCCGCCCATCATCAGATCGGTGATGACTTTCACGTCCGATTCTTTCAGGATCAGGATGTTGGTCCCTTCCAGTCCGACGGTGTATTGGATCTTGATAAATACACACGGGCGTTCATAGTCCTCGATCACATCTTCCCACCTGGCCATGGTGACGACAGGTGTAGTGATATTTACTTTTCGATTGACCAAGGAATAAAGCGTCGTTGCCGACGTCCCCATGCTGATGTTGGCAACTTCACCGATGGCGTCTTTTTCGTCATCGGTCAGGGTGTCGCCCGAAGCGCCGCCGGATGGGGCGTCATTCGCTGCAGCTGCACCGGCCTCAGTGTCAGTCTGATCAACGCCTTCACTCATTCCGCTGAGGAGCGCATTGATCTCGTCCTGAGACAGCATTCCGTCCATCCACTAGTCCTCCTCTCTAAGTACTGATGTAACCCTCACCGCATAAGACTCCTTGGAAGAACCCGGAAGGGCTTTGAACTTCTTCAGATTACCGACATATATATCAAGTTCCTGCCCGATCTTGGAATTCAGCTTGATGATGTCGCCGTTTTGCAGTCCGACAAAATCGCTGACCGTGACAACACTTCTTCCGAGAACGGCACGGATCGGCATTTCCACACGTCGTACGATCGTCTCGATATGATCCTCGTAATTCTCTTCCTCGTTCTCTTTCATGGTCGAGAACCAGTACTTCGTATTCAATTTATCCATAACGGACTCCAGCGTAAAATACGGGAGACACATGTTCATTAAGCCTTCAACATCACCGATCCTGACATTGATCGTCACGATCGCGATCATATCGGACGGTGCGATGATCTGCGCGAACTGCGGATTGGTCTCGATACGTTCCAGGATCGGATTGACCTCCACAACATTCTTCCACGGTTCTCTTAAAAGCTGTACGCAGACCGACATGATCTTATCAATGATCGAACGCTCGATCTCGGAAAAATCACGGTTCTTCTCGAGCGGATTGCCGGGACCGCCCAGCATTCTGTCGATCATGGCAAAACCGAGGTTGGCAGCCATTTCCAACATGATATTTCCGTTGAGCGGTTCAAAATTGACTACGGCAAGCAGTACCGGATTGGCAAGCGCCGTCGAAAACTCCGAAAACGTACAGGTTTCCGAGTTGACCACACTGACCTGTATATTTTTTCTGAGATAAACCGGCAGGTTCGTGGAAAGAAGCCTTCCGTAATGCTCAAATATGATCTCCAGTGTGCGCAAATGTTCTTTGGAGAATTTGGCCGGTCGCCTGAAGTCGTAATTCTTGGTGACTTTCTCCTCGGCATTGCTCAGTTCTTCCGTATCGATCTCGCCTGAGCTTAACGCCTGGAGCAGACTGTCTATCTCATTTTGCGAGAGCACCTCGCCCATTAAGCTCACCTCGCTTCATTTCGGACTCAAAAAGGCGTCTTACTGGAACTTGATATCCCTGAAATAAGCCTCGTATATAAACTTGGAATTAAACATCGACTGTACGCGTTCCAAGATCTCCTGCTGCATGCCTTCGCGGTCAGCCATGGCCTCTTCCTTGGTCTTTGCGCCGATCACGTCGATGATCTCGCTCTTGATCTTGCTCTCTTTATCG
Organism: uncultured Lachnospiraceae bacterium; assembly: GCA_902779305.1. Taxonomy (GTDB): domain Bacteria; phylum Bacillota; class Clostridia; order Lachnospirales; family Lachnospiraceae; genus UBA2868. Next base: position 126,797 of record CACZBD010000007.1, on the reverse strand, counting down.
GCAAGCATCGGTGAATAGGTCTCGTAATCGGGATCCTGCGTGTTCATGGAAAACGATACGGAAACAAGCGCATAGTGTTCCGAACCGTCCGCGCTCGGTGTCAGCGCGATCGTCATGGAATCCTCGATGTTGTAGACCGCAGTGTCTGCGATGCTGATCTCGGTGGATTCCTCGGATGCTTCTTCCGGTTTTGTAAGATCCAGTGCCAATGCCGCGGAAATGTCGTCAACCAGTGCCACCGTTTTTTTATTGGCGGAAACCAGGGAAAACATCGTGATCCCCGTTAAGATCAGGTTGACAAAAAGCAATGCCAGGATCATGACTGTCAATAGATTTTTCTTCATGGATCATTTGCTCCTGTTGTCTGGATTAATCCGTAGCGACCGTGTGATAGATCTTGATCTCTACGCGTCTGTTCTGTGCACGTCCCTCCGGAGAAGTATTGTCGGCAACCGGAATGTATTCGCCCCTGCCGGTATGCTTCACCCTTGCGGGATCCAGTGTCGTATGTTCCATCAGATATTCAAATACGGAAAGCGCTCTTGCGCTGGAAAGTTCGTTATTGTTTTTAAAACGGCCGCTGATCGGCACATTGTCCGTATGCCCCTCGATCTCGATCTCGCTGTCGGAATACTTCTGCAGGATCACGCCGATCTTATCAAGGATCGGAAGCGCGTCGGACTTGATCTGCGCACTTCCCGAGTCAAACAGCAGCGCGCCGTTTAAAGTCAGCTGCACATACTGGGAAGTGAAGTCCACATCGACCTCATTCTGCATGTTCTGTTCCTGCAGGATCTCTTCAATGATCTCTGCCATTTCCTCGGACTGCTGCAGCTGCTTCTCTTCTCTGGCTTCCATTTCCTCGGCAACGGCCTGCTCGATATCGGCGCTGGCATCCGTATCATTGACACTGCCCTTATTCTCGCCCATGATATCGTCGTGTATGGAATCCTCTGCGGCCTTTCCCATGGAATTCAGGTACTGGTCCAGTTCATTTAACTGGCTGACGCCGTTGGAGATCAGGATCCCTTCACCGAGAGCAGTGGCTCCGCCCGAAAAAATACTGAAGCTGTCCGATAAAGATGCTGCGATCGCTTCAAACTTCTGCGCATCGATCGTGGACATGGAGAACAGGAGCACGAAGAAACACAGCAGAAGGTTCATCAGGTCGGCAAAGGTATTCAGCCATCCGGCGCCGCCGGAAGCTTCTTCCGGTTTGCGCTTAGCCATTCTCTTCACCTCCGCCATTATCTTTACCGACAGAAGCGCGTTCCGCAGGCGCCATGAAGGATTTCAGTTTTTCTTCGATGACACGCGGGTTCTCACCGGCCTGGATCGAAAGCAGCCCTTCGATGATGATCTCTTTGACCTGCATTTCGGCGCCGTTGATCTTCTTCAGTTTCGTGGAAAACGGCGTACAGATCCAGTTCGCAAGAATGGAACCGTAGAATGTCGTGATCAGGGCAACCGCCATGGACGGTCCGATCGTGGAAGCATCTTCCATATGGTAAAGCATCATGACCAGACCGAGCAGGGTACCGATCATACCCCAGGCAGGGCCCATGGCTGCCACGGTTTCCCAAAAGCTGATATTGACCCTGTGTCTGTCATCGATGCTGACCAGTTCCGTTTCCATGATCGCGCGTACCAGATCCGGATCCGTACCGTCGACGATCAGCATGATCCCTTTTTGAAGGAACGGATCATCCAGTTCGCCGGCTGCTTCTTCTAACGACAATAAGCCTTCCTTACGCGCTACATTCGAAAGATCGATGATCTTCTGAATGATCCCGGCAGCGTTTAATGAAGGCAGCTTAAAAGCGATTCCGGCGCTTTTTAATCCGTTCACGAACTCTTTAATTGTACAACATGACAATACGCAGGCGAACGCGCCACCAAAAGTGATCATGATGGACGGGTAGTCGATGAAATACTTAACGCCCGCAATACCGTCCTGGCCCAATGCAATCGAGAGGATGATGAAGATCAAACACACCACGATCCCGATTATTGTAGCTAGATCCAATACTCCCACCTACCTATTTCGCATAGATAACCTATCTATACAATTTTACTAAATATTTCCATGTCTGTCTATAGGATAGCGAATTTCATCAGAAATTCGGTAGCCGTGAAATGAATTATACAAATGCAGACAAGGAAACACCAGGTTTCCTTGTCCATTATACAATATATTGTGGCAAATGTCTAAACAAATTACAAATATTTGTTTAATTTCTTCTATTATCTCTTCAGGTTCGTCAATTCCTCCAGCAGAGAGTCGGATACCGTAATGATACGGCTGTTTGCCTGGAAACCACGCTGTGTGGTGATCATCTCGGTAAACTCAGCGGAAAGGTCCACGTTACTCATTTCCAGAACACCCGTCTGCATCTTGCCGATGCCGTCCGAGGTAACATCGATGCCGATGCCGTCGAACAGGCCGGAGTTCATGGTCGTCTGGTAAAGGTTCTCACCGATCTTCTCAAGACCCGAAGGGTTCGGGAAGGATGCGACCGCGATCTGCCCCAGAAGCTTTGTGGTACCGTTATCGTAGGATGCATAGATCTTACCGTCTGTCTGAACCGCAACGCCCGACATCGTACCGACTTTACGTCCTGCATACTGACCGTCCGCATTGCCGGCCTTGGCAGCGATCGTGGAAGTACCGTTGTTATCGAACATCGTCGTGGTCTTCAGATCAACGTTCACATCTTCGAATGCAGGAAGCGAAGCCTGATCGAAGTCCATCGTGAACGGGTCGTTCTCATCATGTGAAGGTGTCGAGGTCGGCGTTGTATCCCAGCCGAGATACTTACCGTTTGCAACATCGTAGGCCACATAAACGGACTGTCCGGAAGTTCCGTCGATCGAAGGAAGCGGGGTTACATGTGCCGTAGCGCCGGTGTTATCTTCGTAAATGATGTCCTTCAACTCCAGTTTGTAGATCCCGTTTACGGCATCTTCATCCGTAAAGGCATATTTTGCAACATAGCTGTAACCGAGGTTATCGTAGAAAGAAAGGTTTACGACCTGTCCGTCCGGTGTGGAAAGCGCCTTGGTATTCTTATCGATGATACCGGTCATATAAGATTCCGTGGTTGCTTCCGGTTCGGAAGTCATGTTCTCGGGAGAAGTGATCTTCAAAGCCGTAACGGTATCCTTCCTGATGTAGCCGGGATTCATGGGATCTTCCTGCCAGCCCATAACGGTGAAGCCGTTACTGGTCATTGCCAGATTTCCGACACCGTCCACATAGAACGCGCCCGCTCTGGTGAAGTAGTTGTTGGCACCGTCGCTGACGATAAAGAAGCTGTCGCCGGTGATCTGGATATCAAACGGATTTCCTGTCGTCTGGCTTGCGCCGGATGTGGTGATGTTGGTGTTGATCGCGCCGTTTGCGACACCGAGACCGATCTGTTTTGCATTGACGCCGGCTCTGCCTGTTGCGGCATTCGCGCCGGATGCGTTCTGTGTGGTCTGATACATTAATTCCGCAAAAGTTACGCTGCTGGATTTAAAACCTACTGTATTAACGTTCGCGATATTGTTACCGATTACGTCCATCTTGGTCTGATGTGTTTTAAGACCTGTCACACCAGAAAAAAGTGATCTCATCATAGTGTTTTGACCTTCCTTTCATGACCGGGTTTGTGATCTTGACGGATCTCCTGTAGATCAGGCGATCACTGCACCGTCGATATTGGTGAATACATTTTCCTTTGCCTCACTCTGATCCATCGCGGTGATCACGGTATTATTCTTAATGTTTACGATAAAAGCAATTTCATCTACCAGAACAAGCGACTCATTGATTCCCTTCGCATTCGCTTTCTGAGCGCCCTCATTGAGGCGGTTTAACTGTTCGCTGGACAACTCGATGTTCCGGTCTCCGAGCCTGACGGATGCATGCTTGGAAAACCGTACCGGAGAAACTATATTGTCTACCGTTTGTTTCTGCCGGAAGATATCCGCGAAAGTCTGCCCGTTAATCTGGGGCTGTTCTTTGACGGAAGCCGGTTGCATGAGCAGTTGCCCGGCAACCTGTTCGATGGAAGGGTAATTGTTATTTACCACTTTCATATCGATTCTCCTATGTATTTGTCTGCTGTTTACGCTTCTGCATCTTCCGATTCCGCTGCCATAAGCTGCCGGAGTTTGTTTTCGTATTCCGATAACTTGTTGACGTATTCAACCGGGATGAACGATCTCTGATAATCATTCATGTCGTTGTATACCGAACGCAGGTTATGGATCACGTCCGCATATCCTGTTGTCAGCTCGCTTACAAGCGGCAGTTTGGAAAGGCTGGAAATGAAGTCGGTGGATAAACCGTTCGCCGCAAAGTACGATGCATCGATGATCGAATCGAGTTCGTCCATCGTGTAATCTCCGTTGTTTACGTGCAGATAAGGTTTTCCGCCTTCGTAGAACACGTAGTCTACTTTTCCCATGACCTGTGAAGCCTCACCGGTCACTTCCGATTCATGATTGATCAGAACATACTGTCCGACTAAGTTCGATGCTCTCTGCAGATCCATCGAACTGGACATGTTCTGCATCTGTTCCAATTCCGAAAAAGTGGTGAACTGGGAAATGTACTCCGTGTTAGATGTGGGTTCCAACGGATCCTGATACTTCATCTGCGCTACAAGAAGCTGCAGAAAAGCATCCTTATCCAGCGAGCTGTTCGCATCGGCTGTGGATTTCACGTTGGTGTTCCCTGTAGATGTTGTTTCGGTCGTTCTCGAGACCATCTCGCCGTTTACGATCTGGGCTGTTAATGACATTTGTTACTCCTTCCTGGCCTTAGGCCGAAAAGTCAACGCTTGTGCCATTCATCTCCATTACGTCTTTTGCAAGCTGATCTTCTTCACTTAATTCCAGATCGTCCGCATTCAGATCATTCAAATTCAGATTGACTCTTCTGCGGCCTCTCTGTTCGTCGGCATTCTGTCGGTCCTGCCGATCGTCCCGATCCTGAAAAGGTCCTCGGTCCAGATCATAACTTGCTACTGCGACTTCAACCGCTTCCACTTTCGTGCCCTGTTCTTCAAATGTTTCCTGAAGCTGCATGAGCTGTGATTCCAGCGCTTCCTTAACGGATTCGCTCTGTACCAGCAGCTGTGCCGTCACGATCCCGTTCTGTGTTGCGATGTTCATGTGGATCGTTCCAAGGCTTGCGGGATGCAGTTGTAATTCCATGGATGTTTCTTCCGGGCTGATATTGACTCTGATAAAATCTGTTACCTGTCTGACGATCTCCTGTCCGTCCGTGTAACTTGAGAAAGTCCTGACAGTTTCCACAACGTCACCGACCTGAACTGTCTGGGTCTGGGTCTGTGTCTGCTGCGGCTGTGCCGTCTGTGCGGATGCATCTTCCGAATCCTCTCTTGTCATTTCCTTGGATGCGCTCTGCGTTCTGTCGGCGGAAATTACTTGCTGCGGTGCTTCCGAAACCGGATCGGCCGTCCTGACTTCTTCACTGCGATTGATCTCGACGCGGATCTCAGGAACTTTCGGTCTGTCCTGAACATCGGGTTCATTCACAACAGGGGCTTCGATCTCGTTCTGCACTGTTTTGACATCTTCGATCAGTTTCGCGAAATCTTCCTCATTGAGGTTGAAGCTTTCTTTGATCTCATCTGTCAGGTTGTTTGCGAGATTAACGATCTCTTTGATGTCCGTGTAAAGCGTCTCATCGGTCAGCGCCGATACCAGGTCCTCCTGTCCGTTCAATGTGACCATCAGATCCTTCAAAAGATCCGGATTCAACAGATCGGTCATTGTCATGTTCAGGGTTTCCATTACGGCGGCCAGTTCTTCGTCTGAGATCGAAAACTTATCACGGATCGCTTCTTTAATCTCGTTGACTGCTTCTGATACGGCATCGATCGGATCTTTGTCGATGTTATCGGTCTCCGGTTTCTCCCCCGTTGTCTGTTCCAGGTCTTTCCTGCCGGGCTTTTCAACAACTGTTTTGGTCTGTTTGACGGTTTCTTTCACATCTTCTTTTGTCTCGGTCTTTTCTGCCGAAGCATTCATGAAGTTTGTAAAGGACTCCGTCTCTGACGGTGCGGGAACTGCCGGTACCTGATTAACCGTACCGTTTGCGTTTGTAAGCAATGCGCTTACGTCTGCCACGGATGTGCTCATCATCCTGTCCTCCTCTCTATTCGGTTTTCAAGGTTCTTCATTTGGAACTTGAACTGTTACATTCGAAAAATATATCGGTCCGTTTCCGGTAAAACTTTAGTACATTTTTGTAAAAATCATACGATCTTTATCAGTCGGGATCCATGATCTTTGTGATCTGCGCCGCAACCTCCTGATCCATCTTTCCGAGGATCTTTCCGCGTGTGGTCGCATCCATTTTCCCAAGGATCTTCGCAACAAGGTCCAGGTTATCCGGCATCATCTCAAAGATCTTCGCGGCCTGCTGCGGTTTCATGTCGCTGTATGCCTTGACATAATCGCTCATCTCCTGGTCGGTCGCCATCTGCTGCACGACCTGTTTATACAGATATTCCGCATTCTCTGGATCGATCTCCTCATAATATTTCCTGTATTCCTCGATCGCCGGAGCATTGTCGGAAAATACCACTTCCTCGTAGAATTCCGTTTTCAGCTTCTGGAATTCCACCTGGCTGTCTTCAAAAGTCTGCAGACGTTTGATCTCTTCCCGGTAAGCATTGATCTCCTCGGAATTGTCCGAACTCTGATTTCTCTTCAGTTCTTCGTTTTCCCTTCTTAAACGGGCGATCTCCGCCGTTGCTTCGGAAAGCGTGCCGAATTCCTCCTCGATCTCTTCCTCTTCGGAAACGGAATCCGGAAGGATCATTTTCACGACAGGCACATCTTTTAAGATCGGATAAAGCACTCCGGAGCCGAAGCCGCCGATGTCAAGTTTGACCAGCAGCGCAAGGATCGCAAGCCAGATGATCACGATCAGGATGATGATCAGCGCAACAGAAAAGCCGCCGCCTTCCTCTTCTTCCGCGTCCGTGAACATGGCGCCGTTGTCGCCCACCGATGCGTCAAAGTTTGCACCGCTGCCTTTATTCTTTTTCTTTTTCCCGCCCTGTTCCGCGGATTCTTCCACAGCCGTATCGTTAGCCATATCTTTCCTCCAAGCTCATTTACTCTTCCTGCCCGTGTCTGAAGCTTACAAGTTCATCGATCTCTTTGCTTTCTTTTGCCGCCTCTTCCTGTTTAAACTCTTCAAACTGCCGTTCTTTCAGTTTCTCGTGCGTTTTGCGCTCCTGCATGGCAAGCGTCAGTTTTTCACGCGCAAGGTCGACATTGTGCGCTGCCTGCTTCACATTTCCTTTTTGAATGACGATCCTTTCCTTCAGATTGTCGATGGCATCCTGTGTCTCGTTGATCTTCAGAAGTTCCAGATCTGCACTGTACAAAGCTCTGAGTTCATCCTCGTAAGACAGTTTTCTCGCCTCAAGTCCTGCGAGTTTTTCCTCTTCCTCGGCCAGTTTCGCATTTGCGATGGCAAATTCGTTTCTCGCCTGTGACTCCATTTTTTCTTTGACATCCAGAATATTCTGCATGCGGTACCGGAATCTGGCCATTATGCAAAGATCTCCTCAAGCATCTTCAACTCGTCGTCATAACTGTATTTGCTGTCCACATCCTGCATCAGGTATTCGTTTACCTGATTGATCTTTTCGATGGAAAAATCAATATTGGGGTTTGCCCCCGCCTTATAGGCGCCGATGTTGATCAGGTCCTCGGCTTCATTGTAAGTCGCTAGGACATTTTTCAGTTTTCCGGCCACAGCCTTATGCTGCTTGTCCGTCACCTGCGACATGCATCTGGAAATGCTTGCCAGCACATCAATGGCCGGATAATGGTTCCTGTGCGCCAGTTTCCTGTTCAGCACGATATGGCCGTCCAGAATGGATCTGGCCGTATCCGTGATCGGTTCGTTAAAATCATCGCCGTCCACAAGCACCGTATACAATCCCGTGATCGATCCGACCGCCGCATTTCCGGCGCGTTCCAGTAACTTCGGCATTTCCGCATATACGCTCGGCGGATATCCTCTCGTTACGGGCGGTTCGCCGTTGGAAAGGCCGATCTCGCGCTGCGCCATGGAAAAACGCGTCAGGGAGTCCATCATCAGCAGGACATCTTTTCCCCGGTCTCTGAAATATTCCGCAATGGATGTGGCGGTCAGTGCCGCCTTTTTACGGATCAGCGCAGGCTGATCGGAAGAGGCCACGACCACAACGGAGCGGCGCATTCCTTCCTCTCCGAGGTCTCTTTCTATGAATTCACGCACCTCTCTGCCACGCTCGCCGATCAGAGCGATCACATTGATATCCGCTTTCGTATTTCTCGCAAACATCCCGAGAAGCGTGGATTTTCCGACACCGGACCCCGCAAAGATCCCGATACGCTGTCCCTTGCCGATAGTCATCAGACCGTCCACCGCCTTCACGCCGAGCGGAAGCGGTTCCGCAATGATCACACGTTCCAGAGGATCCGGGGGCGGCGCTTCCACGGGATAAGTCATCACGGTATTCAGCTGCGTTCCGTCAAGCGGTCTTGCCAGCCCGTCCAGACACTGCCCGAGCAGTTCATCCCCGACCGGAACCGAAAGGGGATAGCCGAGATTCTCGACCAGACAGCCAAAGCCGATCCCTTCCGTACTCTCGTAGGGCATCAGCAGCGTTTTTCCTTCCTTAAAGCCAACAACCTCTGCAAGCACGAACCGACCTGATTCCTCGTCGATTACGATCCTGCAAAGGTCGTCCAGTTTTGCATCCGGTCCGTTGGATTCAATGGTCAGGCCGATGACATTGATCACTTTGCCAAGACGCTTAAAGTATGTTTTTTCGGATAGTTTTCTGTATTTTTCGGTATTCAATTCCTTCTGTCCTATGAACCGGACTCACTGCGGGATAACAGTTTGATCTCTTTGGAAAGCAGTTCCATCTCCACGCCGAAACTGCAGTCAAAAATCCCGCTCTCCGTCTCGATATAACTCTGCCCCTGTTTCAGCGTGTGATCCTCGATCAGCTCCAGTGTGCCTGCGGGGCCGGCGTAAGATACCAGTTCATCTTTATGTTCAACCGCATAGGGATGATCCTCCGGGGAAACATGGACCAGATAATTGGTGCCGCCTTCTATGTTCTGCATCGCTTTCTGCAGAAGATAAATGACCACATCGCTGCGGCCGGTCAGATCCACATTGAAAACATCCCGGTAAATATCACAGAGCAGATCCATCATCTGCGGTTCCAGTTCCGAGAACATTTTTTCGTAGGATTGTTCCAGTTCCTCCGCCCTTGCCTGAAGCGCATTTTCCGCTTCCTGCACTTTGGCCATGCCTTCGGCATGTCCGGCCTGAAAACCCTCTTCATGTCCTTCGTTCCTGGCATCCTCGCGGATCCTTACCGCCTCTTCCTTCGCCTCGGCAAGCACGGCATCCGCCTGTGTTTTTGCATCCTCGATCACAAGGGAAGCCTGTTCGTTCAGGCGTTCCAGCTCCGCTTTTGCCTCTTCGACTTTTGCGTAGATGTCCGCCCGGGTGTCACCGTTCTGATCCCGGTCCGCCATCAGTTCTTCCACCTGGTCGGCATCAAGCCCTTCGACAAAGCCTTCAGTAAACTCCGCATCTTCCGGAAATTCCCGTTCCCGCATCTGCTCCTCGAGAACTCTTAACCGTTCCGCGATGATCTCGTTGGAATCGATCACACGGCTGTCCGAATCGTCTTCTTTGACATAGAAAGATTTCAACAGATTAGACAACGATCTCATCACCTCCGCCACGGGAGATTACGATCTCGGCGGAATCCTCCAGACGACGGATCGTATTAACGATCTTCTGCTGCGCTTCCTCAACATCCTTCATACGCACAGGGCCCATGAATTCCATATCTTCTTTGATCATGACGGCAAGACGCTTGGACAGGTTGTTGAAGATCGCGTTCTGTACTTCCTCGTTGGCGCCCTTCAGGGCAATGCCCAGATCGCTGTTGTCCACATCGCGAAGCACTCTCTGGATCGCACGGTCATCAAGCAGCAGGATATCTTCGAATACGAACATCTTCTTGCGGATCTCGTCTGCAAGTTCCGGTTCGTCGATCTCCAGCGTTTCCATGATGTGTTTCTCTGTACTTCTGTCTACCGTATTCAGGATCTCTACAACCGAATCCACACCACCGATGATGGTGTAATCCTGATTGACCAGAGAAGAAAGTTTCGTTTCCAGGATCTTTTCCACCTCCTTGATGACATCCGGAGAGGTTCTGTCCATCAGGGCGATACGTTTTGCAACGTCCGCCTGCCTGTCGGGCGGCAGCGCCGATATGATCAGAGCCGCCTGTCCCGGATTCAGATAGGACAGGATCAATGCGATCGTCTGCGGATGCTCGTCCTGAATAAAGTTTAAGATCTGGGAAGCTTCTGTCTTGCGGATGAACTCGAAAGGTTTTACCTGGAGGGAAGCCGTCAGCTTTCCGATCACGTCCAGAGCCTTGTCTGCGCCGAGCGCTTTTTCGAGCAGTTCCTTCGCATAGCCGATACCGCCTTCCGCGATATACTGCTGCGCAAGACAGATCTGATAAAATTCCTCTATGATGGATTCCTTGACCTGGGGCGTAACACTTCTGGTGTTCGCGATCTCCAGCGTCAGGTCCTCGATCTCTTCCTCTTTCAGGTATTTAAAGATCGTAGCACTTCTCTCGGGCCCGAGCGCGATCAGAAGGATCGCCGCTTTCTGAACACCGGCAAATTCCATTTCCTGTTGTGAACTGCCTCTGCCAGCCATATCAACCCCACTCCTCGTTTAACCAGTTTCTCAGTAAAGCCGCAGCCGCATCCGGATTTTCGTCCACGAACTTCTCGACCATCATGCGCACTTCCGATTTGGCTTCCAGATCGATATCTTCGATCTCCGCTTCCTGTGTGGTCTGCAGAAGGGACTCCACGGAAAGTTCTTCTTCCGGCGCAACTTCCTTGCGTTCCCTCCGCAGGCTGCTGATCACAACAAATGCGAGCAGTCCGAGGATCAGAACGATCAGAACGATCTGCGCGATGTCCGCAGCATTCATCAGCGCGCCCTGTTTCTCCTGGAAGATCGGCACATCATACGCGATGATGGAAATGTTCGTTTCCGGGAAACCGGTGGCCTTGGAGACGAGCGTGATCATTTCCGGAGCGACTTCCTTGGGCTGCATTTCGGAATTCTGCAGCACAAATTCATCAAACGTGATCCCGTCAAGCAATCCCTGGTTCTTCAGTTCCTCTTCTTTGTAGATCACATAATGGGATGCGGTAATGGCGATCGAAGAAGCATCATAAGAGATCGCGCCGGGCGGGATCACGGTATCCGTGATCTTCTCGGCAGGCAGGTAATCCCTGCTCTCTTCCTCGACATTGTAATTGGAATTGGTTCCGTCCTCTATGACATAGGTCTGTTCTTCCGTATTCGTATCGGTTCCGGGGATTCCGCCCGTGCCGCCCGTTCCCTGCGCGGAATAGGTATTCTCGTGCGAAAGAACGTTCGTGCCGTTTTCGTCCGCCTGCGTATAGGTATGCTCTGTCTGCTTGGTCGCGGAGAAATTCATGATCAGATTCGGCGCAACCTTGACATCCTCATACAGATTGGTTCCTAAGAGCACGGAAGTCACTTCCTGTTTGACTCTTCGCTCCGCCTCGGCTTTCAGCGCGATCTGGTTGGATGTGTTCACGACATTGGAAGCACTCTCCTCTTCTTCCGCGCCCGAATACAGCAGATTCCCATTGGAATCGATGATCGTGATGTTCGCAGTGGTCTTGTTTCCGACTGCGGTCGCGATATTCTTGGCAAAGTTCTCCGCAACGCCGACTCCGAGTTCCTCGTTCAGATCCAGCATGACGCTGGCATAGGTCTCCTCATTCTTCGCAAGCAGCGTGCCGTCATTATCAGGGATCGATAACGTGACATAAGCCGCATTGACTGCGGCCTGTGCTTTCATGATCTCTTCCAGATGTCGTTCCTGATATAGCTTATATGTCTTCTGCTTGTCGGATTCCGTTGTGCTGAAGCCTCCGGCAAGCGCAGTTTCAAGGCTGTAGCTGTCCGCCGGATAATTGTTGGCGCCAAGCAAAAGGGTGGCCTTGGCCAGGTCCTCCTTCCTGACAGAGATCACAAGACCGTCGTCCGTGATCTTGTAATCGATCGACTCTCCTTCCAGAAGCGCGGTGATCTCCGAAGCCGTTTTGGTCGACTCGGTAGTGATCAGCGTCTCATACTGCGGTCTTGTCAGGATCGTGGCAAGGATCGCCAATGCCAGGATCACACCGGCAGACACGCTGATGATGATCGTCTTCTGTTTTGCCGTAAATTTGTTCCACCAGTCCAGAATCTTCTTCGGAATCTGTCTGAGTCTCTCCATTAAAGCATCCATGATAAAACCTTCTCTGCAGGCAATTTCCTGCTATTTATCAAAAATACCCCTTAGATCTGCATCTGCAGGATCTCTTTGTACGCTTCCAGGAATTTGTCGCGAAGCGCAACCGTATAGCTTAAGGCGGTTGAAGCTTTTGCCGCGGCGATGGAAAGATCGTGCGTGTTCTCGGTAAGCCCCAGTGAGAACTTGATCTCCTCTTCCTCCCAGTTGTTCAGCAGGGAATTCGTCTCCTGCAGGTTGCTGAGCGCCGACTGAAACATGGACGAAAAACTCTCGTCCACATCTTTTGTATTCCTTGTGGAAGCGTTCGCGGCCGTTCTTGCGACCGCATCGCTTGAAACATTCAATAATTGCGTAATGTCCATTTCATCCTCTTTTCATGAGTACCGTCAGCATCTTCGGATCACGATTCATCATGTCCTTCCGATATCCAGGCCTTTCACAGCCATCGCTTTGCTCGCGGTAAACGCGGTCGCGTTGGCCTCGTATGCTCTCGTGCTGTCGATCATGTTGGTCATTTCCGTAACGATATTGACATTCGGATATGTCACATATCCGTATTCGTCCGCATCCGGATGAGACGGATCGTAGACCAGTTTCATATCTTCCTTGTGATCCTCGTAAACGCCGGAAACCTTGACACCGTCACCGACATCCATGCCGCGGCTCTTCCGGAAGATCGTTCCGAATTCGGTGGGATTGGTCGTCTTCTCGGTAAATCTGACCACTTTACGCCGGTACGGGGTCCCGTCTTCCGTTCTGGTCGTATTGGCATTTGCCACATTCTGGGAAATGATATCCATGCGGTAACGCTGTGCGGTCATACCGGACGCGTTCACGCCGAATGAACTGAATATGCTCATTACTGTACCTCCTTATCAACTCACCGGGCGAAAGCCTACTTGATCACGGTCCTTAAATTTCTGAACTCCTGATCGATGCTCTGCACAATGGCATTGTACTTGATCTGGTTCGATGCAAGTTCAACGTTCTCATTGTCAATGTCCACGTTATTACGATCCAACCGATAGGAAAAACCCGCATAATCCATGTAAACACGCGGCTGAACATGGGAAAGCCTGTTGTCCTGATTCAGATTTTTGACTTTCTCATCCAGTGAAATGTACTTGGATTCACGCAATGCATGTTTTAATTCCGCTTCAAAAGAAACGTCCTGGCGCTTATAGTTCGGGGTGTCCACATTGGCGATATTATGCGAAATGACTTCATTACGCATCCATGCCCCGTCCGCCGCCTTGTCCATGACATTGACGTAATCAAAAACTCCCGATGTGATCATATACTCCTCCTACTCTATTTCATTATAAAGAATAATCCGAAAAAAACAAGGACTTTTTGTGAAAAAAGCACAACATCAAGTGTACCTGTTCCGGCCGCGGCACTAAATAGGGATGCTGTGAAAGAGCAAAAAACGGACCTATATCTTACAGATACAAGTCCGTTTGCAGTATCAAATCCGTTTATCTTTATAAAGAACGCGCTACCGCTGCTGCTTGATCGCTTCGATCTCATCAAAGATCACGGGATTCAGAACCTTGATATAGGTCCCCTTCATTCCCGAGGATCTCGATTCGATCACGCCGGCGCTTTCGAATTTACGGAGCGCATTCACGATCACGGAACGGGTGATGCCCACACGGTCCGCGATCTTGCTCGCGACCAGGATCCCTTCATTGCCGTTCAGCTCATCAAAAATATGTGTGATCGCTTCCATCTCCGAAAACGAAAGCGTGGAGATCGCCGATTTCACGACCTGCAGCTTTCTGCTCTCTTCCGCGTTTTCCTCATTCACGGCGCGCATCATTTCCAGGCCGACCACCGTCGCGCCGTATTCACACAATATTATATCGTCAATCGAGTACGATTCCTTAACCTTATAGATGAATAATGTTCCGAGCCTTTCCCCTGCAATGTCGATGGGCGTCACGATCGCCTGGTACATGCTGCACGCTTCCGGATCAAAGCCGAAGGTCTCCAGATTCACGTTCTCTTTGGTGGAAAGCACATCCAGAAGCCGTTCGTTCAGCATCTTATCGATAAAATCACCCACCGCGTAATTCAGCAGACCGTTGATCGCGCCGATCTGGCTGATCTCGCCTTCCCCTAAGATCTTACCTTTTCTGGAGATCACCAAAACATTGGATCTTAAGATTTCCTTCAGCACATCGCAGATATCGTTAAACACGACCTTGCTGGAATTGTTGTTGTGCAGAAGTTTATTGATCTTGCGAGTCTTGTCCAACAACTGTACGCTGCTCATACCTTCTCCTTTTCCGTTCCCCCCGACCCGAATGAAGCCCATTCAAATCATTAGAATTTTAACACAATAAAACGCAGAAATCAATGATTTCTGCGCTATTGTATGACATTTTATGATTTTTCGGTCAATTGTAGATTACTTTTACTCGGCTTCCTCTTTGGGTTTATCCATGGTGTGACCGCACTCCTCATTGGTGCACTGGAGTTTGTTCCCTTTTTCCACCATCAGGGAACCGCATTTTTCGCAGGGTGTCTTGACCGGTCTGTTCCAGGAAACAAAACCGCATTCCGTTCCGCTTTCGCATCCGTAGAATCTTCTTCCCTTTTTGGACATGCGGATCACGATATCCTTACCGCATTTCGGGCAGGCAACACCGATCTTTTCCAGGTACGGCTTGATATTCCTGCATTCGGGAAATCCCGGGCAGGCCAGGAATTTTCCGTGCGGGCCGTATTTGATCACCATGGTCCTGCCGCAATTTTCACAGATCTCGTCGGATTCCTCATCCCTGATCTTAACTTCCTCCAGCTCGGTTTCCGCTTTCTTTACCGCCTCTTCCAGATCCGGATAGAAGTTTTTGATGATGGTCTTCCAGTCAACCTCACCGTCTTCGACTTTATCGAGAAGCATTTCCATATTGGCCGTGAAATTCGTGTCCACGATGCTCGGGAACGCTTCCTTCATCATATTGTTGACCACTTCGCCGAGTTCGGTCACATACAGATTCTTGTTTTCCTTCGTCACATAATGGCGTGCCTGGATCGTAGTGATCGTCGGGGAATAGGTACTGGGACGTCCGATCCCGAATTCCTCCATCGCATTGACCAGCGATGCTTCCGTATAATGCGCAGGCGGCTGCGTGAAATGCTGTTTCTCGTCAAGCGAAAGAAGGGACAGCGCCGTATCCTTTGAAATACCGTTCAGCAGCACATTGGAATCTTCTTTTTCATCCTCTTCCAGCGTATAAACAGATGTGAAACCGTCAAAGACAAGCTTCAGCGCGCCCACATGAAAACGGTAAACACCGGCTCCGATCGTCACGGAAGTCGTTTCATATCTTGCATCCGTCATGCGGGATGCGACAAACCGCTTCCAGATCAGCTGATAGAGTCTGTACTGGTCTTTGGTGACAAAATCCTTGATCGAAGCGGGTGTGATGTTCACATCACTGGGGCGGATCGCCTCGTGCGCATCCTGGATCTTGTTCTTTCCCTGAACTTTTTCCGTCAGCTTTGCGGCATGATCTTCACCGTAAGCATTCACGATAAATTCCTTGGCCATGGCCTGTGCTTCTTCCGAAACACGGGTGGAATCCGTTCTCAGATAACTGATCAGCGCAACGGTGCCCTTGCCTTTGATATCAACGCCTTCATATAACTGCTGCGCAATGCGCATGGTCTTTTGTGTGGTAAAATTCAGTTTCTTTCCTGCTTCCTGCTGGAGCGTGCTGGTGATGAACGGAAGCGGCGCCTTTTTGGTGCGGACTCCCTTCTTCACTTCCAATACACGGTAGTCTGCCTTTTCGATCTGATCATGGATCTTTTTAACTTCCTGCGCATTTCCAAGCGGGAGCTTTCCGTTTTCATCTCCGATCAGGTGTGCCACGATCGGTTTCTTTTCGCCTTTTACCTGAAGATTTGCGTCAACGGTCCAGTATTCCTCCGGAATGAACGCATTGATCTCGTCCTCCCTGTCGCAGATGATCCGAAGCGCAACGGACTGTACGCGCCCTGCGCTGAGACGTCCTTTGATCTTCGCCCAGAGCAGCGGAGAGATCTTGTATCCCACCATTCTGTCAAGCATCCGGCGCGCCTGCTGGGCATTGACAAGGTCCATGTCGATCCCGCGCGCATTTTTGATCGATTCCTTGACTGCGGATTTGGTGATCTCGTTAAAAGTAATGCGGTAAAACTTCTTATCATCCAGGTTCAGCGCTTTTACCAGATGCCAGGAAATGGCCTCTCCCTCACGGTCCGGGTCAGTTGCCAGATAAACTTTATCCGCCTTCTTGACGCTCTTTCTGAGCGCGGCCAGAATGTCCCCTTTCCCGCGGATCGTAATATATTTGGGTTCATAATCATGGTCCGTATCGATCCCGAGCTGGCTTTTCGGGAAATCCCTTACATGTCCCTGGCTCGCCATGACCTCATAATTGGAACCCAAGAATTTTTTGATCGTCTTCACCTTTGCAGGCGACTCCACGATCACCAGATTGTTCGCCATACCTTCCTCCCCATTTTCGTAATGGTCTTATCCTTCTGCATGACAACATTATAATGACGGTGTCTGCACATAATAACCGCATCCGACCTCACGGAGCAGCCCTTTCCATTCCAGTTCCGTTAAGATCCTCAAGCGGTCCTGATAGGAAATCCCTGTGTTTTTCAGTGCTTCTTCCGCATTTTTGGCATACAAATCGAAACAACTATACACTAATTCTTCTTCGCTTTCAAGATGTATTTTGTTTTTGAAGGTCTCCCCGTCCGACCCAGAGTCCGCGTTTTTTTCAAAGGAATATCCGCTGTCTTTCAGCAACATCAGGACATCCTCCACGCAGGTCGCAACGTTTGCGCCAGCCTTCCACAACCGGTTGCATCCCATGCTCATCGGATCGGTGATCCTTCCCGGAATGACCATGATTTCCCTGCCGGCATCGAGTGCCATGTCCACCGTGATCAGCGTTCCGCTCTTTTCTTTTGCTTCCACCACGATAACCAGGTCACTGATCCCCGCAAGGATCCGGTTTCTTGCGGGAAAATGCCAGGATACCGCTTTGACCCCCGGTCCGTATTCCGACAGCAGACCTCCCTTTTCCTTTAACCGCTCATACAACTTCCTGTTTGCATACGGATAACAGAGATCCGGTCCGCAGCCGAGTACCGCATAACTTTTCCCGCCTGCAGACAAAGCCTCCTGCTGTCCGATCCCGTCGATCCCGATCGCCATGCCGCTGATCACATTGACACCGGCAAGCGCCAGTTCCCTTCCGAAATACGCAGCAACACTCCTTCCGTATTCGCTGCATTCCCTCGCCCCGATCAGCGCAACCGCAGGAAGGTTCTCCTCCGGAAGTTCGCCCATGACAAACAGGGCAAACGGAAATCCCTTTGTCTGCAAAAGCCGTTTCGGATACTTAGCATCATAATACGGTATGAAGCGGATCCGCTTCTCATCCAGTTCTCTCATCTTCTTCTCATAATTCCAATTCTTTCTACTATATATAATGTGCTCCGCCGCCTTTTGCCCGAAGCCGTATCTTGTCTTAAGTTCCTCTTCTTTTGCAAAGAACAGTCCCCTTGCAGAACCGGCTTTTCGTACATCCGAAACAGATCTGATCCCGGAAAACTCCGAAGCGACCGCCCACCAAAGATCATATTCCCGGTCTTCATCTTTTACATATTCCATACCTTTACCCCTTTCATTTTTTCCTTCCATGCTTAAGCCTTAGCCACATGCATTTCATACCCCGCGCGCTTATACCATCTTCAGAAGATCCGCATTCCGAAAGCGGATCGCTTCGATCAGATGATCCGCGCCGATCCGTTCTTTTTCGTCCAGATCCGCAATGGTTCTTGCAACTTTTAAGATCCTGTGATACCCCCTGGCCGATAAACGGTATTTTTCAAATGCCTTTTCCATGATCTTCTTTCCTTCTTCATCCGGTTCGCAGAAGCCCCTGATCTCTTGTGCATCCATCTGGGAATTGAACCGGGGTTTTGAAAACCGGCAGAACTGCCTCTCCATTGCAGCTTTCACTCTTTTTGCAACTGTCGCCGAGTCTTCTTCCAAAGATGACAGATTCAGTTCCTCATAACTCGGATTCCTGACTTCAATACATAGATCGATCCTGTCCAACAAAGGCTTGGACAGGCGTTCCAGATATTTTTTCCTCTGTACAAAAGTACAGCTGCAGCTTGCGGAAGGATAAGCGCCGCAGGGACAGGGATTCATGGCTCCGACAAGCATAAAATCCGCGGGATAGGAAAAATTGCCCAGATTCCTGCTGATCCGGATCATCCTGTCTTCGAGCGGCTGCCGCAGTGCTTCCAGCGCAGATCTTTTGAATTCCGGCATCTCATCTAGAAAAAGGACTCCTTTATGCGCGAGCGCGGCAAGGCCTGCCCGCGGATAAGCGCCGCCACCGATCAGGGCCACATCCGTCACCGTATGATGCACGCTGACAAACGGACGTTTTCCGATCAGCGCGGCTGTACCGGTCAGCTTTCCTGCAACGGAATAGATCGAAGACACCTCCAGTTTCTCTTCCATCGTCATGGGCGGCAAAATGGAAGGGATACATTTGGACAGCATGCTCTTTCCGCTCCCGGGTTCCCCGAAAAGGATCACGTTATGCATCCCGCTCGCTGCAATCTCGAGACCTCTTTTGGCGATCATCTGCCCGTGCACATATTTCAGATCACAGGTCTCATCTTCCAATGTCTCCGCGTGATCCGAATTTTGTATTGGCGCAATACGATTTTCTGTGCAAAGGTGTTCTGCAAGTTCTGCAAGAGAAGAAACAGGCAGGATCTCCATCTGTGTTACCAGTGCTGCCTCCACAGCGTTTTCTTTTGGCACATAGCATCTTTTGAAGCCCGCACGCATCGCATGAAGAACAAGCGGTAAAACACCCCTGATCGGGCAGACGCTTCCGCTTAAGTTCAATTCGCCGAGAAAAACCGCATCTTCCGTCGGTCTGTCTGGGATCACCCCTAACGTCTTCAGGATCCCGACAGCCATGGCCAGATCAAATCCCGTGCCGTACTTTTTAATATCCGCAGGCGCCAGGTTCAGCGTGATCCTTTTAAGAGGCATGTCATAGCCGCTGTTTTTGATCGCTGTCCTGACCCGTTCTCTGGCCTCCTTCACCTCGCTTCCCAGATACCCCACAAGGTCCATTGCAGGCATCCCGTCAGAGAGATCGGCTTCCACCTGTACAATGTATCCCTCCAGGCATTTCAGGCCTGCGGAATAAACGATTTTTACCATATGATCCTCCCTTCTGCGATCCGGCAGGGCATATCCCGGCATCAGATCTCCCGCCGGAACCGTAAGATAATAAAAGTGAAACAAACGAGTAAAACAAGAAAAACTTAAATGAAAAAATGTGAAAAAGAAAAGCGGCAGATGCCGCTTTTATAAGTGCATTTCCGTATATGATAATAAATGCATATCCAACGGATTGTCAATATGAAAATCACGGGGTCCGTGATCATGTGGCGGAAGAAGTTCCTCCCATTCCGGCGGAAGCCAGTGTACTGGTATCCATCACATAACGGTTATCCAACGTCTTCATGACATCCTTGACTTCCAGATCCCCGTACAGGCTGCTCTGCGCCAGATTGACAATGGAATTGTCGGAGAAGCACAGGACCATCGGGCGGAGCACATCATCATCATTGGCCTGGACCACCAGACCCTTTTCGCCGTTTGAGAGTTCCACGCAGACGCCGTTTGCAAGGAAATTGATGCTCCTGACCAGCGCTTCCACGACTTCGGTATCATACATCTCCGGATGTCTCTTCAGATGCTTTAACGTGGCGATCTCAGACTTAGGTTCCATATAGTTGCTCATGGCAGACAGTTTGTCATAGTCGTTGGCAACGACCAGGATCCTGGAGCCGAGCACCAGTTTGGAAACCGTCTTCTCGCCTCTTGCAAACGCATCATATTCGCTGAAAGCCTGGGAAACCATTCTTTTGATATTCGGCGTTGCTGCAAACGCATCCTCCGAGAGCCTCACACCATCCCGCTCGTACCGTTTCATCTCAAACTTGTCTTCCGGCGTACGGTCCGTTTTATCCAGAAGGGATTTCGGGACGTTCAGCTTTCCGATATCATGGATCAGTGCCGCGATGATCAGATCACGGTGATCCTCATACCGCATGTTCAGCTGATGACCGATCATGGCACAGAGGATCGCCACATTCAGGGAATGCTTGTAGATGAAATCCTCTTTGCTTCTTAAATTCTGCACGAAGTTGATCTTCCGGTTCAGCTTCCCGTATTCTTTCATGATGTTCTCGGCAAAGACAGTCATCTTGGACTGTCTGCCGTTGCTCAGGATGTAATTCAGTTCATCCACAAGCGTGAAAACCGCAACGGACTGAAATCTTTCAAATGCGATATCATCTTCCGTCATCGGCGGGAGCGGTTCCGCGGGCTCTAAGATATAGATCCCGATCAGGCCGAAATTCTTAACGGACGCGATACCCTGTGTGGTCAGTTTGGAATCGCGTTCATAAAGAAGAACTCCCTTCTTGTTATAGATCGGTTTTGCCAGGCGCATGCCAACTTTCAGATCTTCGGTTTTTACGAACAGCATCTGATCTCTCCCCTTTTTAACATTGTGCGTGGTGATAAAACTGGTCCGGTAAACGTATGATTAATAGTGCTTCTCAATAAACTGTTCAAATTCTTCCACATTGACAGGCTTGGAATAGTAATAACCCTGCGCAATGTCGCATCCTGCATCCCTTAAGAAGTTCAGCTGGTCTTCCGTCTCGACGCCTTCCGCGATGACCATCAGGCCGAGTTCTTTTGCCATCCTGACGGAAGCTTCCACAATGATCTTGCCTCTTGATGTCGCCATGATCTCATCCAGGAAGAAGCGGTCGATCTTCAGCGTATCAACAGGCGCCTTTCTGAGCATGTTCAATGACGAATAGCCCGATCCGAAATCATCCATCTGGATCCTGAATCCGCATTTCTTCAGCTGATCCATCTGTTCGAACAGCTCGTCCACATCATCCACAAAGAGATTCTCCGTGATCTCAAGTTCGAGTTTCTCAGGCGTGATCCCGTACCGCTTCACAAGATCCGTTAAGATCGATGTCAGATTGGATTCGCTCACATGCGCCCTGGAAACATTGACGGAGATCGGGATATCGATCTTTCGTTCCGCAAGGATCGCCAGATACTTGCAGGCCTCTTCCCACATGAAGCGGTCAAGCCTTGTGATAAATCCGTTGCTTTCAAACAGCGGCAGGAACTGCGCCGGTACCATGACACCCTTGATCGGATGTTCCCACCGGACAAGGGCTTCCGCTCCGGCAAGTCTTCCGGTCTTCACATCGATCTGCGGCTGCAGATACATCACAAACTCGTGATGATGGAGCGCCATTTCCATCTCTTCTTCGATCTCCGCCTGTTCACGCATCTTTAAGCGGATCACATCATCATAAACGGCATAATTCGTGAAGATCGAGCCCTTCGCCTGTCTCTTGACGGTCCTTGCCCTGTCGCACATCAGGCGGATCGGCAGCGTTTTGTCCGTAACCTTGTAGATCCCGAATACAATGGATACGCCCTGCGGCAGATCGTCATTGTCATGCATGCGCCCGGTCAGCGACGTGATGAAATTCAGGATATCCTGTTCACTGTGGTATTCCATCAGCACGGTAAACGTATCGCCCTGATAACGTTTCGCCACGCTGTTCTTGGGCATCAGTTCCCGGATGCTCTTGCCCATATATGCCAGGCAGCGGTTACCGATCTCAATGCCGAATTTATCGTTGATCAGACGGAACTTCTCGATATCGATGGAAAGCACCGCATACAGCGTTTCCTCATTCAGGTGAATGATCTCCGTTGCCTTTCTGTAGAAGGCTTCGGAATTGTAAAGACCGGTCATGGAATCATAGTCCGCGCGGTATTCCATTTCCGCCTTGATCTCCATTTCCGTGTTGACATTCTGGAATGTCCCGAGATAACGGACAGGCCGGTTATCCAATCCTTTCAGGGGCTGTACATAGACCGTGTACCATACCGGCGTATCATAACGGTTGTACAGGCGCACCGTGACTTTCTGCGTCTGCTGGGTGGTCCGGATATCCTCGATGAACTGCTCGAATTTCTCCGCGTCTCCCGGATGGCAGTTTAACATCTTCAGGAGAGACCATTCTCCGGATAGTTTGGAATGATCGATCTTGAACACATCATCAAACGAAGCGCACAGATAATAGGAATCATCCTGCACAAAATACTCATATACCAGGATCCCGATCATCTCGTTGACATTCTCGATCCGCTCGAAGTTCAGCGCCATTTCCTTGGCGATGTCACTCTTCTGGCGCATGATCTCGTATTTGATCTTTGTCTCCGCTTCGGAAATGCTCTGTAGTTTAAAATCATGGATCAGCTGTGCAACGATGATCACACGGATCTGGGATTCTTCCGCCTCCTCATTCTGATCGATAAAGGTCGCATAGATGTTGTACCAGCGGTATTCTCCGTCCACGCCCTTTAAGCGCACTTCCCTGCAGATGGAATGTCTTCCGACACGGTACTCCTGCTTCAGGTACTTCGGATCGGCCACTTCCAGAAATGCGTTTGCATCCTCCGGATCGACCACGTTTGTCAGGAAATACTCTCTGAGCCGCTTGAAATTATCAATCCTTAGATCCATCAGGGAAGCGATATGATCTTCCTTCATGCGGATACAGGTATTCCTGGCAAGATCCACATCCCAGATGATGTCCATCATCGTATAGAGCGCCCCCTGAATACGGTTCTCACTCTCATCCAGAGCCGCGATCTGATTCTCGATGTTTTCCTTGACAGATGCAATGATATAGATGTGTTTCCCGTTCCTGAGCGTGATCTGCGTGGTCCGCATCGGGATCACGGTCCGAAGCGAAGGGGAATATACATTGCAGTCAAGACTGGCCTTCTTGGGATCCATGTTCTTTAAAGGACAGTCCGGACAGGGTTCCGCGTAACCCTTGTTCTGAATATAGCAAAGCCCGCAATTGGTATTTCCGAGTCTCTCCTGCAGGATCGAATTGCGGTAGAGCAGCTGGTAGTTCTCATCCACGGCATAGGCAAAGGTGCACATCGGATCCAGAAGGTTTTTGACCAGCTCCATTTCCTTGGTGGAGAGCACCGGGTTCACGCTGGTATCGATCCGCTCCGAATCCCCGCTGTAGAGCACATAGGTATCTTTGCCGGAACGTTTGGCGTCCTTCAGGGCATCGATGGCTTTGTCCAGAAGTTTCTTCGAAGATGCATCCTTGATATCGAGTGCCGAAATGCCGATGCTGACGGTCAGACCGCCGCTGTTCTCGATATCGCTGAACACATCCTTGACGGCCTGCTTCAGATAGGCGGCGCGTTCAAGAAGGATGCTGACCGTATGCACGCCCTTCATGGAAACCGCAAACCGGTCTCCTTCCATCCTGCCGATCATGTCGGAATTTCTGAACGCTCTCTTTAAGATCTTGGCGATCTCCATGATCGCCCCTTCACCACTGATGTCTCCGTGTGTTTCAATCCATTCGTCAAAATCATCCACATCGACGATCATCATGTTCGGGATCACATCTTTTGGCATGGTCTCGATATAGGAATCGACCAGCTCCATGATGACTTTTTCCTTCAGCAGATGCGTCAGTTCATCCCGCTCTCTGGAAGCTTCCTCGTTGCGCCGCTTTGTCTCATCATCCACATAGGTCATGGTGCCGAACAGCGTGACCGGTTTGTCGGATTTATCAAGCTGCGCTCTTCCTTTCAGCTGATACCAGCGGAATTCGCCGTTAAAATCAAGGAAGCGTACATATTCCATGCGCAGCTTGCCGGCTTTTTTGGGCGACGAAAAAAAAGCAATGGCAGATCTGATATCGTCAGCATGTACCTTGCCTCTGGAATTCAAATTTTCTACAAATGCCGAAATATTCTGGGAAGAAGGGATATATTTGGTCAGATTATCAGAAAAACGGATCACGTCTTCGGCAATATCATATTCAAAGACGATGGTCTCGTTTAGATCGACCGCATTCTGGAACAGATCGTCACTCAGTTTATGCATACTTACCCCCATTAATTACAACTAATGTTATTTTATCAAAAAAGGGCGTAAATAACAAGCAAATCCTGTGTTTTTACAACAAAAAGCACGAAAAAACATGATTTCCGTAGTCAATTCCTGAATCTGTCAGAAATATCCTGCCATTTTCACGCCTGATCAGGCCCTGTTCAAACAGTTTTCCGATCACTTTTCCATAGACGGAATCGACCGGTTTATGAAAGGCATGCTCAAAGTCCTGTTCACGGATGCCGCGCAACATCCTGAGCCCCAGAAACATGAATTCTTCCATGCGTTCTTTTTCACCGAGCACCTCTTCCGCCTCCCTTGCGCAGGGATCCTGCAGATAAGATTTCAGATCCGTTTCGTTCCGGTACCTGACATTTGAAAGCAGTGATGAAGCGCCGAGCCCGAGGCCCAGATAATCCTGCCCTGTCCAGTAAGAACAGTTGTGCCGGCTTTCATGCCCGTCCTTTGCAAAATTTGAGATCTCATAGTGCGTATATCCGTGCGCCGTGAGATGATCTCGCATCAGGTAATAAAGCGCACGCTCTTTCTTTTCATCCGGGAGATCCAGATCCTTTCTCTGCGCATAAAACGGCGTTCCCTCTTCTAAGATCAGGCTGTATGCGGAAATATGTTCCGGTTCAAGATCCGTGACACAGTTCAGGCTGTGCCGGAGTTTACCGGCATCCTGTCCAGGCAGTGCCGTCATCAGATCGACGTTGATGTTTTCAAACCCGGCATTTCTGGCTTCCTGAAACGTTCTCAAAAAATCTGAATAAGTATGGATCCTGCCAAGAAGATGCAATTCATCATCATGCGCGGACTGCAGTCCGATGCTGAGCCGGTTGATCCCGGCGCTTTTGTAAACTGCGAAATGACTGTCGCCAAGCGTTCCGGGATTTACCTCGATCGTGATCTCCGCATCCGGATCGATCCGGTAGTCCCCGTGAAGTTTACATAATATTTTATCGATCCATTTGGGCTCGATCGCGCTTGGGGTTCCACCGCCAATATAAACAGACGCAACGGGTCTTTTCTCCTCCGTCGCGTCAATTTGTTTACATAATGCATTAACATAATCTTCCTGTGTCTTCACATCCGCAGGAAACGAGAGAAAATCACAGTAGGCGCATTTTCTCACGCAAAACGGGATATGCACATAGACACCGATCTGTTCACTAGGATTCATCCAGTTTCAGCACGCTCATGAACGCTTTCTGCGGGATCTCCACATTGCCGATCTGCCGCATGCGCTTCTTTCCTTCCTTCTGTTTTTCCAGCAGCTTCTTCTTTCGGGTGATATCACCGCCGTAGCATTTTGCCAGCACATCTTTTCGCATGGCTTTGACGGTTTCCCTGGCGATGATCTTGGAGCCGACGGCCGCCTGGATCGGGATCTCGAAAAGATGTCTCGGGATCTCCTCTTTCAGCTTCTCGCACATCTTCCGTCCCCGCTCGTAAGCCGAAGCCGCATGCACGATAAAGGACAGGGCATCCACTTCCTCATGGTTGATCAGGATATCCAGTTTTACAAGGTCGCTCCTCTCATAGCCTTTCATGTCATAATCGAAGGAAGCATAACCCCTGGACCTTGATTTTAACGCATCGAAGAAATCATAGATGATCTCATTGAGCGGCAGCTCGTACTTGAGCAGTGCCCTGGTCTCTTCCATGTATTCCATGCTGATATAACGTCCTCTTCTCTCCTGACAGAGTTCCATGATCGGACCGACAAAATCCTTCGTGACCATGATCTCGGCAGAGACAACGGGTTCTTCCATATATTCGATCTCGGAAGGATCCGGCAGATTCGTCGGATTGGTCAGATCGATCACGGTACCGTCCGTCTTATGCACCTTATATACCACGGAAGGCGCCGTGGTCACGAGATCTAAGTTATATTCTCTTTCCAGACGTTCCTGCACGACTTCAAGATGAAGAAGGCCAAGGAACCCGCAGCGGAAGCCGAAACCGAGCGCCACGCTGGTCTCCGGTTCGTAATTTAGGGACGCGTCATTTAACTGCAGTTTTTCGAGAGCATCCCGAAGATCGGGATATTTAGCGCCATCGGCGGGATAAACGCCGCAGAACACCATGGACTGTACTTTTTTATATCCGGGAAGCGCTTCCTTGCAGGGGTGCTCCGCATCCGTAACGGTGTCGCCGACCGCCGTATCCCTGACATTTTTGATGCTGGCGGTCAGATAACCGACCATGCCGGCGCTGAGTTCCTCGCAGGGGATGAACACACCTGCGCCGAACGTTCCCACTTCCACGACTTCACAGACCGCGCCCGTCGCCATCATTTTGACGGAAGACCCTTTTCTCACCCGGCCGTCCATCAGACGGCAGAAAACGATCACGCCTTTGTAGGAATCGTAGATCGAGTCAAAGATCAGCGCTTTCAGCGGCGCATCCGGATCTCCTTTCGGCGCGGGAACCTTTGCAACGATCTGCTCTAGGACCTCATCGATCCCGATCCCCATTTTCGCGGAGATCCTCGGCGCATCCTGCGCCTCGATGCCGATCACGTCCTCGATCTCTGCGGCCACGCGGTCAGGTTCCGCGCTTGGCAAATCGATCTTGTTGATCACAGGAAACACATCCAGATCATGATCCAGTGCCAGATACACATTGGCAAGCGTCTGCGCTTCGATCCCCTGCGCCGCATCCACGACAAGGATCGCGCCGTCGCAGGCTGCCAAAGATCTGCTGACTTCATAGTTAAAATCAACATGTCCCGGCGTGTCGATCAGGTTAAAGATATATTCTTCCCCGTTCTTTGCCCTGTAGACCGTACGGACTGCCTGGGATTTGATCGTGATGCCGCGCTCTCTTTCCAGATCCATGTTGTCAAGGACCTGCGCCTGCATCTCCCTGCTGGTAAGAAGTCCCGTCTGTTCGATGATCCGGTCCGCAAGTGTTGATTTTCCGTGATCAATATGTGCAATGATGCAGAAATTACGGATTTTACTTTGATCCATAAATACGTTCCTCGTTTGATCTTCCGAACGAAAAATGACAAAATCCATTCGGACAATGGACAGCTGTGATTTTCAGGTGCCGTATCAATTGTGAATGGTATCAGAAAATCGCCGCATTTGCAAGAAAAAGTCTTGACATTACGAAGGCTTTCCACTAGACTATATGAGTGTGTCGATTTCGAGACGTCCGTGTCCGGACTCGAAAGGACCATTCGGAGGACTCAATCCTTACTATTTTGAATGGGAGGTGTGATCGTGGCTAATATCAAATCAGCGAAGAAGAGAATTCTTGTGATCAATAAAAAGACCGAGCGCAATAAAGCGATCAAGTCTAAAGTAAAAACTTATATCAAGAAAGTTTATGCTGCTGTTGACGCAAAGGATCAGGAAGCTGCCAAAACTGCTCTGAATGATGCCATTTCCGAAATGAGCAAAGCAACATCCAAGGGTGTTTATCATAAGAGCACGACTTCGAGAAAGATTTCCCGTATGACAAAAGCAGTCAATGCGATCCAGTAAAGCAAACTGATATGAAAATAAAAACCTGCTCATACCGTCATGTGAGCAGGTCTTTTTATGTCCTTTGGTCCGTTCCTTCTATTCTTCGTTCATTTCTCCGTTGCGCTCTTCGTTACTCTCTTCCGCCGCATCTTCCTCTGCCTCTTCGGTCTGATTGTTGGCGGTATTGGAAATCTCTTTAACCGTGGATTCCCTTTGCATTTCCTTTTCTTTTTCCGCTTCCTCTCCGATCTCGGTCGGGGAACTTTCCGGATCCAGTTCAAACGGATAAACGATCCCGAACGCGGCACGCAGATTGTCCATCATGCGCATGGTATGCAGGATCGTCTCATGCGGCAGCTGATAACATTCGATCAGGCCGCTCCGCATCGCATCCATAACTGCCATCACTTCGTATTCATATCCCGTCACCTGATAAGGCGCCGCATATTCCGCGATCACTTTCCGCTCCAGATTATAGGCACGGATCGATTCGAAATTGATGATGTTTTCGATCTCGATATAGCCGTTCGTTCCGTAGATCATGGCTCTGCGGTCGCATTCCGCAAGCATCGTCACAAACAGGTTGGCCATGCGGCCGTCCCGGTAGGTAAGCATGATCGTTTCCTGCGCATCCACACCGGTTTCCAGTTTTGTACAGGATGCTGAAATACTCTTCAGATCGTCTCCGAAGATCATCGATGCAAAATGAAGCGCATAGCAGCCAAGATCTAAAAGCGCTCCGCCGGCAAGTTCCGGTCTTCTGAGCCGTTCCTTATTTTCAAGCGGAAAACCGACATTGGCACTAAGCGCCGTGATCCTGCCGATCAGATTGGAGGAGACCACTTCCCGGATCGTATCGACCATCGGCATATATCTGCTCCACATGGCCTCCGCAAGAAACAGTCCGCTTCTCTCCGCCATCAGAAGAACTTCTTCCGCCTGCGCGGCATTGGCCGTAAACGGTTTCTCCACCAGCACATGTTTGCCATGCTGCAGACACATCTTGATATTTTCATAGTGATGGGAATGCGGTGTCGCGATATAGACGAGATCCACATATTCGTCATTCAGCATGTCGATATAGGAACCGTACGCATGCCGGAATCCGTATTTGTCCGCGAAAGCCTGGGCTCTCGCCTGATCTCTTGAAGCAACGGCATAACAGGTCACGCCTTTTAAATGCTGCAGGGTCATCGCCATTTTCACGGCGATCTCACCCGGTCCGAGGATGGCGATATTCATCTTTTCTCCTTCCTTTCGACCGTGTTGTTTTTCACCCGCATGCCGTCCATATCTTTGATGAACTGCGAAAACTTGGAATACTTATAGTTACGGATATTGAAGCCCGGAAGTCTGCGTTCGAGTTTCTGCTTCAGTTCCGGCAGCCCCATCTTATGGCCGCTTGCCTTGGAGACGATCTCGATCGCCACTCTTTCCACTTCTTCTCTCGGGATCTCCGACTCCGCCAGTGTGACCAGGATGTTGTTGCCCATCTGTTCCAGACGCAGCGCTTTCATGCTGTCCAAGAATTTGGACAGTTTGGAATACCCGTAGTTACGAACGTCAAAATCAGCATGGCGGTTGCTCAATTTGTTGCCGAGCTCGCCCACCGTGGTTTCCTTGTCATTGGCATCATTATCCGCAATGATCTTGAAGATCGTTTCTTCAACTTCTTCTCTGCTGACTTCAGGATTCTGGTCCTCTTCCTGCGCAAGGACCTCCAGATACTTAAAAAGCGAGCAGCTGGTACGAAATGCCTCAACGGTCTTCTTCTCTCCCATGCCGATCACGAGCATCCCGGACTCCCTGAGTCTTCCGGCAAGTCTCGTAAAGTCGGAATCGGAAGATACGATGCAGAATCCGTCGACTTTTCCGGAATACAGGATGTCCATCGCATCGATGATCATAGCGGAATCCGTGGAATTCTTCCCCTGCGTATAACCGTACTGCTGCACCGGCGTAATGGCGTTTTTCAACAGGATATCCTTCCAGCCGGTGCTCGTCCTGCTGGCCCAGTCGCCATAGGCGCGCTTGTAGGTAGCGGTTCCGTAGTTGGAGATTTCATCAAAAATGAACTTCACGTATTTCGGTGAGATGTTTTCCGAATCGATCAGCACTGCCATGCGGCGTTCGTTGTCCATGCGTGACTCCTTCTGTGCGTATTACTGAATTCTCATGTACGGATTTTGCCGGAACGATATTTTTTCGCTCGCTATTCTACGCTCACTCAAAAAATGTTCCGTCAAAATCCTGCGTAATATCCTGTTACGTTTCGGCCGGACGATACTTTTTCGCTCGCTATTCTACGCTCGCTCAAAAGATCGTTCCGTCAAGATCCTGTATTATACTGTATTAAGTTTCGGCTGAACCACATTTTCTCGTCTCGCTAAAACGCTCGCTCGAAAAGTGTTCAGTCCGAAACTATGATCATATACAAAGCAATAAAACATCTTTCGAACGAGTTTTAAAGGAGACGAGTGAGAAAGATTGTTTTATTGCTTATCTTATTTTCAGTGTTTCGGGACGAGTTTGTCCATGCCGCCCATGTAAGGACGCAGCACTTCCGGAATGTTCACGGTTCCGTCCGCGTTCAGGTTATTCTCAAGGAATGCGATCAGCATACGCGGCGGCGCCACAACCGTATTGTTCAAAGTATGCGCAAAGTACTTGCCGTCCTTGCCGTTCACACGGATCTTCAGTCTTCTCGCCTGTGCATCGCCGAGATTCGAGCAGGAACCGACTTCAAAATACTTCTTCTGTCTCGGGCTCCAAGCCTCCACATCAAAGGATTTGACTTTCAGGTCCGCAAGGTCTCCCGAACAGCATTCAAGCGTGCGGACGGGAATGTCCATCGAGCGGAACAGATCCACGGTGTTCTGCCACAATTTGTCAAACCACATCGGGCTGTCCTCCGGACGGCAGACCACGATCATTTCCTGTTTTTCAAACTGATGGATCCGATAGACCCCTCTCTCCTCGATCCCGTGCGCGCCTTTTTCCTTACGGAAGCAGGGCGAATAACTGGTCAGGGTTTTGGGAAGTTCTTCCTCGGGAACGATCGTATCGATAAACTTACCGATCATGGAATGCTCACTGGTTCCGATCAGGTAGAGATCCTCTCCTTCGATCTTGTACATCATGGCATCCATCTCCGCAAAGCTCATGACACCGGTCACGACGTTGCTGCGGATCATGAACGGCGGCACACAGTAAGTGAAGCCTCTGTCGATCATAAAATCACGCGCATAAGCGATCACTGCGGAATGCAGTCTTGCAATATCGCCCATCAGATAATAGAATCCGTTTCCGGCCACGCGTCCTGCGGCATCCAGATCGATCCCGTCGAACCGTTCCATGATCTCGGTATGGTAAGGGATCTCAAAATCCGGAACAACCGGATCCCCGTATTTTGTGACTTCCACATTCTCGGAATCATCTTTTCCGATCGGAACGCTCGGATCGATGATATTCGGAAGCACCATCATGATCTTTGTGACTTTCTCGGACAGTTCTCCCTCTGCTGCTTCGAGTTTTGCAAGGCGTTCCGAATTGGCCGTCACCTGTTTCTTGATCTCTTCGGCTTCTTCCTTTTTGCCCTGTGCCATCAGCGCGCCGATCTGCTTGCTGAGTTTGTTGCGGCCGGCTCTCAAGTCATCCGCTTCCTGCTTGGTCTTCCTGCTTTCTTCATCGAGCGCGATCACTTCGTCCACGAGCGGCAGCTTTTCCTCCTGGAATTTATTGCGAAGATTCTGCTTCACGATCTCAGGGTTCTCCCTGACAAATTTCATATCTAACATGACTTACCTCCAAAAAAATTAAAGAGTACACACTCTAATGAGTATATACTCTTTAACCGTGATTATCAAGTAAATTAACCTTTATCGGGCTCCGTCAGCCGGCATTACAGATCCTCGATCTCGGAATGGAACTGCTGCAGGGATTTTACCCCGCTCCTGCTTTCCTTCATGGCCCTGATCCCTTCCAGAGAAGCCTTGGCGGCGGCCATTGTGGAAACATAGGAGATCCGTTCCTTGATCACGCCCTTACGGATATAGGAATCATCCATGGCGCCCTTCTTGTCATCCGGCGTATTGATCACCAGGTTGACCTGACGGTTGGTGATCGCATCCAGCACGTTCGGACGTCCCTGCTGGAGTTTAAAGATCTTTTTGCAGGGGATCCCGGCATCCACGATCATATCGCAGGTCCCGCCCGTTGCGATCAGATCGAAACCGCAATCGTAAAAGCCTTTGGCGACCTCCACCAGATCCTTCTTGTCATGATCGTTCACGCTGATCAGCACCGTTCCCGAAAGCGGAAGTCTCGTCTGCGTTGCTTCCTGCGCCTTGTAGAAGGCTTCGCCAAAATCAGCCGCCATGCCGAGCACTTCACCCGTGGAACGCATTTCCGGCCCGAGCAGCGGATCCACTTCCTGGAACATGTTGAAGGGGAAGACCGCTTCCTTGACGCCGCAGTGTTTGAACTTCTGCTGTTTCAGGGAAGGGATCGGAGAAGGTTTTCCGGTCAGTTCCGAGGTAATGACCTCTGTTGCAAGAGGCACCATGCGGATGTTGCAGACCTTCGAGACAAGCGGTACGGTACGGCTGGCCCGCGGGTTTGCTTCCAGCACATAGACCTTGTCGTTTTCGATCGCATACTGCATGTTCATCAGGCCGCGCACGTTCATTTCCTTTGCGATCTTCATCGTGTATTCACGGATCAGGGCAACGTTCTTCTCGGAAATATTGATGGACGGAAGCACGCAGGCACTGTCACCGGAATGCACACCGGCCAGTTCGATATGTTCCATCACCGCGGGAACGAATACATTTGTTCCGTCAGAGATCGCGTCCGCTTCACATTCCATGGCATTCTGTAAAAATCTGTCGATCAGGATCGGGCGGTCCGGCGTCACGCCGACCGCTGCAGCCATATATACACGCATATGATCATCATCATGCACGACTTCCATCCCGCGTCCGCCAAGAACATAGGAAGGACGCACCATGACAGGATAACCGATCTTGTTCGCGATTTCAATGGCTTCCTCCACACTGACAGCCATCCCGGATTCCGGCATCGGAATGTCGAGTTTCTCCATCATGGCACGGAACAGATCCCTGTCTTCTGCCATATCGATGGTTTCCGGAGTGGTGCCTAAGATATTCACGCCGTTCTTCTTTAATGCCGCTGCCAGATTCAGCGGGGTCTGTCCGCCGAACTGCGCGATCACGCCGAGCGGTTTTTCCTTTTCATGGATCGAAAGCACATCTTCAAGCGTCAGCGGCTCAAAGTAAAGTTTGTCCGAAGTGTCATAGTCTGTGGAAACCGTTTCCGGATTGCAGTTGACGATGATCGTTTCGAATCCGAGTTTCTTCAGTGCTTTTGCCGCATGCACGCAGCAGTAGTCAAACTCGATCCCCTGTCCGATCCTGTTCGGACCGCCGCCGAGGATCATGATCTTCTTCGGATTATCGGATGCGGGCGCATCCTCTTTGATGTTATATGACGAATAATAGTAAGCGCTGTCCTCCGTTCCGCTGACATGAACGCCTTCCCACTTTTCAACGATCCCTGCGCCGATCCTCGAATCCCGGATCAGATCCTCCGGGATCTGCAGGAGCATGCTTAAGTAACGATCCGAAAAGCCGTCCTGTTTTGCTTTGCGCAGTTTCTCTTCCGGCGGGATACTGCCGCGGTATTTTATCAGTTCTTCCTCTTCTTCCACCAGTTCCCGCATCTGATCGATAAAGTACGGTTTGATCTTTGTGATCTCATACAGTTCCTCTGTTGTGGCGCCCTTCCGGATGCTTTCATACATCAAAAACTGCCTCTGGGATGTCGGAACATGCAGTCTGTCGAGCAGTTCCTTTTTGGTAAGACTGTCATAATCTTTTACATGGCCGAGACCGTAGCAGCCGATCTCCAGAGATCTGATCGCCTTCTGGAATGCCTCTTTATAGGTCTTGCCGATGCTCATGACCTCACCGACCGCGCGCATCTGTGTCCCGAGTTTGTCCTCTGCGCCTTTGAATTTTTCAAATGCCCATCTGGCGAATTTGATCACCACATAATCGCCGTCCGGCACATATTTATCAAGCGTTCCGTATTTCCCGCAGGGAATGTCGCAAAGATCGAGCCCTGCCGCGAGCATGGAGGAAACAAGAGCGATCGGGAATCCTGTTGCTTTGGATGCGAGTGCCGAAGATCTGGAAGTTCTCGGGTTGATCTCGATCACGATGATCCTGCCGTCCTGCGTGTTTCTTGCAAACTGTACATTGGTCCCGCCGATGACTTCAATGGCATCCACGATCTTGTAAGCCTGCCGCTGCAATTCTTTCTGTACCTCTTCGGAGATCGTCAGCATCGGGGCGCTGCAGAAGGAATCTCCCGTATGCACGCCGAGCGGATCGATGTTTTCGATGAAGCAGACTGTGATCATTTTACCGGTCGCATCCCTGACCACTTCAAGTTCCAGTTCTTCCCATCCGAGGATCGACTCTTCCACCAGAACCTGTCCCACCATACTGGCCTGCAGACCTCTTTCACAGACCGTTTTCAGTTCATCCACATTATAGACCAGGCCGCCGCCTGCGCCGCCCATGGTATAAGCCGGACGAAGCACTACCGGATAGCCGAGCTGATCCGCGATGTGCAGCGCATCATCCACGGAATAAGCAACCTCGGATCTTGCCATTTCGATCCCGAGTTCCTTCATGGTCTTTTTAAATTCGATCCTGTCTTCCCCGCGTTCGATGGCATCAACCTGAACGCCGATGACTTTGACGTTATACTTATCCAGGACCCCTTTTTCATTGAGTTCGGAACACAGGTTCAAACCCGTCTGTCCGCCGAGGTTCGGAAGCAGGCCGTCAGGTCTTTCCTTCTCGATGATCTGCGTCAGGCGTTCTACGTTCAGCGGTTCGATATAGGTGACATCCGCAGTCTCCGGATCTGTCATGATCGTTGCCGGATTGGAATTGACCAGCACGATCTCATATCCAAGTTTTTTCAATGCCTTACAGGCCTGCGTCCCGGAATAGTCGAACTCGCACGCCTGTCCGATGATGATCGGACCCGATCCGATGATCAGGATCTTGTTGATGTCATCTCTCTTTTTCATTTCAGCCTCCTGTTTTTGTAAATTCCCGCAAAAGACAAAGCGCGCTTCTGCGGACCGGTACCGGTCAAAAACCGGTCATTATAAGAACGACGCGAAAGATCGCGTCGTCATTTCTAAGGCAGGTCTGCCTGTGTATCATTGTCAAATAACACGGTCGAAAAATAGCGTTCCCCCGTATCCGGCAGGATCGTAACCACCGTTTTGCCTCTTCCGAGCACTTTGGCCATTTTCAGAGCCGCAGCAACATTGGAGCCGGAAGAGATCCCGCACATGATCCCTTCTTCTTTCATCAGCCTTTTGGATGTGTTGATGGCTTCCTCATCGGAGATCACGCAGATGTCCGAATAGATCTCTGTATTCAGATTATCGGGAATGATGCCGTCACCGATCCCCATCTGCAGATGGGTGCCGATGCTGCCGCCGGAAAGGATCGCCGCGTTTTCCGGTTCCACCGCCCAGATCAGGATATCGGGATTCTGTGATTTTAACGTCTCACCGATCCCCGAGATCGTGCCGCCGGTACCGACGCCGGAACAGAATCCGTCGATCGGGCCTTCCACCTGTTCGAGGATCTCGAGTGCCGTGTGATATTTATGAACTCTTGGATTGTTGGTATTGGTAAACTGCTGCGGAATATAGACATGCGGATCGTTTTCCGCCATCCTGATCGCCGTCTGCAGACATTCTTCCATGCAGGCACCGATATCTCCGTCATCATGAACGAGGATCACTTCGGCCCCGTAAGCCCTGACGAGCTTCCGGCGTTCTTCCGATACGGAATCCGGCATGATGATCACGACATGGTAGCCTTTGACCGCACCGACGAGAGCAAGTCCGATCCCCTGGTTGCCGCTGGTCGGTTCCACAATCACGGTATCTTCCCGGATCAGGCCTTCTTCCTCTGCCTTTTTTAACATATTGTAAGCGGTTCGTGTCTTGATGGAACCGCCGATATTCAGTCCCTCATATTTGACAAGGACCTCCGCCATGGAAGGATCCGTCAGTTTTTGCAAACGGACGATCGGAGTATGCCCGATCGCCTCGAGAATGTTGTTATATACCATGATATCCTCTGAAAAATAATAATACCACAGGGTTCGTTCGAACCCTATGGTATTATATCAGACACAAATAAGCGTTTCTATCTAAAAATTAATTATTTGTGCAAAAAAACAATCTGCGAAATTACTGAACGTCGTTATCGTCGAACGGATCGCCGCATTCCGGACAGAACTTCGGCGGATTCGTCTTATCTTCCGGTTCCCAGCCGCACTTGTCACACTTGTAAACGGGAGCGCCTGCCGGTTTCTTAGCGCCGCAGTTCTGGCAGAATTTGCCTTTGTTTACGGTGCCGCAGGTGCAGGTCCAACCGTCAGCAGAGGGCTGCGGAGCGCCGCACTCGGAACAGAACTTGCCGGTATTTCCGGTCACGCCGCATGCGCAGGTCCAACCCGCTGCAGCAGGTGCTGCCGGAGCAGCCTGAGGTGCTGCCTGCTGTTGCTGCTGTGCCATGCCGAAGAGGTTGTTCGCGTTCATGCCGCCTGCCATGTTGGCCATGTTCATGCCTGCAAACGCCATCATCGGTCCGGTAGACTCGTTGGATGCAGCCGCCTGCATTGCGGAAGCCTGTGCCGCCGTAAGCGTTGCCGCTGCCATTGCCGGATTGGTAAAAACCGCATTCTTCTGCAGCTCTTTGATCATCTTCTCGTCTTCTTCGGAAGCCGTTACGCTGTTGACACCGAAAGAAACGACTTTCAGGCCGCGAAGCTCTCCCCATTTCTCGGACAGGACTTCATTGAGCGCATCTGCGATCTCTACCGTATGTCCGGGAAGTGCCGAATAACGGATACCCATCTCTGAGATCTTGGCAAATGCCGGCTGAAGGGCCGTCATCAGTTCCGCCTTCAACTGGGAATCGATCTGGTCTCTTCTGTATTCTGCGGTAACATTTCCCGCAACATTCGTATAGAACAGGATCGGGTCAACAATCTTATAAGAATATTCGCCGTGGCAGCGGATCGCGATATCCACGTCCAGTCCGATGTTCTTATCTACCACACGGAACGGTACCGGATTGGCTGTTCCGTATTTATTGCCGACCAGTTCCTTGGTGTTGACAAAGTATACTCTCTGATCCTTCGCGGTGTCGCCGCCGAATGTGAAACGTCTTCCGATCTGTTTGAATGTGTTCAGGATATTCGGACCGAGACTTCCGTAGAAGATACTGGGTTCTGTAGAAGCATCCCATACGAACTCACCGGGTTCCGCGCAGACATCAACGACTTTACCCTGTTCCACGATCAGCATACACTGACCTTCGTTCACCGCGATGATCGAGCCGTTACTGATCAGGTTGTCACTCCCCTTTGTGTTGGAGCTCTTCTTGCCGGTGCGCTTCTCGCCTTTTACGATCATCACATCTGCAGCCAGAGAGTCACAGTAAAAATACTCTCGCCAGGAGTCAGCCAAAGCAGAGCCGGCCGCTGCGGTAATTGCTGATATTAATCCCATTCTCTTTCACCTTCCTACCATTTATTCTTCCGGTCCGTTCAAAACGGCCGGTAAGGTCAGTATAGCATACAGAATATAAAAAATCACTTCTTTTCTCTGAAAAACTTAAGCAGGCCTTTCGCCAGAGAAGATTCCACCCTGGTCTTGTTATCCAGGCGTTCCGATTCCTCTGGGAGTTTGTCCGACAGCGCGCTTTTGGCGTTCTCGATGCATTCCTTCTCATACTTGCCGTAGGAATTCATCAGAAGCAGCTCGCGGCACATCTGATGATAGGTCTCGTCATATTTCGCAAAGTAGAAATCGATCCTGCCTCTGATCAGCCTGCGGAAATTCGGATTGCTCTCAAAATCATCACAGATGATCCTCGTGTGCGCATACAGGATCAGGAAATCGTCCAGACGGTAAACCAGCCCGAACCGGTTCGGATCACAGTGTTCCAGAGCATCCATGGCCTTTTCGTAGTCCTCGGTGATCACATACAGCTTGGCCAGCATGAACCATACCCATGTGGCATAGTCCGTATCTTCCCCGACCTCTTCCTTCAGCCGCTGGTAAATATGAAATGCTTCCTGGTACTCACCGGAGATATAATCATCCAGCGCATCCGCCAGAAGTTCGTTGATCGATCTGTTTCCGATATCCTCACTGACGCTCTGTTCCACCAGCGTGATATTCTCATACCGTTTCGGCGGTCCGCTCTTTTGCAGGTTCTCTTCCAGATCGAGCGCTAAGATCTCATCGATATCGTCCGAATCCTTCGGCATGTTCTTCCTGTGTTCTGAATACTTCTTATGCCCCATGTCCAGGCAGGTCCGTTCATATTCATCGAAGACATCCGCCACGTCATTTCCCGCGGCTTCCATGGCCGGTTTATGATTCAGGGCATACTCGGGATCGATCCTGCAGCGGTAGAAGATCTTGATCTGCCGCTCGTATTTCTTCATCTTCTCATCCAGAAGGGCATGTCCCAAATGGATGTAAAAATCATCCGCATCCGGGATGAATTCCAGATTGCAGCGGTAATACAGTTTCACGGATCTTTCGTAGTTGGAAAGGAAATAATAGCACTCTGCCAGATGGAATGCGCTTGTGGTGTATACCGGCTGCGACCGGTTGGTAAACTTTAAGACCTTTTCATATAACTGGGTCGCTTCTTCCAGACGGTTTGCGCTTCTCAAAAACTCCGCTTCCGAAAACCACTCCGGTAAGAATGCTTCCGTTTCCTTCTCCGCATCCATTTCCATGATATGGTTTACGGCTTCCTCGAAAGTCATGGACTCGCCGTCATAGTAAATGCACATGCTGTCCATGTCGAATAAGATCCTTAAATTGTATCGCGACAATACACGATTGACATTTTCCAGCGCGGTGTATAATTCGGACATCCGCATACTGTCAATATTGAGCCACTGCCGCATCGCATGCGAGATCATCAGGATCACATGACTTTCCGCGGAATCCTCGGAAAACCACATGACAGGTTCCGACTCGATCTCAAAGGACCGCATCGCCTTGTCCGCGGACAGTTCCCGCGTCAGCATATTGATCTTGACGGAATGGTCGTAACCCAGAAGATAGAACGTATCATCCTTTAAGATGTATTTGCCGACTGCCCCGTAACTCTTGTCCATGGCATTCATGGTACGGTACAGTCTGATATCCAGTTGTCTGCTCAGTTCAAATAAGATCATGGCTGTCTCCTGAATATTATTCTAATGTTTCATTGCAAGAAAATCAACCGTTGTGCTATAATGCCCCTATGAAAAAAATACTTGCATGGATCGGCGTGATTCTGCTGGTCCTTCTCTATCTTTTAACATTGATCAGCGCCATCATCGATTCCCCTTTCAGCAAAAGCCTGTTTTTTGCATCCGTTACGATGACCATTGTTCTGCCGGTTTTGATCTACGGATACAGGCTGATCTATAAGGTCTTAAAAGAGCGCTACGCGCCGGAAAAGCCGGAAAACGTCGCACAAAAGAAAACGCCGGAAGAAGTTCCCGGCCCGGAAGAAAAAGAACATACCGATCAGGATAAGGCTTAAGCCCCTGATCTATGCCAAATAAAAATCCCGTCCTGAGACGGGATTTTATTTTACGATTCCTTTTCTCTTCTTGCTTCATACCGCTTTGCATCCGCCGCCTCGATCGCAAGATCCAGTCCGTCCGCCTCTTCCGGCACTGTCTGACAGTAGCCGATCGTGATCGAAATGTCGGCAGG
Source organism: uncultured Lachnospiraceae bacterium (assembly GCA_902779305.1). GTDB lineage: Bacteria > Bacillota > Clostridia > Lachnospirales > Lachnospiraceae > UBA2868. The sequence goes on along the minus strand of CACZBD010000007.1, from coordinate 86,956 downwards.
CAGGTTATGCATCCTGTTGTAGTCATCCACATAGGCATACAGGGAATCACAGTATTCCTTGGCATCCTCTTCCGTAAGATCACAGGCAAGGATCACATACTCATCACCTCCAAAGCGCATGATCACTTCTCCGTGGCGCTTCCTCCGTTTTAGGATGTTGGCGATCGCCTTGACGAATTTATCACCGGTATCATGACCGTACTTGTCGTTGACGGACTTCAGGTCATCCAGATCCACAAAGAACAGGGTGACTGATTTTTCCTTCTGCATGCATTCCATCCAGATCGGCATCGCATACTTGTTGAATCCGTCACGGTTATAGAGGCCTGTCAGATTGTCATAGATCCAGAGCGAATCCAGTTTCTTTGACAGGGCATCGATCAGCCGCTCCTTCCTGACCGTCTCCAGGCCGTATCCGAGGACCTGCACCCAGGACTGGAACAGCGGATTTTCGAACACATACTCGCTGTTGGAAACGATACAGTATCCGAACATCCTGTCCGAAAAGTGGACCGGCATGACCACAAAACAGCATCTTGCAAGACTTTTTTCCTTCAGTCCTTCGATCAGCTGCCTGATCCCGAATACGGAATTGTTCTTATGGGAATGTGTGGAATAACTGAAGGCCAAAAAAGTACCGGTCCCGAATCCCTTCGAAATATAATCGTCTTTCCTGCCGGGCATAAAGGAAGCATCATCCTGATCCTGTCCGGAATGGATCCCTTCCCACTCATTGCTCAGGCAGAGATAAAAGTCCTCACACTTGATCTGTTTGATATGCGGACGGATCACCTCATTGTATTCTTCCAACGACCGGACACGGGACAGTTCCGCAAACAGACGCCTGGTCTCAAGCATGAAGTACTGGCGGCGGTCGCTGCCCTTATAATAATTTTTCCTGAATTTTGCCTCGCTGTATTCTTCTCTGCTCTCGCATCCGCAGCTTTCACGTCTGACCACATTGGTCTGCAGGTTTTTGATGGTTCCGATCTCATGTTCCTCGAGTCCGGAAAGCAGTTTTTTACAGGCCGCATACCCGGCCTTGTAATTCTCTCTGGACACCGATGTGAGCCTTGGCTCCACAAATTTGGACTCCTGGCTGTCATCATAGCCGGAAACGCCGATCTGCTCTCCGACCTTGATCCCTTTTTCCTGCAAGACCGCAGTCACGCCCATGGCCATATAGTCATTGGAGCAGACGATCGCTTCCGGCAGCGGTCCGTCCTGATCGAGGAAAAACATTGCCGCTTCACGGCCGCTGTTGGGCATGTAATCTCCTTCGTAGATCTGTTCGTCGCTGAATTCGAGCTGGTAGTCATTCATCGCGTCCCTGTAGCCGGCATACCTGTCCTTGGCTTCCTGACTCGTAAGCGGCCCTGTCACAAAATTGATCCGCTTGTATCCGTGATCCTGAATGAAATGATGTACCATATCATACATGGCCTTGCGGTTATCGATCCTGAAATTATACATTTTCGGATATTTGCCTTCGATGGATACCGCAGGCTTTCCGCTCTTTTCGATCAGATCGGCAACGATCCGCTCATTCTCGTCTTCCACAAAGGTGTTGCTTAAAAGGATCGCGCCGTCAAACACATCCAGATCCGCAGCGTTGAATATATTGTTTTCCCCGACGCCGTACGGTCCGCCCCCTTCGACCATTCTGTCACCGGCAAAAAAGAATACATTCCCGTTATTGGCAACGGCGCATTCCCGGATCCCCTGAAAACAGTCCCTGAAAGCGACGGCCGATATACTTGTACAGAATACAGCTATGTTTTTCATACGGATTTCCTCTCTACTCTGTCAGCGTGAACTTAAGATGACGTTCTGTGGCGCTGTTTGTGCCGACATATGCATAAAAATCACCCGGTTCGGCGTCAAATGTCATATCCGCCCTTGTGAATCTGAGCATCTCTCTGTTGATCACAAAGGAAACCGTTCCTTCTTCACCCGGATTCAGCGTGATCCGTTTGAACCCTTTGAGTTTCCTGACGGGACGCACGACGGATCCGTAAAGATCACGGATATAAAGCTGCACGGTTTCTGTTCCGGCGCGGTTTCCGATATTTTTGATCTTTGCGTTCAATGTGATGTCGGTAGTCGGGGTGACGGTGTCGCCGGACAGTTCCACATCGGTATAGTCGAAAGTCGTATAGGTCAAGCCGTGCCCGAACGGATACAGCGGCTTGTTCGGGATATCCAGGTACTTGGACTGGAAGCGGTTCTCATCATTTCCCGTATACTGTCTGCCCGTCGTAAAACTGTCGTAATGGACGGGAACCTGACCGACACAGTAAGGGAAACTCATGGCAAGATGTCCGCTCGGAGCCGTTTCTCCGTACAGCAGTCTTGCGACCGCCCTGCCGCCTTCGATCCCCGGGAACCATGCCGCCATGACCGCTTTGGATCTTCTGTCCACGCCGCGGATATCCAGCGGGCGCCCGTGGAACAGCACGGTCACGATATTCGAATTGACTTTCGCGATCGCCTTTAATAGTCTTCGCTGCGGTTTCGGGATGCGGATGTCCGCCCTGCTTCCCGCTTCCCCGCTGTGGCAGGGATGTTCTCCGAGGAGCATCACGACAACGTCTGCCCTCTTTGCTTTGGTCATGGCATCGAGCAGCAGTTCCTCATCATCCACATCTTCCTCCTCCACGCGTCCTCTGAACCCGTAGAGCGGATATTTCTTATCCAGCAGCCTGCAGCCTTTTGCAAAGGTAACGGTATTGTTCTGCGCGATCTCTTCGATCCCCTGTCTGACGGTTACGGTATCCTCTTCCTCCGCCAACATGGACCAGACGCCGTGCAGCCGTTTGTTGTCCGCATACGGTCCGATAAAAGCGATCTCAAGTCCTTCTTTTGCAAGCGGCAGGATCTCCTTCCTGTTCTTCAGGAGAACAATGGATTCCTCTGCCGCTTTCAGGCAGAGTTCCCTGTGTTCCCTGCACAGGATCACCTCATCCGCGTTCCGATTATCCGCATGATGGTAAGGATCCTCAAACAGTCCGAGTCTGTTCTTCAGTTCCAGGATCCGCATGCAGGATTCATCGATCAGATCTTCGCTGACCGTTCCGTCTTCCACAAGTTTCTTAAGAGAAGAAGCATACACCGGTGTGCACATATCCATATCCACGCCAGCGTTGATCGCAAGCGTTGCCGCCTCTTCTTTTTCCCTGCAGATCCCGTTTGTGATCAGTTCATTGATCGCTGCCCAGTCCGAGATCAGCACGCCGTTAAATCCCCACTGCTTGCGCAAAACGTCTTTCATGTAAAAGGCATTGCCGGAAGCCGGGATCCTGTTGATCGTATTGAAACTGGTCATGACCATTTCCGTTCCGGCATCCACAGCCGCATGATAGGAAGGCAGATAATCATCCAGAAGCGTTCTTTCGGACAATTCCACCGTATTATAATCTCTGCCGCCTTCCGGAGCCCCGTATGCCGCAAAGTGCTTCACACAGGCCGCAACCGAATCCGCATCCGCAACATCTTTTCCCTGATACCCTTCAATGACAGCCTTGGCAAAACAGGAATTCAGATAGGTATCTTCGCCCGTGGATTCCATGACTCTGCCCCATCTTGCATCCCGGACCAGATCGACCATCGGAGAAAAAGTCACGTGGAGTCCGGATGCGGAGGATTCTTTTGCGGACATGGCCGCAAGCTGCCCGGCAAGTGCGGGATCAAACGTACATCCCTGCGCAAGCGGGATCGGAAAGACCGAGCGGTAGCCGTTGATAATGTCCCCCATAAACAACAGCGGGATATGATGCGGCTGGTGCGCCATAAAATCGTCCTGGATCTCTTTGATCCTGTCAAAACCGAATACGGAAAGCGTGGCGCCGGCATTGAAAAGATCTTCTTCCGTAAATCCCATTTCCATCGCAGGCCCCGTGAGTACGGCTCCTTTTTCGATCATAAAACCCGGGATCTGGACCAGCTGTCCGATCTTTTCCTCCAGCGACATGTCTTTCAGCAGTTTTTGCAGTTCATCTCTTTTCATGTATCAATCTCCCAATCAGAAATTTCTTCTTCAAAACTTTTTCCCGGATATAGGTGAATGTTTTTTCCTCGCCGCTTTTTGCAAGCATCCGCAGCAGAAATTCCAGCTGCCTTTTGGTCTCCGGGTGCATGACGATGATCCTTTTTCCTTTCAGAAAATAGGCAAGGGGCATATCGTCGGTGTACTCCTTTCCGTTATAGGTCTTCGAAGCCGCCACCCTGTCCATGAACATTTCCACCATATATTTTACGGGCATCTTCACCGGCCTGACACCGATCCCCTCCGATGCCGCATAATCCACCCAGTATTCATAATGGTGCAGGTTCCTGCCCTTATGATGCAGCCAAGCGGAAGAATAGCCTTTTGCTTCCCGTTCCGCGTTGTTCGGGCTGCGATATCCCTGGTAATATTTCGCACCCACGAAAAATTCCACCGGACTGTATTTGCTAAGATCATGCAAGAGTCCCTGTCTGTACAACCCGACGGCAAAACAGCCCTCTCTGACCAGTCTGCGGTGTTCTCTTACGGTATTAAAATGATTGATAAACCTCTCATGAATTCTCACAGCGCATCCTCATCTTCCTCATCCGTATATTCCTCCGGATATTCTTCCTCATCAGGTTCACTGATCTCGGCATTCGGAAGCAGCATATCATCCTCCGGAGCCCCCTCTTCCGGAACGCCCATGGCATCCGCATCCGGCATGGCGTTGTCCGTCGTAAGCATCATTTCCTCATATCCGTCTCCGGGATATTCGTCCTCACCGGGCGAGAGGAATACTTTTTCCTTTTCGGGATTTAAAAATGCCACTTTGATCTCGGAAGACGCGCTCACAACATCATCTCCGAGCACAAAGATCGCATCCCCGCCTCTTCTGGTGGAAAAAACATACAGCATCTGGTCAAAATCGCTCAGCTGTCCGGAGGCGGCTCCGGCGCCGTAAGACGCAAGCATGGAGGCATCCGGGATCGGCGCTTCCTCCTCGGCGCTGATCGTTGCCTGAAGATCCTTGCAGCGCTGTTCAAGGATCCTGAAGAACGTGAGGTTCACGTTGCAGTTGTCCATAAAGACCTGAAAGGCCGGTTCCATGTCATCATACAGATCCTCATTGCCCGCAACCATCCCGTAAATGCCGAGGCACATCCATTCGATGAGTGTCCCGTGATCATTGATGACATCCGAAGAATAAACGATGTGATTGCTGACAAGCGGTACATAAAACTGCAGGAAAAGCGTATTCTTTTCCTTGGTCTGCACTTCGTACCGGTAGAACCTGGCCACAAACTCCGAATTCATCGGGGCATATTCCGTGCCTTCCCCGAAATGCGCGTAATCGGTATGTGTATCGATCTGTTTTTTGAAAGCTTTGGCAATCTCGGAAAGCTGGCCCTGGATCTCTTCATTCGCATCCCAGGTATCCATCAGTTCCACTCTTTTGGCATCCGGATAACTCTTTTTGATCAGGCTCTCCACGTAGGTCTGGCCTTCGTCATAGGTCGCAAACGTCATCTGGAAGATCGGATCCTCGCCGCTTGCAAGATTTTTCTTCTTTTCCGACTGCCTGTTCCAGAAATGCTGCGGGGAAAAATAGATGAACCTGACATTCCCCTCGGGATCATCCACGATAAACGTGACATACCCGGGCAGACGGTTGGAGCAGAATGCATAATTCACGCTCAGGTCCGTGACCTGAAAGTCCTCCGGGTACAGCCCCGTAAAGATCAGATTCCCGCCTTCATCGGTAAGCAAAGCTCTGGAATAATAGCTTCCCAGGTCATCTTTGACTTCCCGGTCCGATACATTTTCTTCCTCAGCTGCAGGCGCTTCCTCCGTAAACTCCTCTTCTTCCGGAACGTACTCCGCATCCTCTTCCTCGATATACTCCGCATCTTCCGGCGTATCCGAAGAAAACTTCGGCGCCATGAACAGGATCAGGCACACCAGTCCGATGAGCAGCACAAAGACCACGATGATCGCAATGATCGTAGTGGTTTTCGTCTTGTTCTGCTTTTTCTGCGCCTCGATCTTTTTCTCAAGTTTCGGCGGATACTTGGAAACATTGTCGGGATCGGTCACATCCGTACCGCATCCGATGCAGACCTCGATCGTATCTTCGAGAAGCATTCCGCATTTCTTACAGTATTTCATACGCTTAGTCCCCTGTCTTCCGGCTCTATTTTTTCAGTTCCGTATTATAAAAATCACGGATATGATCCGGTAAATAACCTTCTTTGATCAGCTGTTCCTTCTGGAACTTCTTATTTTTGTTCATCTGCGCCACAAGGACCCGGCTGCCTTTCTTCCTGTAGGCATCGGCTTCCTTCATCACTTCGCTGACGCGTGCGCTGTCTGCGCCTTTTTCGATCAGAAACGCGTATTTCTCATTCCCTTTCGGCACCTGAAATCCCTGCTCCATTAAGATCGTGATGATCCGCTCAAAGCCGATGGAAAAACCGCAGGCGCAGGTCTTCTGTCCCGTGAATCTGCCGATCATCTCATCATAACGTCCGCCTCCGGCAACGGAAGATCCGAACGCGTCCATCCCGATCTCAAAAATGGTTCCCGTATAATAAGACATCCCGCGGACCAGCGTCGGATCAAAACAGATCTTAAAATCCGCCTGTCTGATCTGATCTACGGTTTCGATGATCGCGATCAGGTTTTCCGCGCACCCCGGTTCCAAAACGCCCTGCAGGCTTTCCTGCATTTTTCTGATCCCGTCCGTGCCGCGCTCTTCATTCGAAAACAGACTGCAGTATTTTTCGGCAGCGCTCTTGTCAAATCCGCTTTCGATCAGCTCCGCAAGTACCCCGTCAAGACCGATCTTGTCCATCTTGTCAAGGATGATAAAGATCTGATCATGGTCCTCCTGTGAAAAGCCGGCATATTCCGCCATGGCCTTTAAGATCCTGCGGTCATTGATCCGGACCGTAAAGCCGTGAAAATCAAGTTTCCCGAGCAATGTCGTCGTGGCCAGGATCAGTTCGATCTCCGCTAAGTTTGTCGCATCGCCGAGAATGTCGATATCGCACTGGACAAACTGTCTGAACCGTCCTTTCTGCGGTCTGTCCGCTCTCCATACACTGCCCATCTGCAGCGCTTTAAAAGGAAGGGGCAGCTCGTTGGCATGGTTCGCATAATATCTGGAAAGCGGAAGGGTCAGATCGTATCTTAAGCCCGAGTCCACAAGATCCGCTTCTTCCTTTGCTTCTGCCAGATTCAGCTTCTCGCCGCGTTTTAAGATCTTAAAGATCAGTTTTTCGTTTTCCCCGCCCTGTTTGGAACTTAAGTTTTCAATGTGTTCCACGCACGGCGTTTCGATCGATGAAAATCCGTATCCTCCGTAAGTTTCCTTGACCAGCGATGTCACATAATCCCTGATCTCCATTTCCGCAGGAAGGATATCCTTCATGCCGGTTACCGGCTTCTTCACTAAAGACATTTCTTTTCTCCCGTCTGATTGATTTGTATCTTATTGATCTGTATAAAAAATCCTTTTCTTTTTCAGGATCTCTTCTATCTGCGACAGATACAGGTGCACATCCTTCGGATTGGCATACCGCGTGATCAGTCCGTTTTCCTCCACCTTCTTGGAGATCGTGCCGGCGCCGATCGCTGCGATGGACTGCACTTCTTCCATGATCAGGATGTTGTAAAGTCCGTATTTTCCTTCTTTTGCATAACCGACATTTTCAAAATTGCCGGCCATGTTCTTCTGCCTGTACAGGTAATACGGCTTCATCCCCATCTTCTTAGCGCAAGCCGCTCCGAGATCCATCATCTCCTGCGTATTGACGCTTTTGATCTCGGGATGCGCCTTGAGAAACGTCTGCATCGCGGCAGCTCTCTTGATCGCCATCGAATGGACCGTCAGCGAATCGGGTCCAAGCTCTGCGATCTTCGAAAACGTCTCCGCCACCATCTCTTCATCTTCCCCGGGAAGCCCCAGGATCAGATCCATATTGATATTGTCAAAGCCCGATTCCCTTGCAAGATAAAACGCTTCGATCACCTGTTTCACCGAATGTTTCCTGCCGATGAGTTTCAGGGTGTCCTCATGCATCGTCTGCGGATTTACGGAGATCCTTCCGATCCCTGCTTCTTTCATTGCAAGAAGCTTCTCTTCACTGATGCTGTCGGGCCGTCCGGCTTCCATGGTATATTCAGCGACGCTTGAAAAATCAAAATACTTCCGGAGCATCTCATCCAGTCTGCGCATCTGATGCGGACTTAAGGTGGTCGGTGTTCCGCCGCCGATATAGACTGTATCAAGCACCTTATCCGAAAACAGTTCGGCCGTCAGGGCCATTTCCTGCTCGAGCCTGTCAAGGTAGGTGTCCACAAGATCCGAAAACGCATCCAGCGGATAGGATGTAAAGGAGCAGTACATGCATCTGGTCGGACAGAACGGGATCCCGACATAGAGACTGTAGCCATCCGTCCCGTGCAGATGCGTTAAGATCGAACGTTCCAGGCCGGCGATTTTTACGGAAAGGGAGATCTTCTCAGCGGAAGTAAAATACGTATCCCGCATATGAGCGGCGATCTCCTCCTCGCTCCTGCCTTCTTCCAAAAGTTTCATCGCGATCTTGGTCGGTCTGATCCCCGTCAGCGTTCCCCACGGAAGACTTCTTCCCGATATTTCCGAAAGCAGCGTATAAAGCGCTCTTGCAAGAAACCGTTTTCTTTCCGCCGCATCTATACCGGAAAGGTCCGGGGTTTCCTTTGTTACACTGCGTTTTGGATCCGCCCATGTGAGCAGGAACTTCTCCTCTGCAAACCCGATCGTAATGACCGGGAAATCCGCATCATATTCTTCTGTAAACTGTACATCCTCTTCCGGATAAAACGCTTTGACAAGCGCATGCACGTCATATTGATAAGCCGGATCAAACAGCTGGATCTGGATCATAGGAACGGGTTATACATCCTTTCGTCTTGGATCGTTGTACGCATGCCGTGTCCGGGCAGGACCAGCACATCATCCGGCAATCCCATCAGTTTTTCCTTAACGGACTTAAGAAGCGAAGAAGCCGACCCGGTAGGCAGATCCGTCCTTCCGACAGAGCCTTCAAACAGTGTGTCCCCGCTGAATAAGATCTTATCTTCTTCCAGATAATAGCAGCCGCTTCCGATCGTATGTCCCGGCGTCAGAATAAAGCGGACCGGGATATCCGCAGCCGAAAACGTTTCCCCATCCTCAAGATACCGGTCAGCCGTAAGACGGATCCCCTCATCCGAAAGATTGCGAGAAGGATCCAGCAGCAGTTCCTTTTCCGCAAGAGGCGCATAAACGGTTGCGCCGCTTTTTCTTTTCAGAGCTTCCACTCCGCTGATATGGTCAAAATGACCATGTGTCAGAAGGATCGCATCAACGGAAAGTCCTTTTTTCTTCAGGTGCTCGAAGATCCACTCTCCTTTGACCGGCGGATCGATCACCGTCGCATGACCGCTGCCTTCTTCATACAGGTAATAGCAGTTGGTCGCGACCGGTCCCATGACCATGCTTTCCACCCTGACTCCCATCAGCCTCTTGTCCTCTCAATATCGATAATGTCATCCAGTGACCTTAATTTCTCGATCAGATGATTCAGTTCTTCCGTGTTGGCGATCTCGAAGGAAACGCTTGTGGTTGCCCTGTCCTGCTTGTTGATACGCATATTCATGGCCAGGATCGAAACACCCTTCTCTGTTAATACTCTTGTGATCTCCGCAAGCAGACCGTCACGGTTGTTCGAATAGAGATTGATCTCCGCAACATAATGTCCTTCGTCTTCAGTCTGCTCCTGCCACTCCGCATCGATCAGACGTTCTCTTTCCTCCTGGGGAAGGCTCAGCACATTGATGCAGTCCGTTCTGTGAATGGAGACACCGCGGCCTCTGGTGACAAAGCCGACGATCTCATCCCCCGGGATCGGCGAGCAGCACTTTGAAAATCTGACCGCCACATCCTCGGTCCCTTCGACGGCGATCCCGCCGCTGGTCCTGACCTTGAGCTTTCTCTCTTTCTGCGCATCCTCCGCATTTTTTAAGACTTCTTCATTGGTCAGGATCTTCGGATGATCCTTCTCGTAATAGTCAAGCATCTTGTTCACGATCTGGCCTTCTTTTAAGCCGCCGTGCCCAAGCGCCGCGCAGACCGCATCCCATTCCTTGAAGCCGTATTTTTCCATGATCAGCTTCATGTATTCGGGGCGGAAGATCTGCTGGGTATCGATCCCCTTGGATTTACAATAGGAAAGCAGCATTTCCTTTCCTTTGGTGATGTTCGTTTCCTTGAGTTCGTTCTTGAACCACTGGTTGATCTTGTTCCTGGCCTGGGTGCTTTTGACCATGTTCAGCCAGTCAAGGCTCGGACCTTTGGAATTCTGCGACGTGATGATCTCGATCCTGTCACCGTTATTGATCACGTAATCGATGGTGACCAGTTTCCCGTTGACCCTCGCGCCGATCATCTTGTTACCGACCGCGGAATGGATGCTGTAGGCAAAATCGATCGTATTGGAGCCTGCCGGCAGGGTCTTCACATCGCCCGTCGGCGTGAAACAGTAAACCGTATCCGTATACAGATCCAGATCGGATTTTAAGACATCCAGGAATTCATGGTTATCCGCCATGTCTTTCTGCCACTCCAGGATCTGTCTTAACCAGGTCAGTTTCTCGGCTTCCTGGTCTTCCACCTTTTTGCCGTCCGAAACCTCTTTGTATTTCCAGTGCGCCGCGATCCCGAATTCCGCCGTTCTGTGCATTTCCATCGTTCGGATCTGGATCTCGAAAGGCTGTCCGGTCGGCCCGATCAGTGTCGTATGCAGACTCTGATACATATTCGGTTTCGGCATTGCGATATAGTCTTTGAAACGGCCCGGGATCGGCTTGTACATCTCATGGATCACGCCGAGCGCCGCATAACAGTCTTTGACGGTGTCTACGATAATGCGGACCGCAAACAGATCGTAGATCTGGTCGAGCGTCTTGCTCTGATTCTTCATCTTCTTGTAAATGCTGAAGAAATGCTTTACTCTGCCGTCGATCTTTGCATCGATCCCGGCATTTTTGATGTGCATCGAGACTTCGTCGACGATCTCCTGCACGTATTTTTCGCGTTCGACTTTGCGGATCGCGATCTTTTTCACCAGATCATAGTAATATTCCGGCTCCAGATATTTTAAGGACAGATCGTCCAGTTCGACTTTTAATTTGGAGATCCCGAGGCGCTGCGCAAGCGGCGCGTAAATATCCATCGTTTCCCTTGCCACCTCGATCTGCTTCTCCGGCAGCATGTACTGCAGCGTCCGCATATTGTGCAGTCTGTCGGCGAGCTTAACCATGATGACACGGATATCTCTAGCCATGGCCAAAAGCATTTTTCTTAAGTTGTCTGCCTGAAATTCGATCTTATCCTCGTTGTACTTGATCTTTTCGAGTTTCGTGACACCGTCCACGATCAGTGCAACGTCTTCCCCGAATTCTTCTTTGATCTCCTCTTCCGTCATGATCGTGTCTTCCACCACATCATGCAGAAGTCCGGCCGCGATCGATTCCTTATCCAGCTGCAGGTCCGCCAGGATGATGGCGACACAGAGCGGATGGATGATGTAGGGCTCGCCGGAACGGCGGAGCTGGTCTTTATGCGCATTTGATGCGACATGGTATGCTTTTTCGATCAGGGAAATATCATCGGACGGATGGTATTTTTGCACGCGTTCGATCAGGTCCCGGTATAATTCCTCGGGACTTAGATGTTCATCCATGGCCTCGATCCGGCCATCATCCAGGATGAGCTCGGTCATCGGCATTTCGTTTTCGTGCAAACCATCCATAATTTACTTACCTGAACAGTATCCGTTTGGATTGTGCGACTGCCATCTCCAGGTGTCGGCGCACATATCATCCAGTGTTTTCTCCGCTTTCCAGTGCAGTTCTCTTCCCGCTTTGGAGGCATCCGCATAGCATGCGGCGATATCCCCGGGGCGTCTTGCGTCGACCACATAGGGTAGCGGCTTTCCGCAGGCCTTCTCAAAAGCATGAACGATCTCAAGCACGCTGCTTCCTTTTCCCGTGCCGAGATTATAGATCTTCACGCCGCCTTCTTCGTTCTTTTCCATCGACTCGATCTTCTCGAGCGCTTTCACATGACCTTTCGCGAGGTCGACCACATGGATATAGTCCCTGACGCCCGTACCGTCCACGGTGTCATAGTCATCCCCGAACACATGGATCTTTTCGAGTTTGCCGACGGCAACCTGTGCCACATACGGCAAAAGATTGTTCGGGATCCCGTTGGGATCCTCACCGATCATTCCCGAAGGATGCGCGCCGATCGGATTGAAATATCTGAGCAGGATGACATGCCATGCAGGATCCGACACACAGATATCCGTTAAGATCTGTTCGATCATGAACTTGGTCTGTCCGTACGGGTTGGTCACACCGCCGGTCTTTAATTCTTCCGTGATCGGAAGCGTTTCGGGGTCACCGTAGACCGTTGCCGAAGAGGAAAAGACGATGTTCTTGACGCCGTGTTTTCTCATCACGTCGCAAAGGATCAGGGTGCCGGTCAGATTGTTGTGATAATACTCGATCGGCTTGGCCACGGATTCGCCGACAGCCTTATAGCCCGCGAAATGGATCACGCTCTGTATCGCATGCTTATCAAAGATCTCGTTCAGCGCCTGCTCATCCAGCAGGTCCGCTTCATAAAACGTGACCGTTTTCCCTGTGATCTCTTCCACTCTTTTGATCGCTTCCCTGCTGGAATTGTAGAGATTATCCACCACAACGATCTCATATCCTTCATTCAGAAGTTCCACGCAGGTATGACTGCCGATATAGCCTGCGCCGCCTGTTACCAGTATTGCCATTTTATTCCACCCCCGTTAAAAATCCTTCGATGATCTTTTCTTCCGCTTCTTCTTCCGTCAGTCCCAGTGTCTGCAGCTTGATGATCTGTTCCCCGGCGATCTTGCCGATCGCAGCCTCGTGGATCAGGGCCGCATCCAGATTCCCCGCATACAGCGCGGGAGAAGCATCCACTTTCCCGTTCCCGACCAGGATCGCATCGCACTCCGAGTGTCCTGTGCATCTGCAGTTGCCGATGATATGGGAATGATAGGCCTGCCTGCTTTCTCCTTTGGCTACGGATCTGGAAATAAGATCGACCGAGGAATCTTCTCCTTCCATCACCACTTCAAAATCCGTTTCGGCCACATTATCATCATCCGTCAAAATGCTCTCGCGGATCACGAGCTTTGCATCCTTCAGAAGTTTTGCCTTCGTCGCCCTGACCGTTTTGTCAACGCCGGCAAGCTGCTGCGTATCCATTTCCAGATAGGCGCCTTCCTGCAGCTCCACCTCCGTGACAGGGTCGATGACTCTCAATCCTTTTCCGATCCCGGTGCCGATGTGCTTCTCCTTATAGAGCACATGGGAATCCGGCTCTAAGAAAAATCTGTGGATGCCGTTGTGCCTTGCGCCCTCATCATCCGTTGTATGCACGCCGCAGCCGGCAACGATGATCACATCCGCGCCCGACTGTACGTGAAAATCATTATAGACCACATCATCCACGCCGCTCTTGGTCACGCAGGCCGGAATGTATACCGTATCTTTCTTCTTCCCGGCGGCGATATAGATATCGATCCCGGGATTATCGGTCTTGGGAACGATCCGGATCGTATCCGTCGAATGCAGATCCGCGCAGGTTCCGTCCTGCCTGATGGAATAGGCCCCGTCAAACAGTCCCTCCCAGTCCGTGATCTCATGGAGCATCTCAAGGGAAGTTTCATTGATATCCGATCTAGCCATTGACGACCTCCCTTCCGAGGGGGCAGCCGCACCCTCTGCCATTGATGTTGAGCAGGGGAAGAACGGTGTCTCTGTCACCTTTTTCCCGGATCTTTCCCTCCGCGATCAGCACGATCTCATCCGCAATGTTTAAGATCCGCTCCTGATGGGAAATGATCAGCAGCGCGCCTGATTTTTCCGTTTTCAGTTTCTCAAAGGTTTCGATCAGGCTGGAGAAGCTCCAGAGATCGATCCCTGCTTCCGGCTCGTCAAAGATCAGGATCGAAGCATTTCTCGCAAGCACCGTCGCGATCTCGATCCGCTTGCTCTCTCCGCCGGAAAGATGCGTATCTAACGGCCTGTTCATGTATTCGGCTGCGCACAGGCCGACTTTTTCGAGAATATGACACATCTCAAATTCTTTCATGTCCTTGCCGGATGCGATCTTAAGCAGTTCCTTAACCGAAAGTCCTTTAAAGCGGACCGGCTGCTGAAACGCATAAGCGATCCCGGCTTTCGACCGTTCCGTGATCCCGTAATCCGTAATGTCTTCCCCGTCCAAAAGGATCTTTCCTTCCGTCGGCATGTATAGTCCCGCGATCAGCTTGGCAAGCGTTGTTTTGCCGCCGCCGTTCGGTCCCGTGATCACGGTCAGTTTTCCGGGTCTGATCGCAAGGTCCACGCCTTTGATCAGTTCCTCACCATCGGGCAGTTCCCAATGGATATTCTGTAATTCAAGCATAGCAATCCCTCAGTTTTCGTCTTCTTCAATGGCCGCCGTATATACAAAACGTTTTCTGGCCATCTCGTCGCTTTCAAGATATTCGTCGTAAGTCGTGATCTTGTCGATCAGGCTGCCGTCCGGCATGATCTCCATGATCCGGTTAGCCGTGGTCTGCACGAACTGGTGGTCGTGAGAGGCGAACAAAATGACGCCCGGGAATTTGATCAGGCCGTTGTTTAAGGCCGTGATGCTTTCCATATCCAGATGGTTGGTCGGCTCATCGAGTATCAATACATTGGCGCCCGAGATCATCATTTTGCTCAGAAGGCATCTGACTTTTTCGCCACCGGATAAGATCTTCACCTTCTTGACGCCGTCCTCTCCCGGGAACAGCATCCTGCCGAGGAAGCCTCTGACATAGGTCACGTCCTTCACCGGCGAATAACCCATCAGCCAGTCTGTGATCGTGTAATCATTATCGAATTCCTTCGTGGAATCCTTCGGGAAATAAGCCTGCGAAGTCGTGACGCCCCATTTAAAAGTGCCCGCATCCGGCTCCATCTCTCCCATCAGGATCTTAAACAGCGTTGTTTTGGCAAGTTCGTTGCCGCCGACAAATGCAACCTTGTCATCATGCCCCAGGATAAAGGAAATGTTGTCAAGGATCTTTACCCCGTCAATGGTCTTGCTGATCCCTTCCACCGTCAGCACTTCGTTTCCGATCTCACGGTCGGGTCTGAAATCGATATACGGATATTTCCGGCTCGAAGGTTTGATCTCATCGAGTTCGATCTTTTCGAGTGCCCTCTTTCTGCTGGTCGCCTGTTTGGATTTGGAAGCATTCGCCGAGAATCTGGAAATGAATTCCTGCAGTTCTTTGATCTTTTCTTCCTTCTTTTTGTTGGCTTCCTTCATCTGTCTGATCAGAAGCTGGGAAGACTCGTACCAGAAATCGTAGTTACCGGCATATAGCTGGATCTTGCCGTAGTCGATGTCGGCCGTGCAGGTGCAGACCTTGTTCAGGAAATAGCGGTCATGGCTGACCACGATCACGGTATTTTCAAAATTGATCAAAAACTCCTCCAGCCATGCGATCGCGTCCATATCCAGATGGTTGGTCGGCTCGTCGAGCAGCAGGATATCCGGATTGCCGAACAGCGCTTTTGCAAGAAGCACTTTGACTTTATCGGAGCCTTTGAGGTCAGACATCATCTCATAATGCATCGAGGTGTCGATCCCCAGTCCGTTTAACAGTGTTGCGGCATTGCTTTCGGCCTCCCAACCGTCCAGTTCCGCAAACTCCGCTTCCAGTTCACTGGCCCTGATCCCGTCTTCGTCGGAAAAGTCCTCTTTGGCATAGATCGCATCCTTTTCCTTCATGATCTCATAAAGCCGTTCATTCCCGAGGATCACGGTGTCCATGACCGGATAGGCATCATATTTGAAATGATCCTGTTCCAGCACGGAAAGACGCTGCCCGGGCGTGATGGAAATATCTCCGTTCGTTGTCTCCAGCTGTCCGGAAAGGATCTTTAAAAAGGTCGATTTTCCGGCGCCGTTCGCGCCGATCAGACCGTAACAGTTCCCTTCCGTGAACTTGATGTTGACATCTTCAAAAAGGGCCTTTTTTCCGACCCGGTAAGTGACGTTGTTTGCTGCGATCATTCCAAAAACTCCTTTATCCACTCTTTACGCATAATTACACAAATAAAATACTACCACAAAGATTCGAAAAATACAACGAAAAGTTGTTAACATAACTCATTCAAATCCACAAAAGAAACATGGCAGAAAACGGACGGTTCCGCTTCCTGCCATGTACTTTATTCCGTTGCTCCTCTCACACTGCCGGCTTAAAAACCTCAGGTTGTCAATCCCACCAGTAGGAGCCTAAGAATGCATCGATATGGTTGCCGGTCACAATGACATCAAACACACCGTCAAATGCCGGACCATACATGGCATATGCATCCGGATCGTTTTGAAGCAGTTCGTCATTGCGCTTAAACCAGGAAAGCGGTGTATCGCCCTCCTCATAATTGCCGAAAAACTCTGTTTCGCAATTCGGATCAAAGACCGTATCTTCATCCACGATCCATGTTTTACCGCTGTATCTGTCTTCATCCGCATCCCATTGGAAAGTGGTTGAAAAATAAATGTTTTGAAGGATCGCATAGTCTTCGTTCACATCGATGATCCCCATCCCGGAGTTCGTATAAGTCATATGCGTGCCCTTGCAGGCGCCGCTGTATTTTACATAAGCATCCGGATACTCTTTCTTTACGGCATCAAGCGCATCCGTCGCTTCCTGCTCCGTGGCGTATCTTCCGGCCGTAACGCAGAACACCGGTTTTGCGCTCAGGTTCTCCCACTCCGGCGAATAGATGACCATGGAGTCAAACCCCTTAGCAGATACTTTTTCGGAAAGTGTTATGGCAGGATCCTGATTGGTCTGGGCGCCCACAAAAATGCCGTAAAACTTTTCCTGCATCGGATCGGCTTCAAACAGCGCGCTCACATCCGTCTCTCCGGGCACATAGGCAAGCGCCCGGTCGGCCGTAAACACCGGAATGTCTTCTGCGCTGATCTTTTCATATTCCGTATTCCCGTCTAAAAATCTGATGTCACCGTACTCATCCGCTTCGATCAGCAGCCTGTCTTGATCCACCCGGTAGGAACAGCTGAATTCCGCAGGCATGCTCCCTGAGCCAAGCACGGAAAGCCGCCCTTGAAGCTGCCCGTCTTCTGTCTTCACGCTGCCGCCCGCAAAATACACTTCGCTACCGTATTCTTTACTCAGGAGATAGAACCTGTTTCCGTCAAAATCAAGATAAACGGGTTCTTCCTCATCCATGCTCTTCCAGTAGCCCTGCAGATCAGCATCCGCAGGGTCATTTGATGCATCTTTTGCGTAAGTAAAGGTGTCCTCTGCGCGGTCATCCCTTACAAGCCTGATCTTTCCTCCCCCGAAGCCGTCCATCACAAGTCCGTCGTCCTTAAGCGCTAACGTCCCTTTTTGTGGCACATCCTGATATTTACCCGCGTAAGACATGATGGAAAAGGTGACCCGGTACATTTCCACACTGTCTGACGCGGTACTGTTCAGCTCCGCCGGATCCACGGGGAAGAATTCATAGGCCCAGAAGGAATAGTAACTGAATTCCTCCGGATCTTCTTCTCCTTCTTCGATCATATGGGATCCTGCATACGCATACAGGTTCTCACCGAAAGATACGATCTCCATGCCCATCCATTCTCCGTCACCGTAAGCGCTGTATTTTCCGCAAAGCCTTTGTGCAAGGGTAAGGTCTGTCTCCTGTGACTGCCCGCTCTCCTGCTCCTTTGTTTCTTCCGTCTTACCGGCAGGTTCCTCCTGATCCTGCAGCTGTCCGGACTGCACAGTCTCCGCTTCTTCCTGCTTTCCTTCACCGGCATCTTTCATAACGCCGCAGCCGGATGCCGATAAAAGTGCCAGGATGCAAACGACCGGCAGTACCGGCCTGATCATCTTTAAAATCGCATGACGCATGGTCCTTCCTCCGAAATGAAATATCGATTAAGCACAAACAGTATAGCATACTTATCCGGGATATGATAGGATAAGAACGTTATGAAAATCCTGTTTACAGATCTGGACGGCACATTGCTGACAACAGACAAAAGAATATCCGACCGGGACCTTGGATCGATCCGGAAAATGACGGAAGTGGGACATCGCTTTGTGATCGCAAGCGGCCGGCCGCTGCCTTCCGTTCTGCTGCTTGCAAAAGAATATGACCTGATCGTTCCGAACTTCTATGTGTCCTGCTTTAACGGCAGTCTGATCTATGACTGCTACAACGAAAAAACGATCCTGCAGCTTGGCGTTCCTTACGAATACGCGGACTATCTGTTTGAAGAAGCAAGACGGGAAGGACTGCACATCCATACCTATTCGGACACACACGTTGTTGCGGACCACGAGACCGAAGAATTCCGGTACTACCTCGCGCATATCCATATGCCGGGTATCGCCGATCATGACTACAGGAAGCATGTCACGCATGAACCCTGCAAACTGATCGTCATGTCCTTGGAATCCAGAGAACGTCTGAATGCTTTTCAGAAAGAACACGAAGCCTGGCAGCAAGGAAAACTCGATCACACCTATTCCTGCGACTACATGCTGGAATACACGAAAATAGGCGCTTCCAAGGGCGCCTCCATCAAAATGCTGTGTGATATTTTCCAGATTCCATTATCGGATGCGATCGCTGTCGGGGATGAAGAAAATGACATTTCGATGATCGAAGCCGCCGGATGCGGTGTTGCGATGCAGAACGCTTCGGATGCGGTAAAGTCGCACGCGGACCATGTGACATCACACGATAACGATCATGACGCGATCACGGAAGTCATCGAAAGATTTATTCTGAGATAATCTGATACGAGCCCGAAAATACATCCTGTTTTTCCTCCAATTTGGAAGTCGTCAAAACAGGAGTTTTTCGGGCTCGTATTATATAAGTCCGTAAAAATACTTCCGGCTGTCTTATATATCAATATTATGATCGATTATGTTTTATGACAGTTTGAAGAAGGAAATCGCTTCACTCATGCTGTCATTGATCGTACGCATCTCTCCGGTCGAGTTCTGCGTTTCGGTGCAGGCATCCGTAACCGTATGACAGGATGCTGCAACTTCTTCTGCCGAAGCACCGAGTTCTTCGGAAATGGCACCGAGGTCTGTCGTGGCATCCGTAAGTTCCGCGCGGATCCCGTCGAGTTTTCCGGCCATCTGGCGAACGGTCTCGATCTCGTTGATCGATGCTTCCACGGACTCGGACAGGACATCGAATTTCTCCTGTGCCTGTTCGATATCCGACTGTTCTCTGCTGATCACATCAAAGACGCGGTTCGAAATGCCGACGGTTCCGTTCGAAAGCGCGATGACATTTTCAATGATCTGCTTGATCTCCTTAGCCGATTCCGCAGAGGAATCCGCAAGGCTTCTGATCTCATCCGCAACGACTGCAAATCCGCGTCCCGCTTCTCCGGCTCTGGCCGCTTCGATCGAAGCATTCAAAGACAGGAGGTTTGTCTGTGCGGCAATGGATTCGATCGCCTGGATCGCAGATCCGATATCGGAAATCGCTGAGTTGGTCTCATTGATCTTGTCCGTGATCTCTTTCATGGCCGTAACGGATTCATTAGCGCCGTCATATACGGACTTCATGCAGGCCGTCGCCTCATTGTTCGCATTCTTGATGGTCTGGGATGCATCATGCAGATTCCGGACATTATCATTCAGATGATCGATGTTGTCACCGAGGTCTGCAGCCTTTTCTGCCATGATCTGTGCATTCTGTGCAACACTCTGTGAAGTTTCGGCCACTTCATTGATCGCGGTGTTGATCTGGGAAATGGAATCCACATTGTCGCCTGTCTTCCCGTCAACGTCAACGATCGAATGTTTCAGTTTATCCGCAGCCTTTTGTACGGACTGCATGGAGGTCGCCAATGCTTCACGCAAAGCATGGAACGAATGAATGATACTGATCGTCTCAGAAATGTGAGATTTGGCTTTGCAATCGGCAGTCACATCACCGGTGCTTAATTCATCAAGGGATTTGGAAATCTCCACAAGCGGCCCTGAAATAAATCTCTCAATAAAGAGAGCAAGCGCAGCAATAACGATCACACAGATCAAGCAGATAATGATCGTGTTCCTCCTGATGTCGGAAACGCCGGAGAGCACGTCATCCTCATCGGCAGTCAGCACTGCTATATAATGGCCGCCATCTCCGATGTAATAACCGGCATATTTGATGGTCCCCTTATACTCATATTCGATCAGGTCAGGCTCCGGCATATTGCCTGCCGCAAGTTCTGCAACAAGCCCTTTAACCGCGGAATTTTCCACCGGATTGCCGATCTTCTCCGGGTCAGGATGATAGAGCATGGTTCCCTGCTCGTCAACGAAATAAACATAAGCGCTGGTCAGATCCAGGTCTGACACATCCGAAATCTGCTCCGCTATATTCTGCACATAGAATGCACCGCCTACAAATCCTATCGGCTCTCCTTCATTCAGAACCGGCGCATACATGGACATGATGGTCTGTCCGGAAGCGGGACTGGTCATGATCCCTGTATTATATGCACCATCAGGTGCTGACAGCATCGCATCCTGAAGAGAGGAAAGCTTCTCTCCCTCACGAAGAACCATGCCGATCACCGGGGCATTGGGATGTGTGAGTACCTGAGAATTCCAATCAGCCAGATAAAGTCCTTCCCAGCCCTGCAACTGTGCAAAGTAATCCAGTGTAAATTGCTGTGCTCTTTCCGCCTTCTCCGTATTGCCCGGATCAAGAAGCGCTTCCTTAAGGACCGGGGCCGTTGAATACGCTTTCAGAACCTCTTTATTCTTCTCCGCAAAAGTGTCAAAGGAGCTTCCGACACCCCTGATCACCTGCACCAATGAATCGTGGGTATAAGTCTCGATCTCCGTTTTGCTCTTCTCGATCGCCGAAAAACTGACGATGACCGTCGACACGACCAAGGGGATCAGCGCAAAGAGGATCAGCGTGATCCGCATGTTCAGTCCCGTTTTTTTTCTGTTGGATTTGGTTACTTGACTAGCCATAATTTCCTCCTGTGACAAAATCTATGATTTAAAATTATAACAAAAAAGTGACTATAATGCAAGGACGTGACAAATAAAGCCTGTTTTTGAATTTATCATGTTGTTACGTGACAATTTAGCGCATGGATTCTGACGAATTTTGTTTACATAATATCAATTCCATGAGCGCGGCAATACGCATAAAATGCCGCCACAGGGAATCCGACCACATTGTTGTATTCCCCGTCGATCTTAGTGATATATTTCCCGAAGAGCCCCTGGATCGCATAGGCCCCTGCTTTGTCCATCGGCTCATCCGAGTTGACATAACTATCCATTTCTTCTTCCGTAAGCTCACAGACCGTCACATCCGTGACCACATGAAAACTGTGTTTCATTTCACCCCGGATCAGGGTCACTCCGGTCACGACCTGATGGACGTCCCCGGAAAGTTCCCGAAGCATTGCTTTTGCATCTTCTCTGTCCTTTGGTTTTCCAAGGATATTCCCGTGCACGGCCACTACCGTATCCGCGCCGATGATCAGCGCGTCATCCGGATACTTTTTTGCCACGTCCTCTGCTTTTTGCCGGGACAGTTCTTCCACCACGAGTCCCGGTTCACTTTGCGTGATCACTTCTTCCACATTTGAAACACAGACCTCAAAGCCGATCCCTGCCGTATGCAGGATCTCTTTTCTGCGCGGGGATGCGGATGCCAGTACGATCTTCATTCCGACGCCTCCTCCGGGATGAACACTCTTCTGCTCAGTTCTTTTCTTCCCTTGTTCTTTTCTTTTGCTTCCGCGCAGAAGTATTCCTGCGCGCAAAGTCTGGATTTTCCTCTTTTATCGACTCTGACATATTCCCCGTCGCCTGTCAGGATCCGCGCTTTTGCGTTATCCTTTAACAGCGCATCCAGGATCCCGATGACACGCTCTTTGAGGCTCTCTTCTTCGATCGGGAACATGATCTCCACTCTGCGTTCCAGATTTCTCGGCATCCAGTCCGCGGAAGCGCAGTACACCTCGCTTGCGCCCGCGTTTTCAAAATAGAAGATCCGGCTGTGTTCGAGAAAATCACCGACAATGGAACGTACGGAAATATTTTCGCTGATCCCTTCCAGTCCGACTTTCAGACAGCAGATTCCTCTGACGATCAGGCGGATCTTCACGCCGGCCATGGAGGCCTTGTACAGCGCCTCGATGATGTCCTTATCACACAGGGAATTGACTTTTGCGATGATCCCGGAAGGCTTACCGGCTAAAGCATTGTCCTCTTCCCGCTTGATCAGTTCCAGGAAACGGTCCTTCAGCCAAAGCGGCGCCAGTACGAGCCTGTTCCACTGCAGGGGCTCCGAATAACCCGAAAGCATGTTGAAAACAGCGGTCGCATCTTCGCCGATCGGTTCCGCGCAGGTCAGAAGGCCGATATCGGTATACAGTTTTGCCGTGGCATCATTATAGTTTCCGGTCCCGAGATGCACATAACGCTTGATCCCGTCTTCCTCTTTTCTGACGACAAGCGTGATCTTACAGTGTGTTTTTAATCCCACCAGACCATAGATCACGTGACAGCCGGCTTGCTCCAGTTTCCTTGCCCAGACGATGTTGTTCTCTTCATCAAACCTTGCTTTTAATTCCACGAGCACGCAGACCTGTTTTCCGTTCTCCGCCGCTTCGGCCAGCGCGGCAATGATCGGGGAATTTCCGCTGACACGGTAGAGCGTCTGCTTGATCGCAAGCACGTCAGGATCCAGGGACGCTTCCCTGATAAAACGCAATACCGGCGTAAAGTCTTCATACGGATGATGCAGCAGAATGTCATGTTCGCTGATCTTTTCAAAGATGCTTCCTTCCGTCTGGAATTCCAGCGGCAGCACAGGCTGATGCGCGCTCTTTTTCAAATGATCAAACCCGTGCAGCCCGTACAGTTTCATTAAGAATGTCAGATCGAGCGGTCCGCTGATCCTGTAGATGCTTTCTTCTTTGATATCCAGTTCCTTGCGCAGGATCTTTAAGAGACGTTTGTCCGCATTTTCTTCGACTTCCAGACGGATCACCTCTCCCCACTGCCTTTTCTTGATCTGTTTCTCGATCTCTTTCAACAGATCCGCTGCCTCATCCTCTTCGATGGTCAGGTCGGCATTTCGCATGATCCGGAACGGATGTGCGCAGATGATGTCATAATTCAGAAACAGCTTCTGCATATTGCGTTCAATGATCTCTTCGAGAAGGATCAGAACGGTCTTCTCATCATCCGGGATCTGCACGATCCTATCAAGCCCGGACGGTACCTGCACGGCGGCAAATTCCACCGCATCTTTTTTCTTGTTTTTTAAAAGCGCGCCGATGTTTAAGGATTTGTTCCGAAGAAGCGGAAACGGTCTGGAGGAATCCACCGCCATCGGTGTCAGGACCGGATATACATTCTCCATGAAAAAGTGGTCCACATAGTCCTTCTGTGTCTCATTCAGATCCTCATGCGCCGTGATGAACGTGATGCCGTTTGACGAAAGCTGCGGCAACAGCGATCTGTTCAGTGTCGAATACTGCAGATTCACCTGTTCATGCGTCTTTTCCTGAATGGCGTTCAGCTGTTTCTCGGGCGTCATCCCGGCCAGATCTTTCTTCTGGTATCCGGCATTGACCATATCCTTTAAAGACGCCACGCGGATCATGAAGAACTCATCAAGATTCGATGCCGTGATCGAAAGGAACTTGAGTCTCTCAAACAGCGGAATGCTCTTGTCTCTCGCCTCGCCGAGCACGCGCTCGTTGAACGCAAGCCAGCTCAGTTCCCTGTTCGTATAATATTCATGGCGGCCCAGATTGATCTTTTCCATGCTTTATCGGTCCTCCTGTTGTCTTTATGTTCAGATCGTGTGTACTTTTTTCTTCTGTTTCAGGATTGGACGGATCCCGAATACTTCCGCAAACAGCTGCGCTTTTCTCGCAAAAAATCCCTTTTCCAGCGTGATCTCTTCATCCGAATCCGCAACGATCAGGAGCTCGTCCTCCTTGACCGTAAACCGCACATCTCTGATCTTGGTCCGGTAACTCCTGCAGATCCCGTCCGCCACCCTGAAGATCGCAGTCAGTTTTGCGATCTTTAAATAGGTTTCTTTTTCCATCCGCGTCCCGTAGTCAAACGTTGTCTTATTGAAACGGACCATGTTGGCAACGATCTCCCGTTCCGTATGGGACAGCCCGATCATTTCGGTCGCCATGATGATCGAGTACCCGCATTCTGCGGCAGCCTCTAAGGAAACATATCGTCCGCAATCGTTAAGCAGCGCGGCGATCCTTAAGAGAAGACGTTCTCTTCTTCCCATTCCGTGAAGTTTCTTCGTATGGTCAAACAGATTGGTGCAGACCTCTTCGAGAAGACGGTTCCTGTCCTTATCTCCCTGATAGCGCTTGCTCATGTTCATGGCGCAGGCAACGATATCGTTTTCAAAATCATGACGGTTCTGGATATATTTTCCCGCTTCCCCGTATTCATAAGCGATCCCGTCCGAAAGCGATACGCCCGGCGCCCAGATCTTTTCGGCCCTGGTCGCTTTGAGGACACGGCGCACCAAAATGGCGGAAGGCAAAAGCAGGGAAGCACTCTCCTGCGCGATGCCCAGTTCCGCGGCACATCGTTCGGCGCCCTTTTTCTGCATCATTTCCACAAAAGAATGGAACTGGTCGGCGGTGATCACCTGCTGCCCCTTGCCGAGTTTCTGCATGATGTGCGAGATATAATCGTCCACGATGATGATGTTGGCGATCTTTTTGTCTTTCAGATACAGCCGTTTGAACACATTCAGCTGGTTATCCGCCAGTTCTTCGAGCAGCTGCTCATAATGCGTGGTCTTGGGCTTTAAGTCCATGAGCTGTTCCCGCATCCTCAGGATCCCCAGACGGATGTTCTGTGTCGTGACCAGGGTGTCCCTGTCAAACAGCGAGATCTGGATGCTGCCGCCGCCGATATCCACGACCGCAGCGCCCTCGGCGATGCAGTGGGTAAACTGTTCGCCCTTGGAAGCCACAGCCTTGTAGTGCATGAAGCGCTGCTCGGAATTACTCAGTAGAGAGACATCCAGTCCGGTCCTTAATTTGATCTGTTCAAGGATGAGCGGCGCATTCACTGTCTCCCGGATCGCGCTCGTCCCGTAAGCCTTGTAGGCATCCGCATGATAGGACTGCATGACTTTGGCAAAATCACTCAGAACGTCGCAGAGTTCCTCCACTCTCGCATGAGAGATCTTCCCGGTGTTATAGGTGTCCGTTCCCAGTTCGATCCGGTATCTGATATGATCGATCTCCTTCATCCCGCCTTTTGCGGAAAATTCAAAGATCTTCATCGCCAGTTCATAGGAACCCACATCGATTGCCGCAAAAATCTTTACCGCCATGATTTTTCCTTTCTTTCAGACTTCCACGCCGCACAGATAATCGATAAACTGTGTTGCCGTTCTGCCGGATCTGCCGCCGTGATACATTTCCCACTGGTTGGCGCGAAGCAGCAGTTCCTCCTCCGGCATCGTGATCCCGTTCCGTTTCGCAAGCTCCGTAACGATCTTTTCATACTCCGTCTTACCGGGGGACCGGAAGAAGATCGTGACACCGAACCTTGAAACCAGGGACAGTTTCTCCTGCACCGTATCGTTTCTGTGCAGGTCGTCCTCCCGGTCTTCCTTATCCGAGAATTTCTCCCTGACGATATGGCGTCTGTTACTGGTCGCATAGATCAGCACATTGTCCGGCTTTTTTTCCAGTCCGCCCTCGATCACGGCCTTCAGATATTTGTATTCCACTTCAAAATCTTCAAAGGAAAGGTCATCCAGATAGATGATGAACTTATAGTGCCGGTTCTTGATCTGCGTGATCACCTCGTTCAGGTCTTTAAACTGATGCTTGTACATCTCAATGATCCGAAGGCCCTTATCGTAATAAGCATTCAGGATCCCCTTGACGGACGAGGACTTGCCGGTCCCGGCATCTCCGTAAAGCAGGCAGTTGTTGGCTTTCCTTCCGTTCACAAATGCTTCGGTATTCTCGATCAGTTTTTTCTTGGCATCCTCATATCCCACTAAGTCATCAAGATACACATGGGGGATGTTGGTGATCGGGCGGATGTAAACGTTTCTGCCCGTCATCGCGTTGTTGCCGTCCTCAATTTCCACTTCTTCATGAGACAGATGTTCCACACGAAATGCTTTATGTAAACCAAACTTTCCGACGCCGTATTCCTGATAGAACTTCGTGACCATTTGGCCGAATTCTTCCGCGTTTTTTGCGTCTTTCAGCTGCTTTGCCAGACTGCAGATCCGGTCTCTGATCCGTTTGTTGAAAAGTCTGTTTTCGCTGTCCTCGTTTACATAATCTGATATCAGGGCCATGCCCTTTTCCCCGTAATCCTCATCCAGCGTCGTGATATCATAGTCAAACAATTCTTTGAAGATCTCAAAATCATGGAGCGCCACCTGATTGATCGAGCCCGACACGCTCCCTCTGATCTCACAGGCCATCGAATACGCGTTTTCGTTATTGGCAAGCAGATAGGTCAGATAGGTATGCCAGAGATTCCCCTGATATCCGTGGGAGCCTGCCAGTTCCACAAGTCCGTGCAGCACATCATAGTAGAGGATGATCCCGCTGTCCTTCTTCTTGCCTTCCGTTAAGGCAACCATGTTCTTTAAGATCTCTTCGTGCTTAAAGTGTCTGTATAAGACCAGTTCATCAACTCTCATATGATCTGCTCCTGTCTCGCCCTGCTCAGCTCCATGATCTTTTCAAACAACTGCGCAGCGGCCTCTTTGTTGTTCTCCTCTTTTACCAGGGAACGAACGGACGCAAGTTTCTGCTTTTCCCTGCTCTCATCCAAAACCGGAAGACCGTGTTCTTCCTTATAACGGGCGACCTCCTCACTGACGGCCATGCGTTCTTCAAACAGTTCCACGATCTTTTTATCGATCACATCCAGTTTCTCTCTGCATTCCTGCAAATCCATGTTTTTATCCCCCTTCCGGATAACTGCAGTTACTTACAATATATCACTTTTTGCGAGAATCTGATATAATAAACATAAGAGAAATGAACATTTAAAGGAGGATCATTATGCAGAAACGTCTTGCCATCGTTTTTTCCATCATCGTTGTCCTGATCATTGCCGTGGTCGTCCTGTTAAAGATCACTTCCTACGTACCCGAAAACGACCCCTATACCACAGGAAATACATCAGGCAATCTTCTAAACGGCGGTCTGTTCTGTGAAGATGACGGTATCGTCTATTTCAGCAACGTAAACGACAACGGATACCTGTATTCCATGAACGAAAACGGTTCGGATCTGAAATGCCTGCTGAAAGCACCCGTTTCCTATATCAATTCCGCCGGAAAATACCTCTATTTTTATCAGGAAGCCAACAAAGAAAACGGCGCGTTCGGTTCTTTGGTCAGGACCATGGGGATCTACCGCATGAAAAAAGGATCGAAAAACACACCGGACTGTCTGGACAGAACGCCTGCCAAGATCCTCTCCCTGTGCGGATCGGATCTGTTTTACGAGCATTATGATACCGCGACCGGCATCAAGCTTTACAAGGTCTCCATTCAGGGCGGGGACAGACATCCCATCAGCGAGGCGGATATCAATCCGGCCTGCGTGATCGACGGCAATATCTATTTTCCCAACATGGAAGAAAACTTTTACTTAAGCTGCTTCAAGCCTGAAACGGAAACGGCGGATATCATCATCTCAGACATGAAAGTTTATAACCTTGTCTATGACAACGGTTTTATCTATTACATGAATGTCAGTGATGACTATAAGCTTTACCGGTACGGCCTGAATGAAAGGTATGTGACCAAGCTGACAGACTGCAGGGTGGATGCGTTTAACGTGCTTAACAATGTGATCGTCTACCAGAAGAACGGTAAGGATGATGCCGCCCTTGTAAGAATGAATGCCGATGGCTCCGGAACCGAAACGATCGCTTCCGGAAACTACACCGGCATCTCCATGACTTCGAATTATATTTACTTTACCGCCTTCGGCGAAGATCTCTGCTACCGCGTTCCGCTTTCGGGCGGCGGTGTGGAACGGTTTGATGTGACCGTTTCCCAGTGACCGTTTTAGAAAAAGCAAGCGGCAGGGCTCACAGGTGGTGTGAGGCATACTGCTCTTCGCAGTATTTGCACCTGTAGACTTCTTTTTCCGGATCGGTCAGCACAAAGATATGTGTCAGTTCCTGTTCGATCGATGTGATGCAGCGCGGATTTTTGCATTTGATGACATTGCGGATCTCGAGCGGAAGGCTTAATTCCTTCTTCTCCACGATCTCACCGTCCTTGATCACGTTGACCGTGATGTTATGATCGATGAATCCCAAGATATCCAGATCCAGCATATCGATGTCGCATTCGACTTTCAGGATATCTTTCTTGCCCATTTTGTTGCTGCGCGCATTTTTGATGATCGCGACCGTACAATCCAGCTGGTCCAGCTTCAGATCATGATAGATCGACAGGCTCTTGCCCGCATGGATATGGTCCAGTACGAATCCTTCTTCGATTTTTCCTACATTCAGCATGTTTATGCCTCCTCTTCCAGTCCCAGCAAAGTCAGTATCAAGGCCATCCTGACATAGACGCCGTATTGTACCTGTTCAAAATAGACCGCCCGCGGATCGTCATCCACTTCGACCGAGATCTCGTTGACCCTCGGCAGGGGATGCAGGACCAGCATGTCCTCTCTCGCATAGCTCATCTTCTCTTTGTTCAGGATATAAAAATCTTTCAGACGGACATAGTCCTCTTCGTTAAAGAAGCGTTCTCTCTGCACTCTTGTCATGTACAGAAGATCCAGACGCGGCATCACTTCCTCTAAACGGATCACTTCCTTGTACGGAATGCCGTTTGCGTCCAGCACATCCTCACGGATATAATCGGGGATCCTGAGTTCCTCCGGAGAAATGAAAATAAAGGAAATGCCGGGATAGCGGATCAGCGCATTGATCAGGGAATGGACCGTACGTCCGAATTTTAAGTCGCCGCAAAGCCCGATGGTCAGATGATCCAGCCTTCCTTTTAGGGAGCGGATCGTCAGAAGATCCGTCAGGGTCTGTGTGGGATGCTGGTGCCCGCCGTCCCCTGCATTGATCACAGGGATCCGCGCTTTTGTGGAAGCGACCATCGGCGCGCCTTCCTTGGGATGACGCATCGCGCAGATATCCGCGTAACAGGAAACCATCCGGATCGTATCGGAAACGCTCTCCCCTTTTGTGGCGGACGAAGAATCCGCCGTTGCAAACCCCAGTACCTTTCCGCCAAGGCGCATCATCGCGGATTCAAAACTTAAGCGTGTCCTGGTGCTCGGCTCATAGAAACAGGTCGCCAGGATCTTTCCGTCGCAGCGATGGGCATATTTTTCGGGATTCTTTTCAATATCTCCCGCAAGATCCAGCAACCGGTCCAGTTCCTCCACAGACAGATCCAGCGGACTCATCAGATGTCTCATAGCATACCTCGTTGATTTTTTATTTTCCAAACTGTCTTATTATACACCCTCGATCAGTCCTGCCGAAAGATGTTTTTTCAACATCTCGTCTATCTGCTTTTCCGTGACCGGTTTTGCAAGAAAATCATCAAATCCGATGTCGAGATAATCTCTGGCCGACTCTCCGACCACATTGGCGGTCAGCGCGATGACCGGCGCCCCGTTTGACAGATGGGACATGTGCCGCATCCTCTCAAGGGTTTCCACGCCGTCCATGTACGGCATCCTGTGGTCCAAAAAGATCATATCATATCTCTTCTTGCAGATCTTATCCAGGCATTCGGAGCCTCCGGTTGCCGTGTCGACCTGTACCAGTGTGGGTTTTAACAGGGCTTCGATCACCTTGAGGTTGATCCTGCTGTCGTCAACGACCAGCACACAGGCGCGCGGCGCCGTAAAATCACGTTCCCATTCGGGATCTTCATGATCCGCGATGATCTTATCATCCACCAGTTTCTGCGGGATCACCGCTTCAAAAGCAGAGCCTCTTTGGAATGTGCTCTCCACATGGATCTCGCCTTCCATCATATCCAGCAGGTTCTTGACGATGGTCAGACCGAGTCCCGTACCTGCCGTAACGCGCTGCTTCTGTTCATCCAGTTTGACAAATCCTTCAAACAGTTTCGGGATATCCGCTTTTCTGATCCCGACCCCGGTATCGGAAACGTATATCCTTAAGTTTCCTTCCGTACTGTTGATCTTTTCAAACCGGACGGAAAAGTCCACACCGCCCTTATCCGTAAATTTGATCGCATTGGACAGCAGATTGGCAATGATCTGATGGACTCTTGCTTCGTCGCCGAACAGGTATTTCGGCACCTGCTCATCGACCGTATCCAGAAAGACAAGCCCTTTATGCTCTGCCCTGTACCGGTTCACGGAAATGAGTTTCTTGAGCAGCTTCTGCACATCATAAACGGAGTTCGTGAGATTCATTTCTCCGGATTCGATCTTGGAAAAATCAAGAAGCTGGTTGATCAGTTCCAGCAGGGAATACGCGCTGCTCTGGATCGAACGGGCGTATTCCGTAAGCTGCGGATCCCGGTAGTCCCTTAGGATCACCTCGTTTAACCCAAGGATCGCCTGGATCGGCGTGCGGATGTCATAGGAAACGTTGGATAAGAAAGCGGATTTCGTCTCGATGGCACTTTCCGCCTGTCTGGAAAGCGCTGCCATGCGGTCCATCCTGTATTTCCGCTCCGTGACATCAAAATAAATGACGGCATATCCGGTGCGCACATTTCCTCTGTCGACAGGATTCACATGCACATCATAATATCTGTCTCCTATGGAGGTTTCGACATAGCCCCCCTTCCTGATGATCCCGGCAAAATCAGGGTCACTGATCCGCATGCCGTTCACGATCCGTTTCATGAACGGAAGGTGTTTGTACGCGCTGGGATTCGCATCTTCGAGCCTTAGATCGGCATCCACGATGACAACGGCATCATCCAGGCTCTCCAGAAGCCGGTCTTTGGCCTCTTCGACAACGTCAAAGAAATGATTTTTCAGGATCACGATCCCAAAAAAGCCTGCGGAAAACGCGACACTGAGCGGCGTCGGATCATATCCGGAAAACACGTCGCATATATCGAGCAGATGACCGACGATCGGCAACAGGGATGCCATGAACAGGTATTTCACGTTCCTTCTGAGCACCCTTTGCCTGCTCATCGTCAGTTTGCGAAGCATCAGAACGAGACAGCCGATCGTCTCCGAATAGACAAGGACAAAATAGAGAAGATAATACGGGCCTTTCCCCAGCACAACATGCGGATAAAGACCGGTATAGACAAAATCAGCCGACGTATAAAAAAAGGTGTTCCAGGGATAGGTGAAGACGCAGAACAGCGTCAGAAATCCGAGCAGAAACGGAATGGCCAGGATCTGTTTTCTGATCCTGATCTTATTGTATTCCAGCGCAAACAGCAGATTGAAATGCGCCACAAACGCGCCGCCGAGATATTCGATCCGGATCGCATTCATGACCGATGCGGTGTCCGTCGCAAAAAGTTCCAGCAAAAATCCCACATTCTGAATGATCGCCAGTGCCGCGATCATCATCATGTGCTTCACAAGCTTCGTTTCCCGCTGCTGATACAGCAGAATGAAGCAGATCATGCACAGCAGGATGGCTGCGATTTCCAGACAGACCAGAAGCATAAACATGATCAACACTCCTTATAAAAACAGGCATAATCCAGGCTGTAAGCCGGGTTCTGTTGGACGAAACGTCCCGACAATCATCTATCTCGGATCACCGTTGCCGGTGACCTCCAGCGACCTACCTGAGGGCACGACGGGCCGCCGTATCGCTCTCTGTTTGGTCTTGCTTCGGATGGGGTTTACATATGCCCCTGCCGTTACCGGCAGGGCGGTAGTCTCTTACACTGCCTTTCCACCTTTTCCCTTACAAGAAGGGTAGTTTATTTCTGTTGCACTTTCCTTGGAGTCGCCTCCACCGGACGTTATCCGGCATCCTGCCCTGTGAAGCCCGGACTTTCCTCGGCAATGCCGCGATTGTCCGCCTGAATTATGCACTGTTTTATACCGGGAAGATACTGCCCCCGACAAACTCCCTGACCAGGGAATTGTTGGGGATATGTTCCGTCGTTACGGCAAGGAAATATTCCAAAAACTTCAGCAGTCTCTTGGCTTCCTGATACTGCGGTTCCCCTTTTTCGATCGAGAACAGGAGCGATTCCGCATACGGTTTCAATACAGCCAGTTCATACACCAAAGCGGAATTGAACATCGCATCCGCTTCTTCCTGGAACGGGAAGATATTCTCCTCTTCCCCGCGTCTGACGGAATCCCACATGCTGAGTGTTCTCTGCGCGCTTGCGCCGCGGGTACGGAAGTCTCTGACAAGACGGCGCAGGAGTCTGCAGTCCGTCGTTGCGATCCGGTTATGTTCATCCACGTTCAGGGATGTCAGCGCGCTGATATAGATCTTGAACTTTGATTCTGCGGGAAGCGCATAGGACATCTTTTCGTTCAGGCCGTGGATCCCTTCGATCACGAGAAGGTCATTCGAGTCAAGGCGCATGTAATGTCCTTTATATTCTCTTTTTCCGGTTACGAAGTTAAACTCCGGAAGTTCCACGGTCTCGCCCGCAAGAAGCGCCGTCATATCGCGGTTGAACCCTTCCACATCAAGCGCCCCCAGGCATTCGAAATTGTACTCTCCGTTCTCATCCTTCGGCGTTTTCTCCCTGTCCACAAAATAATTGTCCAGCGCGATGGGGTGCGGGATCTTGCCGAGCGCCCGTAGCTGTACGGACAGTCTGTGCGAGAAGGAAGTCTTGCCTGACGAGGACGGACCCGCGATCATCACGAATTTGACATCCCCGCGGTCAGCGATCTTTGCCGCGATCTTTGCGATCTGCGCTTCATGAAGCGCCTCCTGCATTAAGATCGTCTGGGTAAAGTCCCCTTTGCAGATATTGTCATTCAGGGCGCCGACACAGTCGAGGCCGAGATTTTCACACCAGATCGCATTTTCCTTAAGCGTTGCAAACAACTTCTTCTGGTCCTCAAACGGACGCAGTTTGTCCGGTTCGAGGCGTTTTGGCAGCTGCAGCATAAAGCCGTCGTCATAGAGGAAGATATCATAAAGTTTGATATACCCCGTAGACGGTGCCATATATCCGTAATAGTAGTCCTTGAAATCTCCGAGCGCATAGATATTGACCTTGGAAGCCCTGCGGTAACGGAACAGCCGTTCCTTGTCATGCATGCCCTGCTCCCTGAACATCCGCATCGCATCCTCCACGGAATAGGACTGCTTCCAGAACGGCAGATCTTCCACGACCATCTCTTCCATACGGGCTTTGACTTTGCGGATAAAATCCTCATCTAACTTGCTGCTTCCTTCCAGTTTGCAGTACAGAGCATGGGAAAGGGAATATTCCACCTTCACATGTTTGAAATTCTCTTTTCCGACCACATCACGGATCGCCTTGATCATCATGAACAATGCGCTCCTGCGGTAAGTCGCGAATCCGGTGCGTTCCTTGATCGTATCAAATGTGATCGTGCAGTCCTTGTTCACGCTCTTATGCAGTTCGCAAAGCTTCCCGTTCACATTTGCGAGAATGATCGGCGCGTCATACTCATCCTGGTGCGCTCTGGCGATCTCCTCATAGGTCGTTCCCGCATCATACTTTTCTTCTTTCCCGTTTACCAAAATCGTAAATCTGTCATCCATGCTCTGTTTCTCCTGTTCCTGTTCCTGTTCTATTTTTTTGACCCTTTTTTCTTAAGGATCAGAGAATGACCGAAGGTTCTTTTGCCGGGTGGCTGATCGTCCTCAGCTGCGGCAGTTCTCTTGCAAGATATTCGGAAAGGTAGGGCACAAAGATCTTCTCGATGCCGTAATGTCCCGCATCAATGACCGATAAGCCCCTTGCCACCATATCGATCCCGTCATGATGTCCGATATCCCCGGTGATATACACATCCGCACCTGCATCGATCGCAGAATCCGCCATGCTCTTCCCGCTTCCCGGACAGATCGCGGCAAATTCCACATCCTGGTCAAGATCCCCGTATACCGTGACATGTTCGACCGAAAAGCATTCCTTGACATGCATGACAAGTTCTTTTAAAGTCATGATCCTGGGCAGCCTGCCGACACGTCCGAATCCTTCTTTGGAGATCTCATCCTCATAAGTCACTTCCAGAACGGAGCGCTTCTTCAGTCCCAGCGCATCAGCACAGGCATCCGCCATCCCCATGACATCAAAATTGGTATGCATCGCATACAGGCAGATGTCGTTCTTGATCAGCCTGATCACCCTTCTTCCGACAAAATCATCGCCCGTGACGCTTTTTAAAGGCGAAAAGATCATCGGATGATGCGTCAAGATCATATCCGCGCCCTGTGAGATACAGCGGTCGATCACCTCATCCGTCGCATCGAGCGCGATATAGAGACTGTTGACCGTCTTTTCCGCCCTGCCGGCAAGCAATCCGACATTGTCCCAGTCCGAAGCATATTTGACGGGCGAGAGTTCTTCCAGTTTTGCGATCACTTCCTGACAGGTCATTTCATGTCTCCGTTTCGATAAGTCTTAAAGCCTTTTCATTCAGCTGCAGTTCTTCCGCGATCTGCTCGATCCTCTTCACGCTCTTTTCACTGCTGAATCGTTTCAGTTCTTCCAAAAGATCCGTAAGATACGCATTCTGCTGTTTCAAAAACACTTTCAGGTCGGGATGCTTTTTCTTCAGAAGGACAGGCCCGTACGTTGCCGTAATATCATTCAGAAACATTTGGCCTTTTTGCGCCTTCATCATCGGATAGTATTTCCCGTCCTCAATGACAAAGTCCTCATCAACGATCTCAAACCCCAGCTCGCACAGGCCGTTTCGAAACTGCGCGATCTCCGACTGCGGCTGCAGGATCAGGGTCGTGGCATGTTCCAGCTCCTTCAGGGAATCCGTAAGGATCCTAAGCATCAGTTTGCCGCCCATGCCGCAGATGATGATCGTATCCGCATAAATGCCGGTGATCCCGTCGCATTGTATTGTGGTAATACAATTTTCCAGTCCTGCTTCGCGTATATGTTCTTCCGCGATCTTCAGCGGTCCCGCATTGATATCCGTTGCGATGACTCTTTTCGCGATATGATCCTTCACCAGCTCGATCGCAAGATACGCATGATCACAGCCGATATCAGCGGCGACCTCACAGGGGCTGACCAGATTTTTTACTGCCTGCAGTCTGTTCGATAACATCATTAGTCCAGATAATCCTTCAGTTTCCGGCTTCTGGAAGGATGCCTTAATTTTCTGAGCGCTTTCGCCTCGATCTGACGGATCCTTTCTCGGGTCACGTTGAACTCTTTTCCGACTTCCTCCAGCGTCCTTGCCCTGCCGTCATCAAGGCCGAAACGCAAACGCAGCACCTTCTGCTCTCTTTCCGTCAGAGTGCAGAGCACTTCTCCGAGCTGCTCTTTTAACAGCGTGAATGCGGCAGCATCCGCCGGTACCGGCACGTTGTCATCCTGGATAAAATCGCCCAGATGCGAATCTTCCTCTTCGCCGATCGGGGTCTCAAGAGACACCGGTTCCTGGGAGATCTTTAAGATCTCGCGCACACGTTCCACGGGAATGCCCATTTCCTTTGCGATCTCTTCCGGGGTCGGTTCCCGTCCGAGTTCCTGCAGCAGCTGTCTGCTGACGCGGATCAGCTTGTTGATCGTCTCAACCATATGCACGGGGATACGGATCGTTCTTGCCTGGTCCGCAATGGCGCGCGTAATGGCCTGCCTGATCCACCATGTCGCATAGGTGGAGAATTTATATCCCTTTGTATAATCGAATTTCTCAACCGCCTTGATCAGGCCGAGATTTCCTTCCTGGATCAGATCAAGGAACAGCATGCCGCGGCCCACATACCGTTTGGCGATACTGACAACAAGACGCAGATTGGCTTCCGACAGACGCTTCTTGGCCTCCTCGTCACCCTGCTCCATCCGCTTTGCCAGTTCGATCTCCTCTTCTGCGGAAAGCAGGGGCACCTTACCGATCTCCTTCAGATACATTCTGACCGGATCCTCAATGCTGACGCCGTCCGGTACGGACAGATCGATGTTCTCGACATCCACCTCATCCTCTTCGGTCAGGATGATGTCATCGTCCTCCTCGGGTTCCTCCTCGATCTCGGGGATCCTTAAGACATCAATGCCGTTCTGTTCCAGGGTCTCGTAGATCTTTTCCTGCTGTTCCTCTTCGATCCCAAGGTCCTGAAACCAATCGGCGATCTCCTGATCCTCCAAAAAGTTTTTGCGTTTTCTGGCATGATCCACAAGCTCCTTTAAGCGCTCTTCAAATCTTGCCATCATGTTCTCGTCCATAATCTGATCTCCCTCTGTATCTGTATTTATGATCTTTCTGTATTACTGTATGTGAAAGCGTAAGCTGTTTAATGCTTCGGTTTCTTTTTTGAAGCGGATCATCTCTTCAAGGCTGAGTACTTTTCCCGACTCCTCTTTCGGATGCAGCCTGCTGCTGTTCGATCGGATATTGATCAAAAGTTCCCGCAGGATCTGCTCCTTTTCCTCCGCGCCGATATCATCCGGCAGTTCCGTCTGGAAGATCCTTGCGGCTTCTTTCTGCTCCTCTTCATCTTCAAACCTGCTGATGATCGACGCAGGATTCGGGGCTCCCTCTTCAAGCTGGGCAAACAACGCCTTTGCGACTTCCGTATACAATTTCGTTGAAAAGTCCTCCGCCGTCAGATACGGTTTTGCCACCTGATAGATCTGCGGCTTGTCCACGAACCAGCAAAGCATCATTCTCTGCGCCGCTAAGATCCCGTCATCCGTTTTTTCTTCCTGCCGGATCCCGCTCTTTACAGGCTCTCTGATCGTGATCCCTTCATTTTTCATCGCGTATTTGGCGACAAGCTTCCGGAAGCTGTCCCGGTTCATATGATACTTGTCACAGACCGCGTCAATATAATTGTCTCTCTCGATCTGTTCCTCAAAGCGCAGCATCTTCCTCGCGGTTTCTTCGGCAAAGCGGGTCCTGTCCTGCGGATCGTTTAAATCATAGCCCCGCTCCAGCATCCGGATCTCCCAGAAAAACGCGTTCTCGGCCTGATCGAGCCTCTGCTGAAAAGCCTCCGCGCCCTCATTTAAGATGAACAGGTCCGGGTCTTTATACGGCGAAAGATCGACCACGCGGCCGGAAAGACCGGCTTCTTTTAAGATCGGGATCGCTCTTGTTCCCGCTTTGACACCCGCATCATCGCTGTCAAAGATCATCAACACTTCTTCCGTATACCG
This sequence comes from uncultured Lachnospiraceae bacterium, assembly GCA_902779305.1. GTDB lineage: Bacteria > Bacillota > Clostridia > Lachnospirales > Lachnospiraceae > UBA2868. Next base: position 49,503 of record CACZBD010000007.1, on the reverse strand, counting down.
CCTCAGCAGGTTGGCCTGTCCCGAAGTAAACGAGGTGCCGAGCGCCGCAACCGCCTGGTTGAACCCGGCCTGATGCATGGCGATCACGTCCATATAGCCCTCGCAGAGGATCAGGTTCTTCTTTCTGGATGTTCTTGCGAGGTTTAAGCCGTACAGGTTCCTGCCCTTATCAAAGATCAGTGTCTCCGGGGAATTGATGTATTTCGGTTTGGCGTCTCCCATTGTTCTGCCGCCGAATCCGATCACCCTATGGTTCACGTCCATGATCGGAAAGATCACGCGGCTCCAGAATTTATCCGTAACGCCGTTTTTCTCATCGAACGTAAAGATCCCGCACTGCCTTAAGATCTCATCCTCAAAACCCTTATCTTTCAGGTACCGGTACAAAAGATTTCTGCCGGTCCTTGCGAAGCCGAGACCGAACTTCTGCATGATCTCGTCATTTAAGCCCCTGTCCTTAAAATACTTCCAGGCTGCTTTTCCTTCCTCGCTGCGAAGCTGCACATAGTAGAACTTCGCGGCTTCTTTATTGACCTCAAGCATCCTTGATTTTAAGGTTTCTCTTTTCCGGTTTTCTTCGGAATACTTTACTTCCGGCAAAACATAACCGACCCGGTCCGCCAAAAGCTTCAATGCCTCCGGAAATGTATAGTTTTCATAGTTCTGAATGAACCCGAACACATTCCCGCCGGCGCCGCACCCGAAACAGTAATAGATCTGCTTCTGCGGGCTCACCGAAAAAGAGGGTGATTTTTCATTATGGAAAGGGCAGAGTCCGAAATAATTGCTGCCCTGTTTCTTCAGATGCACATAGGAAGAGATCACATCAACAATATCGTTGCGCGAGCGGACCTCCTCCACCACCTCATCCGGATATCTCATCGATCATAATTCCTTCCATGAATCGGGCAGATACAGATCTGCAAAGGTATGATTGGCAAATTTATCGGACATCGAGGAAACATAATCGCAGACGATCCGTTCTTTACTCTCCTTGTCCCTCTCCATCACGCCAAGCAGCCAGTCCGGCAGTTCCTGCAGATGTTCCAGATAATACCGGTACAGATTTTCCACGAGACGTTCGGCTTTTCCTTCCTCGCCTTTTGCCTTGGGGTTCTGATATACATTCTCAAACATGAATGCCCGGAGTTCCTGCATGGCTTTTCCGATCTCCTCCGACATGCAGATGTCATCCTTGTTCAGGCTGTTGATGATGATATCATGGATAAAGCAGTCCAGCCGCTTTGTTGTCGTGTCCCCGAGGATCTTCACCAGATGCGCAGGAACATCCGATTCCTTTAAAACACCGGCACGGATCGCATCATCCATATCGTGGTGGATATAAGCGATCTTGTCACAGATCCTGACCACTTTGCCTTCCAGCGTATAAGGCATGCCTGCTGTCTGGTGGTTTAAGATCCCGTCTCTGACTTCTGCCGTCAGATTCAGACCTTTTCCGTTTTTCTCGAGAACCTCCACAACCCGCACGCTCTGCTCGTTATGGTTAAATCCGAGAGGACATACCCGGTTCAGCGCCCGCTCTCCGGCATGTCCGAAAGGCGTGTGCCCGAGATCGTGCCCCAGCGCGATCGCTTCCACAAGGTCCTCATTCAGTCTGAGTGCCTTGGCAACGGTCCTGGCATTCTGGGAAACTTCCAGCGTATGCGTCAGTCTGGTCCGGTAATGGTCGCCTTCCGGCAACAGAAACACCTGTGTCTTGTCCTTCAGCCGTCTGAAAGACTCACTGTGCAGGATCCTGTCACGGTCTCTCTGATAAACCGGCCGGATGTCGCATTCCGTTTCTTCGACATCCCTTCCTTTCGAATTGATGCTAAGGGACGCAAACGGACTTAAATATTTCTGTTCTTCCTGTTCGATTCTCTCGCGGATCGTCATTGCAAACCTTCTTTCGGGTGTCCGCACAAAAAAAGGATTCCCGCAGCGGATACCCCTACACTATTACTATTCGGTATCGCCACGGGAATTCCTTTTTCTGATCGAGGAATTTTTTCTATATAACCATCGCTTCTAAACAAGGGGAAAAATCAGAATATATTTGCAATTAAATAACTCACGGTGTATAATTATTTCAACAAGAGAGTCGAACGCGAGATACAGCCTCGCCGCCGACAAAGTGATACAACAAAAAGTAGTGTACCAGATTGTTGGTCCGGGGACACTACTTTTTGCGTCTTTTTAGATATATTGAATATAGTTTATGGTGTTTAGCCCTTGTAGCCGATCTCGTCAGCCAGTTTCTTCTCGATCACTACGATCGCATCCCTGTGCAGACGCATGAATGTTGCCGGGCACTGCGGATCGATGGTGTCTTCCATCAGAAGCCTTCTTGCCGCTTCCTGTTTGTTCCCGTTGATGATCATTAACAGCGTTTTGGCCTTCATGATGCTGCCCATGCCCATCGTAACGGCATAACGGGGAACCTCATCACGGTTGGCGAAAAATCTCGTGTTTGCATCAATGGTGGAATCCTCAAGCGTTTCCTTGTGCGCTTTCTCATAAAGCACGGCACCAGGCTCGTTGAAACCGAGATGTCCGTCCGGACCTACGCCCAAAACCTGCAGATCGATGTCCGTTCTGTCCAGGATCTCATTGAACTCCTTCAGGTTCGCTTCCACATCACCGACGCCCTTTGCAACATAAGTGTTGGCCTTGTCGATGTTGATGTGGTTAAACAGATTGTCATCCATAAAGTAGCGGTAGCTCTGCGGATGTGTCGGCTCCAGGCCAACATACTCGTCCAGATTTACGGAATGCACTCTGGAAAAATCAAGAGCTTCCTCCTTACATCTCCTTGCGAGTTCTTTATACATTCCCACCGGGCTTGAACCTGTTGCGAGACCGAGTGTGCATGCGGGATTTTCCCGTACCAGTTTTTCGATCACGTCTGCCGCTTTCTTAGCGCCTTCTTCATAAGAATCAACTACGATCACCTTCATGATATGTTCTCCTCTTCTTTTAAAAAAATAATATGTTCGCTAATTGGTTATTCGCTGTTACCGGATTCCGTTCAGTCCCTGTCCTCTTTGATCACGATCTTTTTGGATTCCTTGTAGATACTGTTTGCCGGAACGACACCGCGCACACAGGAAACCGGGTAAACATTGCTGTCCCTGCCGATGACCGTCCCGGGATTCAGCACGCTGTTGCAGCCGATCTCGGCCCTGTCGCCAAGCATTGCGCCGACTTTTTTACGCCCGGTTTCCAGCAGCTCGCCTTCGTTCTTGATCACGACAAGCTTTTTGTCAGCCTTGACGTTACTGGTAATGGAACCGGCGCCCATGTGAGCCTTGTATCCCAGAATGGAATCTCCGACATAGTTGTAATGCGGTACCTGCACATTGTCAAATAAGATCACGTTCTTCAGCTCCGTGGAATTTCCGACAACGCAATGGTCCCCGACAAGCGCCGACCCTCTGATAAACGCGCCGGGCCTGACCTCCGTCTCGTGACCGATAATGGTCGGGCCGCCGATATAGTTATTCGGATAGCGAATTGCATCCTTTGCGATCCAGACGTCCTCTTCGGGATGATCATATTCCTCTGAAGAAAGCGTCTTCCCGATCTCTAAGATCAGGTCCTTGATCCCCGCAAGCGCTTCCCAGGGATAGGTAAATCCCTTGAGATACTCTCCGGCGAGCGAATGCGACAGATCATACAAATCCGTTACTTTGCAGTTCATACTCCGTTCCTCCTGATTTTCTTAAATGTTGGAAATTGCCAAAACCACATTTCTTCGTTCGCTTGGAACGCTCGCTCAGAATGTGTTTTGTCAATTTCCATTCTTCAGATACAAGCTCCGAAATCCGGCAAACACTTTTCGAACGAGCGTAGAATAGCGAGTGAGAAAATGTCGTTTGGCGGATTTCGTACTGCTGCTTACCTGATCTTCTGCAGATGTCCCGACGCCTTCATGGCATCGATGATCTCATCCACACACTTCTCACAGTCCTTGTAAGTACCTGCTTCCGACATCACGCGCAGCACCGGTTCCGTGCCCGAAGCACGGAGCAGCACGCGCCCGTCATTGCCAAGATATGCCGTGGTATTCTCCACCGCTTTCTTAACAGCCGGATCCTCCAGCGTCTTTTCCTTATCATCCACTTCCACGTTCTTGAGCACCTGCGGATACATCTTTACTTCCGATGCAAGCACTGACAGAGGAAGATGGGTTTCCGCTAGAACGGTCATCAGCATGATCGCGGTCACAAGACCGTCCCCTGTATGCGCATATTTTCTGAAGATCACGTGACCGGACTGCTCTCCGCCGAGCATATGGTTGTTTTCTTTCATATTCTCGTAGACGTAGCGGTCACCGACTTTGGTCTTCTCGTAATCGATCCCGATATTGTCAAATGCCTTGTAAAGTCCGAAGTTGGACATGATGGTCGTCACAACCGTATTGGTCGGCAGCATCCCTTTGGATTTCAGATATTTGGCGCAGATATACATGATCATGTCGCCGTTGACCACATCGCCGTACTCGTCTACGGCAAGACAGCGGTCCGCGTCGCCGTCAAAAGCAAAGCCGACATCCACTTTATTTTCACGCACATATTTCTGGAGGCCTTCGATGTGTGTGGATCCTGCATTGAGGTTGATGTTCACGCCGTCCGGTGTGTTGTTCATCACGTAGTTCTTGGCGCCCAAAGCGTCGAACACGGCGCGGCCGATCATCCAGGAACTGCCGTTGGCACAGTCCAGCGCGACCTTGCAGTTTTCAAACGAAACCGGCGCGATACTCGTCAGATAGCCGATGTAACGGTTTCTGCCCGAATAAAAATCGATCGTGCGCCCGATCTTGTCATCCGTAGCCCATTTGACATCATCGATCTCACCGTCAATGAACTGCTCGACGAGATCCTGCACCTCGTCTTCCATCTTCTCGCCTTCGTTGTTCATCAGTTTGATCCCGTTGTCAAAGAACGGATTGTGGCTGGCCGAGATCATGATCCCGCAGTCAAAGCCTTCCGTCCTTGTGATGTAGCTCACACACGGCGTAGTCGTCACATGCAGCAGGTAGGAATCCCCGCCCGAAGAAGTGATGCCTGCGGAAAGCGCATTCTCATACATATAAGAAGAGCGGCGCGTGTCCTTCCCGATCACGATCCTGGCCGGACGGTCCTTACCGTAATACCATCCCAGGAATCTGCCGATCTTAAAAGCATGCTCCGCCGTCAATACTTCACCCGCTTTTCCGCGAAATCCGTCTGTTCCGAAATATTTGCCCATGGCTTTTTTCTCCTTCTTTGCAGTTTGCCGTGTCTGTCCTCTCGCCTCTTTCGTCCTTCCGTCAAAGGGCTTTTCCGTATCGGCGGGGATCAGCCACAGTTTGCCTTCTTTTTTGACATTGCCGATCTTGCCATCCCGACAGAGCATCGTGATGCGCCTCTCGTTCATGTCCCATTTTGCGGCTGCTTCATGAACATCCATATATTTCATGTTGCTGCCTCCTTTTCCATAATAAAAAATGCGGTACAAACTACAGTTTCATTTGTACCGCATTTTCTGTCATTTGTCAAGTTGTATGTCATGTTATGTTCGCACAAATGTCAAGTTATTGATTTTTATATCTTGACATTTAATCGTCCGGCATCATGACAATAGCCATTCGGTCCGGCGCTCTCAAAAGGGCTTTAAGTGGCTCAGTCCTTGCTGTCCACGATCTTATCCTTGAAAGAGCAGTTGTCGATCTCCACATCTCCTTCGTTAAATTTCCCGTAAGTGTTGTCCGTAAACTCACACTTGTGGAATGCCACGCTGTAGCATTCGCTTGCTCTTACGAAATTGACCGTGGAAAACTGTGTTGTATCCACCAGATTATCCTTGAAGGCACAATCCGTGAATGTAATCGTCGTGCACTGGGAAAGCGAGATCATATCCATGTCTTTGTTCTTGTACATCTCGCAGTTGGTAAAGTTCGCGTTGTAAACACTGTAAAGATCCACGATCCCGTATGTGCACTCGTAGATCTCACTGTCTTCAACAAACAGATCCGAGCAATCCGTGGCCTCGATCCCGTAAGTACCGCATCCGTATAAACTGCAGTCCTTCAGATTGATCTTGTTGCTTTGGCGGAACTGCAGAACACTTCCGCCGCAGGTGCCGGGTTCCACATGATGACCTGCCGTAATGCCCTCAATGGTCAGATATCTGCAGCCTTCGAAAGCCAGCACCGGATCGTAGGGATTCGAAATGCAGATCTCAACCTTTTTGCCTTCTTCAGCCATCAGGCAGAGATTATCCACCTCTTTGATCCTGACATTTGCTACGATCTGACTGTCGCTGTTCCAGGCATCATTGATGATCACATTCGGATTCTTGATCTTTTTGTTGGCTTTGCTTAAGTCATATTCTCCTTCTTTGAGAATGATCTTCTTTCCGCTGTCGATGGCTCTGAGCAATTCATCCGCATCGCTGACCGTGATCGTTTCGTTATAGCGGAGCTCTTCCTTCTGTTCCATTTCCGGCGAACCTTCCCGGAGCAGGGTCGCAGCCGTAGCATAGAACCAGGGATCCTCGGCTTCTTCATACACGTCGTTTTCAAATTTGACGAGTTTGTCGTCCCCTTCCAGTGTCAGAGAGAACAGTTTCTCTTTTGTCCGCGGGTTCATGACATTCGCAGACCATTCCTGATTGCTGCTCTTTTCGTACAGCGGTTGTGAAACGATCTCGAGCGGGAGGTGATAGCCGGACGTGCTGGATTCGTAAATGGCCTTTTCAAAGTCCGCATACAGCGCGCCGTCATCTTCATAAATGTAGAGATCCATACTTCCCATCTCATCCGCCATATAGAAATACGAATCCACTTCATCAAGCGGCGCTCCCGGTTTCCCGGAATAGTCCGTCTCGCAGACCATCTGCCAGTTCCCGATCAGTTCGCTGTGTGCGATCTCACCGGAACCGGAGGTTTCCGCTTCTTCAGGAGCAGACGCCGGTGCCGCTTCATCCTGTTCCGGCTCCGCGCTCTCCTGCGTTTCCTCTATGTGCTCTTCAATCTCAGGTTCTTTCTCTTTTTTCAGAAATCCGGGAATGATCCCGCAGCCGCTCATGGACGCACACAGCAGCACTGCCATGATCACCGTCATTGTCCTCTTCATCCTGTTTCCTCCCCGCAAACGCCTATTTCAATCCCTGATAGGTGTATCCCTTTTCCGTGATCACATTCTGCACGGCGTTCTCATCCATTTCACCGCACAGCGTCAGTTTTACCTCACCGGCCTCATGGTCCGCAGCCGCCGTTTCCACAAACGGCAGTTCTTCCAAAGCCTTCTTTACATTTGCCTCACAGTGCGCGCACATCATGCCGTCCACTTTTACCGTTGTCTCCATCTTATCCATCCTTTCTGTACCTGCCCGGTCTGCTTGTGTCAGTACCGGTCCAGTCTTTTCCTTTTCTATTATACAGCATTTCTCATTTTTGTCTTCCTTTGTGTCAGAAACAGACCCCGAAAACAGCTCTTCCGTTTCCGGCACCCTGTTTCGAAGCGGCCTGTCGTGACTTTTATCCCGGATACGGAACAGGTTCAGACGAAGCGCGTTCATGCAGACCGTAAAACTCGAAAGGCTCATGGCCGCTGCGCCGATCATCGGATTCATCTTCCACACGAAAAGTCCTGCCGCAAGCGGAATGCAGATCACGTTATAGAAAAACGCCCAGAACAGGTTCTCCTTGATGTTCAAAAGGGTCTGCCTGCTTAAACGCACGGCGGCTGCCACATCCGCGATCGAATTGTTCATCAGCACGATATCCGCGCTGTCAACGGCAACATCCGTTCCTGCGCCGATGGCGATCCCGATATCCGCCCTTGTTAGCGCCGGCGCATCATTGATCCCGTCACCGACCATGACGACTTTCCACTTTTCCTGCAGAGTCCTTATCACCGCTTCCTTACCGTCCGGAAGCACATCCGCGATCCAGGAATCCACCCCTGCTTTCTTTCCGATATAAGCCGCGGTCCTAGCGTTGTCTCCTGTCAGCATCACAACGCGAAGCCCGAGATCTTTCAGCTGCCGGATGCCCTCCATCGAATCTTCTTTCAGCGTATCCGCTACCGCGATGATGCCAAGCAGCCTGTCATCCCTTGCAAAATAGAGCGGCGTCTTGCCCTGTTCCGATAAGGCCGCAGCCTGCTTGCGCAGGCCTTCCGGGATCTCGGCAACACCTGATATATAGGATGCGTTCCCGCCGTAGAACGTATTTCCGTCTGCTTTTCCCGTAAGTCCGTTCCCGGGGAGTGCTTTAAACGAAGACAATCCGGTACCGGTCATTCCTTTGTCCCCGCAATATGCAACGACCGCCTTTGCCAGCGGATGCTCGCTCTTTACTTCCAAAGAACAGGCGGTTTCAAGAAGCATGTCTTCCGCGATCCCGTCCGCAGGGATGACATCCGTGACAACAGGCTGTCCGGAAGTGATCGTGCCCGTCTTGTCAAGGACCACGACCTGCATCTTTCCGGCTTCTTCAAGTGTTTCGCTCGTCTTGAACAGGATCCCGTTTCTTGCTCCAAGCCCGTTTGCCACCATGATCGCAACAGGTGTTGCCAGTCCGAGCGCGCAGGGGCATGAGATCACAAGCACACAGATCGCGCGTTCCAGTGCCGATGCCAAGTTTGCTCCCGCGATCAGCCATCCGATCAGCACAAGCAGCGCGATCCCGATCACGGTGGGCACAAACACATAGGACACCCTGTCAGCGATCCTGGCGATCTTGGCCTTTGTCGCGGCCGCGTCACTGACCATGCGGATGATCTGCGACAGCGTGGTGTCTTCCCCGACCCTTGTCGCCCTGCAGCTTAAGAAACCGGACCGGTTGATCGTCGCCGCGCTGACTTTATCGTCCTTTGCCTTATCTACGGGAATGGATTCCCCCGTGAGCGCCGATTCATCAACCGCACTCTCACCTTCAAGAACGATCCCGTCCACGGGGATCGCTTCTCCGGGGCGCACCGTAAAAATGTCTCCCGGTACCACTTCTTCGATATCCACTTCCTCTTCCGCGCCGTTCCGGACAAGTCTTGCCTTCTTCGGCGCCAGCTGCAACAGGCTCTTTAAGGCATCCGTTGTTTTTCCCTTGGACATCGCTTCGAGCATCTTTCCGACCGTGATCAGCGCAGGGATCATGGCCGCTGATTCAAAATAGAGCTGATTTTGATATAAGTCCATCAGATCCATATTGGAAACGCCGCGGGTGATCTGTACGGACATGAGGTAGAACACATAGAGACTCCACCCGAAAGAAACAGAAGACCCCAGCGCCACCAGCGTGTCCATGTTCGGCGCGCCGTGGAGCAGGGAATTGAACCCGTTTACAAAGAATCTGTTATTGATGATCATCACGATCAGGGCAAGCAACATCTGCGTCAGAGTCAGGCCCAGATGATTGTGCATCAGTACGCCCGGCAAAGGCAGCCCGAGCATATGGTGCCCCATGGTCAGATACATCAGAACGAGCAGGAAAATCACGGAAAGGATCAGACGGCGTCTCAGTTTCGGCGTCTCTTTATCCCGCAAAGCCTCTTCTTCTGCGCTGTGCGAAAAGTTCTTCTGCTTCCCGGGATCCGCTTTCAATCCGGCGCCGTACCCTGCGTCTTCAACGGCTTTGATCACCGCCTGCGCATCCGCATTTCCCTCTACGCCCATGGAATTGGTCAGCAGACTGACCGACACCGAGGTGACTCCCGGCACCTTTTCCACCGCTTTTTCTACTCTTGCCTGACAGGCCGCGCAACTCATGCCCGTGACGATATACTGTTCCATTTTTACCCCGATCTTTCTACCAATCTATCCGAATTAGTCAACTCTAACTATATCGAAACCATGGCGTTTGTCAACCGCCGTTTGCGTATCATGCGGGACACTCATCAGGGCGTTGCCTTGCAGATCCCGATATCATCCAGTTCGATATCTCCGATGCTTTCATGAAAAGAGATCTCGATCTCCTTGATCTTACCCGCGTCAAATCCGGGATCCTGCTTTCCGTCAGCGGGATTTACACGGACGGTCGTAAACTGGTGTTTATAAGTATTGTGCCCGAGCAGGGATTCGAACTTGTAAAGTTTCACGCAGACTGTCGGCAGGACTTGCACAGGAGCGTCAAGAACCGCCCTGTTTCCGTTTGCATCCGTAAAGATCACGCTGTAGCCAAGCGGCCCTGCATCCTTTACTTCCTTCTTCTCGCGCATGTCCGCGATGTTAAACGAAAACAGATCCTGTGACAGATCAAGCTCTCCCGGTTTCACGACCACCCGGACATCCTTCTCATCCTCTCCCCAGTGGAATGCAAGCGCGTGATTTTCACCGGCACCGTCCGATCCCATCTTCCTTTTCTTTTCCGTCCATTCCTTCGCGCCTGAAACGTCCAGGATCTGCGGCGCATTTTCCACGCTGCCGGGATCATTTGCTTCGTTAAAATCAAACAAGGTCAGAAATGTATCGTCGCGATACGTTTGCTCAAAAGCCACGTCCGGAAGGTCCTCGCGGTATGCATTGATATCATAAAACAGCGCTTTGTTGTTTTCTTCTCCCAAAAGCGTCACATCCAGAAATGCTCTCATCAGTTTGCAGAGCAGGAGGTGCTGGTCCTCTTCCGTCATCAGACCTGCAACATCGAAAAACCTGCTTTGCGGAAATGACGTGTCATATCTGCCCCAAAGCGCATTAAACTGTCCGTGGTTGGCGCCGATCACATAAATTGACGAAGCAAAGGCGCCATCGCCTTTTGTAAAATGAATATGATCGTACTGCTTCTCTCCCATCACTTTGCTCACATCCTGATCATTCGATCCATGGATCAGAAGATAACTGACATCAGAAAGGTCAAAGGTCTTTCCGGCCGGCATATACTGCTCCGTGGTCGGCGCGATAGCGATCAGGGAGCGGATCGAGAAGCCGTAATCAAACTTCAGGTTTGCGTTCTCCGGATACCTTGTATACCGGTTAAAAAGCGCTGCGATGCAGACTGCTTCCCCGCCTCTGGAATGTCCCGCAAGCGTGATCCTTTCCGGATCGAGCCGGCCCTCCAGCACGTTTCCTTTTTCAACGTTCCAGGCAAGGACCTGCTTCACATTTTCAAGCAGCAGCACCGCCCTGGCATCATTTTCATCCGACAGGGTATTGCAGCAGTTTTCATCCACCGATACGACCGCATACCCGTTTTGGGAAAGATATTCCCCCAGATATTCGTATCCCAGGTATGACTCTGCTTCCAGACCGTGGTTTCCGTGAACGATAAAGAGCACGGGGCAGGCCTTTTCCTCTTTCGGCAGCCAGATCTTTCCGGAAACCGGGGCTTCGTCAAGATCGAAGCGGAACTTAAATTGCATGAAGATCCTGTTTAGGAATCCCCGTTTTGCAAATGCGGAAAGATCGACCGTTTCGGAACATAAGTCATTATCTTCTCCCGGTCCGTAGGTCAGGCTCTCAATAGCGGTCTCTCCTGCATCTTCCTGCAAAGTCCGGACGGTTGTTTTTGCATCCTCCTGAAGCTTTGCATACCTTTCCGTATGATGCGCGGCAAATCCGTCCGGGATCAGGAACAAAAGCACCAGAAGGATCACAAGAACTGAACAGATCCCTGTGACAAGCACGCTTTTCTGACCGTTCTTTTTAAAGATCCATAGATAAGCGCATCTTCCGAGAAGATCCACTGCTGTCGTTAAAAGGAGCGCAAAAAGCAGGCCCGGAACGATCTCCTTCCCCTGACAGGCTATGATCGCGATAAACGAGAGCAGGATCAACTCCGTGATAAACAGCACCCTCGTCACGCTCTTTGATCCAAACAGCAGGAAAAAGACCGCATAGAGAACCGCCGGGACCGCCGCAGACAGCGCCACGCCGATCAGAATGGCTAAGAGCAGCGGCAGATAGGTGTAACCGCCGTAAAAAAACGAGAATGCCCAGAAGAGCAAAAGCGCATACAGCGCAATAAGCGCTCCTCTTCTGCCTTCTGAAACCGTTCCGGCATAGGCGCGTGTCCCGGTTGTGATCTTCGTGAAGAAACTTCTGATCCGTTCTATTATTTTTATCATTGAGAATGTCCCCTTAGTTGATTTTTATTCCCGTAGGAAAAATAAAAGCCCCGAAAAAATTCGGGGCCTTTTCTGCAGGAAAAGAGACTTGAACTCTCATGGTATTGCTACCACACGGACCTGAACCGTGCGCGTCTGCCAATTCCGCCATTCCTGCATGATTCATCATAGATCGCAAAGCAATGTACGATGGACAACACAGGTATTCTACATAATTATGACGGCTTTGTCAATAAGATCCGTCATAAATATTTCCGACGGAGGAAACGCCGGCATAGGTGCCGCCTGATGTGTAATTGCTCAGTTTATTGATCTCCGCGTTGGCGTTGTTGACGATCCCGGATGCTTTGCTTGCAAGCATATCGCCAAGAGAGCCGACACCGTCGAACAAAGCCTTGAACGTATTGTTTCCGGCTTTTGACGCGATCGACTCATCCAGACTTAGCTTATTGTCCTCGCCGATCGTGATCCCAAGATCCGCCAAAGTGCTCTCGTGCTTGGAAACCATCTGTGTCATGGACAGGGTGTTTCTCAAAACGCCCCTGTTATCGGATTCCGCGCCGGAAGAAACCATTGCGTTGTAATCTTTCACAAACTGCTTCAGACCTTCGACATCCTTGATGTCCCCAAGGCTCTTCTTCAGGGATTCCGCATCACTCTTGATCTTGTTGTTGGCGTTTACCGCCTCTTTGATCTCGGAAGCGTCAGCCTTCTGCGCCTTGTCGGAATGTTTTGCATAATAAGCCTTCGTCAGTTTCGCATAACTGCCGTTCTTAACGCTTGCCCAGTCACTCAAAAAGTTTGCGGAAGAATTCTGTGAAGTCGATGAAGATCCATACAGACTGTCAAACATGGATGAATAATCATTATTGATTGTAGACATATCGTGACTCCTTTCCTGATACACGCAGATCCGTCTGCATACTGCCTCAATTTCTATATCGGCAGAAAAGTTCCGTTTCTATAGTCCAAATCGGTTCACATACCTATTGAGATTCTATTATATCACATTATCCTGAAATGTAACAAGCCTTGGAGAAAAATATTGTGCACGTTTTTTCCGGTAAAAAATAAAGATCGCAGTCGTGGAAATGATCCACGAGATCGGATAAACGATATAGACCAGGCGGACATCATGATAAAAATGCAGCACAACGGGCAGCCAGATCAGGCGGAAGACACAGATGGACAGCGCCGAGATCACGGTGACACCGAATGGTTTTCCGGCTCCCCTGATCGCGGATCCCAAAATATCCGTCGGTGTAAACGTCCAGCTGAACGGCGCCAGAAAGTGCATCATTTCCAAGGCTGCAGCGATGGTCGCCTCTTCTTTGGTAAAGATTCGGAGCAGATACGGACAGGTCATAAAGATCACGGCTCCCAAAAACATCGCATTCGCGCAGGCGATCAGCAAAACTGAACGGATCCCTTTCTGCACTCTCTCATAATGCCCCGCGCCAATGTTCTGCCCGACAAAGGTGGACAGCGACAGGCTCAGCGCCCCTGTCGGCATATAGATAAAGCCGTCGATCTTCCCGTATGCGGCAACACCGGCCATTACAACATCCCCGAAGGAATTGATCTTGACCTGGATCAGGAAATTGGAAATGTTGAACATGGCCGACTGCAGCCCGCACGGTACGGACACGCGGATCAGCTCCAGGCACTTCCCCCTGTCGAATTTCATCTTCAGCAGGTTCAGCCGGTAGCGTTTATCCATTTTTCCCATATGGATGAGACACAGTACGGCCGGGATCAGCTGGGAGGCAACCGTTGCAAGCGCTGCGCCGACAACGCCCATATGAAAAGCACCGACAAGCAGAAAATCGAGCGCGATGTTGGTAAGCCCGCCGATCAGAAGATAGACGAGCGGCGCGCGCGAATTTCCCTCGGCGCGGATCAGCGCAGCCCCAAGGTTGTAGAGAATGTTCGCGATCGATCCTCCCAGATAGATCTGCAGATACTGCTTTGCCAGCGGAAACACCGTATCCGGCGTGTTCATCAGTGTCAGAAGGTTATCCGAAAAAGCCACGCCGAGAACGGATATCAGCACACCGATCATGAGTCCCAAAATGATCGCGTTATCCATGGTCTTTCGAAGTTCCGCATAGTCCTTTGCCCCGAAGTTCATGGCAAAGATCACACCGGACCCGGTTGCAGCCCCGAGGAAAAAGCCGATCATCAGGTTGATCAGCGCACCGCTTGAACCGACGGCCGCCAGCGCATAGTCTCCGGAAAACCTTCCGACCACGATGGAATCCACCGTATTATACAATTGCTGGAACAGATTCGATAACAGGATCGGGATCATATAAAGCAGAAGGGTCCGTACGATCGGCCCTTCTGTCAGATCTCTGCGCTTAAATTCTTTCTTTTTTGCAATACTCATCTTCCGTATAACCAGGTCATTCTCCTGATCTTTTCAACCACTTCGCCGGTCAGTTCCTCACGGCGCATTCTCCATTTCCAGTTATCGCCGAGCGTCGCCGGTTTGTTGATCCTTGCGCTGCCGTCCTTTTTCAGGAATTCCTGTATGGGTACGATGCAGATCTTCGCAACGGAAGACATCGCAAGCCTGATCACGGCTTCGGCAATATCTTCGTCGTTGTCTGTCAGCACATGCATATACTCTTTTGCAAACGCCCTGTCTTCTGCAGATAATTCCTTCAGCCAGCCAAGCAGAGTGTCATTGTCATGGGTGCCCGTATAGACCACACAGTTATGGGGATAATTGTGCGGCAGGTAATCATTCGGGTTGTTGTGGTCAAACGCAAACTGCAGGACTTTCATGCCCGGGAACGTGCTGTCCTTTACAAGCTGCAGGACAGACTCCGTCAAGAAGCCAAGGTCCTCCGCGATCACCTGCATCTCGCCGAGCCTGTCTTTCATCGTATTGAAAAGGTCCATTCCGGGCCCTTCTTCCCACTCGCCGACCTTTGCATCTTCGTTTCCGTAAGGGATCGCATAATAGGAATCAAACCCGCGGAAATGGTCCACGCGGACCACATCATAGAGTTTCCGGCAGTGGAACATCCTCCTGATCCACCAGTCATACCCTGTCTCCTTGTGGTATTTCCAGTCATACAGCGGATTCCCCCACAGCTGGCCGAGATCCGAGAACGCATCGGGCGGGCAGCCGGCTACCGAAACGGGCAGCCCTTCTTCATCGATCTGAAACAGTTTCGGTTCGGACCAGGTGTCCGCGGAATCAAAGGCCACATAGATCGGAATATCCCCGATGATCCCGATGCCGTTTTGGTTGGCATATTCTTTCAGTTTCTTCCACTGCTTCATGAAATAGAATTGCTGGAACCGGTAGAAGTTGATCTCGTCGGCGTAAAGGTTTTTGCAGCGTTGCAGCGCTTCCTCTTTCCTGAGTCTGATATCGTCGTCCCACTCCGCAAAGCTTTTGCCGTCATAGGAATTCTTGATCGCCATGAACAGCGCATAGTCTTCGAGCCAGAACTTGTTCTCTCCGACAAATTCCCAGAACGCGCCGTTATATTCCAGGTTGCAGCGTTCGTAGGCGAGCCTGAGCGCCTTGAAGCGGCACCGGTAGATCTTCTCGTAGTCGATGTATTCCTCATTATCGCCAAAATCAAACGCATCCAGTTCTTCTTCCGTAAGAAGCCCTTCCTCAACCAGCATTTCCAGATCGATATAGTACGGGTTTCCCGCAAACGTGGAAAATGACTGGTAGGGAGAATCCCCGTATCCCGTCGCGCCAAGAGGCAGGATCTGCCAGAACGACTGGCCCGCTTCCTTCAGACAGTCAATAAAATGATACGCTTCTTTTCCCATTGTACCGATCCCGTATTTCGCCGGAAGGCTTGCCACCGGCAACAGGATCCCGCTTTTACGTTCCTTGCTCATAATTCCACCCTTATTCTTTATTTTCCAAAAACTCCCGGAAACGACCGGGAGTTTTCAGGCTGTCATGTAGATCTATATGTTTTCAATCCGGAAACCGGTCACAGTTTGAACAGTGTGCCGATCAGGCCTCTTCCCAAAGAAGCGCCGAGATTTCCGCCGAGTCTCTTGCCGAACGTTCCGCCAACGGATTTGCCAAGAGAGTTTCCGACTTCTCTGCCGATCGTTCCGACCGCAGAACTTGCCACGGACTTCGTTGCGGATTTGATCGCCCTGCTTCTCTGCTCCGCTTTCTTTGCTTCCGCTCTCTCTTCTGCCAGACGTTCTTTCTCGGCGGCTTTTTCTGCGGCAATGCGTTCTTTTTCCGCCTGCCTTTCCGCTGCGATCCGCTCTTTCTCCGCTGCCTTCTCGGCCGCGATCCGTTCTCTTTCTTCCGCCTTCTCAGCAGCGATCCGTTCTTTTTCTTCTGCCTTCTCGGCTGCAAGACGTTCTTTTTCGGCTGCTCTTTCCGCCTCAGCCTTCTCGCGTTCTTCCGCGTGCTGACGTTCCATTGCTTCTTTTTCCTTAGCCGCGGTTTCTTCCAGTTCGGAATAATATGCCGTCAGGCGTTCAAACGCGGACTCATTATCCACGGTGTAATCATATTTGGCAAACAGCATGGAGGAATTGATCATTTCCATGCGTGTTCCGTCATCGATCGCACCCATCTTACTTGCGGGCGGCAGGATGCGGACACGTTCCACCATGGTCGGCACGCCGTCTTCTCCAAGCACGGAAACCAGCGCCTCGCCGGTACCCAGTTCGCCGAGCGCGGTATAGGTGTCAAACGCCGGATTCTCTCTGAAGCCGCCTGCCACCGCACGCATTGCCTTCTGCTCATTCGGTGTATAAGCATGCAGGGCATGCTGCACCTTATTTCCGAGCTGCGCAAGCACGCCGTCCGGGATATCGCGCGGATTCTGTGTGATGAAATAGATGCCGACGCCCTTGGAGCGGATCAGCTTCACAACCTGCTCGATCTTCTCAAGCAGAACGCGCGGCGCATTGTCAAAGAGCATGTGTGCTTCGTCAAAGAAGAATACCATGCGGGGTTTCTCAAGATCGCCCGCTTCCGGAAGCGTCTCATAAAGTTCAGAGATCATCCACAGCAGGAACATGGAGTAGGTCTTCGGATTCTGCATCAGTTTCTCACAGTCAAGGATCTGGATGAATCCTCTTCCGCTGTTATCCGTTGCAAGCCAGTCTTTGATGTTGAGCGCCGGCTCCAGGAAGAACTTGTCTCCGCCGTTTGTCTCAAGCGCCACAACGGCACGGATGATGGCCGCGATGGATGTGGGCGGCATATTTCCGTATTCCGCACTGAATTCCTTGCTGTTGTCACTGACGAACTGCAGCATCTTCTTCAGATCCTTGGTATCGATCAGCAGAAGCTGGTTGTCATCCGCAATCTTGAAGACCACGTTCAGGATATCCGTCTGCACGTCATTCAGTCCCATGATCCTCGCAAGCAGAAGCGGTCCCATCTCCGAAACGGTCGTGCGCAGCTGTATGCCGCGTTCCCCGTAAACATCCCAGTAATTAACGGGATAGCTCTTAAAATCAAATCCCGCCTGCGCAAGGCCGAAATACTCCATGCGCTCGATCATATCTTCATTGCTCTGTCCCGGTCTGCACATGCCGGCAAGATCGCCTTTTGCATCTGCCAAAAATACCGGAACCCCTGTATCGGAAAAGGACTCTGCCATGACTTTCAAAGTCACCGTCTTACCGGTACCCGTCGCGCCTGCGATCAGGCCGTGGCGGTTGGCCATGCGCGGGTAAATATACACATCCTTCTCTTCATTCTTTCCGATCCAGATCTTGCCATCATAATACATACGCGGTATCCTCCCATAATCCTGTTTCTTTCTGTGAGCCGGATCTTATATCACCGTCAGTGATATGTAAAGACCACTCATGTAACAGTATATCATTCAAGGTCCTCACTGGCAATCGACAATCATGTTCCCGGAGGATAAAAATCACCCAATAAAATAATACTTGCATTTCTACTGCAGTTCATATAAAATGTACAAGTACGGCTCGTTGGTCAAGCGGTTAAGACGCCGCCCTCTCACGGCGGAAACAGCGGTTCGATTCCGCTACGAGCTGCGCGTTGAAAGGCCTTGGAACCCGCATAAATACTGGGTTCTAAGGTTTTTTTCATGTCCAAAAACACGAATCAGCAAAAATCAGCAGCCTCAAACCCGCATAAACACTGGATTTTTAATCGAATACCTCTCCAAACCTCTGGCCGATATCCCTGTTGAGCCTTGCAACACGAACATAATGAGTCATAGTTTCCGGGGTCGCATGGCCGGCAATCCGCATAACTGTTGCCTGGTCCATACCGGATGCGAGTGCTTCCGTGATCCCCCATGCCCGGATCTTATGGCTTGAAAGATACCTGATATTCAGCTTCTTGCATACGGCCTGAAGATGGGAATTCACCGTCTGGGTCTTGATGGGCTTATAGTCTTTAAGAAACACCAGGCTTTCCTTATTTTCCGGCTTCGGGATCGAATTAAATACCGCTTCCGCTCTCGGCGTCATCGGCAGCACCCGGTTTCCCTCGCTCAGTCCGCTCTTGGTGTGGTTCTTAAGGATCGGCGTTCCATCCTCATCATCTACCAGTTCCCGGTGGATATTGATCTCTTTTCTGTCAAAATCGAGATCTGACCAGTAAAGGCCCTTTACTTCCGATATCCGGCATCCCAAGCAGAACTGCATGATGATCGCTTTGTCATAAACACTCTCCGAGTCCTTTAACTCATCTACGATCCTGTTGCGTTCTTCTGTCGAATAGATCAGATTCTGCTTGGAGCCTTCCGGCTTGAATTTCAGCCTTCTGGTAGATAATTCCCGGCAGATGTTGTGTTCGACAAGGTTTTTCTCGTACGCAAGGTCGAAAAGCTGATTTAACAAGCCTTTCGCGTTCCCAAAAGCATGTCTGGTCATCTGTCTTCCTTCCGTTATGCTCTTGAAGTGAGAAAATAAATCAGCAGGGGTGACCTTGCTGATTTTGGTAAGCGCGAGTGGTGTATCCTTAAAATACGTATTCCAGTCGCACTGATTCTTCCTCACCGTATGTGCCGTAAAGTCCGGATCCTTTTTTCTGTTGTCAATGAACTCTTGAAAAAGCGTTGTCAATGTCTCCTGTTCGCTTCCGATCGGTCCCTTCATAAATACTTCGAAGAGTTTGTCGATTACGACTTCTCTGGAATTACCTGTCACCCTGTTCGGTATGGAAAACTTAGCAGCCCTCCTTACCTTTACCGGTATCACACAGGCATAAATCCTTGATTCCGGATAATGTTTGATCGGAAGTTCGTCTTTATCGAATACGGTCTTCAGAAAATCTTCTTTCTTCATTCCATCGATGAGAGACATGCTGGCAGCTAATTCAATTATAGCCTGCTCCATATATATTGGGAAGACATTATCCTGTCCCATTTTGTTGTAATATTCTGCGATAGTGGTTTACCTCCTTTCGTCAGTATCGAAAAGGCTCCTGCGTTGTCCGCAGAAGCCTTTATTTACACGAAAACAAACACACATCGCTTAGATGAATGACAAAAACGGTATTCAATTAAGAACCCATACTTGCAAAAATCAACTTCATGATTATATGAAATCAAATCTGCAGAGTTAAATCAATATCTTAGAAAAATAAATTTCAAAAGTGAGAGTATAGTTGTATTTCTCTTTGTAGTTTTCCAGTATAGTTTGAAAAACCAGTTTATTCATTACATATCCTCTTCTGCCTGACTATTATCTGACGAAAGCTTTTCTTTCAAATCCGCTTCAAACTGTTCGATTTCCGTCAAGCACTCGTTGAGTCCAGCAAAAATCTCTTCCTTGGACAATTCCTCTCCAAATTCAAACGTTTTTGTTTTGAACGGCGTCCTCCATTCCCAGCTTTCCTTCCACTTTTTGGAAGGGTAAAACTGATGAATCTGGTCGCAGATGGCTCTAAATTCTTCAGTAATATTTCGCCCGCTGATAGCCAGCTGTATAAAAGCGCTCCTACCGGTACGATTGATTATCTCATAAAAATAATGATTATCTGTCTTCCAGCCACTCGGTGAATTCGGAATGTCTGGGAGAATATCTGTCATAGCATCCGTTGTAAAACGAGTATATGTACGGTTGCACTTGGAAAGGTTTTCATTAACCCCGGAACAGTCCACCGTCCACTCGCGGAAAATACCCGCTATATCTGTCAGCCTAATTCCGTTGGCGTCTTCCTCTAGCAAGTACGGTAGAACGGCATTACAGA
The DNA here is from genome assembly GCA_902779305.1 of uncultured Lachnospiraceae bacterium. Classification (GTDB taxonomy): domain Bacteria; phylum Bacillota; class Clostridia; order Lachnospirales; family Lachnospiraceae; genus UBA2868. The sequence goes on along the minus strand of CACZBD010000007.1, from coordinate 29,268 downwards.
TCTTATCGCTCCACTCTGCATGGAATTTCGCCATGCGTGGCCAGTCCGACTCATTTGCGACACTTACCTCTTTCATCTGATAGCAGATCCAGGAAGCTTTGTACTGATCCGCTCTCTCCCATACTAGAGAAACTCCCAGTTCCTGCTCTATCTCTTCCTTATGGGACAAAAGTTTATCAAAGGCAGCTTTATTCTTTGCTGCATCCTTTTTTCCCATGTAGAAATCTATACGAGCATGATCATAGTTAGCGATACAACTGATGTTAAATCCGCTGATCCCAAAAAATCCAGAAACTGTATTCGACGTACCCGGACTAACATTCGCAAAAGAACCTCGGTGTGCGTGCTGTTCCTGGATTATAGGAAGCGCATAGGTCCAATAGCGTTTCCGGAGTTCGTATCTGCCCGCTTCAGACGCTTTTTCACTGTCCTCGTCTCTTAGGTAAAACACTAAATCCATTGGATCCGCACCGTACAGAACAAACAATCTTCGGAGAATCGATATCTTCAGGGCTGTACTTGTGTTTCTCTCGACAAATATGTTTTCATCGATCTTCAGCGCTCCCCTAAGGCCTTGCTCAGTGTTTCTGACATAATTGCTAAGATCCACACTCCCGCTTGTACTATATGCGAGTCTGGAAAGAACCGATCGATCCTTTTGATGCAGGAATTGTATTACATGTTCAAACATATCAGCCCAGCTGGACACTGGCTGTTCTACGTTCTGATAGCTGTACTTAATGATATCCCTTCCGGTTAACTCGTAATTTTCATCATCCAGCGAGCAGGAATCGAATTCTTTTTCAACAGGTTCAAACTCTGTCGCAGGGAACGACCAGATTTTCAGTGCAAGCGCAATCATTTCATCATTCCGCTCTTCCAGTTCAGACAGCCCCCAAGACTCCTTGTTGGCAATCTTTTGATTCATTCTTAGCCCGCTGGCTTTATATCCGCCTTCTTCTGCATCTCTTTTTTCTTGAAATGGCTTGTTGCTTAGGTTGGGATTGTATCCGGTTAACGTTAAGTTTGCCAACCGGTGAAGCCATGTCTCATGAATTTCCAAAGCGTTAGCTCCCAGAGCCTCTGTCCAGGCAGGTGTCAAATGCTGAGGCATAATATGCTCAATCGTATATACGTTATTGTCTAAATGCGTATAAACATCCTTTGTTTCAACAATTCCGTAGTTTTCAAACCGTTCAAACAAATATGCCTTATATTTTCCACGCATCTGATATATCTGCTTCGTTGCAAGCGCCTCTGTAAACTCTTCGTCATCCGGGAAACGTCCACTCTCTTTCTTTGATCCCAAAGCATAAACGAATTTCTGTACATAATTATCTACAGTATTGTCATACCTCAAGATTTCTTTGTTCAGGTTCAGGAATATCTTGTTTAATGCATTGGTTGGTACTTCGCAGATATTTCTTCTGAACAGATAATTCTCCGTAACAAGAAATACTTGAAGGACATCCTCCGTCGAAAGTTTTCCATCCTGATTAAGCCGCAATACTTCCAGTAAAAAGGGTCTGGTAACAACAATCTCAAGACGCATCATCCGGTATAGGCAATCGTCCAACTTTTGATTATTAAGTCCGCTTTTGCAGATGAGCAGTTTTTCGTAAAACCGCGCATACCTTAGGATATCTGCCAATAAAGTTTCAATCGGAAGTCTTGCGTTTTCAGCATATTCTTTGAAAACATGATAAACATTGCTAATGGTCGGTGTGATTTGCAGCTTTACGCTTAGATAATCACGAACAAAGCCACTGACATCTTTGTTTGTGCATTTTTCTATCTTTGCCCAATATTCATCGTAGTATTTGGTCTGATCCTCCGGCGGGAGCCCCATTAAAACGTAATTTCGTATTTTATCTCCCTCGGTCAATGCAAGGCCGGTCGAATTGAGGCTTTCAAAGATCAGTTGTGCGTTATCACCACGCTCAAGCGTAATTATAATTATCTCCAGTTTACCGATCGCGGCATACAGGTCATCGACGGAGATTTCTTCCCGCATGATCATGTTACAGAAAAATCTGTAATTTAATGTCAAATTGGAGGATTGATCATAGTCTTCTTCTGCCCCGAAGAGCTTTATCATTGCATCTCTATCACTCTTTACCGGGCGGAGTTTAATTCGATCGTCTTCTTTAGCCCATTTAGAGATCAGATAACTCTCTCGGATCTGTTCGTCGAGTTGGGGCTCCTGTGAAACGATCTTCTTTTGCTTGATCAGATTGCAAATAGCTAACAAAAGCAATGAAACTGTGGTCAGACGTTGCTGACCATCAATGATGTGGTATTCTGTGATTGCTCCGTTACCAACAACTGACCATACAATGCTCCCAAAAAAGTGGGTGTCCCTTTTGTCAAAGACGATCTTTTTCAAATCTTCATATAACTGAAGACAATTTTCTTCTTTCCAATCATATTTTCTCTGATATACAGGAATAACGAAGCGTCTATTTGCCCCATCCATACAATCTAATAGCTTTGCTCCCGAACCGTTCAATTAGCACATCCTCCTAAAACAACATATATGTATCCAGTTTTTCTTGAGTGTTTATGTATCCTCTCTTCAACTACCATGCTTATTGGACCGGCATCATCACAACCACGAAGATTCAATCAACTCCACATTTATCCGCCTACCAATGAGTTGCTCCACAAATCTCGTTAAACTCTCCTTGTTTTCAGTGGCCGAAAGCGCCATAAACGCAGTACCCTTTTTTAGTCCAACGGTAACTGTGTCGGGGTTCATCTCATTCAAATGAGACGGCATCAAGTATTCACGAATTGACTCCGGTGCACGACCCACCACATCATTCCAATGATCAACAAGCTCCTGAATAGAATTCTCTTTTAAAGGAGCGCCTGTTGGGCTCGTTTTGCTATCACCACCTGTATCCATTGTAGATAATACAGCAATCAGTTTATCAACTTCTTCCGCAGTAAGCGTTACTCCCTTACCCATTTTTTCATGATCAGGGGCCCAATCTCGAATATCATATTTAGGCTCTCTTCCATTCCAGGAGATTAGATTTAATTCTTTCGTCCAACCTTTGGATGATGTTGATAATATTCCAATTTCGTCAACAATCGTAAAATCAAAATCCTTGTTATCAGCCATTATTTTCCACCTCTCTTAAGCCACCAACCGGGGCGACGATCCGTTGCTTTTCCACCTGACGAAGCAAAAGCGAACTCATATCCAAACCTGTTACACGAATCAGCAAATTCCTGCAGTTCTTCACCACCGACAATCCAAAGAGCTCCTTTTTTATCTCTCATGTCCACATACTCGATACCCGCATCCTCAATAAGTGAGATAATATCTTTATTGCCAGTCACACTGTCGGCCTTGGACTTTGATACTGTCTCTTTTGAGGGATTGTTATTCCCGGCATCTTTTGCCCCAATGCCTGTATCATCTCCATACAGTTCATCTATAACCTTTTGAAGCGTACCATCCTTGGCATAAGGAAGCGCATCCACCTGACGGAAATTATGTTTTGTGATCTTCACATCCTCATCAAACCCAAGGATATAAGCGGTAGCAATCTTGTAAATAATCTCCGTGGGTGCAAGGCCGTAGACCTGCTTTTCAAAGATATGGCGGAGCCTTTCTTCTTTATCAGGATACAGTTCCTTCAGCTTTTTACTCTGATAGAGGCGTTTCACAATCTCTGTGATATACAGCCCGGACTTCATATACGGATCAATGAAGGTCTTATCCGGCATGTCAAAGCATCCCGGGTTTTCTTCCTCCAGATAATCCACCATCTTCTTTACTACATCCTTTGGAGTGAATATCTGATTGGTCTTCTGCGGCGGAATATAGTCAAAGATGTCCTCTGTATTCTTTTCATCGAAGTAGTCAGCCAGTCTCTTCTTAAGCGTTACAAATTCGACAATGGAGTCATCAAAGACAACCTCGTCAAATACATGTCCCTCGAAATGCTGCTGTTTGCCCTCTGAGTCTATATAGTCAAACCCATCACGCAACTGTCTGAATTCATCAAGAGATATACTCGTAACCTGCTTAAAGACTTCATCCGGCACTATCTCATCGAAGTTTGCCAGTGTGATATCTACAGGCTTATCGCTCGCCGTTTTCTTATCACTATATGCCATGATAAATGACGGTATAGTACGTGAAAAACCGCGAAGACGATCCCTGATGTCATCCATGATATCTGTTGCACGGCGCTGTTCTTTCTTCTCCTCGACCGTACGCGTTGTCTCTTTCTTGGAATCTTCCTCAAACTGATCCATGATATCCTGGATCTTCTGAGTAGTTTCTGCCTTAAGGTTCTCTTTCTTCTCTACGTATTCATCCTCGATCTTCTTCTCAATTTGCTCCATAGCCTGTTCAATTTCGGCAGCTGATTTATTTGTAGTATCAAGTTTCTCAACCGCTTCCTCTATGGCTTCTTTCTTCTCTTGTTCAAGAATATTTTGCTGAATCTGATAGTCGGTAGCAAGATCATAAGCCACTTTTTCAGCCTTTTGCGTCAGCTGGTTGGTGATCTGATTGGAATCAGATTTCTTCATGTCATCACCATATGACTCCTGGGCATCTTCTATAACACTCGTGGCAGTATTGGTAAGCATTGTTGAGATAGATTCAGCCAGTTTTGAAACACTATCCTTATCTGTTGCCTGATCAACAAGGTCATCAATAGGTTCGGTTATCTCGGCATATTTCTTTTCACCGAAGATCTGATCAACCTTTTCCTGTGTATATTCATCCGTAGCATTTACATTACCATCATCATCCACCTCGAATCCGTCAGATGAAGCGATCACGATATCCGTGGATTGATGCTGCTTCTGCTCTTTTACAGGAGTAAACTTGTTGATGATATCAAGCGCATCCTTGGGAATATTGAACACATTTCTGATATTGAACAGGAAATTGCTCATAAATCCGCGGCGTACCACTTCCTGCGATCGAATCTTTCTCGGTATCGTCAGCACCTGTTCAGGATTAAGAGATACAAGTTCTCCGTTTTCATCTTCTGCTATAACAGGGAAGAAGTTGAGAAGTTCCTGTATATTTTTCTGTCTCTGCTCTACAGTTCCGCCACCGCCAGATGTATTTGGGTTGAGGTTGTTAGCAAACTGCTCAAATACTGTAAGGGTTCTTGCCGGATCAAAGTCAAAGACATAAGCATTTTCCTTACGTCTAAACTCCGGATTACCGGCTCCGTCCGTGCTTCCTGTTGTGATAAGACAAGGATTCTGTGCTCTGAATGCTGCCTGCATATATAATGACGGACTGGATATATTCGACAATATAAGTACAGCCGTCCATTCAGGGATAGTTACACCGGTCGTAAGCTGTCTTACGGAAAGTGTGATCGTCTTATCATATTTCTCAATAGCATCGATTACCTTATCATAGGCTTTGTCGGATACATCGTCATCGCCCTTACTTCCGGCTCCTACCGCAGCAATAACATGATAATCCTTAAATACAGGATGATTTTTCAGCTTCTTTTCGAGCGCATAAACGCTATCCACCCTGTCAAGAAGCCACAAGGTATGCTTAAGCTCTTCTCTTAACTCTTCTGAAGAGAATGGGTATTTCTCTTTTTGGGTCAGAGCATCAAGGAACATATCAACCTGCTCGTTGTATACGAAACTCGCACCACTGGTAAGTTCTTTTGTCCTGAAGAACTCTCCGAGGTCAAAAGCGTATTCTTCCGTCTCTCCGAGTATCTCTACGCCCTGTTTTATCTTGTCAGCAACGATCTCCGACATCTGATAGGTATACATGTTAAGCTTCGGAAGTACGGCATAGGGATTGTCAGGATTTCCCATACGGGCTTGCTTTTTCTGCTGCTCTTCCGCATATGTCCAGTTAAAGATGGCCTCTTTTCGGAACTTCGCATTTGCCAGTGCCTTAAACGGTGTGCCGGATAAGTGAAGTGTGAATTCCCTCTTAATATGATTAAAGGCTGTGTCCGTCTTATACGTATCTACGCCTTCGTGTGCTTCGTCAATGACGAGTAAGTCCCAATTGATTACACTTATTTCCCGAAGTTTTGGTAGATCTCCACCAAAGAAACTAGATCCTTTCAAATCTTGAAGGGACAGGAAGTATATCATGCCCATAGGATCAAGCTTGTCCTGCTCTCGCTTTTTCTCATCCGCTGCATAAGTTTCATAGGGAATTACCATTGCTTTCCCTTTCAATGCATCCGTCGAGCTGACAAAAAAATATCCGCTCTGTCTACCAAAGAATTTCATGTAATCCGCATACCAACTGTTTGCGATAGCTGGTCTGTTGGTCACGATAAGAATTTTCTTTGCCCCCATTCTCTTTGCGGTGTCATATACGCAAAGAGTCTTGCCGAATCTAGGCTTTGCATTCCACAGAAATTCCCCGCCGCGATTGTTGTTTCTGTAATCCACAGTCATTTCGACTGCTTCCCGCTGTTCATCACGGAGTGTATAGGGAAGGATTTCATCTTGATCAAGGGTAATCCGGCGATGTCTGAAGTCCTGAAGCATTTCTTCAGCCTTCTTGGGATCAATCCTGAACCATTCCGTCAGTTCGCCGGTATTGATGCTTCTCAGACGTTCGATTCCATATGCCTCAAGAACCTTATGAAAATCGTAATCTCTAAATATCTCTATCGTGCCGGAGAAAACCGCATTTTCTGTCCATTCTATTTGATATTCGACATCGGATGTGTTCGTCTGCTCACCAATACGAGCTTCGGCATCTCTTTCAGTGTCTCCGATCTTGGTACAGCCATCATGCCTTCTAATCTCAGGAGTGGTATAGCCATATATGATCGGTATTACGAGTTTTGAAGTCTTTACATTCGGTTTACTCATGCTATTCCATCTCCTTTACATTGGTTTCGATAAAGTCTATTTCTTCCTGCGATAAACCGTATTTTTGATATAATTGACGATCTATCTCGGGTATCGACTTGTTCCAGTCGATGTCGGATTGTGACGTAAAATCCTGGAGCGGCACGTATTTCCACTTGGGCCCCGGACAATCTTGTGTGATTTTCAGTATTCCTAGCATCGTCCTTGCAAACTTGGTTTTTATGTATGTTTCTGTATTCCTCACTTCTTTTTCGGTTTTAAACGACCCTATACCAATAAATGTTTGTATATAACCCACACCCGGGCCTGCAATTATCGCTGGGGATAGAACTTCACCAAAATATCCCATTCCATTTGCTTTAGATACTAAAAGAGTATATTTGTATAATGTATCCCCATTTTCTTCAATATAGTCTTTTCGAATATATCTCGATGTACGTTTGTTGTTATATAGACCTATCATCTTAATATATTCATAGCCATCATTGGGTATTTCTTCAAAAAATAACTTTGATAGCGTAACAAAGGCACTACTTCTCAATCTATCAACAAGTTCCGGATGTTCTTTTTTCATAAGATCAGACACTTTGAAATTCAAAGGTGAAAAAATAATGGAGTCCAAAAAACGATTTTCCTTCGTTTCATTTCGCACTTTTCTCAAAATGCTGTTTAACTCGGGCGACCTCGCAAATATCTCTATAGCTCCATATTCTTGAGATTCGTCCCTATACGATATTGCTATACCACCTTTAATTTCAGTATTTGAAAAGATATTGGATGCATCTGGCTCGTATTTTAACACCTTAAAATGCTCGTCTTGAAGCATTTTCTCGCTCCACCCTTTAGGGGTATAACCCGCATTAAATAGAAATCTTGCAGGCGTAATCAATTCAACTTTATCTGCAATCTGATACGCCGCATCCATAAAATAATTATATACAGGTGGCATTCTATTACTGTCGCTATCTGTTGATTCCATGTATGGCGGATTTCCGATGCAAAAATCAAACTTCATATTATTTACCCCTTCTTCATGCTGTTATATGTCAAAGACTCGTTGCTTCTCCAATCGAATATCTTACAATTCACTTCTTCCGGTTCCGTGTCATTTATTCCTACGGCAAAATCAAACAACGATAATTGCTGATACTCTTCCTTTGGCTTTCCGAACGGGATTGTTCCCGTGATACCGTCCATCTGCCAAAGATTCCAGACGATAACATTTACAATCTTCTTCAAGTCTTCGTCGTCCGGATCATGTCCCCACCTGTCGTTCATATATTCCACAAATGTCATTAGAAGGTTAATGCGGGCGATAAGCAGGTTATCTCCTTGAAATTCATACCCGTAAACACTCTGGAAAGCTCTCATAGCCCATTTCAGCCATTCTTTCTCGTTATCTATGTTCTCATTTACGATTCGCAGTTTCCTATCTAAAATACCTATGCGCTCCTTAATCGGAATAATTGCAGCCGTAGTAGTATCATATCTTGATACAATGTATGGCGCCTCACCGCATGTAATCTCCAAGCGTTTAGAATCCACATACTTCTGCCAGTCCTTCGGATTTGCGAACTCTATCTTATCCGTATTTATGACCCATGTATGATCAACTTCCCGGTTAAAGATCCCTTCCCGTCCAAACCATTCCGCATCACAGTGATTGTTCATCTTATTACAGATCCATGACGGAGTGAAAACCTCGGCCTTCTTCTTTGTCCGTTCAGACTGTTCTTCCACACTCTTGAGTACACGTGGCTGTATAGCAAGCGATCCGATTCCAAGAAGAAAATCCTCTGTTATCTGCGTCTTTTCATCTACATTGAACTCGTTATAGGCGTTTGTAGCATATATGATGTTTTTCTTCGTTGTCTTATCCTTCAGCAGGTCCTTTAATACAAGGCTTACCGGATAAGAAGTGATATTAATAAGTTCAGGCATAACAAATCTTCCTATTTTTATCTATTAATTCTCGCGCTTAACAATAAGTCTATATGATTCAGAGTACAATATAACGGACAATATATGTTAGGCTATTGGGGCTATTCCTATCGCATTTTTTTGCGAGTTGTACAAAATCTGCGAATATACCATTCACATTCCCACAAGGTTTCTTCCTTGGCATAACTGTAGTAAGCCCAGATGTCTACCCATCGTGATCCCTTTGACATATTGCATCTCCTACACAGAGGCATGAGATTTGCAATTGTTGAACTACCACCAATGCTCCTTGGCACGACATGATCCACCGTTTTCTGACCATGAATGATATTTCCGCAGTGTGCACATACACCACCGGTCTTTTTCCAGACTTTCTGATGAATCTCTTTTGACGACAGTTTGGTTCTACGCATATTTTACCGCCTTTCTGCGTCTTTTCATAGCAAAAAAACACAAAAAGACGCAATCATACTGTTGATGGTTGGTTAAATAAATAAGTGTGGTATACTTGGTAAAACTATGATGGGTTACTGACACGATTTAATCTGATTTAGATTCGTCGTACGGTGAATATAACACGGTTTTAAAGATAATGCAACGCTTTTCATGCTATAATTAACGTATGAGCTTATTTCGATTAATAGAAAATTTGTTCACAACACCAACTCCTAAAGAACTCGGGAATTCCGGCGAAGAATCATTGCGAAAAAAGCTGGCCTCCCTTGATTTCTTTGGCTACCATGGGCGTTGTTTGCAAAATGTTTATGTTCCACGCCGGGATGGGTCGACATCGGAAATCGATGTGATCTATATCACACAAAAAGGCTTGTTCGTTATAGAAAGTAAGAATTATTCCGGTTATATCTTCGGCAATGAGCAGCAGAAATACTGGACAAGCACATTATATGCCGGTAAAAATTGGTTAGGCATTAAGGAAGTAGAAAAGCATCGATTTTATAATCCGATCCGGCAAAATAAGGGACATCTCATCGCTTTATGGAAGTATTGTGGGAACATAAAAGCCTTTTCAATCATTGCTTTTGGTGATGATTGTGAACTGATGGATGTTTCCTGGAAATCTGAAAATGTCGAAGTTTGCTATTATTCTGAACTCAAAAAATGCATAAAGGATATTTGGAACAATACACCCGATCTGTATGACGAAGAAACCATCGACGATATATATCAGTCCCTGGCAAGTCTTGATAAAAGTTCCGTGACTCAAGCAGCGCATATAAACAATATCAAATACGGGAATTCTTCCAATGTATGCCCGTCTTGCGGCGGAACGCTTGTGTTGCGGACTGCAAAGAACGGCCGCTTTGCCGGCAATCAATTCTATGGCTGTTCAAACTATCCGCGGTGTAAATATATCAAAAATATATAGTACAAGTTGTCCCTATTCGGTTTATACCGATTCTAATGGCTTAGAGATTTTATCCCCGTTTATATTCAGTAACTGTCTGTAACTCTTCAACAGTATGGTGTCCGGCTGCTTTCAGCGCATCTCCGGTAAATCCCCAAAGTGCGTTAATCGCATCAAGATCTTGCGAATTTGCATAGAATACTCCATCTTCGCAGTATATGGCTCGTTTGTATTTATAATATGTGTTCCTTGAAATCCCGATCAACTGCATGACTTCCTTGTCTGTATTGGTTCCCATGAAATCCTTGGAGAGCCTGACGATCTCTTTTTTTGCCGGGATCTCTTTTTTGATGTTTAGTTTTCTTCCCTTCTGTTGGCCGATCTGTTTTCCGTTTATCCTTGCGGTCTGGATCCCCTCCCGGGTCCGCTGTCTTAAGTCATCGACTTCTTTTTGCGACTGTTCGAAGGCTATCCGAATCTGACGCTCAGCAAGCTTTCGGAAGTAATTGTTCAATCCTTTGAAGAGTTCGTCTTCATCCGTGCCCTGCAGCTCGATCTTATCCTTCAGGTTCTCTGCATACACTGCCGTGTCAATGTAATGCTCCTTTAGGAAGACCAAATTCACATTCCGCTCGAAAAGATTAAAGTATGTCTTCACGCCTTCATCGGCTGAACGACTCATGCGAGAAACGGAATCAAAGACGATCGTGTCACCGGGGCTTGCTGTCTTATACAGCTTCAACCATACGGGGCGATCCATCCGTCTGCCGGTATACGCTTCCTTTAAGATAACCGCAGAAGGAAATGCCTGCCGGATATTCCTTTCCTGTCGGTCTATAGATTGTTGCTTGGTACTTATCCTGCAGTATCCGATTACATTCTCCATATTATCGCTCCTTGTATCACATCTGACGTTCGTTTGTTTTGACACTGACAATATACCACATCTGGCCGAAAAGCACAATACTTTTAATACATTTTATAATTATATTAAATTTAATACGACTGTTCTATTAAAGAAGAAGAACCTGATGCGTTGCAATGTGACGTGAAGAAGAAAAAAATATTCCCTAATACTTGTTATAAAAACACTTGATTTAACTCTGCATTTTTGCAAAACTGAGAACATAGTAAGTTTTTTATGTGAGCAAAACCGACCTTTGGGGCGGTTTATGCTCATTTTTATTTTGTCAGAAAGGAGGTATGAATATGGCAGAACTAAAATACAGAATTGCAGGACCAAACAGCAAAATGGCATCCGATTATCCGGAAGTATCCACTTTATTAGAAATATCCGGTAAAAACAAATCGAAAATCGTATACGGTTCCATTCAAGCTATGATCCGAATCGTTGGATTCAAGCCGGAAACAAGGAAAGCAGTCCATGATTTCACGGAAATCATCAACATATTCAATGAATATGACGCACTACCTATGTCAACGGTTGTATCCGAAATAAGCCAAAAAAAGCGCTCTATACCATCTAAGGAAAATCACCAACTGTCAGTCTTAGATCACAAACAAGTAAGTATAAGTAATCCAGAACTAGACACCTATATCATGTAGAAGGAGGACGTAAAATGCAAAAGAATAACATTATCGCTGCAATAGACAGCGGCAAGTCTGATGTAAAGATCTGTACATTGGACACAAATCTTTCGAGTGAAGCACTAGAAAGAGACTGTTTTCCAACTTGTATTGGTGACGACAAGATTGGCGGAACCGATCTTCTGCCTGGAGTTGACACATTCTCATGTGACGCTATCGAAAACGGTAGGAAGTATAAAATTGGATCTTCAAAACTACCAATAAAAGCAGATGACAACTACTCAAAAAAAAGCCTAATCAACAAAATATGCACATTATACGGCATTGCACGGAATGTCAATGATGGCGATACTGTCGACGTTGTTATTGGATGTCCGATTTCGATCTTTCTGGATAATAGCTTGCGCAGGGAATACTGCAATTACATACTTCCCAAAGGTTTAGTCAACTGCACTATAAATGGAAATAAAAAAACATTTATAATTGGCAAACGCCTTGTTTGCGCAGAAGCCATCGGATACATAAATTCTCACCCTGAATACTTTAGGGCTGACATCGATGCTGCAATTGTTGATATTGGCAGTCTGAACATGAACATGACCACTGTCCACAACGGAATCATTGAAATCGATCAATCACATACAAACAAATATGGCGGCCGCCATCTGATTGCCGATCTGCAAAGAAGGCTTAAGGATTGTGATATCCAGCTCTCTGACGAACAGGTGATCGACTCAATCATTAGAGGCCATGCGCGACAACACGATCCAGAAAAAGAGAATCATTCAATTGAGCTTATTGCCGAGGCAGTTAATAGTTACATAAACTTGATAGAAAAAGAGCTGAAACAATGTTGGAAGAATTATGATTCTATGGAATTATACTTCACTGGAGGGACTTCTTTTTTGCTTCGAACGGCCCTGGAAGAACGCTTCCGAGGTTTTTCTCACTTTGGTTCGAGCTACGATGATGCCAGATTCGCAAACGCCGAAGGTTTTATGTGGAATCTCTGGAGAAAAATAAATGAAGAAGTAAATCCATAATAGCACACAAATACAGTTAGGTGTCATTTGAGCACTTTATGTTTTGATAGTGCCAGACAGCTCATCGTCAATCCCTTTTCGGCGGACACAATCATTCAATAAAGTGCTCTGGTGACACTTAATCAGTTGATAGTGTCGCTTACTATAAAAACACTAAGCATACACATTACCAAAAGAAAGGAGTCTTTAAAATGGATACTTTGTCTTTTTTTCCATTCGGATCAATTCTTGATGCCCTCAGTTCCATAGATATGATCGCGCAAGAATATATACCATCGATTCATCTGATAGAATCTGCATTAGCAGGAAATAGCAGCGAGTCCTTCGATGACTATCCGTTTCAAATTACACAGACCAAAGTACTTGCAGATGTTATTATTCAGTCCGCCGGATTCAAAGAGTTACAAGACCTGATTTCAGGGTTAGCACTGTATGGGACAAGTCGTCAAGAAGAATATGAACAAAGGACTTACGAAAATCAAACAGACAACCCATATAAAAATGATTATATAAATGATCCTGTATTCTCATCTGACTTAGGGGAACTAGCGCACATTGAAGCATTCGAACTGCTTACTGACTACCGTAGCTGTATCTTTCGTCGCGTCAATGGTTTGGATTATCTGTTCACAGCAGAAACCATCGAAACACTCAATAAGCATATTGAATACTTTGAATATGAGTATAATGAGGCTCGTGCATTTTTTGCTCGTGTCGACAAGGTTCGTAGCATAGTGTATGAGCTTAACGATATCTTGAGATACGTTCGCGCGATCCAAGAAATCATATACATTCATTTCAGACAATCGCTGTAGGGATACAATGTATCACCAACAAGAATGCATGCGCGATAAAAGCTCCGAAAATCAAAACCATATACGATTAAAACCACATGATTTTACCATGTGGTTTTTATTTTTTAAACTTGGTATAGGACAAAAATGCTTATGGTTTTTATTTTGTCCTCGATTTGCCTAAAAGCCCTTTATTATCATGTTTTTGTTGAGCTTGCCTTAGCCGAATAATATAGTTCCTGAGGCCGAAATGCATTTTATAATAATTCCCTATTGATTTAACTCTGCATTTCTGAAAAAATATAATCAAACCATTATTTATGTGTCACTAATTACTTCAAAAACTATCATTAGAAAATCATCGAAGAGATGTTTTGCGCCCATAGCATAACCAGGCTAAGTGCCGGTTGTGCTTTTTTTATTCCAAATCAAGGAGGACCAACAAATGACAATTGACAAGAACCGTTGCAACCTTCTGCCAATTCGCTTTCCAATTGGCAATCTTAAAGAGGGACTACCACAAATGTTTACCCAAAAGCTCCCCAGCATGTCGGCTCAGTTTACCAACGCCACACTAACCGTACAGATTTTATTTCTTGTACTTTTTGCGCGAATCATAACGCGTGAGGAGCTCCTCTATTATTTCAATCCTAATAACCCTAAGGCACTGATAGCTGTCATCGACCGTCTGACTCGATCTAATCATCTTATGTCTGTACCTCTTGGAGAAGGTCCCGCTTGCATTGATTCCCGTTCTCGCAGTGGTTTATGTTTATCCGCCAACGGACACAAGCTAGTCTGCCATGCGTTCAATCTAAGTATTAAGTATAAACCTATAGATACACCCAAATATAACTTGCACACATATAGTCTTGGAATGAACTTTCTATCGATTCTGACAAATCCGTTTATTCCTCGTGCAAAAAATATCTCCCTGGACTATGAACTTGATAACGTAGATCGGAGGGCTGATGCTATGTATACTATTAATGGTAAAAACATATATGTCGAACAAGACATGCTCAATGAATCAACAAAAGTCTTATTAAACAAGCTCGAAGACTATGAGAACGGTATTGGTTATAATGGTTCTAACATTACTGTATTATTGAGCTTTCGAACGCCTCGAATCCAGATTGCACCTATCGGCGCTCAGCGCAAAAATCCGCGGTACAACCAAAGATTGCTTTCAATTGCAGATGAATGGGCCAACTCGACCGATGCTATGCTCTGCGGTGATCTATCATTGGCCGGTGCAGTTGAGGAAGCACGAGTACATGGTTTGCCCAATCGTGATCTATATGCACTTCTCATGAAGGACCTGGTCGACCATGACATGTCCATCCTGTCCGAAAATCCTTATCTTCTCCATAAGCATATCTCGGATCTATCGAATTATTGTGGCTCTGACTTTTATCATATGGAGTTTAATACTATTCAAGAAGAGCAAATGGCCAAGAGAAAAAACGCCCTGATCGACTATATTATCAGCGATTGTTATTCTAGTGAACAACACGGAAAATGGATGGGCTTCCTATCTGGACAATTTGAGGTATATTGCGTTCCCACGAATCGGTTATCACACGACATGCCCTATATTATTTATTATGAAAACTCCTGTGTCCGAAAGACTCTCGAGAATACACTCAAACGACTAATCCCTCATATCGATTTTTCTTCGTATGAAAAAGAACTTCATTTAGATATAAATTACAGCGAATGGAATAAGAATGATACCAAATGGATCAATATATGGCCTCGCAATCACTATCGCGCTGGTCAACGTGATGTTTTCGTGGAAAACCTAGCTGATATAGGAGCTCATGTTCGGATTACTGCCTTGTTCGATTGTGTCAGAGAATCTGATATAGACTCACGGATCATTATTGTTGCTCTTGTTGCATCTGAACGAGAAGCACTGTATTTTTCTGAAAAATACAAAACCAAGCGGTTTCACAATCCATCAGTAGGTATAATGTTCCTTAATGTTGCAAATTCATTTGTTCGTAAGGACTTAGTTGCCGATAATTCCTCGATGGGATTGATTTACGTGAATTCCGATAGAAATTGGATGCAGGCTGATGATCTTTATCAATATGGCGATAAAGCCATTTATCTCAACAAGAACGGGAAGATACAGCAAATATAATATTGGTGCTACACTGTACCTCGTTTCTCTTTATATTTCATCGAATATTTAAGGACGAAGATCAACACCGGTCTTCGTCCTCTTATTTCACTATCACTTCCTACTGAACATCCTTTATAAGGTCTTCGTCATATTGTGGTAATACAGTGTATCACCACCTCGTTTTTTCCCAGAACAACACCGCGTCAAATTATACTTTAGCGCGGTGTTGTTTTCATTTCCCTTTTTCTTTCCACTGAACATGTTATAATACTATCGTGGCGGCAACTTTCCGCCCTTACCGGTGGGTTCCTTCCTGCCGGATCATATATAAGCCGTCCTTCGGGGCGGCTTTTTAAGTTGTAGTCGAAAAAAGTGGCATATGAAACCGAACTTCCATGCCAGCATCCGAAGATGCCAAGTTTTCTACAGACAGGCCGTTTTTTGTGAGCATTCGAATGCATCTTTTCCTTGGAAACAATCAACATTCATTCCATAAAAAATAACGAGATAACCGAGGAACACCTACACTGAACACTTTATGTACTGCCTCATACAATACTGATTTGAGAGAACATTTAAACCTGTTGCACGGATTATGCCTGCCGGCACATTCAGACATCAACGTCGAATTCCACGATCTGATTATACTTGTCAAGAGCAATCTGCATGGCAGCGATCTCGGAGTCTATCCTCTCATATTCTTTCTTAATAAGATCCAGATCATAATTGATGTACCGGTATTCCGGTGCCGTTTTTCTTGTGGAAAACATGCCGGAATTGATCCTTGTCTTGGACTGTTCCCTGCGCATTTGGTTAAGCACGGTTTTTCTCTTGTTTAGTTGCGCCATCTTGACCAGGATCGTATCGATCGTCATGCTGATCTCTCCAACCTGTACTTCATTATTGCAGTTGGAAATATTGATTGCATGTTTGATCTTTAAAATCTGGTCATCAATGGCCGCAATCTGGTCCGCAACAGCCTGATAATCATATTCCGGAATCACAGGTTCTTCGTCCAGGGCTGCCACGTACAGGTGTCCTTCATTTTCTTTGTTTAGCCAGAACTCCTTCTCCTCGTACAATCTTCTAAGCATTTTGTTGGCATACGCCGAGGTCATTTTCGTCATATCATTTCCTCCCTGATTCTGCTTTCTTCCTTATAAGGTTGTTTTCCCGTCCATATTTCGGCACACTTGTATAATACGACCTCTCACAAGAAAGATCACTGAACCTGTGGTTCAGTTTTTTCTATAGATCACAAGCTTATGCTGAAGGCGGATTATCCCCACAATACTCGTCTTTCCGCTTTCCTCTTTCTATATCCAAAAAATCGGTTCCTGGATAAAGGAATTGCAACATATATAATTTGGGAATCCGATATTTTTTCCCTATTTTAATGGATTTTATAACGCCGCCCATCAACAGTTCGTATACAGTACTTCTGCTGAGATTTAATATTTCTTGAACATCTTCCGGAGTAAGTACATCCGGGTAGTCGATAAGCACCTCATAAAGATTCATTCTCTGCCTCCTGCAGTTGCATTTAGCAAAGCCGGATGTCTCTGATTACCAGATTGACATCCGGCTATGATTTAACTTAATGCCATGATCAGTTCTCTAGACGGCATCCAGTCCTCAACGCCACCTGGCTTTTTATCTTGGACTTCATCCGTACTAACTCGACGCGATATCAGTTCCAAGCGTCCAACATCGAACCACTTATGATCTTTCAGTTTTTTCTTATTCTTGCTGGCGAGCGGTTCCAGAGCATACATATCCGTTCCATATAGGCTAGTAATACAGCCAATCGCAACTCCCTCATACCCAGTAACTCTGTCGCGGCACATCATGCCGAAGTATTTGTCAATAGCAGGAAGCGCAAATTCTTTTTCGTATGTATGATTATCCTCGTCTGTCAATAATTCGAGAAATTCTTCCGATACCATAATCCTTTCCTGCGATGAGATAACACTGCCTAATAGGTTGTCTTCTGATTTTTTGGGTATAAGTATTATTTTTTCACAGCCATAAAGCCAATATACTTTCCCGGTAACAAATCCCTCAAACTGGTTAATCCGATTCCTCACGAACCATCCCATCCTACATGTTCCTTTTTCCATACCTTTAATCCTCCTTCTATGATTGATATATTTTAGAGACGGCCTTCGCGCCGCCTTCTATGCACAGATTAATGACAGATAGTACAATGCATGCTGTAGCGGCATCTTTGCGTCAGTATAGATCTTGCTTTCGGCGTCAATCTCATCACAATCATCGATATCTAGCTCGATTTGATTTAGACAGTGTTGAATAAGTACTATTTGTCTTCTCAATCTCCCCCGAAGATCCCGTTTGTGCACTTTATAGTCCTGCTCCACATCTGCTCTCGATATTCCATACAAATCAAGAAATGCATCATATGAAGGCACTGGGCGCCTTCGCGCCCGCAGGATTTTCTTTACGGCATCGTACGAGTAACCATTATCACGATAGTAATTTAGATAGAATACATGCTCTGTCATTCGCAGCGCCAGCGACGGGATTCCCGCTTTTTGACCGGCTCTCTTGAGAGCGTCTTCATATGACCGGTAGTTAAGCTGCGTATCTGTGTTCCTTTTCCCGCGAAAAAAAGGTGAATTGCATTCTTTACCATGCATATGCATCCTCAATTGAACACATAGATACAACGGAAGATCGTATTTATCGATGAATTCATCCATCTCCTGCACGGTCATGGTGCGGAAAGTTATTGTAGTTAGGCCTGTGTTGATTACCAGCGCAAACAACAAATAGCAATCCATGCTCCGTTCTCTTATGGACTCTCCTACTTTTATCATTGTATTCTCATCCAGATATATTTCTTTTTTCGTTATTTCTTTCATTTTTTTACCACCTCCCCGCCGATAATTGTGTATATGTTTAATTTCTATGTGTAATTATAGCGTATTTGTTTAATTATTGCAAGACATTTTCAATACTTGAATCATTTTTGCAAAAAATATACGCCTATTGTATAATTCTAAAGGTGGAACATTATGTACTTTGTGGAAGTTAAATTCGGAGAGCCCCATGATTAGTGACTTTTCAGATGCATACATAGGCAAATGCCTGCAACAAAAAAGAAAAGAAAAAAAGGTTACACAGGACGTTATCTGTGCCGCCTGCAATCGATCGAAGACATATATTTCGAACGTTGAACGGGGAAAAGCTTCTGCGTCCGTGGAACTCTTAATGGGATACTGCGAAGTGCTCGGGGTAACACCTAACGAATTATTAGATATTTCACCCGAAAGCCACATGATTCTGCCTGAGCTAGTAAAGGCACTTTCAGAACTGCCGGTAGAAAAACAAAAACAAATCTTACGAATTTTATATGTTCTCTAAATCGTATGATCATTTGTATAAACATAAAAAACACCGCGTGAAATATGCATTCATGCGGTGTTTAAATAGTTATTTTATCTGGATCCCTAGCACAAAGTAAGCAAACAACCATAATATGAGCAGAATCACGAACAACGGTATCCACCTTAGGTTGCTTTTTCTAACCCTTTTCCTTGTATCATCCCACCACCAATATCCCATCTAGATGTCTCCTTTTCACATTTTCACTTTATTCGGAAATCCTAACCCATATCACTGGTCTGCACAGAATACGCTCCTTCGATGGCACCTCATTGGTAACCACTCCCTCTTTCGAAACATAGCCGCTCATTCCATACAGCCAATATGCCGATGGTTTTCCTTTAGAAAGCAAATGCTCGTGTTGCTGAAGGAACGGCTTGCACACTTTTATCTGTTCAATGGTTTCTATTTTTTCTTCTGCTTCTCTTCTGTTCAGCATCGTTACATAATAATCTCCAACCGGAATGATTCTGCTGTCAGAGTCCAAGTTATCGCTATAAAAACTGTGCTTTCTTGAGAGGTCATTTAAGGAATTAATTACTTCATCATATCCGCCGCTATAGTAAAAACCATATTCGGACAAGAGCATGACTTTGTCATCATCCTTTTCCAAAACTACCCATTCAATCGGAACATCATATCCCCATAACCATCCTAATGCATGGCACCTCGCATGGCCAAATGTAACCTCGTCTCCTATCGATGCATTTGATATATTGCTAAAAGATTGCGGTTTCCCTACTTGTTTGAAAATGATAAATCCCGCAATCAGAAGTACTATGATTACAATATTCCGTATTGAACGGATTTCTTTCTTGGTTCTTTCCTTCTTGTTAAATCTATAATTTTTCTTTTTCTCCTCAAGAAGACTTCCATCATTCTGCATTTAATCATAATCTCCAAATCATTTGGCAAGTTTTTCTGATACCTTACTTACTAAATCCATTACTTTTCCCACTATCTTTGCAGCATATCCGTCCACTAAACAAGTGGCAAAGAACAGATATATGCCATAGATTATCACATATCTTTCTGTCGTATAATGAACCCATACAAGCACAGCAATTCCAAGAATCAATTGAATAATCAGAAGGGTGTTCCAGTTTCTAGTCGAAACAAAGAACTCCGCATGAATCACCATTCCAATGAACATAAGAATAAAAGCTATTGCCAGATAAATAAGTGTACCTACAATGCAGTTTTGAATTGGGAACTTTGCCAATCCTTCCGGATCAATCACATACCAGATATGGTTAATCAGATAATTAACGATAGGTAGTGTTACTATCGATAGCGAGACAACAGTAAAAAAGGCTTTTTTAGCAGGGGAAAGGATACGTATTTCCTCCCATATTTTCTTCTTGTCTTTCAATAATTCTTTATTGCTTTTCATAACCATGTCCTCCTGGGTATATATTTATATAAAATCCAGTGCTACTATTATTCTTCGATCTTCTCCCGATAACTCCTGATCCTCAACCCTTGAGATCATGTTTGACCATACTTCCTCAAACAGGTTCCGGATCTCACGGGCATTGCCGAAGTTCCGGTCTTTATTTGCAACCATCGCCCCGATGACCTCTTTTGCTTTCATTTCTGCTTCAGAATCGAGGGTGACATTGTTTTTCTTTACCAATTTATCGAAGATTACCTGAAGATCTTCTGCGGAATAATCCTCAAACTCGATGTACTTGGATATCCGGCTCTTTACACCCGAGTTAAAGTTCATAAACTCGTTCATTTCCTTGGTATAGCCTGCCATGATCACAACCAGTTTATCCCGGTTGTCTTCCATTTCCTTAATCAGTGTTGCAAGAGCTTCTTTTCCGAAGGAATCATTATCACCCTGTACGAGGGAGTATGCCTCGTCAATAAACAGCACACCACCATATGCCTTTTCGCAGATCTCTTTTGTCTTGGTAGCTGTCTGGCCGGAGTATCCTGCAACAAAGTCTTCACGCGAGGATTCAACGAATTTATCGGTCTTGGTAAGTCCGATCGCATGTAAGATCTGCGCATAAAGTCTTGCCACGGTAGTTTTACCGGTTCCGGGGTTTCCTGTAAAGCAGAGGTTCATGTTCATATCTATGCCTTCGGGTGACATCGTGCCGGCATCAATTTCTTTCATGATATACTTGGCACGGTTCGTGATGTTCCTGACATCCTTTTTAACAGATGCAAGGCCAACCATGGAATCAAGCTCCGCAAGGAGTTCCTTGGCGGTTTTCTGAACATCCTCCCTAAGGTCAATTCCAAAGTCCTCTGCAGTTAATTCGGTAAGGCTTAGGGACTGGTCCTGCATGTATCGCTCTCCTCGCTTTTGCATGGCATCCTGCAGAATGTTTCTGACTTCCCTTGCATTACCAAACTTCCGGTCTACTTTTTTCTTTCCGATTGCGATTTCAAATGCCTTGATACCGTCCTCGGTAAGATTGTATTTGCTCTCTGCGGCAATTTTTGTAGCGATCGCACAGAGTTCCTTTTCCGTATAATCCGGGAACTCGATGATGTCCGTGATCCTGCTCTTTAACCCGGAATTGGTATTTAAGAGATCTTCCATTTCATCGGTATAACCCGCAAAGACTACGATAAAATCCTTTCTGCGGTTTTCCATTTCCGTAAGCAGGGTCGCGATGGCTTCCTTCCCGAAGTCTTTCTTATCACCATTAGCAAGTTCGTAGGCTTCGTCAATGAACAGAACTCCGCCGTAAGCCGATTCACAGATCTTATGGGTCTGCTTGGCTGTTTCTCCGATATAGCTTGCCACAAGGTCCTTACGGTCTACTTCAATCAGCTGACCTTTGCTCAGCAGGCCTGCATTTTTATATATGGATGCCAGTTTCCTTGCCACGGTTGTCTTACCTGTTCCGGGATTGCCGGTAAACATGAACCTCGGGCACTCCATCGGCGGCTCAACACCAAGCTCTTCTGCGCGTATCCTTTCGAATTCGATTCGTGTACATATGCTATTGACCTTATCTTTCACAACCTCGAGCCCAATCAACTCATTCATTGATTCAATTGAACGTTTGAGAGCTTCTTTCTTTTCTTCTTTCTTCTTCCTTTCAAGCTCCTCGTAAGTTAATTTGGAGGATGCAGTATTTTCATGCTTCACAGTTTGCGGATTCACAACAGGTGCCTGGTTTGTAGGAGCTGGTTTCACCACGGGCTTCTGAGCTACGGGCTGTTCTTCGGTGGCTCTTTGACGGATATGCACTTCCCGCTCGATTTTTGCGACATTACAGAAAATAGGTTTTCCAGATTTGCTCTCACATATATTAATCTCGCAGTTATAAGGATTTTCATAGTAAAAGATGAATTCTACCGGAGGCTTTCCACCAAATAGTTTTTTGATCGTGAAATATATATCGTCCAGCTTCACCGCTTCCCCGGTCTTTTCATTTCGCTCAAATAACTCTACAGAGCAGTTATCTACAGTTGCTTTATGCATGCTATAGCCGGAATACTCTGAGAGTTTCCAACTGCATGGATATTTCTTCCCGGCTGGAACAATAATCCTATCCCGAACATCTCCAGTTTCATCAGTGGCATGAATTCCGAGTGAATAGGGAACTACCTGCGCGTTTAAATCATCAAAAAGATCTAAGCCTTTCAATTCTTCGTATTCTCCTTAGAAACCACGTATTCATATATTAAAAGTATATTCGCTTTTAGGAATATATTCAAGTTACAGAACACATTTTATGATTAACTTGAAAAAATGTGTTGGTGTGGAGAAATGATTGATTATTCGCCATTTTGGGATCTTTTAAAAGAAAGAAATGAGAATTGGTACACTTTAGGCAAGCATGGTCATGGTATATCTTCTTCTACCATTTACCGGTTGAAACATAATCAGCATGTTTCAACAAAAACCCTTAATGATTTGTGTGCTATATTGAATTGTAATATTGCGGATATTGTCAGATATATTCCGTCTGAGAAAGATGTGATTTACGATCGTAAGACGTTACCAGATGACAGTATATGATCATTGTTTTTTAGTTTACATAATATAAAAATCAGCGCATTTTTTTGCTGACAATTTTACGTCAGCAATAAATCAGCACCCCTATTTCAGAGAAAAGAAAAAAATCAGCGCCAGCATATCTCCTTTCCTCCTTATGATATTTTCAGTCTTTTTTAGAACTTACTTCGGCAGTTTTGCCCTCTTCCAGCGTATTAAAAAAGTTCGATTCCGCTACGAGCTGCGCGTGAAACACCCATGAACACTGCGTTTGTGGGTTTTTTTATGTCCTGAAAACGTGGTCCAAATGTGGTCCAGACGGCATATTTACTGCATTTTTTGAAAAAAAGTCCGCAATGCCGCATATTCACAGGCCTTTTAGGGCCTTCATCAGGGGCACCAAAAAATCCGCTATTAGTTGCGCGTGAAACATTCACAGATTCTAATTGAGAACGTCCACGAGCACACTCTGGTGTTCCTTTCTTGCAGCCGCAATCTGGATATACTTTTCTGCCGTGTCCCGGTCCTTCCATCCAAAAGCCATCTGCATGGCCGGCGTGGACATACCTTCAAGGGCGGCATTTGTCGCAGCATATCTTCTGCAGTCGTGTGTCGTGAAGTGCTTGTTGATCCCGAGAGCCTCACATGCCCTCCGGATGTTCATGTTCACCTCGTGGGTCAGTATGTAGTTGTCATTCTTGCCCAGGAATACAAAGCCATCGCGAAAGCCGTAGTTCTTATTTTTGATCCTTAAAAGGATCTCCCGGGCTCTCGGCGAGATCGGTACGAAGTGTGTGCCTTCATCGTCATGGTTCTTTGTGAAGTCACGGTAGTCCCCTTCATGGTCAACCATGTGACTGACACAGATCAGGTTATCATCGAGAAAGATATCCGACCACTTCAGTGCCTTGATCTCACAGATCCTTAAGTTCAGGCACTCCATCAGAGCACATACATACCCGTATACCGTATCCGTGGAAAGATAGTATTCGATCAACCTCTCGCGCTCATCCGCATTCTTGATCGGACGTGGCCTCTTCGGTGCGAACTTATAGTCCGTTAAGAAGAATTCCTTGGAATAGTTAATCTCCACAATTCCCAAAGACTTGCCAAATTCCCAGACCTTGTTCAGTGTCGTCTTGACCTCATTGGCCCTGGACTTACTGATGTGTTTTCCTTCGCACATGCTGTAGAACTCATCAAAATCCTGATAGCCAATCTTTACGAACTGTTTTTTCCCAAGATCCGATCTCCGCACAAGCGCTTCATAAACCTCAAAGTTCTTCCTGGCCGTATGCATTGATCGGTCTTTCTTCTGTATCTTTTCGATACGGACCGGCTTCCACATATCAAAGATCTCGTTCAGCGTCAGCCTCTTTAAGTTCAGCTTATGAAGGTCTGCATATATGGCATCAATGACCTCTTTCTCGCTCTTCTGTTTGTATTCCGCTTTCAGATCGTACTTGGTCCTTAAGGCAGCCGGTATCCGAAGTTTATAACGTTCGTCACTCTTACAGTACATGAATTTGAACTGGGCTTCGTATCCGTTGTTCTTAAAGAGCCTCTTGATTTCTTCCCTTTTTCCTTTCATCTGAATTGTTCGGACAATCTCAAATTCCTCATAAGAAATTGTACCACAATCCAGCATCCCTTCGAAAGCGCGAAGTGCAGTATCTTCCATCTTTTTTCCTCGAAACAGGGTTTACGGTTTCCTGCATCGAAGAAACGGAAAAAACCGGCACCGCCGTGCCGGTTTTTTCAAAGAATCAAAAGTTCATACCAAAGATATCAGGTGAATGATCGAATTGTGCAGTATCCGAATTATCAGTGCCAAATATATTTACCGGTTCTTCCTGTTCCGGATCATTTTGTCCTTTGGCAGGATTTGATCCCGCCGGATCTGCGGATTCGATCACGCGCAGTCTTCCGATCGCAAGTCCTCTGCGCATATACCCGAGGCTCAGTCTGTCATCCGGATCCAGCCCGGTCTGTCTTGTCAGGCTCTCCAGAATTCCCAGCACTTCATCCACCCGATCCTTTCTGCACGACTGAAGCAGCTTTGCTGCCAGTGGATATTCTTTCAATAAAGAATCTTTCATTGTCATCTTGATCATCTGTCTCACACTCCTTTCCGAAATGATCGTCCTTATCTCAAATCGAAGAAACGGAAAAAAGGGTATGTATGTGACCGATTTCTTTTTCAAAGACACCTAAAGGTCATTCTGAATGCCCGGTCTTGTTCAGGGCAGCGCAAAAGGTTACCGGGAAAACCTTTTGTAAATGAAAAAAAGGTATCGCGGAGTACCTGATCTGCTTCAAAACGGGATTTCCGGTCTTCATAATCGCCTGTTTTGCTTCCAATCAGGAAAAAAGGTTCCGGGCGAAAACAAATCCATAATAAAACCAGTCGCGCCTCCAAAACACTTTCCGTTTCTTAGAGTCAGGAAATCCTGAAATGTGAGTTAACAAGCAGAGATCGTTCGCCATAAACGACTCACGATCGCTTGATCAGGGTTCCCCTGATAACCCATTGTTGGGCAAGCCCAAACCCTTCTCACCGGTGGTGAGAAACAGTAAATCCTGTCGGATTTTATTACGGGTAGCCCCTTTCAAAATGAATCATGGAGGAAAAAAGTATGGAAAAACAAGAAGTAAGTAAACGTGTTCAGGTCTATTTATCGGAAGAACTGGCAAGTCGAGTGGAACAACTGGCAAAAGCGGAACATATGACCATAAGTTCCTGTTGTTCGGTTATGATCGCCGATGCCATGCAGGAGATGCTCGAGAATAACCCTTCAGTTGCGGAGGTGACTGATGGCGATTCGGATGAGTCCGTACATATCCGTCTATATGGAAAAGATGCAGCGCTACTAAAAAAGAAAGCCGCCGAACTACATCTCAATCCGACAGCATGGGTACGCAACGCCGTGCTCAGAAAAGATCTTACGATCCATCGAATCGAATTTGGCGATCTGCATGAAATGAGCGCCATTTATGGCCGTCTTGTTTCTTCTATTGAAGGAATCGTTTCTGTATGCAGAGACACTTACAATGTGTTCCCACAGGATGTCGAACGCATCATAGACCTCATGGAGACCATCCGAGATCAGCATATAATTGTTATGACATCTGTACTTGGGAAAAGAAAGGCGGAAAAGAAAAAACGAGTCAAGCGCGGTTTGTGGTAATTATCTTCGAGTCTGTGAAAAAATCTCTGTAAAAATTTAATAACACTGTATGAACGAGGTCTCCTAAGATAAAATAAATCTTTAGGAGGCCTTTAATTATGGCAAAAGAAAAGAAACCCGTACACAAAGTCCAGATGACAGACGGTAAGCGTCAGATCATCCAACAGCTCCTTCAGGAGTATGACATCGAAACCGCAGAGGACATACAAGATGCTCTCAAGGATCTCTTAGGTGGTACCATCAAAGAAATGATGGAAGCCGAAATGGACGATCATCTTGGATATCAGAAGTCAGAACGTTATGACAGCGACGATTACCGTAACGGCTACAAGACAAAACGCGTCAACTCCAGCTTCGGCAGTCTCGACATCCAGGTTCCACAGGACCGAAAATCATCCTTTGAGCCTCAGGTTGTTAAAAAGAGGCAGAAGGATATTTCAAACATTGACCAAAAGATCATTTCTATGTATGCCAAGGGAATGACCACCCGCCAGATTTCCGATACCCTTGAAGACATCTATGGTTTTGAGGCATCAGAAGGCTTTATCTCCGACGTGACGGATAAAATACTGCCTCAAATCGAGGAATGGCAGCATAGGCCTTTGGAGGACGTTTATCCGGTCATTTTCATTGATGCCATCCACTATTCCGTAAGGGATAATGGTATCATCAGAAAACTGGCTGCATATATCATCTTGGGCATCTCATGTAGCGGTCATAAGGAAGTGCTTTCAATTCAGATCGGTGAAAATGAAAGTGCAAAGTATTGGCTTTCCGTCCTTAATGAAATGAAAAATCGTGGCGTAAAGGATATCCTCATCGTATGTGCCGATGGTCTTTCGGGCATCAAGGAAGCCATTTCAACTGCCTTCCCGAATACAGAGTATCAGAGATGCCTTGTCCATCAGGTGCGTAACACCCTCAAATATGTGCCTGACAAGGACAGAAAAGCCTTTGCCAAGGATCTGAAGGCGATTTACAACGCTCCTTCCGAAGAAGATGGCAGGAAAGCTCTGGATCGTGTGAAATCGACTTGGGAAGAAAAATACCCTCGAGCCATGAACCGATGGTACGACAACTGGGATGCGCTTACCCCCATCTTTAAATTCTCAGCCGATGTGAGAACTCTGATTTATACTACAAACAGCATTGAATCCCTGAATGCTACATACCGTAAGCTCAACCGTCAGCGGAGTGTATTTCCAAGTGATCAGGCCCTTTTAAAAGCGCTATACCTTTCAACATTTGAAGCCACAAAAAAAAGGACCATGCCGATCCGAAACTGGGGTAAGGTCTATGGTGAACTTCAAATCATGTATGAAGGAAGACTTCCTGAATAATAAAAAATCTCTCTGACTCTGTTCTTATGGACAGAGCCAGAGAGCCTTAGTGCGATTATCTTCCAATTTATTCTTCCATCAAGGATTATGTATTACATTTCTCTTTCCACTATTGGCAGTTCCTCTTACTTCTTCGTGGTAAAAGTAATCTACGATTGTTGAAATGTATTTCATGATATCTGCCTTAAAACCTCCGCGAAGATTCAGATTCTCAAGCCATACAAGGTCACACTGATCTTTTGTCCTGTCTATGATTGCTTCTATATCCGTAATCCCCGGGAACACGGGTGAAATGAAGCAAATTGTACGAATGCCTGCCGCATATACCTCTTTCATTGCAGCAAGCCTTCTTTCTATGCTTACTGCCGCATCCATATCATCTTTAAACTCTTCATCGAGAGTATTGATTGACCATGATACTGTAAGTCTGCTATTTTCATTGATCTCTTTTAGCAGATCCAGATCTCTTAGTACAAGGTCTGACTTTGTGCAGATAAGTATGTCCGCACCACTGTCCTTTAGTTCTTCCAGAAGTCTTCTTGTATTTTTATATGTTTCCTCTAGCGGATTATAACCATCCGTAACTGTTCCAATGATTACCTTCTGGCCGGCATACTTCTTTGGATTCTTTATTTCAGGCCAGTCTTTCACATCCATGAAAGTTCCCCATTCCTCCGTATGCCCTGTAAAGCGTTTCATAAAAGATGCGTAGCAGTATTTACAGGCATGGGGACACCCCACATAGGGATTCACCGAATATCCTCCAATAGGAGTATTCGATTTTGTCATTACACTTTTTGTTTCTATATGATTTACTTTGATTTCTGGTTGTTCCATATCCTCTGTTCCTCCAGCACTTTGTTAAAAGCATCCGGCATTTCCTGTATCATTTCTTCTCCCATAATCGGAACAAGATCTTCTTTCCAGAATACAGGAATGTTCAGTTCATGAGCCTGTTCTGTCAATGAATAAGCCCACCCGGGATCTGTTTTAACAGTCCTGCTCTTTGCACCTGTCATGGTTCCCACCACAATCCAGTCAATGCCTGTAAGATCAACCTTACCCGGATCATCGAACAAAGGCTCAAAGGTAACATGATATTTTTTTGCCTTCACATTGCTCCGCAGTGCATCAATACGCCATAACTCAGACTTTCTCGTAACTGTAACGCCAAACCATGCATTATCAAGATCTGTTTCAAAAGACAGAAGATCCGGTCGTTTGGTAAGAAAAAGAAACTGGTGCTGAGGATTCTCTGCTATCTTTTTAAAGACTTCCTCTCTCCATTCCTCATGCCAGCCCGAGAGATCGCTCATGCCGGTCAGCAGAAAATTCTGCGGCTTTTTCTTTTCCATCATACGAAGCTTTCCTTGAAAAAACTGTGGCTTTTCAAAATCATCTATGATGTGATAACGCCTCGTATTGTTTCTGGCATAGCAGTACGGACATCCAACAGTGCACCCTATAACAAGATTCATGTTCTGAATCTGATCTTTAATACAGATACTCATTTGTCACTCCATTCCTCAAGGTTTACCCTGATGCGGTTAAGATACTCTTCAAACTGAAGAATCTCTTTATCCGTAAAATCACGATAATAAATATTCCCCATCTCATTGGATACGGAGTCATAAGCTTCTTTAAGTTCTTTGGCTTTATCTGTGAGGAACAGAAGAGTTTTTCTCTTATCAGCTTCATC
>CACZBD010000006.1 GCA_902779305.1 uncultured Lachnospiraceae bacterium | reverse complement strand
TTAGATCAGGTAGAGGCATCAGGCTAGTGCCATTAAAAGACCGGGGAAGAAAAACCTCGGAAATTTAAAAATATCAACCACGAGTTGGTAAATAGCCAAAAAGTTTTTTTGCGTTTCTGATTTTTATTGTGTTTGCCGTTTGTTTTGCAAATGCATATAATGATGTGGGATTCAAAAAAACCAATTACATCATATATTTCCGAAAGAAAAAGAGGGTTGATCATGGAAAAAAGAAAACAGATGTACGAAGGCAAGGCAAAGAAGGTTTATGAGACGGATGATCCGGAGATCGTGATCGTGGATTACAAAGATGATGCGACTGCTTTTAACGGATTGAAGAAAGGAAGCATCAAAGGAAAAGGCGTCATCAATAACCAGATGAGCAACATGCTGATGCAGGGCCTGGAGAAAAAAGGCGTACCGACGCACTTTGTAAAAGAGCTTTCCGAGCGTGAGACCGCGGTGAAACGTGTTGAGATCCTTCCGCTTGAAGTGATCATCCGAAACATCTCCGCGGGTTCATTTTCCAAGAGATACGGTGTGGAAGAGGGAATCGTCTTTGACGAACCGACGATCGAATTTTCCTATAAAAATGACGACCTTGGCGATCCGCTTCTGAACGATGACCATGCCATCGCTTTAAAACTCTGCACGAGAGAAGAACTCGCAACGGTCAAAAAGTATGCGTTTCTTGTCAATGACTTCTTAAAAGAGATCTGGAAGTCCTGTAACGTGACGCTTGTTGATTTCAAGATCGAGTTCGGAAGACTGAAAGACGGCACGATCGTCCTTGCCGATGAGATCAGTCCGGACACCTGCAGACTCTGGGATGCCACTACAGGCGAGAAACTCGACAAAGACCGTTTCCGCAGAGACCTTGGCGGTGTGGAAGAAGCATACGAAGAAGTTATGAAGCGGTTAAAGGGACAGTTGGACTGATCCTGCAAACTAAAATCTGAATCCAAAAGGAGAGGAAATGACAGACAGTTACGAATCCCCACTTTCAACAAGATATGCATCGGAATATATGTTAAAGCTCTTTTCATCCGATACACGCTATACGACCTGGAGAAAACTCTGGATCTCGTTAGCAAAGGCAGAAAAAGAACTGGGACTTCCGGTCACGCAGGAACAGATCGATGAGATGGTCGCACATCTTGACGAGATCGATTATGAATGTGTAAAGCAGCGCGAAAAGGAAGTGCGCCATGATGTCATGGCTCATGTTTATGCTTACGGAAAGGTCGCGCCGAAGGCGGCAGGGATCATTCATCTTGGCGCCACAAGCTGTTATGTGACGGATAATGCGGATCTTGTCATCTACCGTGACGGCTTGAGATATCTAAGAAACGAACTGTTAAAGGTCCTGTCGCTGCTTTCCGATTTTGCGATGAAGTATAAGGACCTGCCGACACTCGGGTATACCCATTACCAGCCGGCCCAGCTGACGACGGTCGGAAAGCGGGCAAGTTTATGGATCCAGGATCTGTATTCGGATCTAAAGGAGATCGACTTTGCGATCCAAAACATCAAATTCTTAGGATCCAGGGGCACGACCGGAACGGAAGCGAGTTTTCTCGATTTGTATTGCGGCGATACAGAAAAGATCGATAAGATGAATCAAACGATCGCAAAGGATTTCGGCTTTGACGAGATCTTCGATGTCAGCGGTCAGACTTACCCGCGGAAAGTGGACAGCAGGATCTTGAACGCCCTTTCCTCCGTTGCACAAAGTGCATACAGAATGGCGAATGATATCCGCCTTTTGCAGCATGACAAGCAGGTGGAGGAACCGTTTGAAGAGGACCAGATCGGTTCATCTGCGATGGCCTATAAACGGAATCCGATGCGGTGTGAGAGGATCTGCTCACTGGCAAGATATGTCATGGCCGATGCGATGAATGCGCCGATGACGGCAAGCGTGCAGTGGCTGGAGAGAACGCTGGATGATTCCGCGAACAGACGCATTTCGCTTCCGGAGGGTTTTTTGGCAACGGATGCGATCTTAAGACTCTTGCAGAATGTTTCGAACGGCCTGCGCGTGAACGAAAAGGTCATTGAGAAGAATGTCATGGAATACCTGCCGTTCATCGCCACCGAAAACATCATGATGGAAGCGGTCAAGAAGGGTGCCAACAGGCAGAATGCGCATGAGATCATCC
Source organism: uncultured Lachnospiraceae bacterium (assembly GCA_902779305.1). Lineage (GTDB taxonomy): Bacteria > Bacillota > Clostridia > Lachnospirales > Lachnospiraceae > UBA2868. The sequence continues at coordinate 185,926 of CACZBD010000006.1, read as the reverse complement.
GCAGATGTTCCATGGAAGCGACCGCAAAGATGAAAAAGGGACTTGACTGGGATCTTCTTGCCGATCTTGCCAAAGAAAGCGAACTGATGATCTCTAAAGAGGAACTGCAGACGGTGCTTGATCCGAAAGCCTACACCGGAAGATGCGGTGAGCAGGTGGAGCGTTTTATTAAAAAGCTTGGACCTGAGCTTGCGGATGCCGAAAAAACGCAGGTTGCCCAGATCAATTTATGATTTTTACGGTTGCATCTTGCATTCCGTATAAATATAGGATATGATAGGGAACGACAAAGGCGTCGGAAAGAATACATGCGTATTCCTTTTTGGCGTCTTATTTTTTATAATTTAACGGTTCTGTCAGGAAAATAAAACAGAACGAAGAACAAAGTTTCAGTTACAGAGGAGGAAGAAAAAATGTCTTATGTTGATGAAGTGTACGATCGTGTCGTAGCGCAGAATCCCGCACAGCCGGAATTCCATCAGGCGGTAAAAGAGGTTCTTGAATCCCTTCGCGTGGTGATCGAAGCCAATGAGGAAGAGTACAGAAAAGATGCGCTGCTTGAGAGACTGACAACGCCCGAGCGCCAGATCCTGTTCCGTGTTCCCTGGGTGGATGACAAAGGTCAGGTGCAGGTTAACAATGCGATGAGGATCCAGTTCAATTCTGCGATCGGTCCCTACAAGGGTGGCTTACGTCTGCATCCTTCGGTAAACTTAGGCATCATCAAGTTCTTAGGTTTTGAGCAGATCTTCAAGAATTCCCTGACCGGTCTTCCGATCGGCGGCGGCAAGGGCGGCTCTGATTTTGATCCGAAAGGAAAATCCGACAGGGAAGTCATGGCATTCTGCCAGAGCTTTATGACGGAACTGTTCAAATACATCGGCGCCGATACGGATGTTCCGGCAGGTGATATTGGAACGGGCGCAAGAGAGATCGGTTTTATGTACGGACAGTACAAGAGACTGACCGGCCTTTATGAAGGCGTTCTGACAGGAAAAGGCTTATCCTACGGCGGATCTTTGGCACGTACCGAAGCAACCGGGTACGGCCTGCTGTATATGACGGAAGAAATGCTCAAGAGCAATGGCGTTGACATCAAAGGCAAGACCTGCGCAGTTTCCGGTTCCGGTAACGTTGCGATCTATGCGATCCAGAAAGCACAGCAGCTTGGCGCAAAGCCCGTAACCTGCTCGGATTCCACAGGCTGGGTTTACGATCCGGAAGGGATCGACGTTGCGCTGCTTAAGGAAGTCAAAGAAGTGAAACGTGCGCGCCTGACCGAGTACGCTGCCGCAAGACCTTCCGCACAGTATCATGACAAGAAGACAGAGGGCACCAATCAGTGGGAAGTAAAAGTTGACATCGCGCTTCCCTGCGCAACCCAGAATGAACTGAATCTGGATGATGCGAAGAAACTGGTCGCTAACGGCGTGATCGCTGTCTGTGAAGGCGCCAACATGCCGACAACGCTGGAGGCTACCGAATACTTCCAGAAGAATAAAGTTTACTTTGTTCCCGGCAAAGCTGCCAATGCGGGCGGTGTTGCAACTTCCGCGCTGGAGATGAGCCAGAACTCCGAGAGACTGTCCTGGACCTTTGAGGAAGTGGATGCGAAACTCAAAAACATTATGGTCAACATCTTCCATAACCTGGATGATGCCGCTAAGAAGTACGGCAAAGAAGGCGACTATGTTGCGGGAGCAAACATCGCGGGATTCTTAAAAGTTGCAGACGCCATGAAGGCACAAGGAATTGTATAATCCTGATTTTTATATTAGAATGTTTGCATAAGAGCAAGCATATGCAAAAGACGTCGTCGGGGGTGGCAGATGCAAGCCGGCGACGCCTTTTTTATGGTCAATCCGGCAAAAGTACAGCTTGAAAGGAGCAGGAACATGAAAAGCATGGACGATATCAAAAGAATGATCGAGGAAGAAGATGTGGAGTTTATCCGCCTTCAGTTTACGGATATTTTCGGGAGACTGAAGAATATTGCGGTCACACCCGGACAGATGGACAAGATCTTTATGAACAGATTTGCGGTGGACGGGTCCAGTGTCTTTAACGACTGTTATGAATATGACGACGAACTGTATCTGCATCCGGAACCGGATACCTTCATGATCCTGCCCTGGAGACCGAAACAGGGAAAAGTCGCCAAGGTGGTATGCGATATCTGCCATGCGGACGGATCGCCTTTTCTCATGAGTTCGAGAACGATCCTGAAAAATGTTCTGCTGGATATTCTGGATCATGGGTACAGCATCATGGCCGATCCGGAATGCGAGTTTTTCCTCTTCCATACGGATGAAAACGGTCTACCGACGACAAATTCCCATGAGATGGCGGGTTATCTCGATGTCAGCCCGGCCGATTTCGGGGAAAACGCCAGAAGAGATATCGTTCTGATGCTTGAAGAGATGGGATTTGAGGTGGAATCCTCCCATCATGAACATGCACCGGCCCAGCATGAGATTGATTTTAAAGAAGCGGAAGCTTTAGAGACTGCCGATAATATCCAGACATTCCGGTTTGCGGTCCGTTCGATCGCTAAGCGTTTCGGACTCTATGCGACATTTATGCCCAAGCCCAAGACGGATGTCGCCGGTTCTGCCATGCACTTGAATTTCACACTGTTAAAAGACGGCAGAAATGTCTTTAACAGAAATGGGACGGAGAGTGAGGAAGCGCGGTTTTTTATCGGCGGGATCTTAAAGCACGCAAGAGGACTTGCCGCGATCGCCAATCCGATCGTCAATTCCTACAAACGCCTGCTTGGCTGCAGTGCGCCGAATGAGATCAACTGGTCTGATAAAGGGGAAAAATCACTGATCCGGCTGCACAGAGGCGGGGAGGAAACGAAGGTCGAACTGCGTTTTCCCGACGGCGCGAGCAATCCGTATCTGCTGCTTGCCGTCTGCATTGCCGCAGGAATGGACGGGATCAAAAACAAGATCGATCCGGGTGAGGCCGCAAGGTGCAAAGACGGTCTGAATAATTTTGAAAAAATGCCGATAGATTTAAAGGAAGCCGTAGACTGTCTGCAGTCGGATCCGGTGCTCATCGCGGCGCTCGGAGAGGAGTTTGCAAAGGTCTATGCCGATATCAAATACCGTGAATGGGGAGACTTCATGTCGGATGTATCCGCATGGGAGATCGACCATTATCTGAACAGGATCTGAGGGAGGAGCGTTTATGGGCTGTGTTTTGATCGCAATGCCCAAACATGATGACGCTTCCCGTCTCGCAGAACTTTTGAAAAACGGAGGGATCCCGGAAGAGATTTTCACCTGCAACACCGGTGCCGAGGTCTTAAGAAAAGCGGAGGATCTGGATGCGAGTGTTGTGGTCTGCACCAGACATTTTTCGGATATGGGATATGAAGAATTGTCTTCCTATCTTCCGGGAACGGTCAACATCCTGCTGCTGACGAAGGATTCCACGCTCCTTCCGTTTTCTTCAAATGTGATGCGGCTCCTGATGCCTTTTAAAAGCGCAGATCTGGTCAACACGGTACAGATGCTTCTTCCGTATCAGCCGTATTATGAGCGGAAAAAGAAGAAGCCTGACAGATCTTCCGAGGATCAGCAGGTCATCAGCAAGGCCAAACGGATCCTGATGGAGCGCAATGAAATGACGGAACCGGAAGCATACAGGTATCTGCAGAAGACAAGCATGGATGCCGGCCGTTCGCTTTTGGAAACGGCACAGATGGTTCTGATGTTTGACGGCTGAGAGGGATAGTTCGTTATCAATGATTGAGCAATTGAAGAAAAAACAGAATATGATCGCAGCATTGATCTGCGCACTGGGAGTTGCGCTGAACCTGCTGCTCGGACTTCTGGTCTCAAAACTTGGGATCCCGCTGTATTTAGATACCATCGGCACCGTTGCGATCGCTTCGATCGGCGGGTATCTTCCGGGCGTCATTGTCGGCTTTTTCACAAATCTGATCAAGAGCATTTATAATCCGACTTCCCTGTATTACGGGGCGCTGAACGTGATGATCGCGGTCTTTGCAACGTGGGCGGCCGGGAAAGGCTGGTACAAAAAGCCGCAGGGTATTTTCGGCATGATCCTTGTAATGACCCTGATCGGCGGCGGCTTCGGCGCGTTGCTCCCTATGTTCATGCAGGATCTGGCTTATGACAGCGCATCATTGAGCAAGATGCTCTATGAAGCCGGCATTTCCAACAGGGTATGGACGAATTTTCTGGCCACTCTGCTCATGGATCTGCCGGACAAGGCCATTACGGTCTTTTCGGCGTATCTCCTGCAACGCTTTCTTCCCCAAAAGTATTATCCTTTCTTCCGCTTTACCGGGTGGAAACAGACGCCGGTATCGGAGGAGAGTGAGTTAAGATCACATAAAATGCGCGTGAGGCTTCTATCCCTGCGCGCCAAGATCATTATCGTTCTCAGTGTTTCCCTTGTCACACTGTCCGTTGTGGTCACGGCGATCAGTATCACGGTTTATAGGAAGACACTGATCAAAGAACATGCAAGACTGGCAAAAGGCACTGCGGAGATCGCATCGAGTTTGATCGACGGAGACCGGGTCGAGGACTATCTGCGAAGGGGTGAAGATGCGACCGGGTATAGGGAAACGGGAAATCTGTTAAGAGGGATTTTAGCCAATGCAACCGATATCACCTTCCTCTATGTGTATCAGATCCGTGAAGACGGCTGCCATGTGGTTTTTGATTTTGATACCGCTGACGTGGAAGGGGAGAAAGTCGGGACGATCATTCCTTTTGATGAGGGATTTACCGCTTATATTCCGGATCTTCTTGCGGGGAAAGAGATCGAGCCGATCATTACCGATGACAGTTACGGACATTTGCTGACGGCTTACTGTCCCGTTTACGATTCCGGAGGAAAATGTGTCTGCTATGTCGGCGCTGACGTGGATATGGGGCAGCTCAGGGAAATGCAGCAAAGCTTCCTCATGGAAGTGATCATGGTATTTCTCGGTTTCTTTGTCCTGCTTGTTATATTCGTGATCTGGCTGATCCGCTATCATATCATCCTTCCGGTGAACGCCATTACGGAATGCGTGAATGAGTTTTCCCAGGAAGATGATTCGCAGGAAGCACTGGATGCGGATGTGAAGAAGATCAGAAGTCTGAATGTCCGTACCGGCGATGAGATCGAAAAACTCTATCAGTCCATCTGCGAGATGACCTTAAGACAGACGGAACAGGTCAGAAACATCAGACGGCTGTCCGAATCAACCGCCAAAATGCAGGACGGACTGATCATCACGATGGCGGATATGGTGGAAAACCGTGATTCCGATACCGGGGCGCACATTCAGAAGACGGCGCATTATGTCGGCATTATTGTGGAAGGACTTAAGAGAAAAGGTTATTATCCGGAAAAGATCACTCCGAAATTCATGTCGGATGTGGTAAGGTCCGCGCCGCTGCATGACGTCGGCAAGATCAATATCCCGGATCCCATACTCAATAAGCCCGGGAAACTGACGACCGAAGAATACGAGATCATGAAAACGCATACAACAGCGGGTAAGAAGATCATCGAACATGCCATCAGCATCGTGGAAGGGGAGAACTATCTGAAAGAAGCCAGAAATATGGCGGCTTATCATCACGAACGCTGGGACGGCAAAGGATATCCGGACGGTCTGCATGGGGAGGTCATTCCTTTATCTGCCAGGATCATGGCAGTTGCGGATGTCTTTGACGCCCTGACTTCTCCGAGAGTGTATAAACCTGCATTTCCGATCGAGAAAGCATTGGAGATCTTAGAGGATGGCAGAGGCACGCAGTTTGATCCCAAATGCGTGGAAGTCTTTATGGATTCCATAGGGGAAGTACGGCAGGTCCTGCAGAAATACAATGATCCGAAAGGGATGGATCACTACGTGCAGACACCTGTTTGAGGGATAAGGGAGAAATAACAGATGATGGAACTGATCAAGGCACATCAATTGAATATCATGCTGGTTCTTTGCGGCGGCTGCCTGACCATGGTGTTTCTGCTGGTTTTTACGCAGTTTATCACTCCAAAAAGAAAGCGGATCCTGATCCTGATGGAACTGATCGCGTTCTTTCTGCTCTGGTTTGACAGACTGGCCTATCTTTTTTCGGGCGTGCAGTCTCCCAAAGGATTTCTGATGGTCAGAGTCAGTAACTTCCTGGTATTCTTTCTGACCTCTGCCATTGTATATGTGTTCGATCTGTATCTGATCGATCTTCTGACGGACGAGGGAAAACTGTCCTTTGTTCCCAAAAGACTGAATCTGGTCAGGATCTTATGCGCCGGCGGAATGCTGCTTGCCGTGATCTCCGCTGCTACGGGCCTGTACTATTATTTTGATGATACAAACAGATACCACAGAGGGCCGGGCTTTCTGATCGCCTATATCGTTCCCGTGATCTGTCCGATCCTTCAATATACTGTCATCAGAAACTACAAAAGATCATTCAGAAAACTGATCTACAGTTCTCTGGTGCTTTATATTTTTGTCCCGATCTTTTGCGGGATCCTGCAGATCTTTACCTACGGGATCTCCATCGTAAACATGTCCTTGGTTGCGGTTTCCATATCCCTGTATATTTTTACATACCTCGACATCAACAAAGCGGTCGAACATACGCATTCGGTTGAACTTAAAAACGTTGAGGGCGAGAAAGCCAAATTACAGAGGCTGTTTGACCAGACGGCGACGGCTTTTGTCTCCGCTGTCGAGAAGAAGGATGATTTTACAAAAGGCAATGCGGTAAAAATCGCGGAATATGCCAGAAAGATCGCTGAAATGAGCGGGAAAGATCCGGAGGAATGCGAGAAGATCTACTATGCCGCGCTGCTTCATGATGTCGGCATGATCGGCATCCCGGACAGCGTGATCAAAAATGAGGAAGATCCCGGGAAATGGGATTATGAAGCCATCAGGAACAAGCCGCTGATCGGAAGCGAGATCTTATCAAACATCACGGAATATCCGTACTTGAGCGAAGTTGCCAGATACAGCCACGAACGCTACAACGGGACAGGGTATCCGGACGGCCTGAAGAAAGAGGAGATCCCCGAGATCGCAAGACTGATCGCGGTCGCTGATGCGTTTGTGACCATGACGACCAAAAAGAGATACCGGGATGCGCGGCCGTTCTTTGTGGCAAGAGAACGCTTCATCAAAGGCGCCGGAGAAGAATTCGATCCGCAATTTGCAAATATCATGGTCAGGATCATTGATTCCGAAAGCGGAAACAATCCGGCCGACGAGGCGGCCAAACCGGAAACGGAGTTGACATGCGTGGAATACAGGGATCATGTATCGGTTGGGATCCCCGTGGAACAGGCGGAAAAGCGGATTCACTTTGTCTGTATCCCGTCAAAAGATGCCACGTTCAGCGCCCCTTCGATCATCCTGTTTGATTCATATGACAGAAGAACACACAGTCATGAAAAGACGATCCGGGAATATCATTATCTTGAGTACGGAGAGATCTGGTTTGATGATCATATGGTCGTTACTGCAGGCAGGAAGGCGGAGGTTACGGAACTTCCGGTACCGGATGATTGGAAGGAAACGGAATATGAGATCGTTGCCGCAAGGTTTGAGGATCATGTGAGACTGAAAATGACGGGACCCGTCCATGCCAAAGAGATCGTCATGGCGCTTCCCGACAGCACCAAGGCATCCTATATCGGCCTGACGGGCGAGCGCTGTGAGATCAGAGACATCACCGTGACAGAGACCGGAAAAATGACCGGCTCGGATGATATCCCGCGGATCGCAGATGTGATCAGTTATACCGATCATTTGGAATCGGATATCCCGAACATCCAGATCGACCGGACTCGCTCAGCCTATACCGAAGGGATCGAACTGACAAACCGGACGCAGATCATCTTTCATACCATGAGCCTGCCGGGTGCCAACCTGGTGTGGCACTGTCCTTACATCATACTGTTTTATTCGGATGACGGGACCATTAACGGTGAAAACTACCGGGAATATGACATGATCAAACTGAACGGGGAAGACAACGGGTCCAACGAATATGCGCAGATCAAATTCGAAACGAGAAAAAGCGATGATTTTCCCGGGTGGGAACAGTGGAAAGAGATCAATAAAGAGGGCGTGACCTGTACGCTTTCCTTTGAGAGAAAAGGGAACAAGATCCGAATGAATGCCGAAAACTTAGGGATCTGCATGGAAAGCACAATGACGATCCTTGACGGGCAGAGCAGGATCTATGCTTCGCTTACCGGCGACCAGGTGGCGCTGACGGATATCAGGGTTTTACGATAGATCTGACCGTGAATCTTCTTTGCTTATTTTGCTTACTTATGCTACCATAATAAACAACCGTTGTTTGGGGCCTGGGGGTAACATGGCCTGTCTGAAGCAGGAACTGGAGGAGGAGGTTCTATGAGTTTTGAGTTGTGGCTCTTTACGATCAAACAGCTGGCGCAGACCATGGATGCGGCAAAACTGATCTATGAGGGACTTGAAAAAAGTGAGCAGGAAAAGCTCAGAAAGCAATATGAAAAATACATAGGCGCGGATTCCAAAGACACCGAAAAGATCGTCCAGACCGCGGGACGGGATGCGCTCGGGAAATTTGCGCCGGATTTTGCTCATTTCAATGATGATGTCCTTTTTGGTGAAAACTGGAACAACATGGACATCGACTTAAAGACGCGGTCGATCATTACCGTGGTCGCGCTGATGGCGCAGGGGATCACGGACAGTTCCCTGAAATATCATATCGAAAATGCCAAAAAGAACGGCGTCACGCAGAAAGAAATGGCGGCGGTAATTACGCATACGGCTTTTTATGCCGGCTGGCCGAAAGCGTGGGCGGCATTCAATCTTGCCAAGGAAGTATACGCCTGAACTGTTTTTTGTGACATTTAGTCCAAAATGGCTTGTAAATTGTCAGAAAATTTCATAAACTGTAACTACGAAATATATCATACTTCCAGCTTTCCATGCAGGCAGTATGAAAACGCACACAAAGCAGGAAAGGCATAGGAGGTGTTTCATGTTCAATAAAAAAGCAAAGGCGGGACAGGATGCGCAGGCTCAGATCGAAGCCCTGCAAAAAGAGATCGAGGAACTGAAATATACGGCGGACAGGAATTACCGCATGCTCCGTTCGGTAAACAATTCGTCTCATCTGTCCATATGGATCGCTTATTTTGATGAAGAAGGAAACCAGTCCGGCGTTCATTTTACCGATGAGATGAGAAGAGCGCTCGGCTATTCCAAGGATGAACTGCCGGATGTTCTGGATGGTCTGGCCAAGATCATTCACCCGGACGATCTCGAAAGAGTTCTGGATGCCTACGGAAAAGCCGTAGCAGATAAAAATGCGAAGTATGACATTGATTACAGGCTCCTGACCAAAAGCGGCGAATACAGACTCTGTCACGCGGCGGGCGAATGTGTAAGAAAACCGAACGGAAAGCCTGAATTCTTCATCGGAACCTTTATGGATATCCAGGATCAGGAAGAGACCAAGGCAACACTCGAGATCAGTCAGAGACGCCAGGGCGCAGTAGAACAGATGATGCTGGAAGGAAGCTGGAGTATGGATCTGGTAAATTATAAGATCGACGATCCTACATCCCCGATGGTATTTTCCGACCAGTTCAAGAAGATCCTCGGATATTCCAGTTCGATCGATTTTCCCGATGTCATGTCCTCCTGGATCACCAAGATGCATCCGGATGATGTCGCAGAAGCATCGGCTGCAATGGGAAAACAGTTGTCCGATCCTACCGGTGCGACCGTTTTTGACATGGAATACAGAATGCTCCATAAGAAAGGTGACTACATCTGGGTAAGGGCATCCAGCATGGTTGTATGGTCTCCGGACAGGACCACACCGCTCATGGCTGCCGGAACCATTTTGGATATTACGGAAGAGAAAAACAACCAGCTCAAGTTTCAGACTGAGATGGCGCCGAACATCGAATCGCTTCGAAAAGGTATCACAGAGATCGCCAAGACGGTCGATCTGGCAGCGGAGCAGATGAATGATGTTGCTGCCAAGCAGGAGGAAGTTACCGAATCCGCCAAGAGCATCGAACAGGCAGTTGATGCATCCATGGAGATCATCGGCAGCATTCAGAGCATTGCCGACCAGACAAACCTGTTGTCGCTGAATGCAAGTATCGAAGCGGCGCGCGCGGGAGAAGCCGGCAGAGGCTTTGCGGTCGTGGCAACGGAAGTGCAGAATCTGTCCAATTCCACCAAAGAAACGACCGGACATATTTCGGAGATCTTAACGAATATGAACAATGCAGTTAAGGGAATCCTCGAGAAGATCACGCAGATCAGCGACAGTATTTCCGTAGAGAACCAGGAAATGGCATCCATCGATTCCACGATCGACGAGTTGCATGCCGCAGCGGATGAGATCGCAGAGATGGCCGCAACACTGTATAAGTAATTGTCCAAGGATAGAAACAGGATGATATTCTGACAGTAGTCATGATCCTAAAAAGCAGTGCCTGACAGGAAGCCGAATCTGAGGCTTCCTGTTTTATGGATACAGATGACAAAAGATTGACATCCATGAACGCAAAGTGATAGAATTACATTTAGCTGCAAATGTGACAAATCGTCACCGAAAATAAAGAAAAGCGGAGAAGAAAAAATGAGAAAAGAATGGATGAAACTGGTAGCAGTCCTGCTGTGCTGGGCAATGGTATTTTCCGGCACCGGCATGACAGTGTTTGCGGAAGAAGAAACGGCTGAAGCAGAGACTGTAGAAGAGGTAACTTCCGAAGCGGAACTTGAAGCTGTACCGGAAGAGGCTGCTGAAACGGAAGAGGTTGTGGATGAAAAACTCACGAGTCAGAAGCCGTTTTCCGTCAGCGTATTTTACGATCCGGATGGAGAACATCAGGTGAGTAAAGCTTTTAATTCTATTGATGAGGTTTTTCAGTTCATCAACGGAACTTTGAATACTGAAGACAACACGGTTGATGTCGTAGTGACCATCAATGATCCGAAACAGGATGTTACGGTTGATGCAACCGTTGTGAAGAATCTGACATGGAATTCAGATAATTCCGGCAGACATAACCGGGACAATATCAGCAGCCTGACATTTAAGTGTTCGAGCACTTACACAGGAAATCTTGTATTTGAAGGCCTTACCGATGTCGGGAATGACGGCTTCCTTTCCGTTGAAAAGACGGGTCTGAATATCACGCTGGATCTGAATAACACGAATGCTGTTCAGTTTAAAAATTGTTATTTACGCAGAAATCTTGTGTTGAAAAACAGTAAGGTTAAATTTGTTCGTACAGATGCGGAAGAAGGGTATACTCCGGCAACCGGTATCAGTTCGCTTCATGTATCCGGCGATACGGAACTGAATGTCCAGGATTGCTTGCTTTCAGTAGATTTTCTTTATTGCGAAGACGGTAAAATGCCCAAATTAAGCATTTCTGAAGGAACGGCTTATGGAGTTTTCGGTTTTTTGAATGTTTATCTGAAATGTCAGAATCAGGAAGAACTTAATAACAACGAACAGAAGTATCCGATAACGATCGAGGATGATTTTGACCTGTCCGGATTCGAAGGAAATGGTAACAGGATCCTTCAGATTGACTATGTATACAAATGTTCACCTGACTTAAGCGTTCAAAATCACTGCAATGCCGAAATCGATGATGAAGTATTTGAGATTTCATATACGAGCACCAATGACCCCAAAAGGATATTACTGATTGAAAAGCAAATGGTCAGTGGGATCATCAACGATGAGAGAGTAGAAACCTGCAGTTTGAGTGGAACTACCATCGTTCCCGATATTGTTATGATCGACTATGATCGTTCCATTCATACGTCTGCGGACAATTTGTTGATCAATGATGAAACAGGGATCGATCTGTATAACAGTGCCAAGGTTTACGTGGCTAATCCGCGTGCTATTACGGGAAGAGAAAGGCTTACGAGCGGTTATGAACTTGAATTTTCTTCCGATAAACCGGGTATTGCATTCGTAGATGAGAACGGAATACTCCGGCCGAAGACAATCGGTTCCGCAACGATCACGGTATCGGCCAAGGACAATCCTGCGGTCAAAAGGCTGATCAAGGTCAGAGTGGTCAATCCGGTTGAAAGCGTTTCTCTGACGGTTGATAAAAATATAGCTAAAGTACAGCGCATTTCGAAAACAAAATTCACGGCTAAGGTTTCTCCTGAAACAAATGTCAACCAACAGGTGAACTGGTCCGTATATGCAAAACGTGCCGGTGAGGAAGATTTCACGCAGGTAACGGATGGCCTGGCAGGTGTTAAAACAGTCAGTACAAAAGGCGCTGTAACGGTCGGAGAACTGACGGTCAACGCAGCGAAAGAAGATGTCGGGAATCTTGAATTGAAGGTCCGCGCGACATCGGCAAGCAATTACGATGAGGATGGCCACGAGATTTCTGATGAAAAAACAGTGACTTTGACGGATGCCACGGCGGTAACAGGGGTCAGCCTGAAGCCTGTGGCAAGTACCGTGGAAGCATATTCCGAGACCTTGATCAAAGCAACCGTTTCGCCGGCCGGAGACAGTGTGGACCGGAAACTGACATGGACTGTTACGGATAAAGACGAAGCCAATCTGCTTGCAAACACGGATAACGGGATCGATCTTGCAGTGGCACCTGATTCCCAGTCGGCTAAGCTTATTGTTAACCTTCTTGGAAAGACTGCGATCAAGCAGGTGATCGTTACCGCAACATCGGTATCCGATCCGGAAGTCGCCGAATCGACCGTGATTACGATCAATCCCGAAAAGGTGCCGTCAGCTTTATCATTTACGCCTGCAGCAACGCAAACCTGCTATGGTGATGAAGTTTCCCTGACACTGAAGCCGGATGTGTCCGGCGCTTATCCCGGCGTGACGGTCAGTGTCTGGAAAGGCGATCAGAAGGTCACTGACGATATCAATGTCAAGGTAAGTGAGATCTCGACAGACAGCAGTCTTAAGATTACAGATCCCAAGAGATCCACGGCGACGATCACGTTTAAAGTATATCGTTATACGGCCGATGAGGGCGAACAGGAATATACGATCAAAGCGGAATCTACAGTTTATGATCTGTCGGCAGAGGCTAAGGTCACCGTCAAGAACAGGTATGAACTTTCCGACACGCCCGGTTTTACGCTGGATGCCGGAGATACAAAGACGCTGAAGATCTATGATAATAAACAGAAGAAATATGTGAATGCCACTTCCTGGGAATCAAGCGATCCGCAAGTTGCATCCGTTAGCAGCACCGGACAGGTAAAGGCCTTAAAAGGCGGAACGGCCGTCATTCAGCCAATGATGGGGGATGACGAACTCGCAACGGAGAGTTATACGCCGATCAACACTACCGTGACGGTCAACGCGATCGTTGGCGTTCCGAATGCAACCGCACAAGGCGGAAAAACCGCACTGTCCAAAGGCGATAAGATCCTGCTCAGCGCACCGGAAGGCAGTATCCACTATCTGGTGAATCCGGGAGAAAACCTTTATGCTACAGAGATGACATATGACGGCCCGATCGTAGTGGATGATGACATGCTGGCGCATACCCGCTACGGTCTGATCATCATTCGTGCGTGGTCAGTAAATGATGATGGGATTGAAAGTGAGAAGAAGACTTTCTTCTTTGAATCCGAACGGGAAACCGCAGAGGACAGCTGGGGCGATGTGAACGTTGCAGATCAGGAGCAGTTTGCTGATGGCGCAGCAAGTGTTGAGAACAAACTCTGGATGAGCACTGTCGCGGATCAGGACTACACGGGATCTGCGATCAAGCCGGAGATCAGGGTTTACGATCATAAGAAATTGCTGAAAAACGGAACGGATTATACGATCACTTACAAAAACAACACCAAGTCGTATACTGCTGTAGCCGGAGATAAGAAGTCGCCGGCCGTCACGGTAACGTTCAAGAACAATTACAGCGGAACTCTGGAGCAGTTATTTACCATCAACAAGGCTTCGATCAGCGATGCGGTTGCTGCGGATCTGTACAGCGTAGTGAATGGCAGCGTACAGAAGCCGGTTCCTGTAGTTACATGGAACGGAAAAGCACTGAAAAACAAGACTGATTTCACGGTTTCCTATCCGGATGATAATGATGGCGCTTACAAAGTTCAGGGAGAGTGGACGATCCGGATCGAAGGCGAAAATGACTTTACAGGAACAAAAGATATCAAGCTGCATCTGAATAACACTAATGTTCATATGACATCCTGTACGGTCGCCAATATCAAGCCTGTGACCTATAACGGAGAAGAACAGAAACCTGCCGTTTCCGTAAAATACGGCGGTAAAATCGTGGATCCGGGCAAATATGAAGTTGCTTATCAGGATAATACGGATGCCGGACAGGCAACGGTTGTCATTTCTGCAGAGGAAGGAAGCGGCTTTACAGGTGAAGTAACCAAGCAGTTTACGATCAAACCGGCCTCCATTTCCGGAGCAACGGTTAAGATAAACGATCTGCCTGCCGGTGGCAAATATCCTTATGAGGGTGAAGCCATTGAACCTGAGGTAACCGTTACCTTGAAGGACGGTACTACGGTATTAGTACCGGATGAAACGGATGCATACGGTGATATCACACAGGAGCATGACTATGAAGTTGTCTACAGCAAGAACAATGTCGCAGGCACGGCAACGGCGAAGGTCATCGCGAAGGGCAATTACACCGGATCAGCAAGCGTTAAATTCAAGATCGAAGCGTTTGATATGACAGCGGATTCCCAAGAAGATGAAGCCGAGAGAAGGATCACGATCGGATTCAGAAACAACGTTTCTGAAGTTTCCTACAACGCTGCAGGTTCGAACCCGGATGTCAGGGTACTGTATGACGGTGTGGATCTTTATGAAGGAGAAGACTATACGATCAAATTCTCCAACAATAAGGCGGTCGGAGACAAGAACGATCCTAACCTGAAGAAGAGACCGACCTTTACCATTACCGGCAAAGGCGGCTTCAAAGGAAAGATCACTGGATACTATACCATCGTCAGAACGAGTGTCGATTCCATGACCATGTATGTGAATGATGTGGTCTATAAGAATAAAAAGAATAACTACAAGACAACAGTCAAACTCGTAGATGCAAACGGCAAAGCACTTTCCGCAGGCAAAGATTATGATAAGGAACTGTTCTACTTCTATCATGTAGCAGATGGTGTACATCAGGCGGGCGAAGCGGTCGGCAAGGATGCTATTGTTCAGCCGGGGACGACGCTTCGCGTAAAGGTTCTTGGAATGAAGAACTATAAGGGTGCAAAGACCTGCCTGTTCCGTGTAGGCAAAACATCACTTTCAAGCGCGAAATGCAAGATCGCGGATCAGGATTACACCGGCAGGAGCATTTCTCTTGAGGCAGAGGATCTGGCGGACCTGAAGGACGGAAGTACTCCGCTTACGCTTGATGTTGATTATGAGATCATCGGATATGAGAAAAATATCAATGCCGGTACGGCAACGGTCATCATCCGCGGGAAAGGCGATTATGTCGGAGACAAGAAACTGACGTTCAAGATCGTCAAAAAGCCTGTTCCCAAACCGCAACCGTGAACGTAAATACACACAGAACAAGCAAAACGGAATGCCGGTCAGCAATGACCGGTATTCTTTTTTTGTCCGCATGGTGTTATGATAATAGCCATGAAGAAGCATGCGCCATACAAAGCAAAAGAAAAAGCAAACGCAAAAACCGGCTGTTTTAACCTGATCAGACTCTTGCCGGTGATCGCGATGGTTGCTGTCAACTTTCTGCCGGTCGGTCTTTATACCTACACCATGCCCCTTTCGCAGTTTCCTTTCCTTGCAGAAACAGACGAAACGGTTCTTTATGACTGCTTTTCCCATATCAAGATGGTCTTTTTGCTCATAACGGCATCTTTTGCGGCTTTTTTGTTGTCCTATGAACTGCTGACGGGAAAGCGGCGCATCAGAAAAAGCCCGTTGTATATTCCGATGGCGGTATATGCCTTGCTGATCGTTCTTTCCCATGTGTTTTCAGAGTACCGCATGATCTCCTTGTGGGGAACTTTTGACCGGTTCGAAGGAACGGTTACGCACCTTTGCTATCTGTTCCTGCTGTTTTTTGCAATGAATGTGATCGATGAAAAAAAAGATCTGGTGCTGATCCTCAATACGCTCTTTGCCGCAGTGACGATCGCATCACTCATCGGAGTGTCTCAGCTTTTCGGACATGATCTCTTTGCATCCGGGATCGGCAGATGGCTGCTGCTTGGTGGAAACACTTCCCTTTCTCTTGATTTTGACAAAGGAATGGTCTATCAGACCGTCTATAACAGGAACTATGTGGCGTTCTATCTCTGCCTTGTCGTTCCGCTTCTGACCGGAAGGCTCTTAGAGGAGATCCTTTCGTTATATGCAGGGGGAAGGAGCAAAGGATACGATCCGAAAAAAGACAGAAAACGGATCTTTTATGTGATCTGGCTTTGTATCCTTTTTGTTTTGATCATGATCAATCTCTACGGCGCACATTCCGCAGGATCACTGCCGGGGCTGCTTTTTGGCGTGAGCGCGGCGGCGCTTGCTGTTTTGCTGAAAGAAAGGTGCAGACTTTTCATCGCCCTGATACTTGCAGGTTATCTTGCTGCGTTTCTCCTGCTTTCATTCGGCGTATTCGGAACCCGGTTCTCCCCGTTTATAAAGGATATATCCGAAAGACCTGAAATCGGAGAGATCGTGACAGAAGGGGATACCGTGCGTTTCCTTGTGGACGGGAATCTTCTTGTCGCAACCTATGACAGTACGTCGCAGTCCTTTTTACTGCAGAGAGAAGACGGAACATATCTTTCCACTTTTATGCTTCCGGAAAACGAATACCGGTATCAGTTTGACGATCCTGATTTTAACGGAAAGATCGCGTTTACACCTGTGATCACGGATGAAGGGACATTTGCAGTCTTTGATACGCCCGGTGAACGCTGGACGTTTGCCTGCACGGATCAGGGGATCCGGTATGTGAACGGAGCCGGGAATTACGCGGAGCTTAAGAATGCGGAACATGCAGGTATCATACGCAACTACTCGTTCGGTAGCGGAAGAGGATATATCTGGGACACAACGATCCCGCTTCTAAAAAAATATCTGTTCACTGGATCCGGTGCGGATACCTTTATGACGGCTTTTCCACAGAACGATTATGCGACCAGGTATTCCCACGAAAGATCGATCGGCTGTGTGTACGATAAACCGCACAACCTCTATCTGCAGATGGCTGTACAATTTGGCGTTGCGGGACTTGCGGCGTTTCTGGCCATGATCGTTATGGCTTTTATATTCCTTTCGCGCTTTCTTAAAAACAACGGATTTACTGTGCTGCCGGTCCTGTTTTTTGCCGGGATCGCAGGGTTTCTGATGGCGGCTCTTGTAAATGACAGTTCCGTTTCCGTGATGCCGATGTTCTACGGGATCCTCGGGTGCGCGCTTTCTTCGGTCATGGACAGAGCCGGAAACGGTCAGAAAGACAAAAACAGATAATAGAGACAAAAAGAACGGGAGAGAAGCAATGAATGACTATCTGCGGGAAAGTTTCAGCTATTTCGGGCTGTATTTAAAGATGTTCCGGGCCAAAAAGGAAGTAACGCCAAAGCGTGTTCCGTTTGGAACGAACAAAGAGCAGTATTTCCTGTATTACGAACCGAAAGAACGAAAAAGCGATCAGATCATTTTCTGGGTGCATGGCGGTGGATGGAATGCCGGTAATCCGCAGTTTTTTGATTTTGTCGGACAAAGCATGGCACGGATGGGCTACCGCGCTGTCCTTCCGGGGTACAGGCTGTCCCCGAAGTACCGGTATCCGTGCCAGATCGAGGATGTCTGCAACGGTTACAAGGCCGCCATACGGTATTTAAAAGGACAGGGAGTAGACACGGCGAAAGTCATCGTTTCCGGTTCTTCCGCGGGAGCGCATCTGTCCTCGATCCTGTGTTACTGTAAAAAGGTGCAGGAAAAATACCATGTGGACGTTTCCAGTATCAAGGGATACATCGGGATCGGCGGTCCTTACAGCTTCAGACAGGACAGTGGAAAAACCTTGAAGATCCTGCTGGACATGCTGTTTCGAAAGGACTATGACAGAAGAAACGGAGAGCCGTTATCTCTTGCCGGTAAAAGCAGCATTCCCATGCTTTTGATCCAGAGCCGGCACGACGGCCTGATCCCCTATGCGTGTGCCGAAGAGTTTTTGCGAAAGATCAAAGAAATGGGAGGCAGAGGGGAACTCTATTCCGTTTCCGATAAAAAGAACACGCACTCCTGGTATACGGCGGGAATGTTTTTGTTAAACAGGAAGGAATTTAAGGCGCTCGACCGCTTCTATTCCGGGATCGAAGAGACGGAGAAAGAAGAATGCGGGACGGTGGCTTTGGAAAATGGTATAATAAGCAGAAAGGCATTAAGATCAAGGCAACAGAGATTACGGAGACAAAAATGGCAAAAAAGAAAGAGATCATATTCCGGAGATTAAAGAAAAACAGGCTGGCATTTTCCCTTTTGATGCTGATCCTGACAACATTTGCGGCGCATTTGCTGCTGGTGGCTTTTGTGCTGACGTTTACCGTTCATCTGGTGGAACAGAAAGTACAGACGGCCTATGAACGGGTCCTGGACATGGCCGGTCTTTACGAAGAATCCACGGGAAGGGATGACGGAGAATTCTTAGACTATCTGAACAGGAACGCGGTCTATTTTGTGGAGGATGCTAACGGAAAGGTCATTGCGGAAAACGGTGTGAACACCTGTGTAAAGGATGCCTATATTCCGTTCCGGATGCATGATGAACAAAACGAGGTCACGGTCTATTCCGATGAGGAACTCTCACCCGTCAATGATCTGTTCCGAAATGAGGTCTACAGGACCCCCTGGCGCTTTATGCTGCTATTGGGACAAAAAGATAAAGAAGTGAAACAACAGGTCCGTACCCTGACGGAAAGGGAATCAGAAAAGATCGAGATCCCCGTCTGGCTGGCTGCAAAGGTTTCGGAGCAGGAGACGCTGTTTGGAAAAACGTGTCTGGAGATCGAACCGAGAGATCTGATGCTGCTGAGCATCTTCGCGCTTTCGATCGCTTTTCTGATCTTTGTGGTGCTCATCATCATGCTGGCCAACATCATCAAAGGCGTTGTCAGACAGAGAAAGATGACGAACGTCTTCTTCATGGATGAAGTCACGGAACAGCAGAACTGGATGTGGTTCCACATGAAGGGAAATGCGTTACTCAGTACAAAGAAAAATGCCTCGAAGCAGTTCGCGATCCTCGATGTCGTGTTTATGAACTACCGGAATTTCTGCGTCTGCCACTCTGTTGAAGAAGGGGAGGAGATGCTTAAAAAGGTGCATACCCTGATCAACAACAGCATGCAGAAAAAGGAGATGTGCGCGCACTATGCTTCCGCGAACTTTGCGGTACTTTTGCAGTATAAGGCACAGAGTGAGTTAAAGAACAGGGTTGAGAAACTGATCCGGGAACTGGAAGGGATCGATCAGACGCATAAATTCAGTTTTCACGTCGGCGTGGATCTTCTGGAGGTTTCCTTAGATGATAACGGCAGAGTCGTCCGCCGTAAAGACGCGGATGTGGAAAAGGAATACAACAATGCCTGTGCCGCAAGGGCAACGCTTTCCGAACAGGAAGATTCCGCGGTTGCGTATTTCAACGAGCAGCTGGTGGAAGAGCAGCGCTGGATGGACATTGTACGTGAAAATCAGTCAAAAGCACTCGAAAATGAAGAGTTTGCGGTATTCTATCAGCCGAAGTACGATCCGAAGACCAAAAGACTTTGCGGCGCGGAGGCTCTGATCCGTTGGAATTCCTCCGAGTTCGGGTTCGTCTCTCCCGGGAAGTTTATTCCGATCTTTGAAAAGAACGGCTTTATCACCGAGATCGATCACTATATGCTGAAACACGTGGCGAAGGATCAGAGGACGTGGCTCGACAAAGGGTATGCCTGCGTACCGGTTTCCGTCAATGTATCGCGTGCACACTTTATCGAGAGCGACCTGGCAGAGCAGATCCGGGACATCGTGGATGCCGAGAATTGTCCGCATGACCTGATCGAACTGGAGCTGACGGAGAGCGCATTCTTCGATGATAAAAATGCGCTGATCGAAACGATCCGGAGACTGAAAGGGTACGGCTTCAGCGTTTCCATGGATGATTTCGGATCCGGGTATTCGTCCTTGAATTCCTTAAAAGATATGCCGCTGGATGTTCTGAAACTGGATGCGGAATTCTTCAGAGGGGATGGCGAAAACGACAGGGCGCAGATCGTTGTGTCCGAGGCGATCCGGCTGGCTAAGAACCTCAACATGCGTACCGTTGCGGAAGGCGTCGAAGTCAAGGAGCAGGTTGATTTTCTCGCAGACCTCGGCTGTGACATGATCCAGGGCTTCTATTTTGCAAAACCCATGCCCAAAGAAGACTACGTCAAGCGTATGCAGGGGGAGGATGGGGAAACTTCCAAGGAGCAGGAAGCTTCTGTTGAAAAAACGGAATCATAATGCTACAATTGGGAAAGATTTGCGAAAAGGTGGAAATACGATGTTAAAACAGGTTTCAATCTATGCGGAAAACAGAAAAGGGACCATGTGCAATATCACGGGGATCCTGCTGAAATGCGGGATCAACATTTTAGGGTCCGTTACCAATGACAGCGCGGAATACGGGATCATCCGCATGGTGGTCTCGGATGCGGCTAAGACCTGCGAAGCGCTGAAGGCAGAAGGCTATTTTTGCAGGATCACGGATGTGATCGGCGTCGAGATCGAAGATGAGGCCGGTAACCTGCATAAGCTGCTGAAAACGCTTGAGGAAAGCAATATCGACGTGGATTACCTGTATCTTTCCTTTAACCGCGATTCCGGCAAACCGATCATGGTATTTCACTGTGTGGACGGCCCGGAAGTTGCGGAGTGCCTGATCGCAAAAGGCTACAGTGTCTTATAGAAGAGGTGGAGTAATATGAATCTGATCGAACAGGTTTATTGCAGGGTCTATCAGTTTGCATTCAAAGTCGCGATCCCCGTCCTTCCGTACCGGAATCCGGAGATCTTAAATGCAGTGGACCGGATCCCGCAGGTATTGAAAAAGAAAGAGATCTGCAGTGTGCTTCTCGTCACGGATCAGAGTATCCGTTCTCTGGGACTGACACAGCATCTGGAAGAGATCCTGAAGGAAAATGGGTTTGCCCTGGCTGTTTATGACGGCGTGGAAGCCAATCCGACGGTAAAACAGGTGGAAGAAGCCAGAAAACTGTATCTGGAAAATGACTGTCAGGCGCTGATCGGCTTCGGCGGCGGTTCTTCCATCGATTGCGCCAAGGCGGTCGGCGTGCTGATCGCAAGACCGGAGAAAAATCTGGAACAGCTTGGCGGGATCTTAAAGGTGCATAAGAAAACACCGCTGCTGTTTGCGATCCCGACTACGGCCGGAACCGGCAGCGAGACAACGGTCGCATCCGTGATCGTGGATCCGGAAACGGAGCATAAATATGCGATCATGGATTTTCCGCTGATCCCGGACTATGCGGTGCTCGATCCCGAAACAACGAGAACGCTTCCGAAAAGCATTACGGCAGGAACCGGCATGGACGCGCTGACGCATGCGGTGGAAGCTTATATCGGTAACTCGACGACGAAACAGACCAGAAGAGAATCTCTTCGCGCGGTGCGCATTATTTTCCATAATCTGGAAAAAGCGTATGAGGACGGCAACAACCTGAAAGCCAGAAGGAATATGCTCAGAGCCGCTTACCTTGCAGGCTGCGCATTCACGGTTTCCTATGTCGGTTATGTACATGCCGTGGCGCACGCTCTGGGCGGGAAATATAATCTTCCACACGGACAGACCTGTGCAACCATGCTGCCCTATGTGCTCGAAGCATACGGTGCAAAGATCTATCCGCAGTTAAAGGCGCTCAGCATTGCGGCAGGGCTATGTGAGATGGAAACGGATGAAGCGCTGGCCGCAAGAACATTTATCAAGGCCGTAAAAGACCTTAACCGGAAACTCGGGATCCCGGAAAAAGTGAAGGAACTGAAACAGGAGGATATCCCGGCTCTTGCAAAGACAGCGGCAAAAGAGGGAAATCCCGTTTATCCGGTTCCCGTTCTGATGGATGCAAAAGCTTTGAAACGGTTTTTCTATGATGTGATGGCATAACTTGCAATACAGGAGGTTTTACATGAAATACAGGATCATTGGTGACAGTTGTTGTGATTTTACGAAAGAAGAACTTGACAGCGGACATGTGGTCAGCGTTCCGATGTCGATCATCATCGGCGGCGTGGAGTATCCGGATGACGGCAAAAAAACACAGGCGGACTGGATCAGACTCATCAAAAATGATGAGGGGTATCCGCAATCGGCCTGTCCTTCCCCGGATGCCTTTTATCAGGCTTTTGATGAAAGTTGCGTGAACTTTGTGGTCACGATCTCTTCTAAACTCAGCGGCGTCTATAACAGCGCGATGCTGGCAAAAGGAATGTTTGAAGAAGAACATGAAGATGTTAAGATCCATGTGTTTGATTCCCGGAGCGCGGCAGCCGGAGAGCATCTGATCTATGAAAAGATCGAGGAGCTTGCAGAAAGCGGAAGAAATTTCGAAGAGATCGTTGCAGAGGTGGAAGATTACCGCGACAGCCTGACGACCATTTTTGTGCTGGACGATCTGGAAACGTTCAAGAGAAACGGAAGACTGAAAGGGATCAAGGCACTGGTCGCAACGACCATGAACATCAAGCCGGTGCTTATCGGAGACGAGGGAGAGATCAAACAGATCGATCAGGCGATCGGGATGAACCGTGCCGTGAACCGGATGTTATACCATGTCGAAAAGAAAGATCTTGATATTACAAAACGCGTGCGCATCACGCAGTGCGACAGCAAAAAACTGTGTCATAAAGTCTCGCGTGTCCTTAGGGAACGCTTCGGCTTTTCGGATGTCGCCGTTTTGGATGCGCACGGTTTAAGTACCAGTTATGAAAATCCCGGCGGGATCATCATCGCTTACTGACCTTGCCTTGATCATTACAGATCATAGTGTTCAGAGCACTCTGCCATAATCTTTCGGATCTGCAAACGGACCGGGGATTATGGCATTTGTTCTTTTCAGGTCGAAATAATCCCTGTCAAGCACAATGGCGGAGCCGTCCGGATTCTCGAAGCGCTGTTCCGGTTCAAAGGCTTTCCCGAGCGTATCGCTGTCGATCAGATCGCAGCAGAAGCCTTCCAGATATTCTGCAAGATCGGTATCCAGACAGTAGTTTTGTTCCTGTTTTACAAGTTTTACGGATACGATGTGTTCCGTATCGTTCAGTTTCTTCTTTTCTTTCCCGAAAACCGTGGCGCCGTTAAAGTAGGCGTTGCCACCGATCCAGACCGGAAGATGGGAAAAATGATGCGTCGCAAGCGCTTCCATGTTCGGTTCTTCCTCGAAATTGAAGTTACCGATCCATTCTTCATAAGTCGGAAAGATATCAAACGGAGCGGTGCCGACAATCGCATATTCATGGTCGGTGGGCTTGGCCTCCGGGTCATCTGCCGGATATTGCTGTACGAAGATATTGTTATAGATCCTGTCATCCCCGTGCAGGATGGTCATAAATCCGGCCACTTCCGTTCTGTGCGGAATATGATACGGCGTATAACGCGGCTCGCGCTGGCCGTTGATGACACTGTCAACACCGCTGTTGATCAGCGAGAATCCGCCGAGGATCAGATTGTGGACACAGGCGATCCCTTCGCTCGGGATGGATACGGATACTTTCGAAAGCAGAAGATTGTTATCGATCAGTGTCGGGCCGTGACCGACTTCGATAAAGACATCGGTGGAGAACATGGCGCCTTTTGCCTGGACCGTGCCTGCAGGCCGTTCGTTGTCATGCATCAGATTCTGTGAAATGCGCGCACCCTGTGCTTCCCAGTCGAGCCAGACCCCGATGATGCTGTTGTGGATATGATTCCGTCTGATCGTGACATCGATCGCCGCATGCAGCTTGATCCCGGCCGTTTCCGCGCCGCCAAGCTGAGAGGAGTTGCAGATGTGATGGATATGGCAGTCCTCGATCGTAGAGAAGACCGCGCCCATACGGCCGACGATCCCGGTCTGTTCGCAGTGGTGCACATGGCATCTGCGGATGATGTGGCTGCCGATGTTTTCCTTCAGCCATCCGTGGTACTGGCCTCTGCAGACGGCATCGCGTTCCATCTGTGTCGGGCTTTTGACGTGTTTATGATAAAAATACATTTCATTTTCGGGATCCAGATACTTCCCGAGAGAGATCCCGCAGCACCTGCTCCCGTAAACTTCACAGTCTTCAATGATCCAGCCTTTGCTCCAGTGCGGACCGATCATGCCGTCCTGATAAGCTGCGGGAGGCGCCCAGGTCGTTGCCGCCTTACAGATCGTAAAGCCGCTGACCGTGATATAACCGATCCCGTTTTCTTCGGGCATGAAGCAGTTGCGTCTGACCGAAAATTCGACTTTTTCATGATTCGGATCGAGTCCCTGAAAGTTGGCATAGAAAACGGTATCGCCGCCATCCTGCTCACTGTACCATTTCCATTTGGATTCCTCCCCGTTCCAGGCAGAGGGGTCGATCTCGCCTTTGATGCATTCTTCCAGCGTGACGGTCTCATACATCGCAAGGTCGTTTAAGAATATGCTGCCGGTATGGCGCACGGTAGGCGCAAAATACCAGTCGCCGCAGACGAAGGTCGTATAGGGATGATAGGAACCGAAGATGTCATTGTGAACGCGCGTGGTCCAGACATTTCCCCGGTAGTTTTCCCAGCCGGACAGTTCTTCCGCGCCGGTGATCACGGCAGCAAGAGGCACTTTGGAGCGGTAGGTGATCCTTTCGCTTTCTTTTCCGGCATGTCTCGGATGCACGGCTTCACGGTAGATACCGGGCAGCACGATGACTTCATCGCCGGGAAGGGCGATTTCAGCAGCATCCCCGATCTTTAAAAACGGCATTTTCTCGCTGCCGTTCCCGTTTTCTTTTGCATTGCAGTCCACATAGTAGATCATTTTTATTACCTTGCCGCAGGCCTGATGCGATCGGTGCCGCGCCTGCTACGGCACCAATATCGTCCGATTGGTTCCGATCATTATTGTAAGCGCAGTTTCACATGGCGGTCAATCGCTTTTTTGGCGGTAAAATCATGGTATTTATGCGATTTTCATGGTATGATGATACGGATAAGCAGGGGAAGAACATGGTAGTATTTTATCTGATCGCGGCGGGCGCCGCATTTATCATCAATCTCATCCCGGAAAACGAATTCCTGAGGATCCTGCCAACTGCGCTCTACTGCAGCGTGGCGATCGCATGGGCCATGACGATCCGAAAGAGGATCCTGCAGAAGAGCATCCGTGATATCCTGCAGATCGGCGCGGTCGTGCTTGTTATGCTTTTTTCTCTGCGGCTTTGCCATGATGTATTTTTTGCAGGTTCCTACGGCATCGGAGAGTTTATTCACTGTACCTATCATGTGTGTTTCCTGACCACCGCGCAGCTTGCTTTTATGGCAGCGCTTTGCGTCGGAAAGGACGATCAGGACAAGCCGCTGAAGTATGCAAACTATCTGTGGATCCTGCAGATCGTTCTGGATACGGTGATCCTGACCAATCCGCTTCACCAGCAGATGTTTAGATATCACGAGCCGGTCATGGATGTGATCTTATATACATATGGCTGGTTTTACTATTTTACCGTCGCCGTTGAACTGCTTTCGGTGCTCATCGTATTCCTGATGCTTTTGAAAAAGTGCCGGATCTCGGCGGTCAGAAAACGCTGGTACGTACCGGCTTCCGTCATTTTGATCGGCGTTGCTTTGATGATCTTTTACCTTGCAAGTGACGGCGCGCCTGAGCTGTTCGGCCTGAAACTGTATCATATGCAGGAAGCGTTTGCGTTTATCTTTATTTCCGGATTCGAGAGCCTGATCCGGATCGGCCTGATCCCGTCCAACGAGAACTATGAGGAGTTTTTTGTCAAATCCAATATCAATGCGGTCATCTATGATGAGATGAAAACGGAACTCTTTACTTCCATGGGCTACCGGGAATTCAATGGTGTGGAGAACAGAGTCAATGCCAATCCGATCCGCGGCGGCACGGTGCTGTGGCTCGAAGATGTCGGTATGATCAACCGCCTGAACGATGAGTTAAGACACACAACCGAAGAAGTGGAAGAGGAAAACGATCTGATCCGTCAGGAAAACGATCTGAGAAGTGAGCGTATCGGATACGAGACCAGAAACCGTCTGTATGACAGGATCGCCAAGATCGTCAGGCCGCAGTCGGAAAAGATCGATGCGCTGTTATTGGACCCGGATGATGAAAAGATCCGGGAGAAGATCCTTTATGCGGTCGTGCTTGGCGCATATATCAAACGGGTCGGCAACCTGATCCTTCTTTCGGACGAACATGCGAAGATCTCTTCTGCGGAGCTTGGGCTTTCGATCAGCGAGTCTTTTGAATACCTGAAACTGTCCGGTGTTTCCTGCGATCTTTTGGAGGAGGGGGAATGCGAAGTTTCCTCCGATGTGATCACGGCGGCTTACCGCCTGCTGGAATGTGTGATCGAAGAAGCATACGGACAGATGAATGCCTGCTTTGTGATCTTAAAAAGCGATCCCGAATTTGTCATGCAGATCGGTGTCGATGCGCCGTTTGATGCAAAAGTCATAGACAGGATCTTATCCTGCGACAAAGCCGGCGCTTCCGTAAAAGTCCGAGAAGAGGATAAAACGGTCTATGTCACGATGTCCGCGGTCATTGAAAAGACGGAGGTTTCCAAAGAAAGCGCATGATGTACACGATCATCCAACTGGAACCGAATATCTGCGGCGTTCTGCTTTTGCTTTCCTGGCTTGTTTTTCTGCTGACCCTGCACAGTCTGATCAGTCTTTGCTGGCTGCGGAGGGAGAGACAGAGCCTGATCTTTGCGGTATTTATCCTGCTTCTGGCTTATGCGGTGCTGCAGCAGATGCTGTTGGAAAGTAAGGGGATCTTTCTGATCACGGTACAGATTCCCGTGCTGTATTACTGCATTGCGGAGATCCTGCTCTGCGCGCTGGTCATTCTGCAGCAGTTCCATCTGCAGAAATGGCTGAAAGTCAGTCTGTCCTCCATGTCCGTAAAGGAGGCGCTCGACAGCCTGCCGACGGGATTGCTGTTTTACAGTGATGACGGGGTGCCCCGTCTGTTCAACGAACGGATGAACCGGATCTGTCTGGATGCGTTCGATATGCCGCTGCATAACGGTGAGGAATTTGCCGGATTGTTGTATCATGGAGATATCAGGGAGCAGGGAAAGGAACCGGGAGATCAGGTGCTGGTCCTTCCCGACCGGAGCGTTTACTCGTTCCGCTTAAGCAGCGTGGAAGTGGCAAACCGGAAATATCATGAACTGGTCGCTTCCGACATCACACAGGAATGGCAGCTGAAAAAGGAACTGGAGGAACAGCAGAAGAAGGCGAAGCAGATCAACATCCGTTTAAAGTCGCTGCTCGATACGATCGAATATGTGACAATGAGCCGGGAACTTCTGCAGTTCAAGACAACGCTGCATGACAATATCGGAAGAAATCTGCTGTATGCGAAGCGCTGGCTCTTAAATCCCGAGAAGGCAGACAAGACGGAAGTTCTGGATCTGTTCCGCACCAATATCCGCGGTTTGAAGACCGAAGAACCGGAGCAGTGGCAGACGCCCTATTATGTGATCCAGAAACAGGCGAAACAGCTTGGGATCGACCTTCATATTGACGGGAAGCTGCCGGAAGAGGATGAGGAACTGATCTCTTTGATCGATACGGCGCTTTCCGTGCAGATGACCAATGTGTTAAGGCACGCGGAAGGAAGCAGGGTTGATGTAAAAGTCACGGAGAACGGTGATTTTTACGATCTTCACTTTACCAATGACGGAAGGAAACCGGAAGGAGAGATCATAGAGCGCGGCGGGCTGACGAATCTTCGAAGGGAAGTGGAATTTGTCCACGGGACCATGGATGTTTTCTCGGTTCCGGAATTTGTGCTGTTGATCAGACTGCCGAGGAAAAGGGGCAGTATCGAGGAAGGAAGGTAGGATATGGCTTATCATGTCGTTATCGCGGAAGATTTTAAGATGATCCGTCAGGTGTTTGAGGATGCCGTGAACCAGACGGAGGAATACATTCTGGATCAGTCTTTTGCAAATGCAGAGGACGCGGTCGCCTATATCCTGGAGAACCCGGTCGATCTGGTGTTGATGGACGTGCTGTTTCCCGGCGGGATGAGCGGACTGGAAGCTGCTGAGATGATCAAACAGAAAAATGCCGGCATCCGGATCATCATCGTGACGTCCATGCCGGAACTGTCCTATATCCACAGGGCCAAAGAGATCGGCGTGGACAGTTTCTGGTATAAGGAAGTACAGGAACAGCCGATCTTAGAGATCATGGACAGGACCATGAGCGGAGAGTCCGTATATCCCGGATCGCCGCCCAAGGTAATGCTCGGAGAAGCGGTCAGCACGGAGTTTACGGAACGTGAGATCGATATCCTCCATGAACTGGTGGGTGGCGCCTCGAACAAGGAGATCGGGGAACTGCTCGGGATCTCGGAGAGTACGGTCAAAATGCACATCACGAACATCCTGCAGAAGACCGGATACCGCAGCCGGCTTGAGCTGGCCGTTCGCGCGCGTCATCTCGGCGTTGCGATCAAAGGATGAAAATACATGCTTTCGTCTGTAGTGTGATCATCTGATTTGTGATATAGTCTAAGGAAATGTATCGGAAGGAGAGAAGGAGAAAATGACAGGACTCAAGAAATATATATGGCTTGTCGCGGCAGCTGTTTTTACATGCACCGTTCTGACGGGCTGCGGTAAACAGAAAGAGGACTCGCAGGTGCTGGATTCCCTTCGTGATTCGTTAAGCAAAAAGCAGACGGAAGAGGCATCCGCGGATCAGTCCGGTGCGGAACCGGCGGATGTCCGGGAAGCAGAAAGAAATCTGAAACTGACAACTTCGGATGCGGTTTACTCTTATGTGAAGGGTACGTGGACTTATTATGATACAAAAAACGAACAGGATTACGCCACACTGGAGATCTCTGAAGACGGAAGTCTTACGTTTACAAGGCTTTCCGACGATCAGTCCTGTCCGGGGAAGATTTCTTTTGAGGTGACCGCGGAAAATGACTCCGATCCGGAATGGTCCTTTCAGATGGAACTGAACGGGATCGATGAGCTGCTCCCTGAGGATGCTTACCATGAGGAAGGCGGGACGGACAGCGACACAAGCGGAAAAGTGTATTTCGGTGCCGGACCGGAAGAAGACTATCTGTTTTTGAATGAGATCGGGAACGGTGATACCATGATCTCCTGTTATGTACTGAACCCGGACTACGGAAGATCGGAAGATGCATTTTTTCAGCCGGAATGGCTGTTTTACAGAAAGAGCGAAGGGAAAGTCACAAAAACCGTTGAGAAGACATCGGATTTCTATGCATGGGTATGGAAAAGAGAGGATAACGGAGTCTGGCTCGAGAAGATGCGGCCGCATGAAGAGGAAAGCCTTGATGAATATACAAACAGGGCCTATCTTGATACAAGCTTTACACCGTTTGACGATATCGGGATCATGCGTTATGAAGTGAAGGATTCTCTCGATACTTCCATGTTGCTGTTTTCCAAGAGATGGAACTCTGCATATCCTTTGGATATGTACAGGATCGCAACGGATGAAACGGGAACGATCGTCGGGGTGTCCGAAGTCGAACATGCATTTTACGGCAGCTATGATCTGGGAGATACGGAACCGGAGTTTTCGGCAGAAGGAAGGACCTTTCATTATAACGGCATATCCTATGATATGGAGGATTATGCGCCGGCAGTAACTGCGATCATGGATTGCACGCGTGTCGGTGACTGGATCATTTTGGACTGCCATGTGAACCCGCATTTCGGTCTCTATGAGTTCTTCAATATCTATACGGGTAATTTTGAATTTGAGATCCAGGGCGCGAATCTGACCTGGCAGAACGATGACCTGTCCACGGCTGTCTATACCATGTATAACGAGGTCTTTGACATTTGGGGACATCCGATCGATTCCATACAGGAAGGCGAACTGACAGGCATCAGCTTCTTAAACGATACGACGCTGCAGGCAGAGTACTGGCTGATCGACGGAGAAGAAGAGATGTGGCTGGATAAAACGATCGAATGGGAGTTTGTGGACCGGGAAATGTTTGCGCTGTACGAATATATGCTGGGCAGAACAAAAGGACAGTGGGGCAGGTTCGTGGAAATGGCACCGGAAGATGCGGTCGCGTTCGTGATGGTGAATCCGGACGAAAAGATCGGTAACTATTTCGATTATGATGTGCACGGAACGGAGGGCGCGCTGGACCTTGTTACCGTGGTCAGTCTGCAAGACGGAGAAAAACTGCAACTTAACGGAGAGTCTTATGACTGCGATATCACGGATGCGGAAACTTTCCGTATTACGGTTCCGGAAGGGATGCCGACAGACAAACTGCTCATAAAGACTGCGGACGGCAAAGAAGCATCCTGGGAGGTCTTCCAGATCTCGGGCAGGATCCCGCAGCACAGTGTCTTTATTACCGAATGAGTATCGTTCCGAAATGAACGTAAAGATAATAAATGTTGAGGTGAAAATGAAGATGAAAATGGATCGCATGAAACGCATGATGGCAGTGATCGTTACGATCGCGATGTTTGCAACCCTTTTAAGCGGATGCGGCTTTCTGAACAAGTTACTGAAACAGGAAGAGCATGCGCTCACGGACACGATCAAAAACGCCGTGGAAAACGCAGAGAAGAAAGCGGAAACTTCTCCCGACGAAGAACAGGGGGATGAGGCGGAAGAAGATAAGACAGAAGACCTTGTGCCTGAAGAGACGGAATTTTCGCTCTATGAAGAAATGTCCAAATGGGAGTTCCATTTCTGCAGCGGCGCCGGCGGCTGGGAAACCTATCTGTATGTGGCAGAGGACGGCTCCTTTTCCGGACAATTCCATGACAGTGACATGGGTGATACCGGACCCGGATATGAAAACGGGACCATTTATATGTGTGATTTTCACGGAAAATTCGGTGACTGCGAGCAGGTCTCCGATTTCGTCTGGTCGGTAAAGATGGATGAGCTTGCGTATGAAAGAACACCTGATGAGGAAGAGATCCTTGATGAAGTGAGGTACATCTATGCAGGCGCATACGGACTGGAAGGGTTGAAAGAGGGAGAAAGCGAACTGCTGGTCTATCTGCCGGGCACGCCGATCGAGGAACTGGATGAAGCGTATATGGAATGGATCAGGCCGATGCATTTCGGAACCTATTTCGGAGAAGACTTCGAATATGTCTATGATCCGCCACAGGATCTGCCGTTCTGCGGCTTATATAACACGGTGGGAGACGGTTTTTATTCCGACAACGGCGCGGAACATAACGGTACTTACGTCGTAAACCGCGCGAAGCTTCCGGGACTGAAGAACGAAAAGGCGGAACTCCATGAAGACGGTACCTATCTGTACGAGGACATGGATCCTTACGGGATGGTGAAAGTCACGAATGCCTGCTTCTTCAGCAGGGATGAAGTGAACACTTACAGCGATCAGGAAGGATTTGTCAGAAAATGCCTGGATGGGATCGGCGTTAAGGACTATGATAACCTTTATGTGCCCGATAAAGATGCATCCATGTTTGTGTATGACAAGATGTCGATCAGCGGAGAAAAATGCAGTTATGCATCCTGGACGGAAGGATCGAATGAGGACAGCCGTAACTGCAGCGGATGTTTTCTGCAAAGGTACTGCTATAATTCGGATTATGATCAGATCGGCTGGTACGGTTTTGTTTATATGATCTCGCAGAGTGAGTATGCCGATGTGATCGGCGGCGAGGCAACTAATTTCTATCTTTCCTCGCTGGAACTTTCCGGAAATCCCGAGCGGCTGTCATCTGCAAGCGAACATGATGCCGCATCGAAGATCCTGACACAGACCGTAAAGGATACGGATGCTTCCAGCCTTCGCGCGCAGGAAGTATACTGGGTCACCGAGAGCGATACGGATCTGATCGAGAAATATCATCTGGATCCCGACGAGTTCTATGATGATTATCAGATCGCAGGCTTCACGGGTGATTTTTCCGAGTATCCGGTAGCAGAGGACTGCCTGTATTATGTGCAGTATCCGGAAGACAAATACCATAAACTCCTGAACAGGAAAGAGTTTGATGCCTATATTTCCAGATATGATTCCGACGGCGGAATGCTGATGGATTTCATTCTCGATGAAAAAGGATGCGTTGTCATGGTATATGAACCTTACACACCCTGACAAACAGGAGATGGGATCAGGAGCGATCGATGAGAGTAAATCTTGGACAGAACAGTTATGACATTTTGATCGGCACGGGACTGCTTGGGAAGGCAGGGGAGATCCTGGATCTGAACCGCAGGGTTTTGATCGTGACGGATGACGGCGTGCCGGAAGTATATGCCGAAACGGTGGCAAAACAGTGCGCTTCTTCGTTTATCCATGTCATCAGACAGGGCGAGGAGAGCAAGAGCCTTGCGGTGTTTGAAAGCCTGCAGAAGAAGATGCTGGAACACGATTTTCACAGGGAAGACTGCGTTCTTGCGCTTGGCGGCGGCGTTGTGGGCGATCTTGCCGGGTTTGCGGCAAGTGCTTACATGAGAGGGATCGATTTTTACAACATCCCGACCACAGTGCTTTCCCAGGTGGACTCTTCCATCGGCGGCAAGACGGCCGTGAACTTCATGGGCGTCAAAAATATCCTGGGCGCGTTTTACCAGCCCAAAAAGGTCGTGATCGATTTTGATGTGCTAAGATCCCTTCCCAAAAGACAGTTCGGAAACGGGATCGTGGAGGCATTCAAGATGGCGGCCACGTTTGATGAAGCGCTGTTTCAAAAGTTTCTTGCGGCAGAAGGGGAAGAGGTCTTTCCGCTTATCTCATCCGCGATCGACATCAAAAGAAAAGTCGTCGAGGAGGATGAGAAGGAAGCCGGCCTTCGTAAAGTGCTGAATTTCGGGCATACTCTGGGACACGGGATCGAGGTGGCAAGCTCCGGGAAACTGCTGCACGGAGAGAGCGTTGCGCTGGGGATGCTGCCCATGTGCGATCCTTCGGTTGCCGCTCAGATCCTTGCCATGATGAAAAAATATGACCTGCCGGTTGTTGATTTTGACAGGGATCTTGCCATGCAGGCCATCATGCATGACAAGAAAGGGAAGAAGGACAGCGTCACGGTCGTTTATGTGCCTTATCTTGGCACTTATGAATTCAGGGAACTGTCTTATCCGGAACTGAAAACGCTTCTGAAGAGGATCCCTGCGATCGTATCGGGACAATACTGATTTTTCGGGAGACAATATGGACACATTCGGAACGAATTTAAGAGTGACACTCTTCGGTGAAAGTCACGGCCCTTACATCGGCGCGACCCTTGACGGACTTGCGCCGGGTCTTCATATCGATGAAGACTATATCCGCAGGAAATTAAGTCTGAGACGCCCTGTCGGCAAGATCTCCACGGGAAGAGTGGAAGAGGACAGATTCAGCATCATCAGCGGGATCTATCAGGGGAAGACAACGGGAACACCGCTGACGATCCTGATCCCGAATGAGAATGTGAAAAGCGCGGATTATGAGCGGATCTTCAGACCCGGGCATGCGGATTATACGGGATATTGCAAGTATCACGGCTTTGAAGACTATCGCGGCGGCGGACATTTCAGCGGCAGGATTACGGCGGCGCTCGTTGCTGCAGGCGCCATAGCGGAATTTGCGCTCGAACAAAAGGGCATCCGGATCGGGACGCATATTCTGGATCTTTGCGGGATAAAAGACAGGCATTTTACAGAGGATCCGGCAGAACTTACGAAAGACATCCAATACATAAACGAGCAGGAATTTGCCGTCTTTTCGCCGGATGTTCAAAACGAAATGATCGCAAGGATCGAAGAGGCCGCAAAAGAAGGCGATAGTGTCGGCGGGATCTTGGAAAGCGCGGTGACAGGTCTTCCTGCAGGCGTCGGAGAACCATGGTTTGACAGCGTGGAGAGCAAACTGTCTCAGATTCTGTTTGCGATCCCGGCTGTTAAGGGTGTGCAGTTCGGGCTCGGCTTTGACGGGGTTAATGTGAGCGGCAAAGACTATAATGATGCTTTTGCGAAACATGACGGCACGGTGATCACAAAAACAAACCATAACGGCGGGATCAACGGCGGCATCACAAACGGCATGCCCATTTTGTTTTCCTGCGCCGTGAAACCGACTCCTTCGATCTTTACGGAACAGGAAAGTGTTGATCCGTTTACGGGGGAAAATACAACGATCAGGATCAAAGGGCGTCATGATCCCGCGATCATTCACAGAGCCAGGATCGTCGTGGACTGCGCTGCGTCCCTTGCGCTTTACGATCTTCTGTCTTACCGGTTCGGGACCGATTATTTTATGAATGAGTCTTAATAAAGAAAGCAGGATGGAATGGAATACGGACTGATCGGTGAGAAACTGTCTCACAGTTATTCAAAGATCATACATGAACTGTTCGGCAGTTACGCATATGAACTGAAGGAGATCGGGCAACAAGATCTTCGTGATTTTTTATTGTCAAGGGACTTTCGGGGGATCAATGTCACGATCCCGTACAAACAGGCCGTGATCCCGTATCTGGATGAGATCGATCCGAAAGCGGAGAGGATTGGCGCGGTCAATACGATCGTCAACCGGGACGGGAATCTTACCGGGTACAATACGGATCATTACGGACTTTGTTCCCTGATCGAAAGAAGCGGATACGACTTTACAGGCAAAAGGGTTTTGATCTTCGGCGGCGGCGGTACGAGTAAGACCGCTTTTTCTGTGGCAGAGGATCTTGGCGCTTCTCCCCTTATTGTCAGCAGGAATCCTTCCGGAGAGTTTGCGGTATCTTATGAAGAAGCATACCGGCTGCATGCGGATGCCGATCACATCATCAACACGACTCCGCTTGGCATGTATCCGGATATGGACAATGCGCCGGCCGACCTGAAGAACTTTCATAACCTGCAAAGCGTTACGGACGTGATCTATAATCCGCTTCGGACAAAACTGACACTGCAGGCAAAAGAACTTGGGATCCCGGCGGTAAACGGACTTCTGATGCTGATCCTGCAGGCTGTGGAAGCATGCAGGCTTTTTACGGGGATGACCGTAAAGGAGGAGCGGATCGAAGAGATCTTTCGGACGCTGAAAAGAGAAAAGGAAAATATCGTTCTGACCGGCATGCCGGGCTGCGGAAAGAGTACCGTCGGAAAACTTCTTGCAAAAAAACTGCAGATGGACTTTGTCGATACGGATGCAGAGATCGTAAAAAAAGCCGGAAAAAGCATCCCGGAGATCTTTGCGGATGAAGGAGAGACGGCTTTCAGGGATTTAGAGAGCGCCGTGACAAAAGAAGTTTCGGGAAGGAACAGGACCGTGATCGCGACCGGAGGCGGATTGATCTTAAGAAATGAAAACGTTACTTCGCTTAAGAATTACGGGAAGCTCGTCTTTTTGGACAGAAAGATCGAAACCATCCGTGCGACGGCCGACAGACCACTGTCCGATGACAGGACAAAACTGCTGAAGCTTTATGAAGAACGTCTGCCGAAATATATGGCTTCTGCGGATCTTACGGTGTCAGTTGCTGACAGTCCGAAGCAGACGGCGGACAGGATCATGGAACTTTTGGAAAGACAGGGG
This sequence comes from uncultured Lachnospiraceae bacterium, assembly GCA_902779305.1. GTDB lineage: Bacteria > Bacillota > Clostridia > Lachnospirales > Lachnospiraceae > UBA2868. The sequence continues at coordinate 150,123 of CACZBD010000006.1, read as the reverse complement.
AATTGAAAATGAAGATCAGAGTGATCAACGGACCGAATCTGAACATGCTCGGGATCAGAGAACCGGAAGTTTACGGGAATACAGGATATAAAGACCTGTGTGAGATGATCGGAAAACATGCAAAAGAAAAAGGGATCGAGGTTGAGATCCTGCAGAGCAATCATGAAGGAGATCTTGTGGAGATGATCCAGGGCGCTTACCGGTGGGATGATGCGATCATCATCAATCCCGGCGCTTATACGCATACCAGCATCGCCATTCTGGATGCTGCAAAGGCCGTCGGCCTTCCGGTCGTGGAAGTGCATATTTCGGACGTGACCAAACGGGAAGAGTTCCGGCAGATCAGCTATATCAGGCAGGCCTGCGTGCATACGATCATGGGACACGGGCTGAACGGATATACCGAAGCGATGGATTATTTGATCGAATACTGTAATAAACCGTAATGATTTATCTAACAGATATTGAAGACCTTTAAGAAGGAATAAACAGCAGTGGAAGTAACGATACAGCAGTCAACAGGAAAGGGAACCGTTAAGGCGCAGCCTTCGAAGAGCATCGTGCACAGGCTTTTGATCCTTGCCATGCTTTCGCCCGGTAAAAGCGTGATCGGAAATGTCGCATTTTCCGAGGATATCCTTGCGACCATGGACTGTATGAAAGCGCTCGGGGCATCTGTGAGCGAAGATCAAATCAGGGGAGAGATCACGGTAGAGGGAACGGGTGGAGCTGTTCCTGATGAAACGGTGAATCTTTTCTGCAGGGAAAGCGGCAGCACGATGCGGTTTTTTATGGGGATCGCCATGACGCTTGGGATCCATGCCCGGTTTTTTGGAAGCACAAGGCTTCTGGAACGGCCGTTTTCCGTTTACGAAGAGATCTGCAGCAAGCAGAAGATCACTTTTGCCAAACAGGCGGATCATATAGAGGTCTGCGGAAAACTGGAACCGGGTACTTACCGTATCCCCGGTAACATCAGTTCCCAGTTTGTGACAGGACTGCTCTTCGGATTGCCTTTACTTGAGAAGGACAGCGAGATCGTTCTGATCCCGCCGGTGGAAAGCCTGTCCTATATCGAACTGACCCTGCAGGCCTTGTCCGCGTTTTCGGCAAATGTATCAAGAACCGGGAATACGATAGTGATACCCGGTTCGCAATCGTATTGCGGCAATACAATAACCGCGGAAGGCGATTACAGCAATGCGGCGTTCCCGGATGCACTGAATCTTCTCGGCGGATCGGTAAAAATTACCGGGCTGGATGAAAACAGCAGGCAGGGAGACAGGATATACAGGGAATATTTCGAGAAACTGAGAAGCGGATATGCAAAACTGGACATTTCGGACTGCCCGGATTTAGGCCCCGTATTGTTTGCACTTGCGGCCTGCTTAAACGGCGCGGAATTTACCGGTACGGCGAGGCTTAAGATGAAAGAGAGCGACAGGGGCCTTGCTATGTGCGAGGAACTGAAGAAATGCGGGATCAGTTCCGTAATGGAAGAAAACAGGATCTGTATTGATCCCGGGCTTCAAAAACCGCAGGAACCCCTGTGCGGACACAATGATCACAGGATCGTGATGGCGCTTGCCGTTCTGCTGACCAAGACAGGCGGAACGATCAACGGCGCGGAGGCTGTCAGGAAGAGTTATCCGTCATTTTTTGAGGACCTGAAAAGCCTCGGGATCGTTTTGGATATCAATCAATCATGTGAGGTATGACATGGAATGGATCAATGATGCAAATGTTCTGATCGTGGGACTCGGTCTGATCGGCGGCAGCTATGCGAGGGCATTAAAGCGCCTCGGATATCATGTACTTGCAATGGATAAAGATCCTGAGGCGATCAACTATGCGCTCGAAGAAAAGATCATAGACGAAGGGGCTGTGGATGATTCTCTGATCCCGAAAGCGGATTGTCTGATCCTTGCGCTTTATCCTTCGATCGTCACGGACTGGGTCAGAACGTATCAGCACCTGTTCAAAAGTCATGTGATTATCACGGATGTTACGGGGATCAAATCCGCGATCGTATCCGATGTGCAGGAAATCCTCAGGGAAGATGCGGAATTCATTGCGGCGCATCCGATGGCCGGACGGGAAGTATACGGCGTTAAGAACAGCGACGACAGGATCTTCAGGGATGCCAATTATATTGTCGTGCCCACGGACAAGAATACGGAAAAGGCGATCCACTGGTGCAAAAACCTCGGCAGGATCTTAGGCTTTCAGAGGATCTCGGAACTGACCCCCAGGGAACACGACAGTATGATCGCTTATGTATCACAGCTGACCCATTGTATTGCCGTAGCGCTAATGACCTGTGACGACAACGAAAAACTGCGGGATTATACGGGAGATTCCTTCCGTGATCTGACCAGGATCGCAAGGATCAACGAAGATATGTGGACAGAACTGTTCTTTATGAACAGGGAACCGCTGCTTGACCGGATCGATTCCTTTATCGGTGAGATGGAAAGCATCCGCGAGATGATCGCAAAAGAGGATGCGAAAGGGCTGAAAGAAAAAATGCGGCTTTCCACCAAAAGAAGGCTGCTGTTTGACAAATAGAGGAGGAGTAACGATGAGCGTGGAATTCATACGGAAACTGGCGCTTCCGGCAGAAGTCAGAGAGATGTGCCCTCTGACGAAAGAACACCGGGAAGTTGTCAGAGCGGCAAAGGAACAGGCGGAAGCGATCTTTGCCGGTCAAAGCGACAGGCTGTTATTGATCATCGGACCGTGTTCCGCGGACAACGAGGACAGTGTGATCGATTATATTTCGAGGCTTCGTCCCCTGCAGGAAAAAGTGAAAGATCAGATCCTGATCATCCCGCGGGTATATACGAATAAACCGCGTACAACGGGTGAAGGCTATAAGGGCATGCTGCACCAGCCGAATCCGGATGAAAAACCGGATCTGTTCCAGGGGATCATCGCCACCAGGCATCTGCATATCAAAGCGATCAGTGAAACAGGGTTTGCCTGCGCGGATGAAATGCTCTATCCGGAAAACCACCAGTATCTCGACGATCTTCTGGCCTATGTGGCTGTAGGCGCCAGGTCTGTGGAAGACCAGGAGCACAGGCTGACTGCAAGCGGGATCAGTGCGCCGGTCGGGATGAAGAATCCGACCAGCGGTGATTTTGCGGTCATGCTCAATGCGATCCTTGCCGCCCAGCACGGACATACCTTCATTTACAGGGGCTGGGAAGTGAAATCCGGCGGAAACCCGTATGCGCATGCGATCTTAAGAGGCTATACGAATAAACACGGCGAATCCCGTCCGAATTACCATTATGAGGATCTGATCCAGCTGTATCATATGTACAGCAAGAAAGAACTTTTGAATCCGGCTGCGATCATTGACACGAACCATTCCAATTCGAACAAGGACCCGTTCGAACAGCCGCGGATCATCAAGGAAGTCATCAATTCCATGAAACACAACGAAAGTGTGAAGAAGATGATCAAAGGTTTCATGGTTGAAAGTTATATCGAGGACGGCTGCCAGAGAGTGGGCGGCGGAGTCTACGGAAAATCGATCACGGACCCGTGCCTTGGCTGGGAAAAGACAGAGCGGCTGATCCTGGATATCGCGGAGATCTGGTAGGACAGTGAATTTCTTCAGAAATTCACTGTCCGTACCTGACCAGGCGGCCGCATATATACTAACTTACAGGAAGGCGAAGAACAGCATGGAAAAAGAAAAGAGCATGGCAGAGATCACACGGAAAATGAAAGCCGACAGTTTCAGGATGGCTTCTCTTTCCGAAGAAGTCAGAAACAGGATCTTACGCGCGGTCAAAGAAACGCTTCTTGAGAACCGTGAAGAGATCTTTACGGAAAACAGAAAAGATCTGGAGCAGGCAAAGAGCGACAACCTTCCGGATCCCGTGATCAAGCGGCTGAAATTTGACGAACACAAGCTTGCGTCCGTCGCGGAAGGGATCGATCAGCTGATCGGCCTCTCTGACCCGCTGAACAGGAAACTCATGGACCGCGAACTCGATGAGGGACTGCGTCTTGTCAGGACCACCTGCCCGATCGGCGTGATCGGCATCATCTTCGAGTCCAGGCCGGATGCACTGGTGCAGATCTCAACGCTCTGCATCAAGAGTGGAAACTGCGTGGTTCTAAAAGGCGGCAGTGAGACCAGAAACACCAACCGGATCCTGTACGAACTGATCAGCCGCGCGGCTATAGAGAACGGCGCGCCGGAAGGCTGTATGCATCAGGCACAGGCGCACAGTGAGATCGATGAACTGCTGAACTGCTACGGATCCGTGGATCTGATCATTCCGAGAGGGTCGAATTCATTTGTGCAATATATCATGAACCACACAAAGATCCCCGTCATGGGACATGCAGACGGCATCTGCCATATCTACGTGGATAAGGATGCGGACGTTGATATGGCCGTAAAGATCATCACGGATGCCAAGATCCAGTACACGGCGGCCTGCAATGCGGCAGAAACGCTGCTTGTAAACAGACAGATCGCAAAAGAAGCGCTTCCAAAGATCGCCAAAGATCTTCGCGCACATAATGTTCTGCTTCGCGGAACAAAAGAAGTCAGCGAACTGATCGAATGTCAGGAGATGAAGGAAGAAGAGTTCCGTACGGAATATCTGGATCTGATCATTTCCGTGAAACTGGTGGATGATGTGGATGAGGCGATCGCACATATCAACCGGTACGGCTCGCACCACACGGATGCGATCATCACAAATGATCACGAGACGGCAGAGAGATTCTTAAGACTGGTGGATTCCGCCGGATGTTATGTTAACTGCTCGACAAGGTTTTCCGACGGATTCCGTTACGGTTTCGGCGCGGAAGTCGGCATCAGCACATCAAAACTGCATGCAAGGGGACCTGTCGGACTGGAGGGCCTGACCACCTACAAATATCTGTTGTACGGAAGCGGACAGACGGTCGGGGAATATGCAGACGGACAAAAGCAGTTTCATTTTAAGGATCTGTAACGAAGTGTTGTAATCTTTGCCGATTTTCTATAAAATAGAAATGTTAGAGAAAAATCGCAAAAACCCGTTTTAAGGCTTTTGCAGGGAAGAAAGAAGAGAACAGATGAGCGCTTACAATCACAGTGAAATCGAGAAAAAATGGCAGAAGTTCTGGGAGGAAGAACAGACATTCAAAACCGATGTCCGTGATTTTTCCAAACCGAAATTCTATGTTCTGGATATGTTTCCCTATCCTTCGGGTGTCGGCCTGCACGCAGGGCATCCGGAAGGCTATACGGCAACAGACATCGTGTCCCGCATGAAGCGTATGCAGGGATTTAATGTCCTGCACCCCATGGGATACGATTCATTTGGGCTTCCGGCGGAACAGTATGCCGTGAATACAGGAAATCACCCGGACGGGTTCACACAGCAGAATATCGCGACGTTTTCAAAACAGCTGAAGGAACTTGGCTTTGACTATGACTGGTCCAAGATGATCGCGACTTCCGATCCGAAATTCTATAAGTGGACACAGTGGATCTTTAAGAAACTTTATGAGGCGGGCTATGCGAAATATATCGACATGCCGGTCAACTGGTGCGAAGAACTCGGCACCGTGTTAAGTAATGATGAGGTCGTGGACGGAAAATCGGAGCGCGGCGGGTATCCTGTTGTCCGCAAGAACATGAAGCAGTGGGTCATCGACCAGCCGGCTTTTGCGGAGAAACTGCTGGAAGGCCTCGATGAGATCGACTGGCCGGAGTCCACAAAGGACATGCAGCGTCACTGGATCGGCAGATCCACCGGCGTGGAAGTTGATTTTCAGATCGTCGGCGGCGGAAGCTTTTCCATTTTTACAACCTGTATCGAAACGATCTACGGCATCACCTTCATGGTGCTGGCGCCGGACGGTGATCTTGTGCAGACCCTGATGCCGCGGATCGAGAATCAGGAAGAAGTGAAGGCCTATATCGAAGAGACCAAAAAGAAAAACGATATGGACAGAACGGAACTGAACAAGGGCAAGACAGGCTGCCGCTTAAAAGGCGTGACCTGTATCAACCCCGTCAACAACAGGGAAGTGGAACTCTTTATCGGTGATTTTGTTCTGGCCAATTACGGAACCGGCGCCGTTATGGCGGTACCGTCCCATGACCAGAGAGACTTTGAATATGCGGTTGCGCACAAGATCCCGATGCTGCAGGTCATCGAAGGCAGGGATACGACGGAGTGTGCTTTTGAAAAACAGGATTATCTCGGAAAAGGCTGCAAACTGATCAATTCCGAAGAATTCAACGGGATGACCGTGGAAGAGGCCAAGGAAGCCATTACGGTCAAACTGGAAAAGATGGGTGTTGCGAGACGTACCGTGAATTATCACTTCCGTGAATGGATCTTTGCAAGACAGCGCTACTGGGGAGAACCCGTGCCTATCGTTCATACGGAGGACGGAAAGATCCATGTGCTCGATGATGACGAGCTGCCGCTGATCCTTCCGGAACTTGAGGATTACAAAGGCAAGAACGGAAAGGCGCCTTTGGAAAACGCGACGGAATGGAAACAGTATGACCATAACGGCGTAAAAGGTATCAGGGAAACTTCCACCATGCCCGGAAGTGCCGGATCATCCTGGTATTTCCTGCGTTATATCGATCCCGACAATGAGGATGTGTTTGCGGATCAGGAACTTCTGAAACACTGGATGCCGGTTGACCTTTATATCGGCGGACCGGAGCATGCGGTCGGGCACCTGATCTATTCGAGGATCTGGAACAGGTTCCTCTATGATAACGGTCTTGCACCGACCAAGGAACCCTTTAAGAAACTGGTGCATCAGGGGATGATCTTAGGGGAAAACGGGATCAAGATGGGAAAACGTTTTCCGGAATTCGTGGTCAATCCGAGTGATGTGGTCCGCGAATACGGCGCGGATACCCTTCGTCTCTATGAAATGTTCATGGGACCTTTGGAAGTCAGCAAACCCTGGAGCAATGACGGCGTGAACGGCGCGTTCAAGTTCATCAACCGTGTATGGACCTTCCTCACAACGGAAGGCAATGTCACAAAAGACGCAACGCCTGCGCTTGAAAAGATCTATCACCAGAGCGTGAAGAAGATCTCGAACGATTTTGAAAAGCTTGCATTCAACACGGCGATCAGCCAGATGATGATCTTTATGAATGCCTGCTACAAAGAAGGAAAATGTTCTTTGGAATATGCGGAAGGCTTTGTAAAGATGTTCGCCTGCGTCTGCCCGCATGTCGGTGAGGAACTCTGGCAGAATCTCGGACATGACAAGACCATCGCCTATGAAAAATGGCCTGCATTTGACGAGGCAAAGACGGTGGAAGATACCATCGAGATCGGCGTACAGGTTCTCGGGAAGACGAAGGGAACGATCATGATCCCGAAGGAAGCGACGCAGGACGAGGCGGTCGCTGCCGCAAAGGAAATGCTCGGTGACAAACTGACCGGAAACATCGTCAAAGTCATCTATGTTCCCGGAAGGATCCTGAATCTGATCGTAAAATGATCCTATGAGGTGTTTATGTTACAGATACTGATCTATGGCGCATTATTTGTTGAAATGCTGATCGCCATTTCCCAGGCGATCTCATTTCAGGTGCGCGTAAAAGACAGGCATGCCATCAACAGACAGATCATCATCAGCTGCGCGTTTTCCCTGCAGTGTGTGATGAGTATCGCCATGCTTCTTGTGAGAAGCGATACGGCAAAATATCTCATGTATGCCGTTTACTGGTATGCGGGCGTGGTCCTTGTGGCAAATCTCCTGAACATGGGCGCCTATTCGATGAATTATCACGGAAAGTTTGTTGGTTTGATCATTTCCGTACTCTATTACCTCGGGCTGGCGATCTATTTTGCCGACACGTTCTTGAGCGGAGGCACGCTGAAAAAAGCTGTTTTCGGTGTCAGCTACCCGATCTCTTCCGTTCTGCAGATCATATTGCATGCGGTGTTCAATGTGATCTATCTGGCGGGACTGGTATACATTTATCATTATTTCAACCGGAAAGATCTGAAAAAGAGAGAGCGGTATCTGATGCGGCTCTGGCTGCTGACGTTTTCGTTTTCCGCACTCGGAGCAATCCTGGAACTAACGGATATGCTGTTCGATCCCCTGCATCTGCCGCATCTGCCTTATCTGCCCTTAACCTGCATCGGAACGATCCTGCTGATGCCGAAACTGTTGATCTATCACCGCAAGATCGTGATCCGGGAAGAGGACTATGAGGACATCCTAAGGAAAAACATTGTGGATATCGTTCTGATCTGTGATGACAGTTTCAGAGTAGTCTATACGAACAAACGCGGCATGATCGTCGGAAAGGTCATCAAGAATGACTTTATCGGACAAAGGGTCGAGGATCTGTTTCTGATGACACCGGAAACGGAAGCCAGACTTCATAACGAGTCGATCAACGGTTCCTACAGCATCAATGCGATCTATGCGCCGTTAAACAGGGATATCACCATCGATGTCAGACCGGTCTACGACCGGTTTCATGAACTGTTCATTTCCGTGATCACGATCTGCGGAATGGAAAATGAGGAAGCGGACACGGCGCCGATCGAGATCCGGGAACGTGCGATGAATGTGACGGTGCCTGATGAACCGGAGTCGGAATTCAAGATCGCCAGAGGCGCAAGGCTTCTGATCGTCAACGAGAATTCGATCCGGATCAACGTGTTTGAGAAGATGCTGCAGCCGTATGCCGCATCGGTATTCAGGGCGTTGAATGCCAAAAGCGCCATCAAAGAGATCAGTGAACATGTTTATGACATGATCTTCATCGATCAGAATATCAGTGATATCACGGCTTTCGAGCTGGCAGAGGAGATCCGGGGGATGCCGGGACCCTATTACCAGGAAGTGCCGCTTGTGTTCATCACCGATGTGGCGATGGATGAACAGTACAAGGAATTTCTGCTGGCCGGATTCAACGATTATCTTGTGAAGCCGGTTTCTGCCAAGTACTTAAACCATGTCCTGACCAGATGGCTTTGGAAGCGTTATGCGAATGCGGATGACACGGTTGCTTCTTCCGAAGAAGATCTTTTGGAACTCAACCTGCTTCTGGATGACTGCGACCGGTTTTATGAGAGCAAGGAAAGCCTGCTGTTTGCGGGTTGTCTTCGCGCGGTCCGTCAGCAGTGTGTGCTCCTGCACCTTCCGGAATATGAAAGCGATGCCAGGGAACTGTTCCGGATGCTTTTGATGGAAGATCATGTTTCTTTGGAGAAAACCTATCATGCCTTCGCGACCGCTTTTCGCAGTTATCTGGCAGGAAACAGTGCTGCATCCTGATTTTGACTTAGATCTGTTTTTGGAGGATAAGAACACATGAACATTGCCATTCTGGCATTTCAGACCAGCGTGATCGTGAACGGGATCGAAAAAAATCTGACAGGCCCGGACAACCGGGTGATAACGCTTACGGGTGATTTTCACAGAACGAAGTCCCTGACCGGTGATGTTCCGGTGTTTATCGTATATCTGCCGAATGACATCATTGAGGACCATGAAAAACAGAAGACCCTTTCCGTCGCGATCGGAGAGATCCTGGATGCAAAAAGGGCAGTCCTGTTTATCGGTGAAGACAGCTTTCATAAGGATTTCTTTGATATCTTTTCGGAAGTAAAGGACAGTATCTGGATCAACCGTCCCGTCGATATGGACACGCTGCAAAAAGCGGTCGAGGATGCTGCGGATCTTTCGGCAAAAGAAGATAAGACGAAAAAAAGGATCCTGATCGTGGATGACGATCCGCCGTATGCCAAAATGGTCAGGGAATGGCTGAAAAAGGATTTCGAAGTGGATATCGTGACCACGGGCATGCAGGCGATCAGCTTTCTGTTAAAGATCCCGGAGGGCGAAAAGATCGACATGATCCTCTTGGATTACGAAATGCCTGTTGTGAACGGACCGCAGGTGCTGCAGATGCTCAGACAGAATGCGGATACGGCACAGATCCCTGTCGTATTTCTGACAGGCGTCGGCTCAAGGGAAGATGTGGCGAGGGTCATGGAACTGAAACCGGAAGGCTACGTGTTAAAGTCAACGACCAGAGCGGATCTGCTCGCTTATCTGAAAAGAAAACTGGCGTGACCGGTTAAAAGACAGAACTTATAAAGATTGGAAAGAAAGAAATGAATCGTTTTCTTGATAAAATGGAACGGAAGATCGGCAGATTTGCGATCAGAAATCTGTCCTTGTACCTGATCATCGGCTATGTGATCGGGTATATCCTAAGACTGACGGGATCACTGGATTTTATGAGCCTGGATCCTTATCAGATCCTGCACGGACAGGTCTGGAGGATCGTGACCTGGATCCTGATGCCGCCGTCTTCCTTAAGCATTTTTACGATCGTGATGCTGTTTTTCTATTATTCGATCGGCACATCTTTGGAAAGGACCTGGGGAACATTCCGCTATAATGTATACCTGTTTTCGGGGATGCTCTTCACGCTGATCGGAGCATTTATCCTTTACGGCGTTTATGCCATGCTGCCTTCGTTTCCCGTATTTCATATTGCAACGGTTGATCACGAGGGGCTTGGCAGAACGATCGGCATGGCGGTTTCGACCTATTATATCAATCTTTCGATCTTCTTAGCGTTTGCGGCTTCCTATCCGGATATGCGCGTCCTGTTGTACTTCATCATCCCGGTGAAGATCAAGTGGATGGCCTGGCTGGATATCGCCGTGCTTCTGATCAGCTTTTTCATGGGAAATATGGCGATCAAAGTCGTGATCGTCGCATCGCTTTTGAATTTCCTGGTGTTCTTCCTGACCACCAGAAACTTTTCAAGGATCAAGCCTTCCGAGGTACACAGAAGAGCCGAATACCGGCGCCAGACACAGCAGGCTGCCAAGATGAAGGCGGTCACGAAGCATAAATGTGCGATCTGCGGGAGAACGGAAGAAGACGGAGACAATCTGGAATTCAGGTTCTGCTCCAAGTGTAACGGCAATTACGAATACTGCCAGGAGCACCTCTTCACACATAAACACATATTATAAGTACTACCTGACTTGTAGTATATTGCGAAGCAATGTTTCGCAATTTGCAGGAAAAGAAAATGGGAAATACAACGAAGAAGTCCGAAACCGGACCGGAAGAAAAGAATAACTATTTCAGTGAGCTCGAATCACTGGAAGTGGTTGATGACAAGGAACGTTTGAAACGAGTCGATGCGGTGTTCAGAGATAAGGCGGCTGCCGCGGAAACGATCCCGCTTCTGTACTTAAAGGATGTAACGGAGATCGCAAAACTCTATGACGGACAGGGCGTGCAGCTTGAAGATCTCATCGGCGAAGGAAACATCGCATTGCTCATGGGTGCGCAGAGCCTTGACTTTTGTGAAGATGCAAGAGAAGTGGAAATGTTTCTGACGCATACGGTCATGGACGCCATGGAAAAACTGGTCGCCGATCAGAACAAGGAGTCCGACATCGACAGCAGGATCGCGGAGCAGGTCAATCGTGTTTATGATGCGGCCAAAGAATTATCGGAAGCGTTGCTCAGAAAGGTCAGCATCGAAGAACTGGCCGCGGAAATGGAAGAGGAAGTTTCCGTGATCGAAGAAGCCGTCCGCCTAAGCGGCAACAGGATCGATTTTATTCAGACAACAGAGTGATACGTTTGGAGGTGCATGTATTGCAGAATAAAGACATGAACGCGTTACAGGAATTAAAAGCATACCGGCTGGAAAGGCAGGAAAAGATCGCGGACTTAAATTCCGAGGGCTATCTTCTGACCCATAAGAAGACCGGCGCGAAGATCATGCTGCTTTCCAATGATGAAGAGAATAAAGTGTTCTGCATCGGCTTTCGCACGCCCGTTTCCGATTCCACGGGCGTTCCGCATATCACAGAGCATTCGGTCCTCTGCGGATCGAAGCGTTTTCCGGCCAAAGACCCTTTCGTGGAGCTTGCAAAGGGATCGCTGAACACATTCTTAAACGCCATGACGTATCCGGATAAAACGGTCTATCCCGTGGCCAGCTGCAATGATGCGGATTTCAAGAATCTGATGCATGTATATCTGGATGCCGTTTTCTATCCGAACATCTACAGCAGAAAGCAGATCTTTATGCAGGAAGGCTGGCATTACGAGATCGAAGATAAAGATGATCCGGTCACGATCAACGGCGTGGTCTATAATGAGATGCGCGGCGTTTTTTCATCTGCGGATGATCTGCTCGATCGAAAGATCATGGAAGTGCTTTTCCCGGACACCACTTACTTCTTCGAGTCCGGCGGCGATCCCCAGGTGATCCCGGATCTGACATACGAAGATTTTCTTGATTTTCACAAACGGTACTATCATCCGTCCAACAGCTATATCTACATGTACGGAAACATGGATATGGCTGAACGGCTGGATTTTCTGGACAGAGAATATCTCAGTAAATTCGATGCGTTACAGATCGATTCTTCCATCGGCTTACAGAAAGCGTTCCCTGAGCCGGTGATCAGATCTTTCCCGTATTCCGTTACGGAAGAGGAAGGTGTGAAGGACAAAACGCATTTATCCTACACATCCGTCATCGATACATCGCTTGACAAGAATCTGTATGTTGCTTTTCAGATCATCGAATATGCGCTTCTGCTTGCACCGGGCGCGGTATTGAATCAGGCACTTCTGGATGCCGGGATCGCAAAAGATGTACAGGGATCCTACGAGTGCAGTACCTATCAGCCTTATTTTTCCGTTGTCGCCAAGAATTCCAACAGGGAATGCCTGGACACATTCCGGGATACGATCATGAAGGTTTACCGGGATGTCAGTGAAAACGGGTTTGACAAACAGGCGCTCAGGGCTGCGATCAATTTTTATGAGTTCAGATACCGCGAAGCGGACTTCGGACATTATCCGAAGGGACTGATGTACGGTCTGCAGTCCTTTGATTCCTGGCTCTATGATGAGAACGAGCCATTCATGCATATCGCACAGAACGATACGTTTGCTTTCTTAAAATCACAGGTGGATACGGGTTATTTTGAAGGATTGGTCAAAAAATACCTGCTTGAGAACACGCATGCGGCCTTCGTGATCGTGGAGCCCGAGATCGGACTCAGCGCGAAGCTGGATGCGGAACTTGCAAAGAAACTGGAAGCATATAAGAACTCTCTTTCCGAAGGGGAGATCGAAGAACTGATCGAGCAGACGAAGGCACTGCATCAGTATCAGGAAGAGCCGAGCACCAGAGAAGAACTTGAAAGCATCCCGCTTTTAAAGATCTCCGATATCAAGAAGGAGGCGCAGCCGTTCATCAATGCCCGGGACGAGATCGACAAGGTCACGGTCCTGACGCATGATGTGTTTACAAACGGAATCGGCTATCTGACACTGCTCTTTGACGTGACCGGGATCGGGGAAGAGGATCTGCCGTATCTGGCGCTTCTTTCCGACCTTTTGGGACTGATCGATACCGCGCATTACAAATATGCGGATCTTTTCAACATCGTGAATATCAACACCGGCGGGATCACGTTCGGAACACCTTCTTATGTGGATCACAGAAATGATGAGGCGATGCTGTTTTTCGAGGTCCGCTCGAAAGTGCTGTACGACAAGCTGCCGTTTGCGTTTGAGATGATCGAAGAAGTGCTGTTCGCATCTGATTTTTCCGATAAAAAGAGGATCCGGGAACTGATCGGAATGCTCAAATCCAGACTGGAAGATGCCATGCCTTCTTCCGGCCACGTGACCGCATCCAACCGCGCCCTGTCTTACTGCAGTATGGCGCAGAGGGTCAAGGAAAATCTGAGCGGAATCAATTTCTACCGGTTTATTACGGAGCTTGAACGTGATTTTGACAACAGATATGAGGAACTGGTCCGTAAACTGCAGGAACTCATCGGCAAAACCTTTACCAAGGATCATCTGCTCGTGGATTATACTTCCGAAAAAGAACAGGTGGAAAATCTTAAGGAGCAGGCAAAAGCGTTTATCGGGAAACTGAAGCCGGAAGGCTTTATCAACAAACCGTTTAATCTGAAAGCCGAGTCTGTAAACGAAGGCTTCAAGACTTCCTCGAAAGTGCAGTATGTTGCGATGGCCGGAAACTTTAGAGAAGCAGGTCTTAAGTTTACGGGAGCTCTTTTGATCTTAAGAGTGCTTCTGGGATACGATTATCTCTGGAACAATGTGCGCGTGCTCGGCGGTGCATACGGATGCATGTCCTCGTTCAGAAGGTCCGGCGGCGCGTTCTTTACAAGCTACAGGGATCCGAACCTGAAAAAGACCGTGGATGTCTACAAAAAGGCGGCCGAATATGTCAGGAACTGGAAACCGGAAGAACGGGATCTGACCAAATGCATCATCGGCACGATGTCCGATGTGGATACACCGATGACACCGCAGCAGAAGGGCAGCCGTTCTCTTGGGGCTTATCTGACCGGACGCAGTGATGAAGATGAACAGAGAGAGCGGGATCAGATCCTGAATGCGACCGCATCCGATATCAATGCGCTTTCCGCCTATATCGATGCCATTATTTCGCAGGACCATCTCTGCGTGGTCGGCGGTGAAGAGAAGATCAAAGAAGCGGAGGACCTCTTTGACCGTGTGGAAAATCTGATCAACTGAAAATGATACGGAGAAGATTGATGAAAAGGAGAATGAGCATGAAAAAGAATGTGAAAATGACAAGATGCATCCCGGCAGCGCTTGCTGTTGTTCTTCTGCTTGCAGGCTGCGGAAGTTCAAGTGCCGATTCCGGATCCTATAAGTCGGCGCGAGAGGAAGCATATTATGATGAGGAACCCGTTGCCGCTGCAGCAGAAGGGGACTACATGTATACGGATGATGTGTATGCGGCGGAAGAAGCTTATGAAGAGTCTTATGACGAAGGAGCGCCGCAGGATGCCGAGATCATCAACGAAAATGCACAGTCTTCTTCCCGGAAACTGATCAAGAATGTCAATCTGAACGTGGAAACGGAAGAGTTTGACAAATTCCTTGCCAACATTGAGCAGAAAGTAAACGCACTCGGCGGCTACATCGAGATGAGTGAGATCAGCGGCCGGAGCCTTTACAATACCGAATCCAACAGACACGCTTCGATCACAGCAAGAGTTCCGAACGACAAACTGGATTCTTTTGTTTCTTCGGTTGCCGAGCAGTCCAACATCACCAACAAGACGCTTTCCACAGAGGACGTGACACTGGAATATGCGGACACACAGGCACATATCGAATCCTTAAAATCCGAACAGAAACGTCTGAACGATCTGATCGCAAAAGCGGAAGATCTGGATACACTCCTGACACTGGAAGCAAGACTCACGGAAGTCAGCTACCAGATCGAATCCTATGAGAGACAGATTCGTTCCATGGACAACAAGGTGGATTATTCCACGATCTATATCTATGCAGATGAAGTCACGCATTACACGCCTGTGGAAGAAGTGAAGAAATCGGCAGGAGAGCGGATCAAGATCGGATTTGCGGAGAATCTCTATCAGATCGGAAACGGATTCAAGGAATTCGGGATCGGCTTTGTGATCGGCCTTCCGTATATCATTCTGGTACTTACGATCATCGGCATGATCGTGCTTGTGATCTTCCTGATCGTAAGAGCCATTGTTCGCGCTGCAAGAAAGAGCGCCGAAAGAAACCGGATCAGAATGCAGGCAAACATGCAGAACATGAACCGTCCGGCAGGACCGGCTCAGCCGCAGGGTAAGCCTGCAGTACAAAGCAAGCCGGAGACACCGGATAACGGTCAGAATAAACCGGATACCAAATAGAGCCGGACAGCCATGGAACATACGACACAGAATCCACAATACAGATCCGGCTTTGCCGCGATCGTCGGAAGACCCAATGTCGGAAAATCGACACTGATGAACCGTCTGATCGGACAGAAGATCGCGATCACATCCGCCAAACCGCAGACGACGAGAAACCGGATCCAGACCGTCTACACTTCGGAAGAAGGACAGATCGTGTTCCTGGATACGCCGGGGATCCATGAAGCAAGGAACAAACTCGGCGATTATATGGTGAATGTCGCCATGGGAACGCTTTCCGATGTGGATGTTGTGCTGTGGCTTGTGGAAGCCTCCACTTATGTCGGAAAGACGGATAAAAAGATCGCAGCAAAGCTGAAGAACTGTAAAACGCCCATTATCCTCGTGATCAACAAATCCGACACCGTAAAGCGAGAGGAAATGTTCGGGATCATCGATGCCTATAAGGATCTGTGTGATTTTGCCGAAGTGATCCCGCTTTCCGCTCTGAAGGGTGAGAATACGGATGCCCTGATCCCGCTGATCTTAAAATATCTGCCGTACGGGGAAGCGTTTTACGATGAAGACACGATCACGGACCAGCCGCAGAGACAGATCGTTGCGGAAATGATCCGGGAAAAGGCATTGAAATGCCTCGATGACGAGATCCCGCACGGGATCGCCGTTACGATCGAGCGCATGCAGTTTACGGATAAGATCGTCAATATTGATGCCGTGATCATCTGTGAAAAAGATTCCCACAAGGGAATCATTATCGGAAAGGGTGGTGCGATGCTCAAAAAGATCGGATCCGCTGCCCGCTATGAGATCGAGAGAATGCTGGAAGAACAGGTCAATCTGAAACTCTGGGTCAAGGTCAAGAAAGACTGGAGAGATTCGGATTTCCTGCTCAAAAATTTCGGGTATGACCCCAAAAACTGACAAGGCACATCATATGAGGGATTTTGTTCTTGCAACCGGAATGATCTTGGAAACGGGGCCTGTTGGTGATTACGACAGGCGCCTCGTTGTTTTGACCAAAGAACTCGGAAAGATCACGGTGTTTGCAAGAGGCTGCAGAAGGCCGGGAAACAAGCATATGGCGGCCACGAACCCGTTCTGCTTCGGACAGTTCAAACTGTATGAGGGCAAGACAGCCTATAATCTGGTCGATGTGGAGATCACCCAGTATTTTGAAGAACTGCGTACGGATTTTGAGGGCGCGTATCTTGGCATGTACTTTCTCGAACTTGCATCCTATTATGCCAGAGAAAACAATGATGAACTCGAACTGCTGAAACTTCTGTACCAGTCGGTCCGGGCCATCATCAATCCGAATCTTGACAATGCGCTCGTCCGCGCGGTTTACGAGATCCGGATCCTGGCCGTGGAAGGAACCTTTCCCGGGGTCCCCGCAGGAAGAACCTGGCTGGATGCGACGGTTTATGCGGTTGATTTTATCGTCAATACGCCGATCGCGCATCTGTATACGTTTGCGGTCAGCAGGGAAGTCCTTGCGGAACTGGACACGATCAATGAAATTTACCGGAAGCGCTTTTACGACAGGGAATTCAAAAGCCTGAAGCTCTTTGCCGAAATGGTTCCCGACAGGCCGTAAATTGCAGTTGAAAATGGCGCATCACTTTTGTATAATTGTGAACGCGTGGGTCGTGCATACGCATCACGCACCGGTTTGATTTTTACTGAACAGGTAAGAACGATAATGAAAAAGGGATTGATGTTGCTTGGCTGCCTGTTCCTTTTGCTGCTGTCATCCTGTAAGACGCAGGAGACGGTTATGGATACGGAGTCAACGCTGTATATAAAACAGGACGGGAAGATCGAAAGTCTTGTCGTTGAGGAATTTCCGGAAGATCAATATTCGGCCGAAGAACTGCAGAGCCGTTCGCAGGAGATCATAGATCTTTACAATCAGGATCACGGTAACGGCGCGGTACATCTGAACAGCTGTGAAGTCAGGGACGGCTATGCTTATGTGGATCTTCTGTACCGGTCGGCAGACGACTATGCAAAGTTTAACCGGGTGGAACTGTTCTACGGAACGGTGGGAGAAGGTCTGGAAAAGGGATACGGGAAAAAGACAACCCTGAAAAATGCTTACGGAACCAACATGTTAAGCGGGGATGCGATCGCGGACCTTTCTTCCTATCACATGCTCGTGGTCAGTGAACCGTTGCAGATCAGGACGGAAGAGGCTGTTTTGTATTATTCCGCAAACCTTGAGCATATCGATGACAGAACGGTGCGTGTTTCTTCGGAAAGCAACGGGGAAGCGATCCTGATCGTGAAATAAAGCGGCCGGACTGCTTGGCCGGACATATTGAAGACGGATTTATAAAAAATCAAAATATCTAGAAAAGTTAAAGAGGGAAGATCATGGAAAAGACAATGGAAAAGATCGTTGCTTTGGCAAAATCGCGCGGATTTGTACATCCCGGTTCCGAGATTTACGGCGGACTCGCCAATACATGGGATTTCGGGATCCTCGGCGTGGAGCTGAAAAATAACATCAAGAAGGCATGGTGGCAGAAATTTGTCATGGAAAGCCCTACAAATGTCGGCGTGGACTGCGCGATCTTAATGAATCCGCAGACCTGGGTGGCTTCGGGACATCTCGGCGGGTTCTCCGATCCGCTGATGGACTGCAGAGAGTGCCATGAGAGATTCAGGGCCGACAAGATCATCGAAGATTATGCTGCGGAAAACAACATCACGCTGGAGTCTTCCGTTGACGGCTGGTCGCAGGAACAGATGAAGAACTACATTGAGGACAACAATATTCCCTGTCCTACCTGCGGAAAGCACAATTTTACGGATATCAGACAGTTCAACCTGATGTTCAAGACCTTCCAGGGCGTAACGGAAGATGCCAAGAACACCGTATATTTAAGGCCCGAAACCGCACAGGGTATCTTTGTGAACTTTAAGAACGTGCAGAGAACGAGCCGCAAGAAGATCCCGTTCGGCATCTGCCAGGTCGGCAAATCCTTCCGGAACGAGATCACACCCGGAAACTTTATTTTCCGCGTAAGAGAATTCGAACAGATGGAGATGGAATTCTTCTGCGAACCGGATACGGATCTGGAATGGTTCGCATACTGGAAGAAATACTGCATCGACTGGCTGAAATCCCTCGGTATGAAGGAAGAGGAGATGCGTGTCCGTGATCATGACAAAGAAGAACTTTCCTTCTATTCAAAGGCCACGACCGATGTCGAGTTCCTGTTCCCGTTCGGCTGGGGCGAACTCTGGGGGATCGCGGACCGTACCGATTACGATCTGACGCAGCATCAGAATGTTTCCGGCGAGGACCTGACCTATTTTGATGATGTGAAGAATGTCAGATACCTGCCGTTTGTCATTGAGCCTTCCGTCGGTGTGGAAAGACTGTTCCTGGCTTTCCTTTGCGGCGCTTATGATGAAGAAGAGATCGCAGAAGGGGATGTCCGTACCGTGCTTCATTTTCATCCCGCGCTTGCGCCCGTTAAGATCGGGATCCTTCCGCTTTCCAAGAAACTCAACGAGGGCGCAGAGGCGATCTATCAGACGCTTTCGAAGAAGTACAACTGCGAATTTGATGACAGAGGAAACATCGGAAAACGGTACCGCAGACAGGATGAGATCGGAACGCCGTTCTGCGTGACATACGATTTCGATTCAGAGACCGACAATTGCGTGACCGTTCGTTTCAGGGATTCCATGGAGCAGGAGAGGGTTGCGATCGACGAACTGGAAGCTTATTTTGCCGATAAGTTCACCTTCTGATCCACATCAAAACGGGCTATTTTTTCAATAGACAAAAGTTTGTCGATATGATAAAATTTTTATGTTGAGACTATAGAGAAGTTGAGGATGCATGTTCCATGATTGTGTTACACGCATGTAAGCAGAAGGTGAAAATCATATCATGATCTTTTGAGCCAAACTACCCGGGGGGTATTTTGGCTCTTTTCTTTGCACCACAACACAAAACAGGAGGAAAGAATATGAGAAAGAAATGGGTGTATCTTTTCACGGAAGGTAACGCTTCGATGCGGAATCTTCTGGGCGGCAAAGGCGCCAACCTTGCGGAGATGACGAATATCGGTCTTCCCGTTCCCCAGGGCTTTACCGTAACGACGGAAGCCTGCAACCAGTACTATGAAGACGGCAGACAGATCAATGATGAGATCATGGGATCCATCATGGAGTTTGTCGGCAGAATGGAAATGAAGAACGAAAAATATTTCGGCGATCCCGAAAAGCCGCTTCTGGTTTCGGTCCGTTCCGGTGCGCGCGCATCCATGCCCGGTATGATGGATACGATCTTGAATCTGGGTCTTAACGATGAAGTCGTTGCCGCTATGATCAAGGGCAACCCGGATCCGAAGTTTGAGCGTTTCGTTTACGATTCCTACAGACGTTTCATCCAGATGTTCTCGGATGTTGTCATGGGTGTCGGCAAGAAGCATTTCGAAGAACTCATCGATGAGATGAAGAAGAAAAAGAATGTGGTTTATGATGTGGACTTAACGGCGGCAGATCTGAAAGAACTGGCCGAACAGTTCAAGGCTGAATATAAGCAGGAACTCGGGGAAGACTTCCCGACAGATCCCATTGTACAGCTCAAGGAAGCGATCAAAGCCGTATTCCGTTCCTGGGATAACCCGAGAGCGAACGTTTACCGTCGTGACAATGATATCCCGTACAGCTGGGGTACCGCGGTATCCGTTATGCCCATGGTATTCGGTAACCTGAACAACAATTCCGGTACGGGCGTGGCCTTCACGAGAGATCCCGCAACAGGTGAGAAGAAACTGATGGGTGAATTCCTGGTCAATGCGCAGGGTGAGGACGTTGTGGCAGGTATCCGTACCCCGATGCACATTTCCGAGATGGAAAAGCAGTTCCCGGAGGCTTATTCCCAGTTCACCAAAGTCTGCAAGATCCTGGAGAAACATTACCATGACATGCAGGATATGGAGTTTACCGTTGAGAACGGAAAATTATACATGCTGCAGTGCCGTAACGGCAAGAGGACCGCACAGGCTGCCTTAAAGATCGCCTGCGATCTGGTTGACGAAGGTATGAAGACGGAAGAAGAAGCAGTAGCCATGATCGATCCGAGAAATCTGGATACGCTGCTGCATCCGCAGTTTGATGTCAATGTCCTGAAGAAGACGAAACCTGCCGGCAGAGGCCTTGGCGCATCTCCGGGCGCTGCATGCGGTAAGGTCGTATTCTCCGCAGAGGATGCCGAAAGCTGGCATAACCGCGGCGAGAAGGTCGTTCTGGTACGTCTGGAGACTTCCCCGGAAGATATCACAGGCATGAAGGCTGCACAGGGGATCCTGACCGTCAGAGGCGGTATGACGAGCCATGCGGCCGTTGTTGCCAGAGGCATGGGCAAATGCTGTGTATCCGGCTGCGGCGATATCGTGATGGATGAAGCAAACAAGAAATTCACACTGGCCGGCAAGGAATATCACGAAGGGGATTACATTTCCATCGACGGTTCCACAGGTAATATTTACGACGGCATGATCGACACGGTGGATGCAACGATCGCCGGTGAATTCGGCAGGATCATGGGCTGGGCAGACAAGTACCGCACGATGAAGGTCCGCACGAATGCGGATACTCCTGCGGATGCAAGAAAAGCAAGAGAACTCGGCGCAGAGGGCATCGGCCTTTGCAGAACGGAGCATATGTTCTTTGAAGGCGACAGGATCGACGCTTTCCGTGAGATGATCTGCTCCGATACCGTGGAAGAAAGAGAAAAAGCGCTGGATAAGATCCTGCCGTACCAGCAGGGTGATTTTGAAAAACTTTACGAGGCTCTGGAAGGATATCCGGTCACGATCCGTTTCTTAGATCCGCCTCTTCATGAATTCGTTCCGGCTGAGGAAGCCGATATCGAGAAACTCGCGAAGACACAGAACAAGACCGTGGAAGAGATCAAAGCGATCATCAATTCCCTGCATGAGTTCAACCCGATGATGGGTCACAGAGGATGCCGTCTGGCAGTGACTTATCCCGAGATCGCAAAGATGCAGACAAAGGCCGTGATCCGTGCAGCGATCAATGTATCCAAGAAGCATTCCAACTGGAAAGTAAAACCGGAGATCATGATCCCGCTCGTTGGCGATGTCAAGGAATTCCAGTATGTGAAACAGATCGTCAAGGAAGTTGCGGATGAGGAGATCAAGGCTGCAAATTATAAACTGGAGTATGAGATCGGTACGATGATCGAGATCCCGAGAGCAGCGCTGACTGCCGATGAGATCGCCGCAAACGCTGACTTCTTCTGCTTCGGTACCAACGACTTGACGCAGATGACCTACGGCTTCTCCAGAGATGATGCAGGTAAGTTCTTAGAGGCTTACTATGATGCGAAGATCTTTGAGAATGATCCGTTTGCGAAACTCGACAGAAACGGTGTCGGCAAACTGATGAAAATGTCCATGGAACTCGGTAAACCCGTCAATCCGCAGCTTCATGTCGGTATCTGCGGCGAGCACGGCGGAGATCCTTCTTCCGTGGAATTCTGTAATGAGATCGGTCTGGACTATGTGAGCTGCTCACCCTTCAGAGTTCCGATCGCAAGACTGGCGGCTGCACAGGCAGCGATCAGCCAGAAGGCAAAATAAAGTTTTTGGAGGTGTATTGTAATGGCTATGAGACTGGTGACACGTTCGGACTTTGACGGTCTGGCCTGCGGTGCCCTTCTGCTTGCGGCAGGTGTTGTTGATCACTGGACCTTTGCGCATCCGAAGGATCTGCAGGATGGTCTTGTCGAGATCAACGAGAATGACTGTCTTGCAAACGTGCCTTATGTGGAGGGGTGCGGACTGTGGTTCGATCATCACTCCAGTGAACATGAGAGACTGAAACTGGAAGGAAAATACAACGGAGAGAGCAGGATCACGCCGTCCTGCGCGCGGATCATCTATGAGTATTACGGCGGGAAGGAGACTTTCCCGAATTTCGACGATATGATGGTCGCGGTGGACAAGGTGGATTCCGGCGATCTGACGATCGACGAGATCATGAATCCCACCGGCTGGATCCTGGTCGGATTTCTGATGGATCCGAGAACAGGCCTTGGGCGCTGGAGACAGTTTACGGTTTCCAACTATCAGCTGATGGAGAAGCTGATGATCGCCTGCAGGGACAAATCCACCGAAGAGATCCTTGCAATGCCGGATGTACAGGAACGTATCGAGGTTTATAACGAACAGACCGAAAAGTTCAAAGAAATGGTCAAAGCCCATACGAAGACGGAAGGAAAAGTGATCATCTCCGATCTAAGAGGTGTGGATCCGATCTATACGGGCAACCGTTTCATGATCTACAGCATGTATCCCGAGCAGAACATTTCAGCCTGGATCGTATCCGGAAGAGGCGGACAGGGCTGTTCGGCGGCTGTCGGATACAGCATCATCAATAAGACCTGCACGGTGGATGTGGGAAGTCTGATGCTGAAGTACAACGGCGGCGGACATAAGAAAGTCGGCACCTGTCAGTTTTCCAACGAAACGATGGAAACGGAACTTCCGAAGATGCTGGCAGAACTGTGTGAACTGGCTAACGCTTAACATCATAAGTACGGTAAGAATAAGTCCAACGGATCTTCCGCTGGACTTATTTTTGGAAACCGGGGAATCAAGCCGGAATCATATTTGGGGAAAGGGAAGAAGGAGAAGGAAGAAATGAAACTGAACAAAACGAGGACGTTTCTGGTAGGTCTTGCGTTCATGTCGATCTGCATGTTCTGGCAGATGTATGATAACGTAATCCCGTTGATCTTAAAGAACACATTCGGGATCGGAGATACGATCGCGGGCGCGATCATGGCGCTCGATAACGTGGTGGCCCTGTTTTTGCTGCCGCTTTTGGGATCTTTGTCGGATAAGTGTTCCACAAGGATCGGGAAGAGGATGCCGTTCATTCTCTTCGGCACCGCGGCATCAGTCCTTCTGATGACACTGATCCCGCTTATGGATAATCTTTATGCGGCATCACCCCAAAATGTCTATCTGATCATTTTCATCGCGGTTCTGGGACTGCTCCTCATCGCCATGGGGACCTACCGTTCGCCTGCGGTGGCACTGATGCCGGATGTTACCCCCAAGCCGCTCCGTTCCAAAGCGAACGCGATCATCAATCTGATGGGCGCAGTCGGCGGGATCATCTATCTGATCATTACCACATTCCTTTATTCCGAATCACGGACAAAGGGACTTGCGCATGTGAATTATCAGCCGCTGTTTGTGATCGTGGCCACCTTCATGGTCCTTTCGGTCCTTGTCCTGTTCCTGACGATCAAAGAACCGAAACTTACCGCGGAATGCGAGGCTTATGAAGCGAAGCACCCGGAGGATGATCTGGAGAAAATCAATGAAGAGACTGGGGAAACATATATCCCCAAAGACGTCATGAGAAGCCTGAATTTCGTGCTGATCTCCATAGCGCTTTGGTTTATGGGATACAATGCCGTGACGACTTCCTTTACGAAATATGCACAGCAGGAGTGGGATATGTCCTTAGGATCGTCATCCCTCTGCCTGACCATAGCCACGGCGGCGGCGATCGTATCCTATATCCCCATCGGCGAACTGGCGTCCAAGATCGGCCGTAAGAAGACCATATTGACCGGCGTTGTGGTACTTGCCGCCAATTTCCTTGCGGGTATGGTGCTGACCTTTACGATGCACGGCTTTTCACCGGTATTGTACGTGATCTTCTGTCTGATCGGATTTGCGTGGGCTGCGATCAACGTTAATTCCCTGCCGATGGTCGTTGAGATGTGTAAAGGGTCCGATATCGGGAAATTTACGGGGTATTATTACACTTTTTCCATGGCTGCGCAGATCGTGACACCGATCCTGTCCGGCGCGCTGCTGCAGTACGTCGGATATTGGACGCTTTTCCCGTATGGCGCCCTGTTTGTGGCTCTTTCGTTCCTGACCATGCTGCAGGTAAAACACGGGGACAACAAGCCCTCCGTGCCGAAGGACAAACTGGAAATGTTTGATGTGGAAGATTGATCAAAGAGAGAAGATGAAGACAAAATGGAAAAAACAGAGATGTCAGGTCAGATGAAAAGGATCTTGGGCGGTGTGGCAGCCTTTTCTGCAGTGTGCGGCGCCGTGATCTATTGTATAGCACCGAACAAAAGAAGAGATGTATCGGCCTTTGAGAAGAAGAATTATGCGCACCGGGGACTTCATAACCATGAGGTCCCGGAAAATTCCCTATGGGCATTCAGAAGGGCGGCCGAAGCCGGGATCCCGGTGGAACTGGATGTGCAGATGACCAAAGATAAGAAACTCGTGGTATTCCATGATGCCGATCTTGAGAGAATGTGCGGCGTAAAGGGATATCTGAGGGACCGGACATACGAAGAATTATGTAAACTTAGACTGAAGGATACGGACGAAAAGATCCCGTTGTTTTCTGATGTTTTGAAAACGTTAAACGGTGTTGACCTGATCTGTGAGATCAAGAGTGATAACGGGGTTAAGAACTACGAACTTTGCGAGAAGACCTATGAACTTCTGAAGACCTATTCCGGAAGGTTTTGTGTGGAATCGTTCAGTCCGTTTCTGGTCGGCTGGTATAAAAAGAATCATCCCGAGATCATCAGGGGACAATTGTCTTGCAGGATGAAGGACAAAAGATACAACCCCCTGATCAATTTCCTGATGACACACCTGCTGTTCAACTGTATTTCCAGACCGGATTTTATCGCCTATGAATTTCGTGAGGCGAAGAGGACCTTCGGCTTTAAACTGATCCGCATGCTGTTTCATCCGTTCTGTGTCTGCTGGGCTCCAAAAGGAATGGCGGAGATCGCCGAAGCCTCCGCCATGTTTGATACGATCATATATGAAGAAGAGAAACCGGACTGATCCATAGGATCCTTACTCGCCGAAACGGACACGGATGTATGCGAGGATCTCATCGACACACTTCTCAAATCCGAGCTTTCCGGAATCTAAACAAAGATCATAGCCACGCAGATCGAACCATTGACGGCCCGTGTGGTATTTATAGTATTCCGCGCGGAACTTGTCGGTCTTTTCGATGAATCTGTCGATCTCTTTTTCAGGGATCGATACTCTGGCAAGCGCCTGCTCCCTGCAGAAGTCGGGATCCGCATGCACGAAAACGGAAACAACATTTTTGTAATCTTTGAGGATGAAATTCGCGCATCTTCCGATGATCACGCAGGATTCCTTCTCGGCAAGCTGCTTTAATACTTTTGCCTGGTAATTAAACAGATTGTCATCGGATGTAAAATCATACGAATCGGGCGTTTTGAGCTCGCCGGAATAAACATTTTTTTTGGGCTTGAAGAAACTGGAACTGACCATTTTTTCATCGACTTTTGCAAACATGGCTTCGTCGATGCCGCTTTCTTCGGAAGCAAGTTTCACGATCTCACGATTGTAATACTTGACGCCCATCTTTTCGGAAAGCATTTTGCCGATGGTCTTGCCGCCTGATCCGTATTGTCTGTTGATCGTTACAACTACATTTTCCATACCGTTCACTCCTTTTTGTATGATTTTTACTTATTCCCCAAGATAAGCCTTCTTGATGTCTTCATTGTTCAGCAGGTCTGCTGCCTTTCCTTCCAGAACGATCTTGCCGGTCTCAAGGACATAAGCCCTGTCTGCGATCGAAAGCGCTTTTTTCGCATTCTGTTCGACGAGCAGGACCGTGGTGCCGGCCTTGCTGACTTCCTGAATGATGTCGAAGATCTCATTGACATAGATGGGAGAGAGACCCATGGAAGGCTCGTCCATCAGGAGGATCTTCGGATCACTCATCAGCGCTCTGCCCATTGCAAGCATCTGCTGTTCGCCGCCGGAAAGGGTTCCCGCCAGCTGGTTCTGGCGCTCTTTCAGACGCGGGAAGCGCATGTAGACGTTTTCTAAGGATGCTTCGATCCCGGCTTTGTCTTTTCTCGTATAGGCGCCCATCCTAAGGTTCTGCAGCACACTTAAGTTTGCAAACACCCGGCGTCCCTCCGGCACATGCGCCATGCCCATGGACACGATCTTATGGGCAGGGATCTTCGAGATGTTTACATCATTAAACATCACATTTCCGTTCTCCGCGGAGAGCAGTCCCGTGATCGTGTGCAGGATCGTGGTCTTTCCGGCACCGTTTGCGCCGATCAGCGCAATGACTTCCCCTTCGTCTACGTGAAAGGACACACCTTTGATCGCCTTGATCACGCCGTAATATACTTCCAGATCATGAATTTCCAACAATGACATGATTTATTCTCCTAAATATGCAGTGATTACTTCCGGATCGTTTAATACATCGCTCGTTTTGCCCTGCGTTAAGATCTTTCCGAAGTTTAAGACCGTCAGCTCTTCGCAGATTCCCGAGACAAGCTTCATATCATGCTCGATCAGCAGGATCGTCATATCAAAATGATCACGGACGAAACGGATCGTTTCCATCAGTTCCTTGGTCTCATTCGGGTTCATGCCGGCTGCCGGCTCGTCAAGAAGCAGCAGGATAGGATCTGTGGCAAGGGCTCTGGCGATCTCCAGTTTCCGCTGTTTTCCGTAAGGAAGGTTGGAAGCAAGATAATCGGCCTGCTGATCCAGATCAAAGACTTTCAGCAGTTCCATGGCGCGTTCGTTCATCTGTTTCTCCACACTGAAGTAGTGGGGAAGACGGAGCAGACCTTCGATCGTTGAATATTTGTAGCGGTTATGCAGACCGACTTTGACATTGTCAAGCACGCTCAGTTCCTTGAACAGACGGATGTTCTGAAAAGTACGGGCGATGCCTTCTTTATTGATCTCGATGGTTTTCAGCCTGGTGATGTCTTTGCCGTTTAAGCGGATGAAGCCTTCATCGGGGGCATAGACACCGGTCAGCAGGTTGAATACGGTTGTTTTTCCGGCACCGTTAGGGCCGATCAAACCATATAACTGTCCTTTTTCGATGGACACACTGAAACTGTCAACGGCACGCAGACCGCCAAAGGAGATACTTAAATTTTCCACATCCAGTAAAGCCATTTATGCGACCTCCTTTTTCCGGGAAAAACGGTTTGCAAGTTTCTTACGAAAGGCGATCATGTTAGGCGCCCAGTTGTACAGCATCATAACGATCAAAACGATAGAATAGATCAGCATCCGGTAATCATTTAAGCCTCTTAAGAGTTCCGGAAGAAGCGTTAAGACTACGGCTGCGATGACGGAACCTCTGATATTACCGATGCCGCCGAGCACAACGAATACGAGGATCATGATGGACATGTTGTATCCGAAGTTCTTGGGCGTTGCCATCAGGGAGTTTAGGTTGTGAGAGTAGAGCACACCTGCGGTTCCGGCTAAAGCGGCAGAGATCGTGAATGCCATCAGTTTATATTTCGTGATATGGATCCCGACGGATTCCGCCGCGATCAGATTGTCGCGGATGGACATGATCGCACGCCCGTCTCTGGAATGGATCAGGTTCAGCACGATCAGAAGTGTCAGGATGATCAGGATCACGCCGACGGTAAAATTGGAATCTTTCGGAGTTCCGGTGATCCCCTGTGCACCGTTGATGATCACGTCACCGCCTTCTTCAAGGTTTAAAGAAAGAGAATCCTTCATCGAAAAATGAAAGCCTTTTGCATCTTTTCCGATGAACAGAACATTGACGATGTTTTTGATGATCTCCCCGAACGCAAGCGTTACGATGGCAAGATAGTCGCCTTTTAAGCGGAGTACCGGCATGCCGATCAGGAAACCGATGACGCCTGCGCAGGCCGCGCCGATCAGAAGGGCGATCAGAAAGCGCAGCGGAGCAAAGGTGATGGTGTTCTGCGTGCATTTGGAGAAAAATGCGGAAGTAAATGCGCCGACACACATAAACCCGGCATGACCGAGGCTCAGTTCGCCGAGGATCCCGACGGTCAGGTTCAGGGAAACGGCCAGAATGATGTAGGCGCAGAGCGGTACGAGCAGACCCTGCAGGAGGTTGCTCAAAACGCCTGCGGCCGAAAGGATCGTGACAAGGATATAGCCAACGACGACGATCCCGATGGTGATCAGATTATTATAAAGATTTTTGTTGTTCTTTAATGACTTCATGCGCACCTCCTAAACCTTTTCCTGGATCTTTTTGCCAAGGATCCCGGTCGGTTTGATCAAAAGTACAAGGATCAGGACCAGAAAGACGATCGCGTCGGCAAGCTGAGAGGAGATGTATGCTTTTCCGAGGATCTCGATGATCCCCAGAACAATCCCGCCGATCAAAGCACCCGGAATGGAACCGATGCCGCCGAATACTGCGGCAACGAATGCTTTGATACCCGGCATGGAACCGGTATAAGGGGTCAGGGAAGGATAAGCGGAGCAAAGAAGCATGCCCGCAATGGCGGCAAGACCGGAGCCGATCGCAAAGGTTAAGGAGATCGTTCTGTTGACGTTGATCCCCATCAGCTGCGCGGCGCCTTTGTCTTCACTGACGGCGAGCATGGCCTGTCCGGCTTTGGTCTTATTTACAAAGAGAGTGAGTACCGTCATGATCACAACACAGGAGATGATCGTCACGATCGTTTCACCGGAGATCGTGATCTGCTCATTGAAGAGCTTGATCGGTTCCGTGCTGACAACGGATGTGAACGCTTTGGTGTTGGCACCGAAAATGATCAGCGCAACGTTCTGGAGAAAATAACTGACACCGATGGCTGTGATCAGAACAGCAAGAGAACTTGCCGCATTTCGAAGCGGACGGTATGCGATCGCTTCGATCGTGATCCCTAAGCAGGTGCAGAGCACCACGGCCAAAAGGATGCCGACAGGGATCGGCAGATTCAGCGTACTGACAAAGGTAAAGATCAGATAGCCGCCGACCATGATGACATCGCCATGGGCAAAGTTCAGCATCTTGGCGATCCCGTATACCATCGTGTAACCGAGCGCGATGATCGCGTACACGCTGCCGAGACTGATGCCGTTGATCAGATAAGATAGTAAACTCATTCTTCCTTCCTCATTTCCACGATAAACTACAACTTATTTATCATAGCATATCCGGTTTGATTTTTCCATGAAAATACAGTAAAAATCGCGTCGGATATGATATAAAGAAGGGGATTGCAGAATTTGCAATCCCCATTGACCTCTGTGACGATAAGATTACTGGATCAGAGAGTAGTTGCCGTTAATGATCTGCATTGCTTTCGGAGCTTTGTTTACAGCACCGTCTGCATCCCAGGACATTGCTGCGCCTGTCAGACCGTCAACCGTAATGGTTCTCATGGCATCTTCCATCTTGGTTCCGAGATCAGCTACGGAATCGGAAGGCTTTGCATCTGCCTTCTCGGCTGCAGCCTTGATGATGTAGATCGCATCATAAGCATCAGCAGCGAACTGGTTCGGGATATCGCCGTAAGCAGCTTTGTAATCGGATACGAACTTCTGTGTTGCAGCGTCTTCCGCATCAGCAGCGAAAGGAGTTAAGAGCATAACGCCTTCAGCTAAAGATGTGTCGAAGTTTTCAACACCGAGGATACCGTCAAGACCGTCGCAACCGAAGAACTTCGGCGCATAACCCATGGTGTTGGCCTGTGTTAAGATCAGGGAAGCTTCCGTGTAGTAGATCGGAAGGAATACCAGATCAGCACCGGCATCGCTTGCTTTCTGCAACTGTACGGAGAAGTCTGTCTTGGAATCAGCCGTAAATGCTTCCGTGGAAACAACTTCGAAAGGCTGGTTTGCAGCTTCCGCTACGAATTTCTCATAGATACCGGAAGAGTAAACATCGGAACTGTCATAGATGATCGCAACCTTTGTAGCAAGGTTGTTGGAGCCGATGTACTGTGCGGCACCGATACCCTGGTTCGGGTCAGAGAAGCAAACCTGGAATACGTTGTCGTTGTTTGCGGTACAGTCTGTGGAAGAACCCGAAGGTGTCAGCTGGAACATATTGTCGTTGGAAGATTCGGCAGCAACGGCTGTGCAGCATCCGCTCGTTACGGAACCGATCAGCATGTTCATGCCCCAGTCTTTCAGGGTGTTGTAAGCGTTGACGCTCTTTTCGTTATCCAGTTCGTCATCTTCGAATTTGTACTCGATCTGGTAACCGTTGATACCGCCTGCTGCATTCACTTCCTTGATGGCAAGTTCTGCTGCGTTTCTTACTGCGATACCGTAAACGGCAGCTCCACCGGTCGTGGGTCCGATGCCGCCGATCTTAAATGTATCGGAGCCTGCAGACGAACCGCCGCATCCGGCGAGTGTCATGGCTGCCATGGCGAGAACCAGACATAAACTCATGATTTTCTTTTTCATAATATTTCCCTCCTATGATGATCTTTTTTGTAAGATACTTACCTATATATACTACAATGTTTCGGACTATGTCAAATATATGTATGGATGTTATTCGGTCCATAACTTCGGGTTATTACTCCGTGGAAGAAGGAGAGATCGTTACGCCGTTGACTTCCACATCCCCGTCGAGCGCGATCACCAGGCATTCCCTGCCGTCAATGATCCTGGTCTCGATCAGATCGGTGCGCATCGGGTCTACTTTCACAACGACGCTCGGCGTTTTCACCTGGAAGGAGCGCGCGTTCGTGATGTTGGACGCGTAGACCACCGATTTGGGATCGGCGATCGCCTCAAACGTCTGATCATACATTTCGAACAATCCGTCTTCTGCGCCGCTGTCGATCAGAAGCTGTTTGATCTCTTCCTTATCGAAAGTCAGGATCTCGTTCTGTTCCTTGCTTTCTTCATTCATCTGTGTCAGATGGTCATGGATGCTCTTCATCAGTTCGAGATCACAGGAATCCCCGATGGTCTCTTCAATGATCGTATTGAAGGTCTGCTTCTGGGAAGCCTGTGTCATCGGAACGGGACAGTTCAAGATCTCTTCGATAAAGGCATCATGCATGTCATTGCTGTCCTTGGAATAGTAGAGCAGGGAATGGATGTTGGCCATGCGGTCATCAAAGGACGGAAAGAGAATGGCGCTTTCCGGCATTTCCACAACCCAGTCCCGGATCCTGTTGACAAAGATATTATCCACGGCATCATAACTTAATCCCGGTTTGCTTAAGTTGACGGGGCAGATCACGGTCAGGATATATTCGTATACGCTGTCGCTTGCATCCTCCATCATCAGCCCGTCCGTTGTCTTTCCCGGCACATCATAGGTGTCATGGATGAGAAGGATCAGATAATTCCCGACATAATCATAAGAAGAGATGATGCGTTCAAAGTATTCCTGCGTCAGGTCTTCGTCATTCAGCCCGCTGTTTCGAAGACGCAGCAGGAATTCCTGTGTACCGCCCGATGATTCGCTTTCTGTCGGAAAATCAAGGGTGGTCAGGTTCTTGCCGATCGTGCCGGAAAGAGATTTTCTGAGCAGTTCAAAGTACTTGAACATTTCTTCCGTATCCAGTGTCAGAAACGGCTGGGAAAAGGTCGTCTTGATCTTTTTCTCGCTGTCGACATAGCAGCCGCAGATCTTTGAGATCGAGCAGCGGCTTTCGGTAAACTGTTTTTTGATCTCGGATATTTCTTTCTTGTTCATGATCTACCTCAATAATGTATATGTTGGAAAAACAACCCGGTTTCATTTCTGTTTCAGAAAAAAAGAAATGGCCGCCGGATGGGCCGGCGGCCATCTTACATACCGATCGGTAAGATTACATACCCTTCGGGTTCGGTCCGAACTGGTTGTCACCGGGCTCGGAATCCTTTGCAAGGTTTACGATCAGAATGATAGATCCTGCAACGGGGATCAGACCCATAAAGATAAAGGGCCATCTCTTGCCGATGTCATGCAGTCTGCGAATGCAGACACCAAGTCCCGGAAGCATAACAGCCAGGCCGTAGATGGCGGACAGTACATAGAAGAAGTTGGCCTTTGTTGCCGTAGCAAGAACGGAGAGCAAAACGGATACTCCGCAGTTTAAGAGAAAGAAGTACCAGTACTCACTTCTTCTTGCTCTGCCTCTGAACCCTACATACTGCGTGAAACAGGATTTGATTGCATCGATAAAACTCATAACTATATCCTCCCTATAAATAAAATATAATACAATATGATTATACATAAAAATCACCCGATGGAAAGAAGTATTTTTTTGAAACGCTCCTGCAGCGGTTAAAAAAAGAGAACAGATCGCAGGGGATGAGCGGGCGGGTTGCAAATACAGCCTGTATTTTTTATAATAATATGGTAAAAATCATCCGGCAAAGCTATGAACCGGATATGGTCAGCGATGGAGCAACATACTTTATAGGAGAGAAGAGATGGCACTGCCTGCAGGTTTGGAACTGGATACGGCAACGGGACTTGAGTACTGTGCGAACAGCGAGGAAGTCTATCTGGACATCATGGACGAGTTTCGAAAGGATGACAGAAGAGGCGAACTGAAGGAATTCTTTGGCGCAAAGAACTGGGAAAGATACAGGATCTCGGCACATGCGGTCAAGTCATCGGCCTTAACGATCGGGGCAATGGATCTTTATGAGATCGCAAAAGCGATCGAAGAACCGTTAAAGACCATGGATTTCTCACCGGCTCTGGATCTGCATGATCTTTTCATTCAGAAGTATTCGGATGTCCTTGACATGCTGAACCGGGTGCTTGTGTAGGCCGTTTTGTGCTTTTATCTTGTAACGGACTTTTTTCTGTGATAGGATAGTCCTTGCGGTCAGCCGCACAATTTCATATTACTATTTAAGAAGCTAGGGGAGCACATTGCTGAGATCGTCTTTTGACGAACCCTCATTACCTGAGACGGATAATGCCGGCGTAGGGAAGCAAGTATCGTTCCTCCTGTGCGAAAAGGAGGTTTTTTTATGTCACAAAATGCAACATTTTCCAGAGCAAGAATGCTCGCAGAGTCCTCTGTCATGCTCGCGATCAGCACGGTTCTGACGCTGCCGTTTCTAAGACTTTTGGATCTTCCGTTTGGCGGTTCCGTGACCATAGCAAGCATGCTTCCTGTCATTATCATTGCTTACAGACACGGGACCCGGTGGGGGCTTTTGACCGGTTTTGTTTTCGGATTGATCCAGCAGCTGCTCGGATTGAAAACCCTGACCTATGTTACCACATGGCAGTCGATCCTTGCGGTGATCCTGCTCGATTATCTCATTGCTTTTATGATGATCGGATTTGGCGGCGTGTTCAAAAAGTTCATGTCCCAGCCTCTTGCGCTTTTATGCGGATCGCTTTTGGTCTGCGTCCTGCGATATGCCTGCCACGTGATCTCGGGGGCGACCGTATGGGCAGGCCTTTCGATCCCGACCAATGCGGCCCTGATCTATTCGTTCGGATATAATGCCACTTACATGGTGCCCGAAACGATCGTAACGGCCATTCTTGCTTTTGAGGTCGGGAGTATGCTGGATTTTTCAGGGGACCGTATCCGCCGGTTTGCCAGAAAGGGAGACCGTGTCCGCCGTTTTCCGGTTCTGAAGCTGATCGGCAGCATCGCCTTTGCCGCAGCATTGATCTATGATGTGCGTTCCGTATTCCTGCACATGCAAAACGCGGAAACCGGTGATTTTGATATTACCGGAATTAACAATGTGAACTGGATCCCGATCGCGGTCATCAGCTGTATCGGGATCACGGTGTTCGTTGTGTGTTTCATTCTTGATGCGAAACAACGGAAACAACAGAAAGAGGAAGATGCATGAAATCCTGTCTGATCATTTCGGGCGGGGAAAAGTCACCGATCCCGCGGGAAGATGCGTATGATCTTGTGATCGCCTGTGACCACGGCTATGATCATGCCGTAACGGCCGGGATCCGGCCCGGTCTTTTTATCGGAGACTTTGACTCGATCAGTGAAAATGCGGTATGCGATGCGAAAATACCGGTTTTGCGATATCCTGTTAAAAAAGATGACAGTGACACCATGCTTGCCGTAAAATATGCGCTGCAGGAAGGATATGATCATCTGATCCTTACCTGCGCGCTTGGCGGCAGACTGGATCATCTTCTTGCAAATCTGCAGACACTCGGCTACGCAGCCTCCCACGGCGCTTTTGCGGAACTTTACGGGGAAAACGAATATATCAGGACCTTTACGGGAGGGAAGCTTGAACTCGCAAAAAGAGAAGGATATTCCCTTTCCCTGTTTTCTCTTACCGACCGCTGCGAAGATCTGTGCGTGGACGGTGCTGCCTATACCGCTTCCGGAGTTGTACTGACCAATACCTTTCCGTTGGGGCTGAGCAACGGATGGAAAGAGGAAACGGTTCATATCTCCATGAAAAAGGGGATCCTTCTGATCGTGGAATCGAGGATGCCCTGATCTTTCCTTTCCGGGACGATAAATCCTGTTGTGAAACAGAAGCCGAAACTGTATAATTATCATGTTATGCGGGATTTGCTGAAATATCTGAAAGATTATAAAAAAGAATGTGTTTTCGCGCCTCTGTTCAAAGCTCTGGAAGCAGGCTTTGAACTGATCGTGCCGCTTGTGATCGCGCATATGATCGATGACGGGATCCCCGCGGATGACGGGAAACTGATCGTCAGGTGCGGCCTTTTGCTGATCGTGCTTGGTTTTGTCGGCTTTGCCAGCGCTGTGATCGCACAGTATTTTGCGGCAAAAGCAGCTGTCGGCTTCAGTACTAAACTTCGCCACGATCTGTTCGAAAGATCCTTGCGGTTTTCCTTTTCAAAGATCGATGAGATCGGAACATCCACACTGCTGACCAGGCTGACGAGTGATGTTTCTTCCGTTCAGGCGGGCGTCAACATGGTACTCAGGCTGTTCCTGCGTTCTCCTTACATCGTGCTCGGTGCCACGATCATGGCATTTTTTATCGATCTGAAAAGTGCCCTGATCTTTGTCGTGCTGATCGTTGTTCTTTTTCTGATCGTTTTTTTCCTTGCCTATTCGAATATCGGTCTTCTTGAGAAAGCGCAGCAGAAGCTGGATGCGGTTACGGCGTCCGTCCGCGAAAATCTTTCCGGCACGAGAGTGATCCGGGCATTTTGCAGACAGGAGGAGAGAAGACAGGATTTTGCCGGAAAGAACCGGGAACTGTTCCTTGCGCAGAAGAAGGCCGGCGTTCGATCCGCGCTCCTGAATCCGATCACTTACGTGATCATCAATCTGTTCATTGTCCGGCTGGTCCGCATAGGAGCCGTGCAGGTCGGCAACGGCGTGCTGACAGCCGGTCAGGTCATCGCGCTGTATAACTACATGTCCCAGATCCTGATCGAACTCATCAAATTTGCAAATCTGCTGATCACCGTTAACAAGGCACTTTCCGGCGGCAGACGGATCTCGGCGGTCCTTGCCATGCAGGATCCTGACGAAACAGGTTTGACGGCCGGTACGGAGAAGACGGATACAAATGACGAAAAGGAAGCACAGGCACCGGCGATTTCGTTCGAGCATGTCAGCATGAAATATCATGAAACCGCGGATGAGGTGCTTTCCGATATTGATTTTCAGATCAAAATGGGAGAAACGCTTGGGATCATCGGCGGAACGGGAGCCGGAAAGTCGACGCTCGCGCATCTGATCCCCGGTTTCTATCCAGTTACCAAAGGCCGTGTACTCGTAAACGGCTCTGATGTCAGAGAGCAGGATCAAAAAGAACTGACCTCGCTAGTCGGGATCGCCATGCAGAAACCCGTATTGTTCAGCGGGACGATCGCCGATAACCTAAGGTTGGGAAATCCGGGAGCAGAAGAGGAGGAACTTCTGCAGGCGGTCCGTTTATCCTGCTGCGAGGAAGTCCTTAAAGAACACGGCGGACTCAACGCAGAAGTATTGCAGGGAGGTAAGAATTTCTCGGGCGGTCAGAGACAGCGCCTCTGTATCGCCAGAGCACTAGTCAAAAATCCTTCGATCCTGATCCTCGACGATTCCTTTTCCGCGCTTGATTATGTGACGGACAGGAAGCTGCGGGAGCATCTTCGCGAACTGAAAGACATAACAGTCATCATGATCAGCCAGCGCACGGTTTCCATTCAGGACTGCGACCATATCCTCGTTCTGGATGACGGAAGGATGGCCGGTTTCGGAACGCATGAGGAACTGCTTGAAAACTGCAATGTCTACAGACAGATCTATCATTCGCAGGGCAGGGACAAAGAAGGGGAAGGAGGCAGATCATGAGCATGCATCTATACGGCTATATGCCGAGCGGCAAAGTCTTTGACAATGACCGGAACATCAAAAAGAGCCATGTCATCAGGCGCGTCCTTTCCGAAGAGAAGAAGTATCTGCCGCTGCTGATCTTATCGTTTCTGCTGGCGGTATCGACCGTAACGTTTACGCTGCTCTTGCCGATCCGGATCGGGAATGCCATCGATATGATCTGCGAAAGGGATTTTTCATCTGTTTTTTACCGTTGTCTGATCCACTGTGCGATCCTTGCGCTGCTTGCAGGCATTTCGCAGTATCTGATGAACCTCATCAACAACCATGTGGTCTATAACAGCGTGCTGCATATCAGGGAAGCGGCATTCCTTCGTCTGCAGAAGTTCCCGTTATCCTATATCGATTCGCACGCGGGAGGGGACCTCTTAAGCAGGCTGACATCGGATGCGGAACAGTTTGCGGATGGTCTGCTGATGGGATTCACTCAGCTGTTTACGGGTGTGATCACGATCGCCGGCACCCTCATCTTTATGTTTTCGATGAATGTTGCGATCACGCTGATCGTGGTTGTCGTCACGCCGCTGTCGATCTTTGTGGCCAGGTTCATATCCAAGCATACCTATGATATGTTCCGGGTACAGAGTGCGCAAAGAGGGGAGCAGACGGCGCTTGCCGACGAGATGCTCTCAAACGCCAAAGTCGTGAAAGCTTACGGGCAGGAAGAGAAGGTACTCCGTGATTTTGACCGGATCAATGATGAACTGCAGAAGTCATCCTTAAAAGCGCTGTTTTTCTCTTCCCTGACCAACCCGTCCA
The DNA here is from genome assembly GCA_902779305.1 of uncultured Lachnospiraceae bacterium. Lineage (GTDB taxonomy): Bacteria > Bacillota > Clostridia > Lachnospirales > Lachnospiraceae > UBA2868. The sequence continues at coordinate 112,452 of CACZBD010000006.1, read as the reverse complement.
CCAGATTTGTCAATAATATCGTGTATGCGCTCGTGGCCTGCATCGGCGCCGTTGCCGTCTATACGGAGAGCTCCGTCCTGTTCGGCTCGCTTTCCGTCGGGATCCTGACCGCGTTCTTAAGTTATGCGAATCAGTATATGAAACCGTTCAATGACATCACGTCGGTGATCACCGAACTGCAGAATGCGATCGCCTGCGCCGCGCGCGTATTTGAGGTGATCGATGATGAGACCTTTGAAAACGAGACGGATGCGCCGCTTGAGATGCCTGTCGTGAGCGGAGATGTGGAACTGGATCACATTGATTTTTCCTATATAAAAGGGCAGGACCTGATCAGGGACCTGAATGTTTGCGTTAAGAACGGCATGAAAGTCGCGATCGTCGGGCCTACCGGCTGTGGAAAGACCACGCTGATCAATCTTTTGATGCGGTTTTACGATCCGGATGCAGGAAAGATCCTGATCGATCAGACCGATATCGCCTCTTATACGCTGAACGACTCCCGCCGCTTATTCGGCATGGTCCTGCAGGACACCTGGCTTTTTGATGGGACCGTGAGAGAAAATATCCTGTTCGGAAAGCCTGATGCCACGGAAGAAGAGATGATCGAAGCCGCAAAACTGTCCCATGCGCATTCCTTTATCAGAAGGCTTAAGGACGGATATGACACGCAGATCGGAGAGGACGGGGAAATGCTCTCGCAGGGACAGAGGCAGCTGCTCTGCATCACCAGACTGATGCTGAACAAACCGCCGATGCTGATCTTGGATGAGGCGACCTCGTCCATTGATACACGGACCGAGATCAGGATCCAGCAGGCGTTCCGGACACTGATGGAAAATAAGACCGCATTTATCGTGGCGCACCGCCTTTCGACGATCCGGGATGCGGATCTGATCCTGGTCATGAAGGGCGGAACGATCATCGAGCAGGGGACGCATGAATCTCTGATGAAACAGAACGGATTTTACGCGGAACTTTACAGGCTGGCATGATCTGTGCTATTTTGAAGAGTGGCATTTGTCTATTTTTATGAAAAATCATGAACAAAAGATCATTTTACAAAAACAGAACATGGATCTTTAAGACTCTTCTTCTCGTTCAGATCCTGCTTGTGCTGGGCATGACCGTCACGGCTGCGTTTGCTAAGCATTTGGATGTTACATACAAAGAGGATAGTGTAAGGGCATTGACCTCGTGGTATTCAGAGATCGACGGGCAGAAGATCCTCTGCAATGATGATGTGGATCTTGGGGATTACATGAAAGAGGGAGAACGCTCTTTTACGATCTATACCGAACTTCCGCATGATCTGGATGACAAGGATGAACTGGCCTTCAGGATCTCCGACAAAAAAGTCGTTGTCCGGATCGAAGGGGAAAAGATCGCTGATTACGGGTACGAGGGAACGCATCCGCTTTGGATCACAAGCGGCCGCTATTTTGTCTTCGTGCCGATGATGAGTTCCTATGCGGGGAAAGAGATCGAGATCACGTTTGAAAGCGATTACGATCATGAGCGCGGGCGGATCCCTGATTTCTACCTCGGGACCAGATGGGAGATCCATCATTATCTGGAGCAGATGTATGGCATCCGCCATATCCTCGCGAGATTTCTTGTCGTGATCGGCTTTGTCCTGCTTCTGCTTTATCTTGTACTTTGGATCGGAAACAAGAACAGAGACAATAAGCTGCTGACGCTGGGTCTCTTTATGATCTTTACCTGTACGTGGATCCTGATGGAAGCGAAACTGGTCCAGTTCAGGCTGGGAAATGCCTACCTGATCTATGCTTTTACGTTTCTTTCGCTGGCCATGCTGCCGGCAACGTTCATGGGTTATGCCAATCTGGTGCAGAGAAAACGGTATGACAGACTGTACTTTATCATGGAAATGGTTGCATTTGTTCTGACCTATCCGTATCTGCTGTTGCAGATCTTCGGGATCCTTGACCTGCAAAGAACACTGTTCCTGACACATATCGCAACCATCATCGTGGTCGTGATGATCTTTGCCACAACGATCCTGTGTTATCTGAAACATAAGGACAGATCCGTAAAAGCACTGTTCTGGGGACTGGTCTTTTTATTCCCCTTATCGATGCTTGAGATCGTAAGGCAGTACTGGAACAAGGATTACAAGAACACCGGAAATATCCTGACGTTTGCGCTTACCGTATTTTTACTGATCCAGGCCTATGACAGCATCAGGGGACTTTTGAAACTGCAGACGGAAAAAGAACAGGCGGTAAAGGAAAGCTGGGACAAGAGTATTTTCCTTGCCAATATGTCCCACGAGATCCGGACGCCCATGAATGCGATCATGAGCATGTCGGAACTGCTTTCCCAGTCGGAGACCCTGCAGGATGAAGAGTGGGACTACGTCAATACGATCTATTCGGCCTCCAAGAACCTTTTGGAGATCATCAATGATATCCTGGATTATTCCAAATTTTCGGCGGGAAAATACGATCTGGTCAATGCCTCTTACGAGCCCGCAAAAATGATCGATGACATCGAGAAAATGCTGAAGATCAAAGCGAAGGAAAAAGGCCTTTCGATGACGGTTTCCGTGGATCCGAGGATCCCGAAGTTCATGATCGGCGACGAGGGCAGAGTCAGACAGATCATCCTGAATCTTTTGAACAACGCGGTCAAATACACCGACCAGGGATTTGTGGATCTCAAAGCCGGCTACAGAAGGCTTGACGACGATCATGCGGAACTGATCTTTATCGTTGCGGATTCCGGGATCGGGATCAAGGACGAAGATTTAAAGAAACTGTTCGATGAATTCACGCAGGTGGATGCAAGGAAAAATCGCAGCAAAGAAGGTACCGGCTTAGGCCTTGCGATCGCAAAACAGCTTGCGGAACTGATGGACGGACGGATCACCGTGAGCAGCGAATACGGAAAAGGATCCACCTTTGCGGCGTTTGTGACGCAGGAGATCGATCGTGAGTCCAATGCAAGCGCGAAAGCTGTCCGCGAAAAAGAGGAAGAGGAAGAAAAGAAAGAAGAACTCGGCAAATTCAAGGCACCGGGATTCCGGGTGCTGGCCGTGGACGATAACCGTGTCAATCTGAAAGTGATCACGGAACAGCTGAAGCAGTACGGGATCGAACCGGTCCTTGCTTCCGGCGGAAGGCAGTCGATCGAGATCCTGAAAAAAGACCAGAACTTTGATCTTATCTTCATGGATTACATGATGCCGGAGGTTGACGGCAGGGAAGCGACGATCGAGATCAGAAAGATCAAAGGGTGTTCGGCAAGTGAACTGCCGATCGTTGCGCTGACCGCGGATGTCTTGAGCGGTACCAAAGAAACACTCTTATCCTGCGGGATGAACGACTATCTTGCAAAGCCCGTCAAGCTTGAAGAACTGCATCAGATCATGTGTAAATATGTATCACTGACAAAGCGACAGTATATGGAGGAGTAGAGATTATGAAAAAGGAACTGCGGATCGTGATCCCAAAGGGCTACAAAAGTCCGATGCCGGTCAAAGAGACAGAGATCGCGATCAAGGAAGTGAAGGACTATTTTGAGCGCTCGCTTGCCAAGGAACTGAACTTAACGCGTGTGTCGGCCCCGCTTTTCGTAAGACCCGAAACCGGACTGAATGACAACTTAAACGGAGTGGAAAGACCGGTTTCCTTCGGGATCAAAGAACTGAATGAAGCCCCGGCGGAGATCGTGCATTCCCTGGCCAAGTGGAAGAGAATGGCGCTTGCCAAATACGGGTTCGAACATGGGGAAGGCCTCTATACCGACATGAGCGCCATCAGAAGGGACGAAGACACCGACAACCTGCATTCGATCTATGTGGACCAGTGGGACTGGGAAAAGATCATCGATAAAAAGGAACGGAATGTAAAAACCCTGAAGGAAGTGGTCAAAAAAGTCTATGAGGCGCTGAAGAATACGGAAGTGTTCATCAATTCGCGTTATCCGCAGATCAAAAGGATCCTGCCGGATGAGATCACCTTCCTAACGACGCAGGAACTTGAGGACCGCTATCCCGATCTGACGCCGAAACAGCGGGAAGATCAGGCGGCAAAAGAATACAAGGCGATCTTTTTGATGCAGATCGGCAAGACGCTGGCAAGCGGAAAGCGCCATGACGGCAGGGCTCCGGACTATGACGACTGGGAACTGAACGGCGACATCATCGTGTATTATCCCGTTCTGGATCTTGCGCTGGAATTATCCAGCATGGGCATTCGCGTGGATGAAAAGTCACTGAAGAAACAGCTGAAGGCTGCGGGCTGCATGGAACGATCGGAACTGCCGTTCCAGAAAGCCATCTTAAACGGGGAACTTCCCTATACGATCGGCGGCGGCATCGGCCAGTCCAGGATCTGCATGTTTTTCTTAAGAAGAGCGCACATCGGTGAAGTGCAGAGTTCGATCTGGCCCGATGAGGTAACGGAATATGCCGCAAAACACGGCGTCAGCCTGCTTTGATCTAAATCACAAGACTACTTATGGATACGGAGGAACATGATCTTGCAAAAATACGGTGTAAATGAACTTCGCAAAATGTTTTTGGACTATTTTGAGAAGAACGGACATTTAAAAATGAACAGTTTTTCTCTTGTGCCGCATAATGATGCGTCACTGCTTCTGATCAATTCGGGAATGGCGCCCTTAAAGCCGTATTTTACCGGCGCGGAGATCCCGCCGAGAAGACGCGTCACGACCTGCCAGAAGTGTATCAGGACCGGGGATATCGACAATGTCGGAAAGACCGCAAGACACGGCACGTTTTTTGAAATGCTCGGAAACTTTTCCTTTGGAGACTATTTCAAGGAAGAAGCGATCAACTTTACCTGGGAATTCTTAACCAAAGAAGTCGGACTTGATCCTGACAGACTCTATCCTTCCGTCTATGAAGATGACGATGAAGCTTTTGAGATCTGGAACAAGAAGATCGGGATCGCCGCCGACCGCATTTCGAGATTCGGCAAGGAAGATAACTTCTGGGAGCATGGCGAAGGTGCCTGCGGTCCCTGTTCCGAGGTCTACTATGACCGCGGAGAAAAATACGGCTGCGGAAAGCCGGACTGCAAAGTCGGCTGCGACTGCGACAGGTACATGGAGATCTGGAACGATGTCTTTTCCCAGTTCTACAATGACGGGAAAGGCAACTATTCGGAACTGAAGCAGAAAAACATCGACACGGGCATGGGCTTAGAGCGTCTGGCCTGCGCGGTGCAGGATGTGGATTCGATGTTTGACATCGATACGATGAAAGCGCTTCGCGATCATGTCTGCCGTCTTTCCGGAAAACAGTACGGACTTGATACGCAGACGGATATCTCGCTGCGTGTCGTTACTGACCATATCCGTTCCGTGACATTCATGGTCAGCGACGGGATCATGCCGGAAAACGGCGGCAGAGGTTATGTCTTAAGAAGACTTTTAAGAAGAGCCTGCCGTCACGGAAGGATCTTAGGTATTGAAGGCACGTTCCTGACGGATCTTGCCGCGACCGTGATCGAGGGATCCAAGGACGGTTATCCGGAACTCGAAGAAAAGAAAGATTTCATCTTTAATGTTATTGCCAAAGAGGAAGCCCAATTCAACAAGACGATCGACCAGGGCCTTTCCATCCTGTCAAAACTCGAGTCGGAAATGCAGGCAAAGGGCGAGAAGGTGCTTTCCGGTGAGGATGCGTTCCGCCTGTACGATACCTACGGCTTCCCGATCGATTTAACGGTCGAGATCCTGAACGAAAAGGGCCTTTCCTATGATGAGGCCGGGTTCGAAGCGGCCAAGAAAGCCGCCAAGGAACAGAGCAGCGGCACCTATAAGGGTGCGGAGCATATGGCCGGGCGTGAAAGAAATGTATACGACGATCTGGATCTGACCCTGAAGACGGATTTTGTCGGTTATGAAAAAACGAAAGCGGATGCAAAGGTCATCGCGCTCACAACGGATACTGCGGTTACGGAATGCTTAACGGACGGCCAGAAAGGGACCGTGGTGCTTGATGTGACCCCGTTCTACGGAACCATGGGCGGTCAGGTCGGCGACATCGGGACCATCATGACGGACGGCGGCGAGTTCCGTGTGGAAGAGACCATCCATCTTGCAGGCACCATGATCGGCCATGTCGGTACGGTAACAAAGGGAATGATCAGGACCGGCGATGCGGCATGCGCAGAGGTCGATGAGAAGAACCGTCAGAATACCTGTAAAAATCACTCGGCTACACACCTTCTGCAGAAGGCGTTAAAGACCGTTCTCGGCAATCATGTGGAACAGAAAGGTTCCCTCGTGGATGCAGGCCGCTTAAGGTTTGACTTTTCCCATTTTGAAGCTATGACCCCGGAGCAGATCTCAGATGTGGAACGGATCGTGAATGAAAAGATCTCTTCGAACCTGAAAGTCGCAACGGAGGAGATGGGGATCGAGGAAGCCAAGAAAACCGGCGCCATGGCTCTGTTCGGAGAAAAATACGGTGAGAAAGTACGCGTCGTTTCCATGGGAAGATCCGATGTGAAAGATGCAGAAAGCGCATACGGGGATGCATTTTCTGTGGAACTTTGCGGCGGTACGCATGTAGCAAATACCGGCGTGATCTCCGCGTTCAAGATCCTTTCGGAAAACGGTGTGGCATCCGGCGTCAGACGTATCGAAGCGCTGACGGGCGATGCAGTCTTTTCCTATTACAAAGAGATCGAGAAGAATCTGAACGAAGCCGCAAAAGCTGCCAAATCGACACCGGCTGCGCTGGTGGAAAAGATCAATCATATGCAGGATACGATCAAATCTCTTTCGGCAGAACTCGAATCCATCAAGGCGCAGGCTGCCAAAGAAGCGGTCGGCGATGTGCTTTCCGACGCGGTGGATGTAAAAGGCGTGAAACTGATCGCTACAAAGGTAGACAACCTCGATATGAACGCATTAAGGGATCTTGGCGATTCACTGCGGGATCAGCTTGATAAAGGTGTTGTCGTGATCGCTTCCGTACAGGGAGACAAAGTCAACCTGATCGCAACGGCCAATGAAGAAGCACAGAAAATGGGCGCGCATGCGGGCAATCTGATCAAAGGGATCGCAGGCCTCATCGGCGGCGGTGGCGGCGGACGTCCGAACATGGCGCAGGCCGGCGGAAAGAACCCTGCGGGTGTTGATGACTGCCTTGCCAAGGCAAAAGAAGTTTTGGAGGGACAGTTAGGACAGTGATGCGGATATCCGCATGCTGAAGTCTGATGCTTCCATCTTCAGCCGGATCCGGTACAGATCGTGATCCCAGGCGAGTTTCAGACGTTCATCCGTGACCGGAAGGGTTTCCACGTCAAGGAGCGTGGCGCCTTCAAAGGAGATAACGGTATTCCCGAGCAGATACGTGTTTTCATGACCGGACTGTTTTGGAGGATCGTAAGTGATAAAATTCAGCACAACATCGGAACAGTCTGTCTGATCTTTGAGCGTTATGACCTCGGAAACGGGATCAAGACAGACCGTCCGTGCATAAATGATTTCAGAAGAAAGCTTATCCGTTAAAGGGTAAGCTTCTTCTATTTGCATGAAGATCGAGCGGACAGGATCCTGAAGCTTACAGTTTACATGCGTGGCCCGGTATTTTGCCCCGTCGTGCTGGTCAAGCCCCGCAATTGTCGGAAGATTATGATAGGAGGACTGCATGGTCCAGATCTCATAACGTTTGTCGGAAAACGTCTTCTGCGAATAGGTTTCAACACCGATGTCGACAAAAACAGGCAATTGATCCTGATACAGCGTGAAACTGCCGGTGTCATTATGATTGTGATTGTCGGCATTGTCGCCGGCTTTGACGGCAAGGACAAAGCGGGGAGAACGTGCGATCACCAGACCGACGCTGGGATAGAAGATATCACCGGCACTGCTTCCCGTGCTGTCAGTACTTTGTTTGTGATAGGCAAGCACTTCTGTGGCATGCGTGATCGTGAGCATTCTGAAAAACAGGTTCATTTTCTCACTGTCCGCAGAAAACAAAGCGGAAGCTTCGTAATCTCTGTAAAGATCATCCGCGGAAGCTTCCATCAGAGCGTGCAGACCGCAGGCTTTTCCGAAGAGAAATTCCCTCACCCCCATGCTGCCTGCTTTGGCGGAGCAGTCCGAAAAGTTGATATAATAGCCGTTACCGACACGGACATGAACGATATAGGAAGCCAGATTTTTGATCTTTTGCAGTTCAAAAAGTGAAGCAAAAGCATTTCCGCTTACTGCATTCAGGATCTCCATGCAGGAGAAGAGACAGAGTCCTGCATGCCGGTAGTACTGGGCGCCTTCATCGCAGCATCCGTCTTCCCCATAGTCCTTCAGAAAACAATCCAGACTGTATGCGGCCTGTATTACCGCATTTCTTTTCATTTCGTTTGAAAACGGCAACAGGAAAACGGAAAGCAGAACATTCTGCGTGCACCAGGGTGTCCAGTTACACATGGGTTCTTCTTCATTTCCCATCCACCAGAAATGTTCGTTGAGATAGGGCGTTACAAGACGATCCAGGATCTCACTTTGAATTCGGTCAGCGATCAAAGGAGAAATACTGTTAAGTTTCTCCTTCAAAAGATAGGAACACATCGCAAGAAGCGCAGCTGTTTCACAAGAGAACAGATCCAGAACAGGTTTCTTCGGAACGGGCAGGATCAGCTGCGGCGTATCCCGGACATAAGTATTGTGAGCGGGAAGGACCCAGCTGCTTTCCTCCATAATGCAGTAGATCCCGTTGATGATGTCATCGAGAAACGTTCCTTTTCCTTCTGCCAGTTCGGCCGTGATCAGAGCACACAGTTGAAAACGCCTTGAAAAATACAGGGATTCAAAGGCTGAGCGGTCGCCGGTCCTTTTAAATTTCATGTAGTCTGTTGCAAAGATGGCTGCGTAGGGTTTATGAAGATAGGCTTTTCCGTCCGAAAGAAGCTTTTCTTTCAGAAGAGCGGAAATGGAAAGTCCCCGTTCCCTGACGTCACAAAACGGATCATAATCAGACAGGGATGATGGAAGGGAAGGAATACAGTTTTGAAAAGGGGTGTCAAAAGTTGCCTGTTTCATGGTTTTGAAAGGTACTCCGAAGGAGTGACTCCCTGTATTTTTTTGAAAACTTTGCTGAAATAGAATTCACTGCTGAAATTCAGAATGTCTGCGACTTCATAGACTCTGTATTTTTCTTCTTTCAAAAGCCGTTTGGCCTCTTCGGTCTTACAGATATTGATGTATTCATTGAAGCCCGCATCATTGTATTTGCTAAATAGCTGGCTTAAGTAAGCCGGACTGATCCCGAAGAGGGCGGCGACCTCATTCAGCATCAGTTTGTCATGGGTGTGCTCGCTGATGTATTTTTTGACATCGGATACGATCCGGTTTTTGTGGTCTTTGCGTTTGTCCTCGAACAGGCTGCACATACAGGTTTTGAAATGGTTCAGCCATTCGATGATCTGCGTGACGGTATTCATGCGGTAGAGGGACAGATAGGAATCCGGATAACTGTCGAAAATACCATTCAGGACCGTTTCGCCGTCGGGCAGAAGAGAAATGGACAGATATAACAGATTGCTTGCAAGATCCAAAGCCTGTACATAGTGTTCCCGGTGCTCATTCAGAAGGTCGCAAAGACGCCCGATGGTATCCGAGAGCAGATCGGGATCATATTCCTCGAATGAGCGGGTCAGGTCTTTTTTGACAAGCGAGATGTTGAAAACGTCGTGCGTTTCGACTTTTCCGAGAACCGGGCTTTGCGCAATGGGGGAAGAGGCATCGGTTCTGCGAAACGCTGACCTGGCGTACTGAAACGAGTCACAGATCGTCAGAGGAGAACTGACGGGGATCCCGATCCCGCACCGGCCCGAGACATTGTAGTAATTATGAACGCTTGTAAAAACCCTTTCCAGAAAAGCGGCAGGATCGGGGATCTTGTCCGCATCACAAAGGATCATGGCAAAATGCGAATTATCAAGCGTGATCATATGACAGGGGATCGATTTTTCCACCAGACTTTTCAGCATCCCGACGGATCCCGCAAACAATGTATTGTGCTGCGCGGGGTTCTGGCTGTTAAAATGCGGAGACAGCAGTTCGCCGTAACAGCAGGTGTACTGTTTATGATCGAAGCGGATCATAAGATCCTTGGCCTGCAGCCGGAACTGTTCCTCGGATTCGAAGAGATTGTGGAGCAGGCTGATCATGAACTTGTCCCGCATCCGGTACACAAATTCCGGAGGAGCGGAAACGGTATCTTCAGAGGTCCTCTTCAGCGGATCAAGCTGTTCCATGGCGCGCAGAATGGCGTCTTTTAATACTTCTTCCGTCAGTTCCACTTTCACGAGATAGTCCAGCGCATGATAAGTGATGGCCTGCTTTGCCATCCGGAAATCCTCATAACTGGTTAACATAATGAAACCCGGACGGAGCATGCCGTATTTTTCCCTGCAGATCTGCAGCAGCTTGAGACCGTCCATGACAGGCATTTTGATGTCGGTCAGGATGAGATCGGGCATTTCGTTTTCGATGATTTTCAGCGCTTCTTCGCCATTGCCGGCCGTACCGGTGACCTGAATGCTTAAGTCGATCGATTCAAGCATGGATTTGATGCCGACTACGGCAAGCGGTTCGTCGTCCACGATCAGAATCTTATACATCTTCCCTTCTTTCCGGGATCGTTACCCTGATGTTCGTAAAGTTGTTTTCCTCACTTTCGATGAACAGTCCGTAGTTTTCTCCGAACTCGTACTGCAGACGTTTATGAACATTGCTGATCCCGATCTCCCTGAAGAATTCGGATCTGTTTTCATTCTCATTATCGTTTTCATTCAGCAGCGTTTTGCACCGGGATGCGGGAATGCCGACGCCGTCGTCCTTTACATCAATGCAGATGTCCCTGCCGCCGTCTTTTGATGCCGTATAATAGGCATGCAGTGAAATGGTACCCGTTCCGCCTTTTGGCTCCAGCCCGTGGAAGATCGCATTTTCCACAAGCGGCTGCAGTGTGAATTTCAGGATCTGCGCCTGCAGGATCTCCTCATCATCCACGCGGATGTCAAAGCGGATCATCCCGCCGTAGCGGAGATTCTCGATCGTGAAATAGTGTTTTACCAGAGAAAATTCTTCTTCAATGGGGACCAGAAGAGAAGTGCCCTTTGAAATGCTCCTTAAAAGAGAAGCCAGGCTGGTGGTCATTTCCGTGATCCCCGTAGCGCCCTGTGCAACAGCCATCATTTTGATGGAATTCAGCGTATTATAAAGGAAATGCGGATTGATCTGGCTCTGCAGCATCTTATATTCCAGATCCCGTTTCTGTTTTTCATTTTCCACACGGCTGGTAAGCAGCTTCAGGATGCTTTCCGCAAGGTCATTGATCCCTTTTCCGATCTCACCGATCTCATGATCTGCTTCAATGGAGGCATCTCTGGTAAAGTCACCTTCGGAGACTTTTTTGATCTTGGCGCGGATCCCGGACAGGGGTTTATGGATCATGTCATTCATCATGATGACCATTGCCACGCCGATCGCGATGATCCCGATCAGGATCCCCAGCAGGATCATCGTAAAGATACGCATCTGCCGCTCGCTTTCCTGAACGGATACGGTCTGCGCAAGATAACAGCCGTCCATGAGCAGCGGAAATACGATCACGGTCCTCTCACCCGCAGCCGTATCAATGCGATACACATCTGCGTTACTGACGGAAACATCCGAAATGTCTTTTAAGATCCTGTAATCCGGCTTGATCTCATTGATCGACTGATTTTCCAAAAGATACAGATGCTCCCCCATGAGGAGGAAGAGTCTGCTGCCTTCTTCCATATAATAAGAAGGAAGTTTGGATGTGATCATATCGGTGGAGATCTCCATGTACAAAAATCCGCCCGGGGTTGCATTGAACCGGTAGGAGATGGGACGGATCAGAGGGATCACATATTTGGAATTACCGCGCACAAACGGATCGGCGATGATCCCGAGGGAAAAATCATAATCGTCGGCTTCAAGCATCGATGAAAAGAACGGAAGCTCCCTGATGCCCCGGGAAATGTCCACGGATGTGGAATAACTGATCTGGCACGCCTGCAGATAATGGTCGTCTGTTGCGACGATCACACGCGGGATAAAACTGTTGGATGCGTTGTTCTGGTATTCCTCATATAAACGGTCATAGGTGGAGACACTGAGAACGGAACCGGGCTCGGGACTGGCTTTGATGTATTCCGCGATATCGGAACTGCCCTGACAGAAACGCGCCATCCTGTATACATCCTGTAAGTTCGCGTTAACGGAATCGCTCAGCATTTTTAAGTTGTTCTCTGTGGAAACGATCAGACTGCTCTGCAGATAATTGTGAAAAATAAAATAACTGGCGCCTGCGATCAGAACACACATGCCAAGAATACTGCTGAGCGTCAGGATGATGATCCTTCGCTGGATCTTTCCACCGTAAAATGCGTGATTTTTCATAGGGGTATTATATCATATACATAAACAGATAATAGGAAAAATAAAAATATGATATGAAATTAAAAAATATTACATCATGGGGATCCCGCACCGGAAAAAACTTCTATAATTATTTTATGAAATGAGAATTTATTTCATGTTTTTTCAAAATCGAACCTGTTAAGGTAAGCATGTAGATGTTCAATCCTGCCATTTCGGCAGGAGAATCATAAGGAGGAAAACAGATGAAAAAGAAAGTGATCAGTTTGGTATTGAGTGCAGCAATGATCGCATCTCTGTTAGCCGGATGCGGTGGCGCGGCAGTTGAGAGCGCACCTGCAACCGATGTGCAGGAAGTTGCGGAAGCAGTGCAGGAGGAGGCACCCGCTCCGGAACCGGAGGCTGCAGCAGAAGAAGTAACAGAAGAAGCGGCAGAGCCGGTAACATTAAAATGGGCGATCTGGGACGAGAGCACCACGCAGTACTGGGGCGACATCAAGGCTGCATATGAAGCAAAGAACCCCAATGTCACGATCGAAATGGTTGACCTTGGATCTACGGATTATATGACCGTTCTGGCAACGGAATTATCCGGCTCGGGCAGTGATTTTGACGTAGTCACGATCAAAGACGTTCCCGGATATGCTACACTGGTACAGAAGAATGCGATCATTCCGCTGGATGATTACATTTCGGCAGACGGCGTTGACCTTTCCAAGTATGCCGGCGCAACCGATCAGGTTGTAGTGGACGGAAAACTCTATGAACTTCCGTTCAGAAACGATTTCTGGGTACTGTTCTACAACAAGGACATCTTTGATGCGGCAAACGTGGACTATCCGACCAATGACATGACATGGGCAGAGTATGACGAACTGGCAAGAAAAGTTACGGATACGAGCTTTGGTTCGCAGATCTACGGCGCACACTATCACACATGGAGATCCACCGTTCAGCTTTGCTCCGTTCTGGACGGAAAGCACACGATCTTAGACGGCGAATATGATTTCATGAGACCGTACTATGAGATGGTCCTGAATCAGGAAGCAGACGGCGTATGCAGAAAGTATACGGATCTTAAGACAGAAGGTCTTCATTATTCCGCAGCGTTCTCCGGCGGCGATGTAGCAATGCTGAATATGGGTTCCTGGTTTATCGCAACCATGCTGACCAATCTGGCTTCCGGCGAATATGATCCTTCTCTTTGCGGAAACTGGGGTATTGTAAAATATCCGCATGCGGAAGGTGTTGAGCCCGGTTCCACGCTCGGTACGATCACAGGTCTTTCCGTTACAAGCGCATGTGATACACCCGATGCGGCATGGGATTTCGTGAAATGGGTCAGCGGTGAAGAAGGCGCAGCTGTCATGGCTTCTTCCGGAAACTTCCCCGCGATCATGACAGACGAAGTAAAGACCGCGATCACGGGTCTTGAAGGATTCCCGGCAGATGATGCTTCCAAGGAAGCTCTGAATGTTGCAAATCTGTATCTGGAAGTTCCTTACGGCGAGAACGTTTCTGAGATCAACTCGATCCTGGATTCCTATCATGGTTCCATCATGACAGGAGAAATGTCGATCGATGATGGCCTTGCAGCCATGAGTCAGGAAGTTTCGGCACTGCTGAAATAAACAAATATTAATCCGGGTAAAAAGGCGGGACAGAAGCGGCCCCGCCTTTTTCCCGAAAAGAAGCAGCATCAGAGGACAGAGAGGTTGTACAAGTGGAAAAGATAAAAGAAACGCAGGGAAGCGGACAGATCAATATCCTTCAGGATGCCCTGAAGACGACCATTGAAAAAGTCCGTGATGAAAAGGACGAAAAAACCAAGAGAAAATTGATCCGGCAGATCGAAAGATACAATAACAGGATCGACATGTTAAGAAGCGGAAGAAGGATCAGCAGGCAGACCAGAAAGAATCTGGTTGCTTATTCATTTATCGCTCCGAACTTCATCGGTTTCTGTGTATTTACCCTGATCCCGATCGTTTTTGCGTTTGCACTTGCTTTTATGAACTGGGACGGTTCCAATCCCGTATCCTTTGAGGGCTTCAATAATTTCAAGAGACTGGCCTCGGACACGTTCTTTAAGGCGGCACTGAAGAACACGATCATTTACTGTGTCGGGACGGTTCCGCTGACCATGATCGCATCCCTTGCGCTTGCGATCGTGCTGAATCAGAAAGTGATCGGCAGAGGGATCTTCAGAACGATCGCATTCTTTCCTTATGTTGCATCGCTTGTGGCGATCACATCTGTCTGGAAGATGCTGTTCCATCCGTCCAAAGGCCCGGTCAACAACATCCTGTTTACGTTTTTCCATATTCCGCAGGACGCGCTTCCGCAATGGTTCTCCGGGAGCCTGTGCGTGATCTCGATGATCCTGTTTTCCGTCTGGAAATACATGGGCTACTATATGGTGATCTATCTTGCGGGATTACAGGGTATCTCCAAGGAACTGTATGAGGCGGCATCTTTGGACGGCGCCGGAACATGGAACCAGTTCCGCTATATCACCTGGCCGCAGCTGAGTGCCACCACCTTCTTTGTGGTCGTCATGCTGACCATCAACTGTTTTAAGGTCTATGATGTGGCTGTCATGCTGGCGGGCGGAGGCAGCGGAGAACTGACGGTTTCCGCGACCGTTCTGGTGTACTACATCTACCAGAAGGCATTTATCGACTGGGATCTCGGGTATTCCAGCGCAGTCGCCATGGTACTGTTTTTGATGGTCCTGATCGTTACCATTATCCAGTTCAGAGGCCAGGCGAGAAAGGAGGCGTAAGGGATGAGATCCGCACACAGAAAAGAGATCATCGGAAAGATCGTTGTATATGCGGTACTGATCATCATCGCGCTTGCTATGATCACTCCGTTTTTATGGATGTTTTCCGCAGCGATCAAAAGCGACAGGGAAGTCTTCAAAATGAACCCGTTCGTCTTTATCCCGAAGGTTCCGAAGTGGTCAAATTACGTGGATATCTGGACGAAGATCCCGTTTTTGAAGTTTGTTGAAAATACGGTATTCTTAACGATCGTCGTGACGATCCTGCAGCTTCTGACCTCCAGTTTTGCAGCTTATGCTTTTGCCAAATTGAAGTTCCGCTACAAAAACGGACTGTTTCTGGCTTACATCGCAACGATCGCCATGCCCTGGCAGGTCTACATGGTGCCGCAGTTCATCCTGATGCGTAAAATGGGGCTGAACGACAAACTGCTGGCGATCATCTGCCTGCAGGCATTTTCGGCATTCGGCGTCTTTTTGATGAAACAGTTTTACGAAAGCGTTCCCGACGATCTGTGCGAGGCGGCCAGGATCGACGGAATGAGTGAATATAAGATCTATATGAAGATCATGCTTCCGCTTTCCAAACCGGCACTTGCAACACTGATCATCTTTACGTTTGTAAACACCTGGAACGACTATCTGGGTCCTTTGATCTATTTAAAGACGCAGGAGAAGAAGACGATCCAGCTGGGGCTGAAAATGTTTATTTCCCAGTATTCTTCCGACTACGGTCTGATCATGGCCGGTTCGATGCTGTCCCTGATCCCTGTCCTGATCGTGTTCTTATGCCTGCAGAAGTATTTTGTGGAAGGGATCGCGAATACGGGTCTGAAAGGATAATGACATGGCAACGCTATCATTGAAAATTCTGGATAAATGCGGGAATACCATGGCGGTTTCATCCGGCGAGGACTTTGTGGATCTGGTATATGCTGCCGCATATGAGGAAGGAGATGTCATAGAACTGCAGACTTCCGTTCCCGGGATCCATCTGAACTGGCAGGTGGATGATGCCCTGCAGACAGCTTTTGTATATGTGACGGATACCGTGAAGTATGATGTGCCGTTCGGGGAGGCAAGGATATCCTATTCTCCGAAGGTCTTTTCGGGAAACCGGCATTATCTGTATGCCAAAACCGCAGAAAAAGAAGAAGTCTTTGCATACAGAAACCTGGCCTTAAATCCTGCCGACCAGCATAAGGATGTTCCCTGTTACCCGCATGCGAGCGCTAATGTGGAGACCAGGGGAGAGAGCGTATTTGCCGCAAAGAATGCGATCGACGGCGTCAGGGCAAATCTCTCGCACGGGGAATGGCCCTATGAATCCTGGGGGATCAACAGGAGGGAGGACGCCTGCATGAAACTGGAATTCGGCAGAAAAGTCTGTACGGACAGGATCGTTTTCTATACGCGGTCCGATTTTCCGCATGACAATTACTGGACACAGGCGACGATCGCTTTTTCGGACGGAAGCGAAGAAACCGTTTCGCTGAAGAAGACGAACCTTGCACAGGAATTCCGCTTTTCAAAACGGATCATCGATTCCCTGGTCTTAAAGGATCTGATCAAATCGGAGGAACCATCCCCGTTCCCTGCGCTGACACAGCTGGAAGTGTACGGGACGGTATGGAACGGAGAAGAAGATGCCTGATTTATGTAAACTTGAAAACTATGAAGAGATCACGCCGGAAATTGTCAAAGCAGACCTTGCCTGTGCCGTAGAGCAGATCCTTACGGTACTTCCTGATTTTACGGACAAGTTTCAGCCTGCTTACAGTATCGGCAATTTTTACCGGCCTTCCGAGAACACGGATTGGACAAACGGCTTCTGGACCGGAGAGATCTGGCTGGCCTACGAATATCTGAAACGGATACATCCCGAGGAACCGGAGAAGGCAAGCTTACTGTATGATGCCGGAAAAGTACAGGTAAAAAGCTTCTTAACCCGGATCGAGCAAAAGATATCGGTGGATCATCATGATATGGGATTTCTGTATTCCCCGTCCTGTGTCGCTGCCTATAAACTGACCGGAGACGAGGATGCAAAAAAAGCGGCGATCTTAGCGGCTGATCAGCTGCTGACAAGATTTCAGCCGGTCGGCGCTTTCCTGCAGGCCTGGGGGCCGATGAACGAGAAGGCAAACTACCGGCTGATCATCGACTGCCTGCTGAACCTGCCGCTTTTGTTCTGGGCGACAGAAGAGACGGGTGAAACAAAATACAGTGAGATCGCGCTGAAGCATATCCATACGGCGGTTCAAAACGTGATCCGTCCGGACGGTTCCACCTGGCATACGTTTTTCTTTGACCCGGTAACTGGAAATCCCGATCACGGTGAAACCTGTCAGGGATACCGGAACGGCTCGGCATGGTCAAGAGGACAGGCCTGGGGGATCTACGGCATGGCCGTAGCTTACCGCTACACAAAGGATCCGTCCTATATCGATCTGTTTTACCGGGTGACGGATTATTTTCTGCAGCATTTGCCTGATGACCTGATCCCTTATTGGGACCTGGAATTTACCTCGTGGACAAAAGAACAGCTTCTTGATGATCCGCAGCCGAAAGATTCCTCGTCCGCATCGATCGCAGCCTGCGGCATGCTTGAGATGTCAAAATACCTGCCGAAAGAGCAGGCTGACGCTTATACCGGATATGCAAAGAAGCTGATGAAAGCGATCAGCGATACCTGCGCGGTCCGTGATCTTACAAGATCAAACGGTCTGGTCCTGCACAGCACCTATTCCAACCATTCACCGTACAATACGTGCAATCATTACGGTGTGGATGAGTGCAATTCGTGGGGCGATTATTTCTATCTGGAAGCGCTGACGCGTTTAGACTGCGACTGGGAGGTGTACTGGTAAGTGAGAGGAACGGAATTTCTGGATCTTGACCGGCTGCAGACAAAAGAAGATTTTGAACGTCTGATGCTGGATCTTTTAAAACCTTTGTTGTCGCGCCTTTCGCCGTCCTGCACCTGTTTTGAAACGGACAGGGTATTTGCGCATTATGATGCGGCTGCGGCGGACATGGAGGCGTTTTCGAGACCGCTGTGGGGCCTGGTGCCGTTCTGGGCATCCGGGAAGGAGGAGGCGTCTTTATTTCCGGAGTTTGAGTCCTATGCTGCGCTTTACAGAAAGGGCTTGAGCAACGCAACGGACCCGGACTGCGCATTTTACTGGGGGGATTGTAAAGCTTTTGACCAGCGCTTTGTGGAGATGGCGGCGATCTCTTACGGAATGCTCTTTGCGCCGCACATACTCTGGGATCCGCTGAATGAAACGGAGAAAAATAATCTGTCCGCATATCTTGGGCAGATCAACGATCATGAACTGCCGGTTTGCAACTGGGTATTGTTTGCCGTGCTTGTGAATATCGCACTGAAAAAGCATGGGATGCCTTATCGGGAAGACATGCTTGCAAATTACTTAAACGGTCTGGAAACATTTTATCTTGGCGATGGCTGGTATTGCGACGGCGATTCCGGTCAGAAGGATTATTACATCTCGTTCGCCATACATTTTTACTGTCTGGTCTATGCAAAGACCATGGAAACGGAAGATCCTGCGCGCTGCAGTCTTTATAAAGAACGCGCCATGGAATTTGCGAAGCAGTTCATCTACTGGTTTGATGAAAACGGGGATGCGATCCCGTTTGGAAGGTCTCTGACATACCGCTTTGCACAGGTCAGCTTTTTCTCTGCCTGTCTGATGGCAGGGCTTGAACCGTTTCCGACAGATGTCATGAAGGGACTGATCACGGCACATTTAAGAAACTGGCTGAAACGCGATATTTTCGACAGAGACGGTCTGCTGACCATCGGATACGGTTATGAAAATCTGCACATGAGCGAACGGTACAATGCGCAGGGGTCGCCGTACTGGGCCATGAAAACGTTTGCGTTCCTGATGCTTCCTTCGGACCATGATTTTTATAAGACTGAAGGAACAACGGAAGTGGAAGCGCTCAGAAAACAGGCGGTATGCTCCATGAAATATGCGGATATGCTGATCAGGCATTACGGGAATCATGCGACAGCATTTACGCCCGGGGTCTACAGTCCGCGCGGACATGGTCATATTGTGGAAAAATACGGTAAATTTGCGTATGATACCAAGTTCGGGATCAGTGTCAGCCGTTCGCAATATGAACTGTGTGAATGCGCACCGGACTGCATGCTTACATTTCTGATCGATGGATATCTGTATGTCAGAAGGATCTGTCTGGACCGCAGGATCACGGACGATTCCGTGATCTCGACATGGAGCCCTTATCCGGGCATTACGGTCAAAACGACCCTGACGCCGGATGAAAACGGCCACAGCCGCATACATGAGATCGAAAGCGCGATCGAATGTGTCGCGATCGACAGCGGATTCGCCATAAGACGCGACGATACGGAATGTGTTGATGTGACGGTTCTTGATGAAAAAAATGTCAGCAGTGTCACAAATAAGTATTGTGAATGTACCGTGACCGGACATAAGATAGAAGGTAGCGGAGGCGCGGCAAAAGCCGCATCCTATATCGCAGATCCGAATACGCATCTTCTGTACCCGAAAACCGTGATCCCCGCGGTCGAATACCGGATCGGAAAGGGCAGGAGCGTATGCAGGACCCAGGTCCGCAGTAAATGGTATTGAGTGTAAGGCAAAGGAGAGTGAATCATTATGGAAGTAAGAACAGCAGCATCACCCAAAGATGTCAAGTACTATGACAGCGCAAGACTTAGAGAGGAATTTCTGATCCCGGAAGTGTTCAAAAAAGATGAGATCACGCTGGTATATTCCCACGTGGACAGGATCATCACCGGCGGAGCCATGCCGGTTTCAAAAGAACTGAAGCTGGATGCGGCGGATGAACTGAGGGCTGCGTATTTTCTGGAGAGACGCGAAATGGGCGTCATCAATATCGGCGGAAACGGGAAGATCCTCGTGGACGGGAAGACTTATGCGGTCGCGCACCGCGAAGCGATGTATCTTGGCATGGGGACGAAGGAGATCTCCTTTGCAAGCGATGACCCCGCCAATCCCGCAAAATTCTACATCAATTCCACACCTGCCCATAAGACTTATCCCACCGTTCTGATCAAACAGGACGGCGAACCTTCGGAAGGTGTGGTGATCGTCAAGGATGAAAATAAAGTACATTTAGGCTCCGTGGAAGAATCCAACGTACGCACGATCTGCAAGTATATCCTTCCCGGCCAGGTGGAAAGCTGTCAGCTGGTCATGGGGATGACGCATCTCGAGCCCGGCAGCGTCTGGAATTCCATGCCCTGTCATACGCATGACCGCCGCATGGAAGTATATCTTTATTTTGAAGTGCCGGAAGACGGTTTTGTCATGCACTACATGGGCGAACCTGATGAGACGAGACACATCGTCATGCGGAACGAACAGGCGGTGATCTCTCCCAGCTGGTCCATCCACTGCGGCTGCGGTTCGAAAAACTACACATTCATCTGGGGCATGGCCGGAGAAAATCAGGTATTTTCCGATATGGATAACGTGACATCCGATATGCTCCGCTGACGGATCATTCAGAAATCGAAGAAAAGGAGAAAAATGATGAGCATCATTAACAGTTTTTCATTGGAAGGAAAAGTAGCCTGGATCACAGGCGCTTCCTACGGGATCGGATTTGCCATTGCCTGCGCATATGCGGATGCGGGCGCGACGATCGTCTTTAACGATATCAATCAGGAACTCGTTGACAAAGGCCTTGCGTCCTATCAGGAAAAAGGGATCAGCGCGCACGGCTATGTCTGTGACGTTACGGATGAAGAAGCAGTCAATGCGCTGACAAAACGCATCGAATCGGAAGTCGGAAAGATCAATATCCTGGTCAACAATGCCGGCATCATCAAACGGATCCCCATGTGTGAGATGAGCGCTTCCCAGTTCAGACAGGTGATCGATGTGGATCTGAATGCGCCGTTTATCGTATCCAAAGCGGTGATCCCGTCCATGATCGAGGCAGGAGGGGGCAAGATCATCAATATCTGTTCCATGATGTCGGAACTCGGCAGGGAAACCGTATCGGCTTACGCAGCGGCAAAGGGCGGCCTGAAGATGCTGACCAGGAACATTGCATCCGAATATGGGAAATACAATATCCAGTGCAACGGCATCGGTCCCGGGTATATCGCGACCCCGCAGACGGCACCGCTTCGTGAAAAGCAGCCGGACGGAAGCAGACATCCCTTTGATGCGTTCATTATCAGCAAGACACCAGCGGAGCGTTGGGGCAACGCTGAAGATCTGATGGGACCCGCTGTATTCCTGGCATCAGAAGCTTCGGATTTCGTCAACGGACATGTCCTTTATGTGGATGGCGGTATTCTTGCCTACATCGGAAAACAGCCGGGATAAGATTTTTGTTGACGGACGCGGATTTTATGCTATAATAGGGTTCGTGTCAACTGACGCAAATACCCTACATCCTGATTTGTAGGACCGAGGGGAGGGCAGGTAAAGATGTCAAGTGTAACGGTTAAAGAAGGCGAATCCTTAGACAGCGCTCTGCGCCGTTTTAAGAGAAATTGCGCGAAGGCCGGCATTCAGCAGGAGATCCGTAAGAGAGAACATTACGAGAAACCCAGCGTGAAGCGGAAAAAGAAATCCGAAGCGGCAAGAAAACGCAAATACAACTAAGAATGGAACGTAAGGATCCCGGAGATCAGTCTCCGGGATTTTTTTGTCCGCTTTTTTTGCGACCGTGAACACAATATTTAGTTCCTTTCTTGACAAAAACGGGCTCAGATAATACAATATCTTGTGATAATCGTTCCTAATCTAAAGAAAACGGGTTGATCGCTTTGCACGTTCTGTTCTATATTGTGCCAGCCCTGATCGTGGTGCTGCTCGTCGTATATGTGATCATCGAAAGCAGTGGATTTCGGTGTGTCGAGTATACGCTGGAAACGGATAAAACCGATAAAGACCTGAAGATCGCCATGATCTGCGATCTTCACAATAAGGATTACGGCAATGAGAATGAGGCGCTGATCGAAGCGATCGATGCGTTTCATCCTGATTTTGTATGTTTTGCGGGAGATATGGTCACCTCCGGCTGGGATGTTTCCTTTAACTATCAGAAAACACTCGGCTTCATGAGGAAACTTGCCGCAAAATATCCTATTTACTACGGCTTCGGCAACCATGAACAGAATTTCAACGAAGACCGGAAGAAGTTTCCGCATGAATTCGACGATCTGAAAGAAGCGCTTCGGGACATGCAGATCCCGTTGCTTGACAACGAACAGATCGTTCTGGACCGGTATCATACGGTGATCTGCGGACTGAACCTGGAATATGATTTTTACAGGGGAAGGGACGAAAAAGAACTGACCGCGCAGATGATCGAAGAACGTCTTGGGAAAGCGGACAAAGAGCGGTATGTGATCCTGCTTGCGCACAACCCCGTGTATCTCAAAGAATACGCAAAATGGGGAGCGGATCTGGTCCTTTCCGGGCATGTTCACGGCGGGATCGTGTCCCTGCCTTTTGTGGGTGGCCTGGTCGCGCCGGGATTCAAACTGTTTCCGAAATATGATGCGGGACTGTTTCGTGAAGATCAAACCGATATGGTGTTAAGCCGCGGGGCGGGATATCATTCCGTTCCGGTCAGGATCAATAATAAGGCAGAGATCGTCTGCCTGACCGTCAAAGGAGTGCAACATGAGTCTGAATGTGAAACTGCAGGTGTTTGAAGGCCCCTTAGACCTTCTGCTGCATCTGATCGAAAAGAATAAGGTCGATATCTATGACATTCCGATCGCGCTGATCACGGATCAGTATCTGGATTATATCCGCGAAATGAAGAAGGAAGACCTGAATGTTGCCAGCGAATTCCTTGTGATGGCGGCAACGCTTCTTGATATCAAGAGCAAAATGCTGCTTCCCGCTACTGTCAATGAGGAAGGCGAGGAAGAGGATCCGAGAGCCGAACTGGTCGAGAAACTGATCGAATACAAGTTGTACAAATATATGTCTTTTGAACTGAAAGACATGCAGATCGATGCGAACCGGACCTGGTTCAAGAGCGCAACGCTTCCCGAGGGGGTTGCGGATTATCAGGAGCCCATCGACTATGACAAGCTGATCGGCGATCTGGATCTGTCCAAGCTGAACAGGATCTTCAAATCCGTTATGAAACGGCAGGTGGACAAGGTCGATCCCGTACGTTCGCAGTTCGGGAAGATCGAAAAGGATGAAGTCAACCTCGAAGAGAAGACCGAATATGTGGAGAATTACATCCGCTTCCACAAATCCTTCAGTTTCAGGGACCTGCTTGAGAATCAGAGATCCAGGATGGATGTCGTTGTAACGTTTCTGGTCATTCTGGAAATGATCAAGATCGGCAAGATCGTCATCGCGCAGGAAGACCTGTTTGATGACATCATGATCACATCCAAAGTCGCCTGATAAAGGATTTTCATCATCATGGACAACGTTGTAAACATTACCGATAAAATCGAGATCAATACGGAAGAAGAGATAAAGGAAGATGCCGTCAGCAAGCCTGAAGAAGAGATCGAGCCGGCCAAAGAACCGGTCGAACATCCGGAAGGCGTGCTCGAATCGATCCTGTTTTCCATGGGGGATTCCGTGACCATTGCCAAGCTTGCTGCCGTGATCGGAAGAAGCGAAGAGGAGACCACGGAGATCTTAAAAGCCATGCAGGGCAAGTATGACAGGAACAAGGACAGGGGCATTACGCTGACCTTCCTCGAAGATCATGTGCAGATGTGTTCGAAGAGCGAGATGTTCGAATATATTGTCAAGATCGCCAAAGCGCCGAAAAACTACGCGCTGACGGATGTCACCTTAGAAACGCTTTCCATTATCGCTTACAAACAGCCCGTGACCAGGCTTGAGATCGAAAAGATCCGCGGCGTATCCTGCGATCATGCCGTGAATAAACTGCTGGAGCTGGACCTGATCCAGGAACTCGGCCGTCTGGATGCCCCGGGAAAACCGATCCTTTTCGGAACAACGGAACAGTTCTTAAGATCCTTCGGGGTCAAATCTCTGGACGAACTGCCGGATGTTTCACCCGAAAGGCTTGAGGAATTCAAAGAAGAAGCCGCAAGGGAAGCCAAAGTGGATGTGGATATCTGAAAACAGAAGAACGGAAGATGATGAACGCCTCTGAAAAATCTACAGTTTTTTCAGGGGCGTAAATTATTTTTTTGACAAAATATCTCTACCAATTAAAATGCGGTTGTGTTATAATCACAATAATTGTGAAAAAATAATAAAGGGAGGCGTAACGCAAAATGAGTAACAATTCAAAAGCAAGTGAACGAATTAAATCTTTGCTTGATGAAAACAGTTTTGTTGAGATCGGCGGCCTGATGACAGCCAGAGCGACCGATTTCAATCTGGAACCGAAAGATACTCCTGCAGACGGCGTTGTGACGGGTTATGGCCTGATCGATGAGAAACTGGTGTATGTATACAGCCAGGATGCTGCGGTTTTAGGCGGTTCCGTAGGAGAGATGCATGCGAAGAAGATCTGCGCATTGTATGATTTTGCCTTAAAAGTAGGCGCACCTGTGATCGGCCTGATCGACTGCGCGGGACTGCGTTTACAGGAAGGGACGGATGCCCTGCAGGCCTTTGGCGCGATCTACAAAAAGCAGGCACTTTGCAGCGGTGTGATCCCGCAGATCTCCGTTTTATTCGGAAACTGCGGCGGTGGACTTGCCGTGATCCCCACACTGACAGATTTTACATTCATGGCAGAAGACGCAAAACTGTTCGTCAATGCGCCGAATACGCTTGACGGCAATTATGAAGACAAAAACGATACCGCATCCGCAAAGTTCCAGAGCACGGAATGCGGAACGGTGGATTTTGTATCCGCGCAGAGTGATCTGTTCGATCAGATCCGGAAGCTGGTTGTCATGCTTCCCGATAACAATGAAGCGAACGATACTTATGAAGAGTGCACGGATGATCTGAACCGCGGCTGCATCGAATATGATGATGCAGTGCAGATGCTTGAGCAGATCGCCGATGACAACGTTTATGTGGAAGTCAAGGCGGATTATGCCAAGGACATCACCTGCGGGCTGATGAAACTGAACGGCACAACGGTCGGCGCTGTAGCAAACCGTGAAGACAAGATGTCTCCTTACGGCTGTGTGAAGGCTGCGGACTTCGTGAATTTCTGTGATGCGTTTGAGATCCCGCTGCTCACCCTGACAAATGTTTCCGGGTTTGAGGCAACCGTGGATGCGGAAAAGAAGATGGCAAAAGCTGCGGCAAAACTGACTTATGCATTTGCAAATGCTTCGGTTCCGAAGGTCAACGTGATCACAAAGAAAGCATTCGGCAATGCCGTTAATGTGATGAATTCCAAAGCACTTGGATGCGATATGACTTTCGCATGGGAAGGTTCGGCGATGGGCATGATGGATGCCAACCTTGCCGCAAAAGCCATGTATGCAGGACAGGGTGAAGACGTGATCAGAGAACAGGCAGCGGAATATGACAAGCTGCAGAATTCCATCACGAGCGCTGCAAGAAGAGGTTATGTGGATACCGTGATCAATGCGGTCGATACACGTAAATATGTGATCGGCGCATTTGAGATGCTTTATACGAAGAGAGAGGAACTTCCTGCGAAGAAACACGGAACAGTCTAGGAAAGGATGGGTTGTCATATGAAGAAGATCAAATTAATATTATGCATCACAGCCTGTCTTTTCGCACTGAACGGTTGCAGCATCCTTGCCGAGAGCAAACCGGTGGATCCCGAAACCACGCAGAATCTGGAAAGCGTTGCGTACTCCCTTGTATCCCAGATTTTGATGAATACAAAGGATCAGCAGTTTGCGGATTATCTGGCAGGACTTTCTGCAGAAGAATATGAAATGCAGTTTGAGGGAATGGGCGTTTATCTGGATGGCGAAGCCATGAAGGCCGGCGTTGATTCCTGGGAAAAAGCTGTTGAACAGCTCGGTAATGTGACGAGTATCAAGAATGCGAACGCGGAGTTCGATGCCAAAGGAACTTCCATCATCGTGACCATTACCGTGGTAGGCGATGCCCTGAACAGTCTCGGCGCTCCGAGAGAGGCTAATGTAGAATTTGTATTTAAAGATGATTATTACAAAACGATCACATCCTGCACGACGAATGTCACGATGACATTTGCCGAAAAGATGGAAAATGCGGGATTGAATACACTGATCGGCATGGGGACCGTTTTCGCGATCCTGATCCTGCTCTGCCTGATCATCAGCTGCTTCGGCATCTTCCCGAAGATCGAAAAAGCGATGCAGGCCAAAAAGGAAAAGAAAAATGCTGTGATCGACCAGCCGATCCAACAGATCATTGAAAAAGAAGAAATGTCGGAAGAAGAGGATGAGGGCGAACTTGTTGCCGTGATCACGGCTGCGATCGTTGCGTTTGAATCCGCAAACGGCATTCCGGTAAGCACGGATGATTTTGTTGTCAGAACCATAAAGAGAAGAAGATAAACAGGAGGACACACAAAAATGAAAAATTATACCATTTCTGTAAACGGAAAAGTATACGATGTTACTGTAGAAGAAGGCGAAGGCGCTCTGGTGAGCAGTGCTCCCAAAGCCGCTCCGAAGGCTGCCCCCAAAGCTGAGGCTGCAAAACCCGCAGCAAGCGCAGGCAGCGGAAGCGTAAAGATCGAAGCAGGCGCAGCCGGCAAAGTATTCAAGATCGAAGCAAATGTAGGTGCCTCCGTGAAAAAGGGAGATACCGTGATCATTCTGGAAGCCATGAAGATGGAGATCCCGATGGTCGCACCGCAGGACGGTACGGTTGCAAGCGTGGACGTTGCTGTAGGCGACAGCGTGGAAGCAGGTACGGTACTGGCAACATTAAACTAATTACGGAGGTCATAAAATGTCATATGTAGCAAATACAGTAGGAAATTTGTTACATCAGACGGCATTCTTCGGACTTACCGGTGGTAACTTTGTCATGATTGCCGTTGCGTGTGTTTTCCTATATTTAGCGATAAGAAAAGGCTTTGAGCCGTTACTTTTGACACCGATCGCGTTTGGTATGCTGCTTGTCAACATCTATCCGGATATCATCAGATCCGTTGAAGCATCCGGAGGCGGCGCGGGCGGATTGTTATACTATTTCTATGTACTGGATGAATGGGCGATCCTGCCTTCCCTGATCTTTATGGGTGTAGGCGCGATGACGGACTTCGGTCCCCTGATCGCCAATCCGAAGAGCTTCCTGCTCGGAGCAGCGGCACAGTTCGGTATCTATGCGGCATATTTTGGCGCCATTGCCATGGGATTCAATGACAAAGCCGCTGCAGCGATCTCCATTATCGGCGGCGCTGACGGCCCGACATCGATCTTTCTGGCAGGCAAACTCGGACAGACCACTTTGCTCGGTCCGATCGCGGTGGCAGCTTATTCCTATATGTCCCTGGTTCCGATCATTCAGCCGCCGATCATGAAGCTTCTGACGACCAAGAAAGAACGTAAGATCAAGATGGAACAGCTTCGTCCGGTCAGCAAACTGGAGAAGATCTTGTTCCCGATCATCATCACCATCGTTGTCTGCCTGATCCTGCCGACAACCGCTCCTTTGGTAGGTATGCTGATGCTCGGTAACCTGTTCAAGGAGTCCGGCGTGGTAAGACAGTTGACAGAAACCGCAAGCAATGCACTGATGTACATCGTCGTTATCCTGCTTGGTACATCGGTCGGCGCGACCACAAGCGCGGAAGCGTTCCTGAATCTGGATACGCTCAAGATCGTGGCACTCGGTCTGATCGCGTTTGCGTTCGGTACCGCGGCCGGCGTACTGTTCGGCAAGATCATGTGCGTAGTCACGAAAGGAAAAGTCAACCCGCTGATCGGTTCCGCCGGTGTTTCGGCCGTTCCGATGGCTGCCCGTGTATCACAGAAAGTCGGCGCGGAAGCGGATCCTTCCAACTTCCTGCTGATGCATGCCATGGGTCCGAACGTCGCAGGCGTGATCGGAACCGCAGTCGCAGCCGGTACATTTATGGCGATATTCGGAGTATTCTAAGCCGTGCGAGGATACAGAAATCCGGCTCATCGTGCTTGCACGGAATGAGACGGATTGCTGGAGGCTCATAGGGCGCAGCCCGCGATGAGAAATTGCGAAGCAATTTCGAATTGCACGGCGAATAGTTCAGCTAAACATAAAATAAAGGAGAACAACCATGTCAGAAATAGAGAAGAAACCAATCAAGATCACTGAAACCATTCTCCGTGATGCGCATCAGTCCCTGATCGCGACCAGAATGCCTACAGAGATCATGCTCCCGATCCTTGATAAGCTTGACAAGGTCGGCTATCATTCCCTGGAATGCTGGGGCGGCGCGACTTTTGATGCTTCCCTGCGTTTCCTGAAGGAAGATCCCTGGGATCGTTTAAGAAAGATCCGCGACGGCGTGAAGAACACGAAACTGCAGATGCTCTTCAGAGGACAGAACATTCTGGGTTATCGCCCTTATGCGGATGATGTTGTGGAATATTTCGTACAGAAATCCATCGCAAACGGTATCGACATCATCAGGATCTTCGACTGCTTAAATGACCTTCGTAACTTAAAGGCTGCAGTTGATGCGACCAACAAGGAAAAAGAAAGAAGCGGAAAAGGTCATGCGCAGATCGCACTGTCCTATACGCTCGGAGATGCCTACACATTGGATTACTGGGCAGAGACAGCCAAAAAGATCGAAGAAATGGGTGCCGATTCCATCTGTATCAAGGATATGGCAGGTCTTCTTGTGCCCTATAAGGCTACGGAACTGATCACGGCCATGAAGTCACAGACCAAGCTGCCGATCCAGCTGCATACGCATTATACTTCCGGTGTTGCCAGCATGACCTACTTAAAAGCTGTTGAGGCCGGCGTGGACGTGATCGACTGTGCGATCTCTCCGTTTGCGCTCGGAACATCTCAGCCTGCAACCGAAGTTATGGTCGAAACATTCAAAGGAACCCCTTATGATACAGGATTTGACCAGAATCTGCTCGCGGAGATCGCAGACTACTTCAGACCTTACAGAGAAGAATGCTTAGCCAGCGGTCTGATGAGCACGAAATCCCTTGGCGTAAACATCAAGACGCTGCTGTATCAGGTACCGGGCGGTATGCTTTCCAACATGATCAGCCAGCTGAAAGAGCAGAATGCGGAAGATAAATACGAAGAAGTGCTGAAGGAGATCCCGAGAGTGCGTAAAGATCTCGGTGAGCCGCCTCTGGTAACACCTTCTTCTCAGATCGTCGGCACACAGGCTGTATTCAACGTGCTTTACGGCGAGAGATACAAGATGGCGACTAAGGAGACCAAGGATATGCTCCGCGGCAAATACGGCCAGACGATCAAGCCGATGAACCAGGAAGTCATCGACAAGGTCATTCCGGGCGAGCAGCGCTTTACGGAGCGTTCCGCCGATGCCGCAGGTCTTACGAACGAGCTGGATAAGCTTGAATCCGAGATGGCCGAATGGAAACAGCAGGACGAAGACGTTCTGTCTTATGCACTGTTCCCGCAGGTTGCTACGGACTTCTTCAAATACCGTGAAGCGCAGCAGTCGAAAGTGGACCTGACCAAGGCAAATCAGGAAGATAAAACTTATCCTGTATAATTTTTTCAAAAAACAGTATGCACGATAGCATAACGTATGTTATAATCAACGGGCAGCCTTTGCGGCTGCCCGTTTTCATTCTTAATCTTATCCGGAGGGTATTATGGCAAGAAAAGAGCAGATCACAAAGCAGATCATACTGGACGGCGCATTCTCGCTGCTCAGGGAACAGGGAATCGCAATGGTCACTGCAAGAAAACTTGCTTCCTACATCGGTTGTTCCACGCAGCCGATCTTCCGTGTTTACCGCAACATGGAGGAACTGTATGCCGAGCTGTTTGAAAAGGCAAAAGCATTTTACGAAGATTATTGTCTGAAATTTGAAAAGAATAATGTGATCCCGTTTGTCGATCTTGGCTTATGCTATATCCAGTTTGCAAAGGAAGAGCTGAATCTGTTCCGCTTGTTGTTTTTATCTCCGCATGATGATGAGAACACGATGTATGATCTGATCAACGGCAAGGAACACAGTTTCGTGATCACGGAGATCAAGAAGATCCCGAATCTGAACATGGCCCATGCCGGAGATATTTTCATGAAGATCTTTGTGTTCATGCACGGAATGGCCTGCATGGCTACAAACGGGGAATTTGATCTTTCCAGAGAGGAAGTCATCCCCATGCTGGAAGAA
The DNA here is from genome assembly GCA_902779305.1 of uncultured Lachnospiraceae bacterium. Classification (GTDB taxonomy): domain Bacteria; phylum Bacillota; class Clostridia; order Lachnospirales; family Lachnospiraceae; genus UBA2868. Next base: position 81,976 of record CACZBD010000006.1, on the reverse strand, counting down.
GCGGTTACCAAATTCAGCAGAGAGTAAACATGGAAGTCGTTGTTGTCGGCGGCGGAGCCGCAGGAATGATGGCCGCGATCTTTGCAGCGACAGGTCATCATCACGTCACGCTTATCGAAAAGAACGAAAAGCTCGGGAAAAAGCTGTTTATTACAGGGAAAGGGCGTTGCAATTTTACGAACGCCTGTGAACCCGAAGCTTTCTTTGAACACGTCGTTTCCAATCCGAAGTTTCTCTACAGTGCGCTTTACGGATTTGACAGCCGCTCTGTGATGGATTTCTTTGAATCACACGGCATGAAATATAAGATCGAAAGAGGAAACAGAGCGTTCCCGCAATCGGATCATTCTTCCGATGTGATCAAAACATTGGAAAGGTGCCTTAGGGATCTTGATGTCCGTATCAGGCTCAATACGAAACTTACAAAGGTCCTGCTTGCAGAAGAAAAGGTGTGCGGTGTTAAGACCGATCGGGGGGATTTTCCTGCCGATGCCGTGATCCTTGCGCTTGGCGGAAGATCCTATCCGTCCTGCGGTGCCGACGGGGATACCTGGCGGATCATGCAAGACCTGAATGTGGATCTTACCGAAGCGAGTCCGTCTCTGGTACCGCTTACGGTGGAAGAAAAGGATATCCCGCTTTTGCAGGGGCTATCGCTGAAAAATGTGGCCGTTAAGATCCTGGTGGATCAAAAAGAGCGCTACGAAGGATTCGGCGAGATGCTGTTTACGCACTTCGGACTCAGCGGTCCGTTGATCTTAAGCGGAAGCTGTTATCTTGACGAAAAGGACTATTTAAAGAAGCCGAAAGTCGTGATCGATCTGAAGCCGGCGTTAACGGAAAAGGAACTGGATGAGAGGATTCTCCGTGATTTTGACGAAGCTAAGAATAAGCAGTTTCGCAATGCGCTTTCCAAACTGCTTCCCGCCAAAATGATCCCTGTTGTGACAGGAAGGCTGTCCTGTTCCGAATTCAAACCCGTTCATGACATCACGAAAGAGGAGCGCAGGGATCTCGTGCAACTCCTCAAGCATTTTACCTGCACGGTGAACGGCAACCGCGGGTTTACGGAAGCGATCATCACAAGAGGCGGTGTGAAAACATCGCAGATCGATCCGAAGACCATGGCGGTGAAGAAGTACAAAGGCCTGTATGTGGCAGGCGAAATGATCGATGTGGATGCGCAGACCGGAGGATACAACCTGCAGATCGCATGGAGCACGGGACATCTTTCCGGAAACAGTATTTGTTGATAAACAGGAGGAAAACATGAACCATCATATTGCCATTGACGGACCGGCCGGAGCCGGAAAAAGCACCATCGCAAAGGCTGTTGCGAAGAAAAAAGGTCTGATCTATGTGGATACGGGCGCGATGTACCGCGCGCTTGGGCTGTATCTTCTCAGAAACAAGATCGATGCGGCAGATGAGGCGGCCGTGATCGCTGCCTGCGAAAAGGCGGATGTATCCATCGCGTTTGAAAACGGAGAGCAGGTCGTGCTTCTGGATTCAGAGAATGTCAACGGTCTCATCCGTACGGAAGCCGTCGGGAATATGGCCAGTGCATGTTCCGCGATCGCAAGAGTCCGTGAGATCATGGTGGAAAGACAGCAGAAACTGGCAAAGAACTGTGATGTTGTCATGGACGGACGGGACATCGGAACGGTCGTGCTGCCTGATGCGCACTGCAAGATCTTTTTGACCGCAAGCGCCAAAGTCCGCGCAAAGAGACGCTATGACGAGCTTGTGGAAAAGGGTGTTCCCTGTGATTTAAAACAGATCGAGGAAGATATCATCAAACGTGATGAGAGGGACACGACCCGTGCGGCTTCTCCCTTAAGACAGGCAGAGGATGCCGTTCTTGTGGATACTTCCGATATGACGATCGATGAGGTCATTGCAAAGATCATGGAGTTATCAGATGGCTGAGGTGATCGTTGCAAAAACGGCAGGGTTCTGCTTCGGCGTGAAACGCGCGGTCGAAATGGTCTACGAACAGATCGGGAAGGCTGAAAAGATCTATACTTACGGGCCGATCATCCATAACGAACAGGTCGTTGACGATCTGAAGGAAAAAGGAGTTGAGGTGATCGAAACGGAAGCCGGTCTTGACAAACTCTCGGAAGGGATCGTGATCATCCGCTCCCACGGCGTCTCCAAAAGGATCCAGGACAAGATCACGGCACAGGGCCTTACGATCGTGGATGCGACCTGTCCTTTCGTGAAAAAGATCCATAATGTGGTCTGGGAAGCGACATCCAGGGGACAGCAGGTCATCATCATCGGATCGGACACGCATCCGGAGGTCGAAGGAATCAAGGGCTGGTGCACAAAAGACCGGCCTGCGGTCGTCATCGAAAACGCTGCGCAGGCGGAAGCATTTTCAAACCCGGAAAACCTTGATATTTGCATTGTTTCACAGACAACCTTCCAGCAAAAGAAATTTCAAGATTTGGTTGCTATTTTCGAAAAAAAAGGGTATCATGTTATTGTTGTGAATACTATTTGCAATGCCACTTTTGAGCGCCAGACGGAGGCTAAGGAGATCGCCTCAAAGGTGGATGCGATGATCGTGATCGGAGGCTTGCACAGCTCCAACACGCAAAAACTCTATGAGATATGTAGGCGTGAATGCGAGAACACGCAGTACATACAGACACTAGACGACTTGATGAGGTCAGCCGATTCTATCTCTTGTGTAGGAATTACCGCGGGGGCTTCCACCCCGAAAACTATTATTGAGGAGGTTCAAAAATATGTCAGAACTTACTTTTGAACAAATGCTGGAAGAATCATTCAAAACTATACACAACGGAGAGGTAGTTGAAGGCACTGTCATCGATGTGAAGCCCGATGAGATCATCCTGAACATCGGCTACAAATCCGATGGTATCGTAACCAGAAATGAGTATTCCAACACACCGAATCTGGATCTTACCACCTGTGTCAAGGTTGGGGATCCCATGGAAGTGAAAGTATTAAAAGTCAACGACGGCGAAGGACAGGTTCTGCTTTCGTACAAGAGGATCGCAGCCGACAAGGGCAATAAGAGACTCGAAGAAGCGTTCAACAACCAGGAAGTTTTAAAAGCTCCGGTTACGCTTGTTGTGGACGGCGGACTGAATGTGACCGTGGAAGAATCCCGTGTATTCATCCCGGCCAGCCTTGTCAGCGACACTTACGAAAAAGATCTCAGCAAATACATGGGTCAGGAGATCGAGTTTGTTCTTACCGAGTTTAATCCCCGCAAGCGCAGGATCATCGGCGACAGAAAACAGCTTCTGATGGCAGAGAAAGAGAAACAGCAGAAGGAACTGTTCGAGCGGATCGCAGTCGGTGATGTTGTGGAAGGCATCGTCAAGAACGTTACGGATTTCGGTGTATTTATCGATATCGGCGGCGCAGACGGACTGCTGCACATTTCCGAAATGTCCTGGGGCAGAGTTGAGAATCCGAAGAAAGTTTTCAAATCCGGACAGAAGGTCAGAGTCTTCATCAAAGACATCAGCGGCAGCAAGATCGCCCTTTCCATGAAGTTTGAAGATGAGAATCCCTGGATCGGCGCGGATGAGAAATTTGCGATCGGAAACGTAGTTACCGGTAAAGTCGCAAGAATGACAGATTTCGGCGCGTTCGTGGAACTGGAGCCCGGCATTGATGCTTTACTCCATGTATCCCAGATCAGCAGAGAACATATCGAGAAACCCGGCGATGTACTCCATGTCGGCGATGAAGTGACCGCCAAGATCGTTGATTTTAATCCTGCCGACAAAAAGATCAGCCTGAGCGTGAAAGCGCTTCTGGATCCGCTTCCGGAAGAAAGCCCTGCAGAAGAATCAGCAGAAGAAACAGCAGAAGAAGTTGCAGAAGAAGCGGTTGCAGAGGATGCAGCGGAAGAAGTAAAAGAGCAGGTTGAAGAATCTACAGAAGCAGTTGAGGAAGAGAAGTCAACTGAAGAGGAATAAATCGCATGGCTTATGATTATGAGGGCTTCAAAAGTGCGATCTTACGCCTGACCGGCATTGACCTTTCGGCGTATAAAGAGAACCAGATGAAGCGCAGGATCGATACTCTGATCCGCAAGCACCGTATTGACGGTTATGAGGCCTTTGTAAACACGATCCGCTCCGACAAGGATCTGTTTGAAGAATTTGTAAACTATTTAACGATCAACGTATCCGAGTTCTACAGGAATCCCGATCAGTGGGAACTGATGGACAAGACCTTTATCCCGGAACTCATCAGCATGTTCGGGAAGAATCTGAAGATCTGGAGCGCGGCCTGCTCCACGGGGGATGAACCTTATTCGCTGGTCATGGCGCTTTCAAGGCACATCCCGCTTTCCCAGATCAAGATCATTGCAACGGATCTTGACAAACAGGTGATCGCACAGGCCAAAGTCGGATTGTATGTCGAAAAGAGCCTTGCGAGCGTTCCGAAAGACCTGAAGGAGAAATACTTCAAGAAGGTCGGGAGTTCTTATCAGATCTCTGATGAGATCAAATCGAGAGTGGAATTCAGACAGCACAATCTTCTGAAGGATCCGTATCCGGACAAATGCAATATGATCGTATGCAGAAATGTTCTGATCTATTTTACGGAAGAATCCAAAGAAGCCGTGTATGATAAATTTAATGACGCGCTCGTGGATAACGGGATCCTGTTCATCGGAAGTACCGAGCAGATCATGAACCACAAGGCGCACGGTTATGAGAGAAGGAATTCCTTCTATTACCAGAAGAAAAAGAACTAGGCGTTGAGAAAGGACAGAACGGTTTCCCCGATCAGCTCGCAGAATTCTTCCGTGATCTCTTCGGGACAGTATTTTCTGTAACAGAATCTGTCCTTATAACTTTTTCGAAAAGAAGGCGCATCCTGATCAAACTGCGGAATAAAGAAACCTCTGTATCTGATATAGCAGGTTTCTTTTTTTGCATTTTCCTTATGTTCCTTGTCCACGGAAGCGGCAACGGTTTTTAAGACGCACATGTCCTCATCCGGAAGATAGTAGTAGTCTTTGTAATTATCAAAGAACATCTTCATTTCCCCTTCGAGGATGGGAAGACGGATCCGCAGGGTGGAGTCTTTGCAGAACAGGAAAAACGGGTCTTTAAAGAGCGCAATTTTATCGGGAACTTTTCTGCTGATCTCATAAGATATCAGCAATTCCCGCTTTTCTTCCCCGTTCAGATCGCGGTATACATGTTCTTCGTGAGATTGATAATACAGATTCAGGTCATACAGATTTTGATCGCGCATGTATTTATCTTAATATTGTTAAAAAAAAAAGACAAGTATCATAGATATTGTGGTATGATAGTTATTGTTGAAAAAAATCTCTATCATCAGAACAGATAGGAAGGGTTCAGTATGGCATTTACATTCAAAGGCGGGATTCATCCTTATGACGGCAAGGACTTGTCCAAAGACAAGCCGATCAGGGAATTTATCCCCGAAGGAGAGATGGTCTATCCCTTATCACAGCATATCGGCGCGCCGGCGACTCCGGTGGTTGCTGTCGGCGACCGCGTGTTAAAGGGACAGAAGATCGCGGAAGCATCGGGCTTTGTATCGGTTCCGATCTATTCTTCCGTATCAGGGACCGTTAAAGCGATCGAAAAACGACGGGTTACGACAGGCGACCTTGTGGAGTCGGTCATCATTGAAAATGACGGCTATTACGAGGAAGCTCCGCCGTTAAATGTCAAGCCCATTGAAGATATGACCAAAGAGGATATCCGTACATTGATCCGCGAAGCCGGGATCGTCGGCATGGGCGGCGCCGGATTTCCGACGCATGTAAAACTGTCTCCGAAGGAACCGGACAAGATCAATTACGTGATCGCCAACTGTTCCGAGTGTGAACCTTATCTGACCAGTGACTACAGGCGCATGATGGAAGTACCCGAAAGACTGGTCATGGGATTGAAGATCATCCTGCTTTTGTTCGACCATGCAAAGGGGATCCTTGCCGTGGAGGACAACAAGCCGGACTGCATCAAGAAGCTGAAAGAACTGTGTGTCGATGAACCCAGGATCAGCGTAAAAGTCCTGAAGACCAAATATCCGCAGGGTTCGGAGCGTCAGTTGATCTATGCGGTGACCAAGCGTGCGATCAATTCGTCCATGCTGCCCGCGGATGCCGGCTGTATCGTCAACAATGTGGATACGATCTGCGCCGTGTTCGCAGCCGTGATCGAAGGACATCCGCTGATGTACAGGATCGTGACGGTGACCGGAGATGCGATCAATGAACCGCAGAATTTCTTTGTTCCGGTCGGCTCCAATTATGCGCAACTGATCGATGCGGCGGGAGGCTTCAAGACACAGCCCGAAAAGATCGTTTCCGGCGGACCGATGATGGGCTTTGCGCTTTTCGACCTCAATGTTCCGGTCACGAAGACCAGTTCCGCGCTTTTATGCATGACAAAGGATGAGGTCGCGAAGTGGAAACCGACGGCCTGCATCAAATGCGGAAAATGTTTAGAGGTATGCCCGTCCCGTCTGATGCCGTCCAAACTCGCTGATTTTGCGGAGCATCATGACGAAGAACAGTTTATGAAATACAACGGGATGGAATGCGTGGAATGCGGCAGTTGTTCCTATATCTGCCCGGCCAAACGGCAGCTCGTGCAGTCCATCAAAGCGACCAGACGCACGATCCTTGCTAACCGCAAGAAGAAATCATAAATCTGGACAGAAACCACGGAAAGGATATCAACAACAATGAGCGATATGATGAATGTATCCGCCAATCCACATATACGCAGCAAAGATTCCACCACTAAGATCATGCTGTTAGTGATCATCGCGTTGCTTCCTGCAACCGGATTCGGCATTTACAATTTCGGACTTAACGCTGCGATCCTTGTCTGCACATCTGTTGCAACATGTGTGCTGACGGAATTTTTGTATGAAAAACTGATGAAACTTCCCCTGACGATCGGGGATCTCAGCGCGGTGGTGACCGGATTGCTTCTCGGATTAAACCTGCCGCCTGCGGCACCGTTCTGGCTGGCCATCATCGGCGGTGTTTTCGCGATCCTGGTCGTCAAGATGCTTTTCGGCGGCATCGGGCAGAACTTTATGAACCCTGCGCTTGGTGCCAGATGTTTTCTGGTGATCAGTTTTACCGCAAGGATGACGACGTTTACTTATGACGGGGTAACAACGGCAACGCCGCTTGCAATGCTCAAAGCGGGAGAGGACGTTAACACCTGGAACATGGTCGTTGGAACGATCCCCGGCACGATCGGTGAGACGAGCGTGATCGCGATCCTGGCAGGCGCGGTCTTCCTGATCCTTTTTGATGTGATCGACATGCGGATCCCGTTTACCTATCTTTTGACTTTCGTGCTCTTTATCGGACTGTTCGGGCCTAACGGCTGGGATCCCTGGTATCTGACCGCACAGCTTGCGGGCGGCGGACTGATGCTCGGTGCCTTTTTCATGGCTACGGATTATGCAACGAGTCCCATGACGCATCTCGGAAAGATCATCTACGGCGTGATCCTCGGGATCCTGACCGGGATCTTCCGCGTGTTTTCCAGTTCCGCGGAAGGTGTCAGCTATGCGATCATCATCAGTAACCTGCTGGTTCCGCTGATCGAGAGATTCACCATTCCGAAATGCTTTGGCAAAGGAGGGGAGAACCGATGAAACAGATCATTAAAAACACGCTGATCTTAACGATCATTACGGTTGTTGCCGGCCTCTGCTTGGGATATGTCTATGAGATCACGAAAGACCCGATCAAACAGGCAAGGGAAAATGCGAAACAGAACGCTTACCGCGCGGTCTTTGCCGATGCGGCTTCCTTCGAAGAGGGAGAGATCTCCCATGTCGCAAACGCGGATGTCATCCTGGAATCCGGAGGATTCGGAAAAGTCAGGATCGATGAAGCCTTAAACGCCCTTGATGCTTCCGGAAATCAGATCGGATGCGTTCTGACCGTGACCGATACCGAAGGGTACGGCGGAGATATCACACTCACTATGGGGATCTCTTCCGACGGAACTTTGAACGGCATTGAGATCCTCGATATTTCCGAGACGGCCGGACTTGGCATGAAAGCAACAACGCCCGAATTTAAAGGGCAGTTTACCGGAAAGAAAGTGACACAGTTTTCCTATACAAAAACAGGTGCGCAGAACGAGTACGAGATCGATGCGCTTTCAGGCGCTACGATCACGACAAAGGCCGTTCTGAACGCCGTGAACGGCGGATTGCTTTACGCACAGACCGTGATGGGAGGTGGCGCAGTTGAGTAAGATTCTGGAACGTTTATATAACGGGATCATCAAGGAAAATCCCACATTTGTACTGATCCTCGGCATGTGTCCGACGCTGGCCGTCACCACATCCGCGATCAACGGTCTCGGCATGGGGCTGACGACCATGGCGGTTCTGGTGTTATCCAACATGCTGATCTCCATGCTCAGAAAGATCATTCCGGACGGTGTCAGGATCCCGGCGTTCATCGTTGTGATCGCAAGTTTTGTTACCGTGGTGGAACTGCTTCTGGAAGCTTACCTGCCCACCCTTTATGATGCGCTGGGACTTTATATCCCGCTGATCGTTGTGAACTGCATCATCCTCGGCAGGGCGGAAGCGTATGCATCCAAGAATAACGTGATCCTATCGATCTTTGACGGATTCGGGATGGGGTTCGGCTTTACCTTTGCGCTGACACTCATCGGAACGATCCGTGAGCTGATCGGCTCGGGATCCGTATTCGGATTCAAGGTCCTTCCGGCCGCGTATGAGCCGGTAACGATCTTTATTCTTGCACCCGGCGCATTCTTTGTGCTGGCTTTCCTGATCGCGATCATGAACAAGATCAATCTGGTCAAAGGAAAACCTGCCGGCAAGGGCGGCAACTGTGACAACCTCTGCAAGGAATGTTCGAATCTTACCTGCAGCGGAAGACTGATCAAGGAGGACAAATAAATGGGAAATCTTTTGGCGATCGCGATCGGATCCGCGTTTATCAGTAATGTGGTTTTAAGCCAGTTTCTTGGCATTTGCCCGTTTTTGGGTGTTTCCAAAAAAGTAAAGACTGCGCTCGGCATGGGCTCAGCGGTTGTATTTGTCATTACACTCGCTTCCGCGGTTGCAAGCGTGATCTATCAATTTGTTCTGGTCCCGTTAAATATCACTTATCTGCAGACGATCGTGTTCATTCTTGTCATTGCGGCACTGGTGCAGTTCGTTGAAATGTTCCTGAAGAAGACCATGAAAGGCCTGTATCAGGCACTCGGTGTATATCTGCCGCTGATCACGACAAACTGTGCGGTGCTCGGTGTTGCGCTTTCCAATGTGCAGAAAGGCTATACGATCCTGGAAAGTGTCGTGAACGGATTTGCCGTAGCATTCGGTTTTCTGATCTCGATCACGATCATGGCAGGCTTAAGAGAAAGCATGGAATACAACAATATCCCCAAAGCCTTTCGCGGCATGCCGCATGTGCTTCTGACCGCCGGCCTGATGGCGATCGCATTTTTCGGGTTTTCGGGTTTGAAATGATTGATAATTGGAGGATATCATGAGTACGACTGGGATCATCATTGCCGTTGCGACCGTTGGCGGCGTCGGCTTATTCATCGGGATCTTTTTGGGGATCTTCGGCAAATATTTCAGCGTGGAAACGGATCCGCGGGAAGAAGCGGTTCTGAATGCGCTGCCGGGAAATAACTGCGGCGGCTGCGGGTATCCGGGATGTTCGGGCCTTGCCGCTGCGATCGTATCGGGAGAAGCACCTGTCAATGCCTGTCCCGTCGGCGGAAGCGCTGTCGGAAATGAAATTGCAAAGATCATGGGCGTGGAAGCCGGTGAGTCTGTCAGACAGGTGGCATTCGTCAAGTGCAGGGGAACCTGCGACGCTGCAAAGAGCGAATATGAATATCATGGCCTGCAGGATTGTAAGGTGATGGCATTCGTTCCGGGCGGCGGCGCAAAAGCATGTTCCTACGGCTGCTTGGGTTTCGGCAGCTGCGTGACAGCCTGTCCGTTTGATGCGATCCATATTCTTGACGGTGTGGCGCATGTGGACAGGGAACAGTGCAAGGCCTGCGGCAAATGTGTGGAAGCCTGCCCGAAACATCTGATCGAGCTGATCCCCTATGACGCAAAAGTTGCGGTAGCCTGCAACTCGAACGAAAAGGGACCGGTCGTCATGAAAGCCTGCAGCAAGGGCTGTATCGGCTGCGGCCTTTGTGCCAAAAACTGTGAGAGCGGTGCGGTCACCGTTACGGATTTCTTAGCGCATGTGGATCAGAGTCTTTGTACGGGATGCTTGAACTGCGTGGAGAAATGTCCCAAGAGCGGGATCACTGTCTTGTCATAAAAAACAGGGGAAACCGGCGATACCGGTTTCTCTTTTTATTTGAAGACCCGGTTGTTGCGATCGATCAGGACCACTTCCGTATCCGGAATGCCTGCGATGAAGGCTTTTGCTTTTTCTTTTCCCAAAAGCATGCAGATCGTGCTGTAGGCATCTGCATCCGTGGAAGAGGAAGCGATCACGGTTGCGGCATTCAGATCGTTATCCGCAGGATACCCGGTAACGGGATCGATGATATGATGATAGATCCTGCCGTCATATTCAAAATAACGCTGATAGATCCCACTGGTAACGACGGATCTGTCGCTGACGGATACACTGTCAATGATCTTCCCGGAAGGGTCAAAGGGAGTGGCAAGGCCGATCGCAAAGGGCGTTCCGCCTTCTTTTTGCCCGATGGTCACTACATTGCCGCCAAGGTTGATCAGAGCGCTCGTAATGCCGTCTGCAAGCAGCTGTTCTTTGATACGGTCGGCGATATAGCCTTTGGCGATGGCACCGAGATTGATCATGGCGCCGCCCGATAACTGCACCCGGTTCTCTCCAAGCAGCCGGATGTTGCGGTAATCGACTTTTTCCCTGGCAGATGCGATCGCATCTTCGTCAGGAAGACTGTCATGGTCCTCTCCGGTAAAATCCCAGAGCGCATAGAGAGGCTGAATGGTCACGTCCAGAAGACCACCCGACATTTCGGCATAGCCGATCGCTTTTTCGAGCAGAGAATAGGTGTCCGCCGATACCGTGACCGCATTTCCGTCTGCGTGATTCAATCTGTAGATCTCGCTTTCCGGGTCCGAGATGCTCAAAAGTTTATCGTAATGTTCACTCAGCGCGAAAGCATCGGAAAGCGCCCGGTCGGCAAGGGTTTTGTCTGAAGAATAGACCGTGATGTTTACGATCGTGTCAAAAGCAAACCCGGACCTTTCATAACGGTTCATACGATCGCAGGCGGGAAGCAGCAATAACAGACCGGTGAGAATGACCGGTATCGGATTTCTTAAGAATTTAGGCATTTTATCCATAAAAATCATGCTATCACAGGTATCCTTTTACTGTCAAAGGAAAGGGGCATGACCATCAACAGGGAGGAAAAACCATGTCAGGATTTTATGACGATTCGGGGGAAGACAACGGCTCAAAAAAACTGGTGATCCTGGCGATCCTTGCGGCGAGTCTGGTGTTTCTTGCGTTTCTGCTGTTCCTCTATCAGAAGACCAAGCCGGATAAGCAGGCCGCATTGCAGAATACTTCCATGCAGGAAGAAGCACAGGAGGAAGATCTGCAGATCGGAAAGAGCAATCTGACTTCCCAAGACATGGACTTCTGGGACATGTTCCGGGATCCGGATGAGAAGACGGAAGAAGAGATCGAAGCAAACGCAAAAGATGATGTGGAGGGCAAGACCGCGGTATTTACCGAACAGGGTCCGAAACCCGATAAGATCAAAGAGAATAAGGATACTTCCGAAAACGGGGATCCGGATTCCAAATGGGAAAACGGGGATCCGAATGAAGGAACGCATATCGCCATCACGGATGCGGACGGCAAAAAGACCTGGTATGAGATCTTAGACATTCCGAAATCTGCATACTCTGCGACTTTTCTGAAAGAAAAGGACAACGGCACCGTCTATTATGAGGAAAATGACAAAAAGTCCGCAGGAGGCGCCGACTTAAACAGTGACTGCAGTGTTACGGATCTGAAACCGTTAAAAGAAGAAGGGGTATCATTTGTCATGTTACGGGCCGTGATGCGCGATCATTTAAGCGGTGTCATCGTTCCGGACACCTCTTTTTCGAATTTTACGGCGCTTGCAAAGGACGCTGAGATCCCCACAGGCATCTATGTGGATACTGCGGCGATCAACGAGACCGAAGCGATCGAGGAAGCCAATTATGCGGTGGCCAACGCGCAGGCGATCGGCGCGAAATACCCCGTGGCGATCAATTTCGGCAAGGTTGCGGAAGGGGACAGGAATTCGAACCTCAATAACGAGATCCGTACCAAGGTCGCCAAAGCCTTTTGCGACCAGGTCAGAAGCTACGGGCAGAAACCGATGATCCGCGCCACGAAAGAAGACCTGATCACAAAGCTGAACATGGAAGATCTGGTGGCCTATGATATCTGGGTCGTGGATGCCGGGGAAAAGAAAGACGATCATCCGTATTTCACCGATTTCCCCTATGTTTTCACGATGTGGCAGTATGCAAACGGCGCAAATAAAGGGTCTTTCCCGTCTGATCTGATGCTGGATCTGTCTTTTGTGAATTATGAACAAAATTAACGTAATACTTTGGTAATATTTTTTTATCAAATTTGTAAAAAGTTATTGAATTTTATTTTTGGTGTGTTATAATCTCTAATGCACATCTTTGCGAATGGGGAGGGGGCGTTTTTGCAGAGAGAAAGGAGATTGTATGAAATCGAAGTGGAGCCGGACACGGGATTTCTTTTCTGTCGTGTCAAAAGATACTCACTTATGGGTATTCGGCGTACTCGTTGGGGCGATCCTCTTAAGCGTGAGTTTCTACCTGGAACCCTTTCATAAAGATTTCTTTGCACAGAGCAAGAATGTCAGCGCTGCCGAAAAGGAAGCCGCTGACCCGGAAGTGTATAACATAAGCACCAAATTATCCGAGGGCGTGGGAAGCAAGACTGACAGCGCGGACGGCGCATTTGAGATTTCGAGCGTCGGTGATGCGCGTGAGATTCCCGTTTCCATGGAAGAATACGAAATGCTTTGCAAGATTGTTACGACCGAGGCCAATACAGAGGATGTCGAAGGACAGATGCTGATCGCCAACGTTGTCATGAACCGGGTAAGATCCGATATCTTCCCGGATACCGTGGAAGAAGTGATCCTTTCTCCCGGACAGTTTGATCCGGTTGAAACAGGCGCGTTTAACGTTACCGAGCCGACCGATGAATCCAGGGAAGCCGTGATCAGAGCCTTGAGCGGCGAGGATGCTTCACAGGGAGCGCTGTATTTCCAGAAGAGCGCCGCAACGGTTTGGGGCGATTATGAATTCCTCTTCAGGCATGGAAATCATTCGTTCTTTAAATAATGAAATGATGAATAAAAAAATGACCCGCTGTCTTATGACGGCGGGTTTTTGATTTTGCCGGGAAGCTTGATCTGAAAATAGAGATCGGCATATTCTCTTGCCGTGAGGGCTTCGATGAAATTGAGACGGTACTGTCTGCCGCGCCCGCTTGCCATCAGGGTATCCGCTGCTTTGTTATAGGCGATGGCTGCGATCTTTTCATCTTCATAATAGCCGATGACGACCGTGCCGTTTATCAGGATCGAAGCCTTGTAAACGGTTTTTCCTTTCTTTTCCGTTTTCTGCACGCCGTAGTACGGGTTGATCACTTCGATGTTTTCGTATCTGAAATCCGTTTCGTCTCCGTTGATAAACTTATAGTCCCGGTCCTTGACCGCATGGCTTCTGATCCCGTACCGGTTCAGGACATTGATCTGTGTGCCCCAGTCTGCGACAAATACATGTCCGCCGCGCTTTGAGATCTTATGCTTGGCATAATAGAACAGGTCCTCCGCATCGAATTTATAGCTGAGATTTTTAGAAAAATAGTATTCAAAAAAGCGTTTCCGTAAATAGATCGGATTGGAAAAATAGACTTCATTGTCCCTGAAATTGACGATGGAAACGAATTTTTCAAAGGGGAGTGTGAAACTGTTGTCATAGTCGCTGATCAAAAGAGAGGAAGTACTTACCTTCAAGGCCTCCCGGTAGGCTTTGTTTGCGGCTCTTGCCGTGTCAAAACTCCCGAGACTGATGTGTTTGTTGCGGAAGGTAAAGGAACTCCGATAGGATGGTTTTTTGTTTTTTTTGACGGTTTTATAGACGCCGGCCAGTTTCATGGGATCGCTCCTGCTCATATTCATATACAGTGTAGCGAACGCGGAAAAAAATATCAATATCTTGTATGTTTCATTTCAAAAATATGCTATATTTAATGTATGGCAAAATCATCCACCCAGAAACTGAAACTGCTTCGTCTCTATGACATCCTGCTGGACAAGACGGATGAAGAACATCCCATGTCGGTCAATGACATGATCCATGCCCTGTCGCTTTACGGGATCGAGGCGGAACGCAAAAGCATCTATTCTGACCTGGAAGAACTGCAGAATTACGGTCTGGATCTGATCCGGTGCGGCGGGAAGAAGAACACGAGATATTATGTCGGCGAAAGGAAGTTTGAACTTGCCGAATTAAAACTTCTGGTGGATGCCGTGGAATCATCGAAATTTATCTCACAGAGTAAATCCCGCGCCCTGATCAGAAAGCTTTCGATGGAGACGAGCAGATATGAGGCCGCCAAGTTAAACCGGCATATCACGGTATCGAACCGGAAGAGCATCAATGAGAATGTTCTGTATAACATCGATGCGATCCATACGGCCCTGCAGAACGGGAAGATGATCTCGTTCCAGTACATGGAATGGAACACCACGAAGAGGCTGATCGTGAAGAAGGGCGGCGCGCTTTATCTGATGAGTCCGAAGACCCTGATCTGGGATGATGAGAATTATTATCTGGTGGCCTGGGATGACGAGGCGGGAATGATCAAGCATTTCCGCGTGGACAAGATGAAAAACATCGAAGTGCTTGCACAGGATGCAGTCCGGCCGGCCGTTGAGATCGATCCTGCGGATTATTCTTCGATCATGTTCGGCATGTACGACGGAAGGATCACGGAAGTGACACTGAGATGTCCGGCGGAGAAGATCGGCATTCTGATCGACCGCTTCGGCAAAGAGATCTCGATCCGTTCAGACGGCCCGCTGCATTGCATCGTCCGTGTCCAGGTGGCCGTGAGTCCCCAGTTTTTCGGATGGCTGTGCGGACTCGGCGCACAGTTTCAGATCTTATCGCCTGA
This sequence comes from uncultured Lachnospiraceae bacterium, assembly GCA_902779305.1. Classification (GTDB taxonomy): domain Bacteria; phylum Bacillota; class Clostridia; order Lachnospirales; family Lachnospiraceae; genus UBA2868. Next base: position 66,729 of record CACZBD010000006.1, on the reverse strand, counting down.
AGAGACGAAAGAACAGTACCGCGCACATTTACGATCTGTATTCGAACAACTGTAAATACTATCATCTGTAAGGAGAATGGCAAATGGATAACAACATGGCAACGGAGAATTATACCGTAAGATTTCAGCCGGACAAGCCGGTGAAGATGATCAAAAAAGACGGTACGCTGGAAGATTTTAACGTACAGAAAGTCATCGATGCCGTGGAAAAGAGCGCATACAGGGCACTGACGAAATTTACCCTTCATGAGAAGGAAATGATCTGTCAGGGCGTTGTGGATAAAGTCAATGAACTTGGCGTCGATGAGCTGCCGATCCCCATCATGCACAATATCGTGGAGACCGTTCTCGAGGATATCAAACCGATCGTTGCAAAGAGCTACCGCGATTACAGAAACTACAAACAGGATTTTGTACGGATGCTGGATGATGTTTACAAGAAGTCCCAGTCCATCATGTACATCGGCGACAAGGAGAATTCGAACACCGATTCCGCGCTGGTCTCCACGAAGCGTTCCCTGATCTTCAACCAGCTGAACAAGGAACTGTACCAGAAGTTCTTCATGACGACGGAAGAGATCCAGGCCTGCAGGGACGGGTATATCTATGTGCATGACATGTCCGCAAGACGCGATACGATGAACTGCTGTCTGTTTGATGTCGAGTCGGTCCTGACCGGCGGCTTTGAAATGGGCAACATCTGGTACAACGAGCCCAAGACTTTGGATACGGCTTTTGACGTGATCGGTGATATCGTATTGTCCGCAGCTTCCCAGCAGTACGGCGGATTTACGATCCCGAGCGTGGAGACGATCTTAAAACCCTATGCGGAAAAATCATACAAAAAATATGTCGAAAAATACGAGTCGCTGGGGATCAGCCCGGAAAGAGCCGAAGAAGAAGCCGAGAAGGATCTGATCCGTGATTTTGAACAGGGCTTCCAGGGCTGGGAATATAAATTCAACACGGTCGCAAGTTCGCGCGGAGATTATCCGTTCATTACGGTTACGGCGGGGACCGGAAAGAGCCGGTTTGAGAAGATGGCGACCATCGAACTGCTGAATGTCAGACGCAAAGGACAGGGCAAACCGGAATGCAAGAAGCCGGTCCTGTTCCCGAAGATCGTCTTTTTGTATGATGAGAACCTGCACGGACCGGGCAAAGAACTGGAGGATGTTTTTGAAGCCGGCGTGCTCTGTTCTTCAAAATCCATGTATCCCGACTGGCTGAGCCTGACAGGCAAAGGCTACATCGCCAGCATGTACAAGCGTTACGGCAAGATCATCTCCCCGATGGGCTGTAGGGCTTTTCTGTCCCCGTGGTATGAGAGAGGCGGCATGCATCCGGCGGATGACGATGATGTGCCTGTATTTGTCGGCAGGTTCAATATCGGCGCGGTATCCCTGCATCTGCCGATGATCCTGGCAAAGGCCAGACATGAAAGCAAAGACTTTTATGAAGTGTTGGATTACTATCTGGAACTGATCCGTGGCCTGCATCAGAGGACCTATGCGTACCTCGGAGAGATGCGGGCATCCACGAATCCGCTGGCTTACTGTGAAGGAGGTTTCTATCAGGGACATCTGAAACTGACCGACAAGATCAAACCGCTGTTAAAGTATGCGACGGCCTCCTTCGGGATCACCGCATTTAACGAACTGCAGGAACTCTATAACGGCAAATCCCTTGTCGAAGACGGGGCGTTTGCGCTGGAGGTCCTGGAGCATATCAATCAGAAGATCGCGCAGTTTAAGGAAGAGGACGGCAACCTTTATGCCATTTACGGAACGCCGGCCGAGAGCCTGTGCGGGCTGCAGGTCAAACAGTTCAGGGCAAAATACGGGATCATCGAAGGTGTTTCCGACAGGGAATATGTGTCCAACAGCTTCCACTGTCATGTAACGGAAGACATCACGCCGATCGAGAAACAGGATCTGGAAGGCAGATTCTGGGAACTGTGCAACGGCGGCAAGATCCAGTATGTCAAATATCCGATCGATTACAACCTCGAAGCGATCAAGACGCTGATCAGAAGAGCCATGGATCTCGGATATTATGAGGGCGTCAATATGTCGCTCGCTTACTGTGACGACTGCGGACATCAGGAACTGGAAATGGATGTCTGCCCGAAATGCGGAAGCAGAAATCTGACCAAGATCGACCGGATGAACGGCTACCTTTCCTATTCGAGAGTTCACGGTGACACCAGACTGAACGAGGCCAAAATGGCCGAGATCGCGGAAAGGAAGAGCATGTAGTCATGAGATATCATAATATCACGAAGGCCGACATGCTCAACGGTGACGGCCTGCGGGTCGTTCTGTGGCTGTCCGGCTGTTCCCACAACTGCAAAGGCTGCCAGAATCCGGTGACCTGGGATCCGGACGGCGGACTGCTCTTTGATGAAGCTGCAAAACAGGAGATCTTTGAGCAGCTGGAACTGTCCTATATCTCCGGGATCACATTCAGCGGCGGGGATCCGCTTCATGCCGCCAATATGACGGGCGTCAGGGATCTGATCGAGGAGATCAGACAGAAATATCCCGATAAGACGATCTGGATCTATACGGGAAGCGTATGGGAAGAGATCTGCGATCTGCCCGTCATCGCAAAAGCGGATGTTGTCGTTGACGGAGAATATGTGGAGAGATTAAGGGATGTGAAGCTGCAATGGAAGGGATCTTCGAACCAGCGGGTCATCGATGTGCAAAAAACGCTTGCTTCCGATGACAAAACGGTGCCCATCCTGCACTGCGGCGATTACTATGATTCATCCCGGATGGCGCAGGAAGTGTTGCAGCCTGCCTGCTGCGGGTTCTGATCCCGTACATTTTCGGAAAGAGGAAAAAGCAATGCAAAGGATCGCAAAATTTCACAAAGTGTCCTACGGACGGTTTTATAATGACTGGAAAGACTGTTTTGATTCGCCGGATGAGGTGATCGCAAGGATCTACGATCAGATCCGTCTGCCTAAGCGTGCAACGGCCGGTTCCGCCGGGTATGATTTTTTCTGTCCGGTGGACATGGTGTTAAAGCCCGGGGAAACGGTCAAGATCCCGACAGGGATCCGGGTCGAGATGAAGGAAGGCTGGGTGCTGAAGTGTTATCCGAGGTCCGGACTCGGCTTTAAATACCGGCTGCAGCTCAACAATACCGTCGGGATCATCGACAGCGACTATTTCTATTCCGACAATGAAGGCCATATTTTTTCCAAGATCACCAATGACACCAACGAGGGCAGGGAAGTACACCTGATGGCAGACAGCGGGTTCATGCAGGGGATCTTCGTGGAATACGGGATCACCGTGGATGATGAAGCAACCGCCATCCGCAACGGAGGATTTGGTTCGACCAATTAGGATTCATGGAAAAACTGCATCGGATCACCGGTGTGCAGAAAGGAACCATTGCGGCTTCTTTGGGGATCAGGCCCGGTGATCTTCTCGTACAACTGAATCACGAAACTATCGAGGACATCTTCGATTACCGTTTTCTTATGAAAGATACGTCAGTCCATCTTCTGATCAGAACGGCGGAAGACGGCAGGGATGTATCTTTTCATGTGGAAAAAGAGGAAGACGAGGACTTAGGCCTTGTCTTTGAAAACGGGTTTATGGACTGCTACCGGTCCTGTTCGAACAAATGCATTTTCTGCTTTATCGATCAGAATCCGCCGGGCATGCGCAAAACTTTGTATTTTAAAGATGACGATTCCAGACTGTCCTTTCTGCAGGGGAATTACGTGACGCTGACCAACATGAGCGATCATGACATCGACCGCATCATCCGTTACAAACTGTCGCCAATCAATATTTCGTTTCATACGACCAATCCTGAGCTTCGGTGCGAAATGCTGCACAACCGGTTTGCGGGAGAGGCGCTGAAAAAGGTGCAGCGTTTCGTGGATGCGGGGATCTCCATGAACGGACAGATCGTGCTCTGCAAGGGGATCAACGACGGGAAAGAGCTGGAGCGTTCCATCAGAGATCTGAGCGAATATATCCCGCATCTCGAAAGCGTTTCGATCGTGCCGGTCGGGATCACGAAATACAGGGAAGGACTGCATCCGCTCGAACCGTTTGAAAAAGAGGACGCAAAAGCCGTGATCAAGACCGTAGCCGGTTTTCAGAAGCTTTTTTATGAAAAATACGGGACGCACTTTATCCATGCTTCGGATGAATTCTACCTGCTTGCAGGAGAAGAACTTCCTGCGGGGGACACCTATGATCAGTATCCGCAGCTTGAAAACGGCGTCGGGATGCTGAGGCTGCTGCTGGATGAATTCGATGAAGCCGTTACGGAGATGAAACGGAAACGGTTTGCGTTTCGCAAGAAAGAAGTCAGTGTGGTCACGGGCTTTCTGGCCTATGATCATATCAAACTGCTGTGTGAGAAGCTGATGCAGCACCTGCCGAAACTGACGATCCATGTCTATGCGATCCGGAATGATTTCTTCGGTGAAAAGATCACGGTATCGGGGCTTCTGACCGGACAGGACATCTGCAGACAGCTGGAGGGAAAACCCCTGGGTTCCACCATGTTTTTGCCGGAAAATATCCTGAAAAACGGGGAGGATCTGCTGCTTGACGACATGCGGATCAGCGACCTTGAAAGAACTTTACAAGTAAAAACAGATATTGTAAAATCAAGCGGATGGGATTTTGTGCACCAGATCGGCGGAGTATATCTGTATGAGTAAACCAATCGTTGCCATCGTCGGGAGACCGAATGTCGGCAAATCCACATTATTTAATGCGCTGGCCGGAGAGCGGATCAGCATCGTCAAAGATACCCCCGGAATCACAAGAGACAGGATCTATGCGGAAGTCACATGGCTTGACAAAACCTTCACGTTGATCGATACCGGCGGGATCGAGCCGGAGAGCAAAGACGTGATCCTCTCGCAGATGCGGGAGCAGGCGCAGATCGCCATTGACACGGCGGATGTGATCATCTTTATCGTGGATGTGAAACAAGGCCTGCAGGATGCGGATTCCAAGGTCGCCGATATGTTAAGGCGTTCCAGAAAGAGCGTGATCCTTGCCGTCAACAAGGTTGACAGCATGGCAAAATACCAGAATGACGTCTATGAATTCTACAATCTCGGCATCGGAGAGCCTTATGCGATCTCCGCTTCCAACATGCTCGGACTCGGAGACATGCTGGATCAGGTGATCGCGCATTTTCCGGAACGGGATGAAGAAGAAGGGGAAGAAGAGATCCCGAAGATCGCCATCATCGGCAAACCGAATGTCGGGAAATCTTCACTGCTCAACAGGCTCATCGGTGAAAACCGGGTGATCGTATCCGAGATCGCAGGGACCACGAGAGATGCCGTGGACACCCCCGTTACGCATAACGGCAAAGACTATGTGTTCATCGACACGGCAGGGCTTCGCAGAAAGAAGAACGTCAAGCAGGATCTGGAAAAATACATGGTGGTAAGGACGGTTTCAGCCATCGAAAGATCCGACATCGTGATCCTTCTGATCGATGCCGTGGAAGGCGTGACCGAGCAGGAGGCCAAGATCGCGGGCATTGCGCATGAGAGTGGCAGAGGCGTGATCATTGCCGTCAACAAGTGGGATGCTGTTGAAAAAGATGATAAGACCATCTACAAATATGAGAAGAAGATCAGAGATACCCTGTCCTTCATGCCCTATGCGGAACTGATCTTTATTTCCGCTTTAAGCGGACAGCGGGTAAATAAGCTTTACGATCTGATCGATCTTGTGATCGAAAATCATGCGCTTCGCATCCAGACGGGCGTTTTGAACGAGATCATGTCCGAGGCAGTTGCCCTCCAGCAGCCGCCGAGTGATAAGGGCAGAAGACTGAAACTGTTCTACATGACGCAGGTCAGCGTGAAACCGCCGACCTTTGTGATCTTTGTAAATGATAAAGAACTGATGCATTTCAGCTATACCAGATATCTGGAAAACCGGATCCGGGAAGCGTTCGGGTTCAGGGGAACACCGCTTCGCTTCATCATCCGGGAAAGAGGGGAGAAATGACAGAACGCATCATCTGTCTGGCGATCGGTTATATCTGCGGTCTGATCCAGACGGGATTTATCGTCGGAAAAATCAAGGGCATCGACATCCGTGACTATGGTAGTAAAAATGCGGGAACCACCAATGTGTTGCGCACCATGGGGGCCAAATACGGGATCATCGTCTTTATCGGGGATGCCTTAAAGTGTATCCTGGCTGTCGAGATCGTTTACCTGCTGTTCGGCATGGATCTGATCCCGCTTCCGGCAGTTTTTGACGGAGCAAAAGACATCATCAGACTGCTGCAGCTTTATGCGGCTGCGGGCACGATCTTAGGACACAACTATCCCTGCTACATGAAATTCAGAGGCGGGAAAGGGATCGCCGCAACGGCGGGGTTTGTGATCTCCATGGGCCCTGTCTTTGTGCTTTTGGGCGTTGTGACTTTTTTCACCACATTTTTTATCACGAATTATGTGTCGCTCGGATCGATCCTTGTATACATCGGGCTCTTTATCGAGATCGTGATCTTTGGGGAAAACGGATTTTTCCATTTTCCGGAAGAGATCAACAGAGCCTGCCTGAATGAATTTTACATCGTTTTTGCTGTTCTTTTTGTCATCGCGATGCTCAGGCACAGAGAGAATATCAAACGTCTGCTCAAACATTGCGAGCGCAAGACTTACATCTTCGGCAAACCCGAGATCGATCTTGACGCAGCGGAAAAAGAAAAAAATATAGAATCAAAAGAGGATGAAAATGGCTAAAGTCGGTATTCTCGGCGCGGGAAGCTGGGGCGTTGCCCTCTCTGTCGCCTTGAACAGAAACGGACATGAAGTGACCGTCTGGTCTGTTCTGGAAGACGAGGTGAAGATGCTTCAGAACAACCGCGAGCATAAGGAGAAACTTCCGGGAGTAAGGATCCCGGATGAGATCAAATTTACTTCCAACTTAAAAGAAGCGGTTCCGGGAACGGATGTGGTGGTCATGGCAGTGCCGTCCCCCTATGTACGTTCCACGGCGCATCTGATCGCGGATCTGGTAAAGAAGGACCAGATCATCGTAAATGTCGCCAAAGGAATTGAAGAAGACACACTCGATACCCTGACGCAGATCATTCATGAAGAAGTTCCGCAGGCTCTTCTGGCAGTGCTTTCCGGTCCATCACATGCCGAAGAAGTCGGAAGGAACATTCCCACGACATGCGTGGTCGGATCCAAAGACAGGAAGGTTGCGGAATACGTGCAGAATCTGTTCATGAACGAAACCTTCCGGATCTATACCAGCCCGGATGTTCTCGGCATCGAGCTGGGAGGTGCACTAAAAAACGTGGTGGCTCTTGCAGCGGGGATAGCCGATGGACTGGGGTATGGTGACAATACCAAAGCGGCACTCATTACAAGAGGGATCAAAGAGATCGCAAGACTCGGTATGGCGATGGGCGGCAAACTGGAAACGTTCAGCGGCCTGACAGGGATCGGTGACCTGATCGTTACCTGCGCGAGCATGCATTCGAGAAACAGAAGAGCAGGGATCCTGATCGGACAGGGCAAGACACCCGAAGAAGCCATGAAGGAAGTCAATATGGTTGTGGAGGGCGTTTATTCCGCCAAAGCGGCTTATGCGCTCGCCAAGAAATATCAGGTGGATGTTCCCATTATCGCAGAGGTCAATGAAGTGCTTTTCCATGGGAAAAATGCTGCCGAAACCGTATCGGATCTGATGCTTCGGGACAAGAAATCCGAAAATTCCGCAATCCCCTGGGAATGACGGATGAATCCTTGATTTTCCCGCGTTTCTATAATAAAATGAATCTATGTATAAAGTAATGATCGTAGATGACAACATGACGAATCTGATCATGGCGAAAAAGGCCCTGGAGGATGAGTACGAGATCCTTCCGGTTTCATCCGGACAGATCGCTCTGGAATTCCTCCATGACATGCCGAGCCCGCCCGATCTGATCCTGCTTGACGTGGAAATGCCGGAAGTGAACGGATTCTACGTAATTTCCGAGATCAAGAACAATGAGAAACTGTCCGGGATCCCGGTGATCTTTCTGACCGCACAGGATGACCCGACCACTGAAGTGGAAGGCTATTTTCTCGGTGCGGTCGATTATATCAAAAAGCCTTATTCCACTCTGCTTTTGAGAAAGCGGCTGGATGTGCATATCCGTCTGCTCGAATCCGAGAGAAGACTCAATAAAGTCAACGATTCCCTGCAAAAAGCATTAACCGACAAGATCCACAATATCGTGGAACTCGAATATGCGATCGTGGAGATGTTCGTATCCCTGATGTCGAACCGTTCCAATCTGATCGCCGAGCATTCCATGCGTGTGGAGAAATATATGAGCATTTATCTGGATGCGCTGATCAGGTTCGGTCAGTTTGACCTGAAGAAAGAAGATGCGGATCTGCTGCTGTTTGCCTCTAAGATGCATGATATCGGCAAGATCTGCATGACGGACAGATGTCTTGCGGATATGGGAGATCTGTCCCTTGCCGAGAAAGAGTTCAATCATGCGCATACCGTACTCGGTTCCGAGGCAGTCAGAAGAGTGATGAATGTGGTCTCCAACAACAGTTTCCTGCAATATGCCTACAATATGTGCAGATATCATCATGAACGCTGGGACGGCAAAGGCTATCCCGACAAACTGATGACTACGGATATCCCGATCGAAGCAAGGATCCTTGCGATCGTAAACAGTTATGACAGTTTCCGCAACCAGAATGACGGCTCTCCGCCGCTGACACATGCAGAGGCCGTGAACAGAATCAGACTTTGGGGCGGGACGCATTTCGATCCGGACCTTGTGGACGTATTTTTAAGTATTGAGAGAGAGATAGAGCGGATCACATTCTGATACTGCAAAAGGATACTTATGATTCAACAGATCTACGACCGGTTCTTCGGCGATCAGGTGAGCAATGACAGAAGGGTCTTTAACAGCATTCACGTGATCTCGATCATCGGTCTGATATTTACAACCTTTCTGGTATATATCTATATCCCCGGGCGGATCGTTCTGTACAGTTCCGTCGGTATCGTCCTACTCTGTATGCTGACGCTGGTCGAAGCGAACAGGATCGACAATACCAAGATCCCCGTGATCATCATGTCTTCGGTTTTCAATTACATTTTTCTGCCGCTTGCGTACTTAAGCTACGGCAGGGTGGTCTGTGTCATTCCGGTTTATTTTATTTTCGGATTGCTGTATTGCGCGCTTTTGTTAAGCGATAAATGGGGTCTGATCTTAACCATAGTCCAGACCGTCTTTTATATCGCGCTGATCATCTACGGAAGCAGCGTGCAGGCATCGCCGCTTTTGGAAGGGCAGGAACTGCTCAAGGATTATACGGGTGCTTATGTTGCGGTCGTGGTATCCGGTTTTGTCGGCGGTATTGCCGTCAGAAACCGGATCATCATCCAGGAAAAAGAGCGCATCAGGGCGGATCAGCTGCATGAGATGATCATGAAAGACTATATCACCAAGGACATCTTCCTCGTGAACATGTCCCATGAGATCCGTACGCCCATGAACGCCATCGTCGGAACGGTCAATCTGCTTCTGGAACAGAATGTGAACGACCGTGTCAGAGACGGGATCTACAATATCCTGAATTCTTGTAACGCGCTTTTATCCATCACCAATGAACTTCTGGACACCTCCAAGACGGACATCCAGCAGGTCACCGTGAATACGGGCAGATATGACCTGAAGGAACTTCTTCTCGAGATCATCAACATGATCAATGTCCGGTTGATGGGAAGCGAGGTCGATCTGTATGTGGAGATCTCGGACAAAGTGCCGAGATATCTTTACGGTGATGCTTCCAAGATCAGACAGCTGTTCATCAATCTGTTAAACAATGCGGTCAAATACACACGTACCGGCAGGATCGACCTGAAAATCTCCACGAAGGTAAAATCAAACGAGGAAGTGCTTCTTTGTGTCGATGTCAAGGATACCGGCATCGGGATCAAGGAAGAAAATCTGCCCAAACTGTTCCGGGCCTATGAACGGGTGCAGGAGGGAGAGAAAGCGCAGAGGGGCGTGGAAGGAACAGGCCTGGGGCTTGCGATCTGTCAGGAGATCCTGAACAAACTCGGCGGAGAGATCCGGGTGAAAAGCGAGTATCATGTGGGATCTACCTTTTCTTTCTTCGTACCGCAGAAAGCGGACATGGAGACGATGCTGGTGGAAGAGATCAAGGCCGGAGAACAGCGTGTTCTGCTTTATGAAAAGGATGAAGAGGCACAGGAGTATCTGCAGCAGATCCTCGAGCAGCTGAAAGTTCCGTATTATTGTCCGGAGGATACAAAGGATTTTGAAGAAAACCTGCTTTCCAGACAATATTCGCATCTGTTCCTTGCTTATGAGCGGTACATGGAAAATATCAAATTCCTCGATACGATGATCCGGAACGAAAAACTGGTCATGATCACCGACATTTCGCATTCGGCTCCTTTATACAAATACGGCTGTGTCATTAACAGACCCGCGCATGTGCTGAACGCAAGAAGCGCGCTGACCAATGAGAGCAACAACTATGTCCATGAGATCATCCGGAAGGGCGGGTTTACCTGTCCCGATGCCACGATCCTTGTGGTGGATGACAATCTGACGAATCTCACGGTGGCGCAGGGCCTGCTCAAGAAATATGAGGCCACGATCCTTACGGCGTTGTCCGGCATGGAATGTCTCAATATCCTCGAAAACAGTCATGTGGATATGATCTTCCTTGACTATATGATGCCTGAGATGAACGGGATCGATACGCTGATCAAGATCCGTGAGATGGACGATCCGCAAAACAGCATGGTTCCGGTTGTGGCCCTGACCGCAAATGTGGTAAACGGCGCCAAAGAAATGTTCATGGAAGCCGGATTTGACGACTATATTTCCAAGCCGGTCCAGATCGACAGGCTGGAAAGAACACTGAAGACATTTTTGCCGCGTGAGATGATCATTGCGAAGAACTGACGGGATGGATTTATGAACAGCATCAAACAGATGATCCGCAGAAAAATCGCATATTTCAATGATGAAAACATTTCGATCGAGATGAAGAACTTTCATCTGGTGGAGATCTATGCCGTTTTTGCGACAGCGATCATGGGTATCGTCTTTCTGATCGCAGGACTGAACCCGATGATCTCATTCCTTGTTTTTGTCCTGCTGTTTCTGATCCTTCTGGCAGGTTATGTCGTGAAGAAAAAGGGAGAGTACAAGCGGTTTACGATCCTTTACTGCGTGATGTTCAACTTCATCTGTTATCCGCTGTTTTACTATCTGACGGGAGATCTCTACAACGGGTCGCCGCTGTATTTTGCGATGGGGATCATCCTGACATTTTTCCTGATCCGCGGGAAATCTCTCGTGATCATGGTCATACTTGAACTGCTTTGGTATGCATTTCTTTTCTACCATACCTACGTGCACAGGGAAGCGCTTTCCGTTTACCGCAATCACGCCAGCGCTGGAGAAGGGATCGCCGCCTGCTTTGTTTTAGCATCCGCGCTTCCGGTCTTTATCATTTTCTATCAGACGGTCATTTACAAAAAGACACATGACAAGATCCAGCAGGCAAACCTTGCATTAAGTTCCGCGGGAATGGGCAAGAGCAGGTTCCTTGCGAATATGACACATGAGATCCGCACCCCCATGAATGCGATCATGGGAATGATCGAAATGATCCTCAAAGAAGATCTTACGGATGAAGCAAGGGAACAGGCGGAAACGATCAGAAGCGCTTCTTCCGATCTGCTTGCGATCATCAATAACATTTTGGTTTATTCCAAACTGGATTCCAAGAAAATGGAGCTTCTGGAAGTCCGGTATGATTTCAAGGAGATGATCGACGAAGTCATTCACAGCGTCATCATGGAATATGCCGCGGACAGTTCAGAATTCTCCGTTTTTGTCGATCATACGATCCCCAAATACCTGTACGGGGATGACATCAGGATCAAACAGGTATTCCGTTATCTTTTGTTTTCCTCTATCAGACAGCTGCCGCACGGCAGGATCTCTTTGGAGATCAGCGGCGAGCGTAACGAGACCGATCACACGATCACGCTGAAGGGGAAGATCTGTGAGACCGGAAAAGGACTGAACGAATCGGAGCTGAATGCGATCTTTGGCGCGTATAACGAATACGACAGCCGTCAGAGAAGCGATTTTAAGGGCATGGGACTCGAGTTGTTCGTCTGCCGTGAGATCCTGAATCTGATGGACGGTTCCTTAAAGATCGAAAGTGTCGAAGGCATCGGCATGGCGATCCTCTTCGAGTTCACCAATTATATCTTAAGCGAAGAAACCATCGCGACGATCGAAGATCCGAACAACAAGAGCGTGCTGATCTATCTGGATTCGAAGGAAAACGATTCCTATTGGATGCCGCTGATGGAAAACTTTAAGATCAGTCCGTACTATGCGACGACGCCCGGGATGTTCAAGATGTCCATCGAAGAGCGGAAATATACGCATATCTTTATCCCGGATTCCGATTATGATGCGCTGAAGAAGACGATCGAAAGCGCAGGCTGCGAACACATGACCTATGTGGTCACGGATTATCAGCATGTCTATGAGGACTTCGGCGCTTGCAGGATCATCAGAAAACCGGTGTTCTGCTTAAACGTGGCGGATGTTCTGAATGACACTTGGAATCCGGAAGAGTATTCGAAGGCTTCGGACAAGGAGCGGATCTCTTATCCGGACGCAAAGGTGCTTGTGGTGGACGACAATATCGTCAATCTGAAAGTGGTCCTGAATACCTTGAAGACTTACGGGATCAAGGCGGATATGGCAACGAGCGGAGAGGGGTGCTTAAACATCCTTTCTCAGGAAAAATACGATCTGCTGCTTTTGGACCAGCTGATGCCGAACATGAGCGGGCCGGAGACGATCCACGAGCTGAGACGATCCAAAGGGATCAACGCATCGATCCCTGCGATCTGCATTACGGCCGAGTTCGGCGCGGATGTCAGGGAACGTCTGATCGCGGAAGGCTTCCAGGATTATATTGCAAAGCCCATCAAGGATTATTATCTGGACAGGATCTTAAGGCAGTATCTGCCGCAGCACCTGGTGGTGATCCAGAACGATCAGGAAACAGAAGACGGGAAGCCGGAAGGAGAAGCGCGTGAAAGAAAAGATCCGTTGCTGATCGATTCCAAAGCCGGGATCGATCTTGTGAACGGCAATGAAAAGGTCTATCATTCGATCCTGAATGCGTACTATAAAGAGGGGCTTATGAAACTCGAGCAGGCGCCGCAGCTGCTTGCGAAGGATGACCTTACCCTTTACACGACAACCGTCCATGCCTTAAAGAGCAGCAGCGCAAGCATCGGCGCGATGAATCTTTCCGAGCGGTTCAAGGAACTGGAGGTCGCCGGCAAGAAAGGGGACCGCGCATTTATCGAACGCGAGAACGAGAAGATCTTCGGCTGTTTTGAACGCCTGCTCAAAAGGGTTAAGGACTACCTGGTTGAAAAGCAGTGTTTTGAAGATGACCATGACCGGATCAAAGACGAAAAAGAGATCGCTTTAAGACGGGAAGAAGTCGAGGAACTGCTGAAGAACTTAAACAGTGTGAATTTAAAATACTGTGAGGATAAGATCCTGGAACTGACCGGAAAAAACTACGGGGAAAAGAACAACGACAGACTCAGGGAGATCAGGAAAGCTTTTGAGAAATTCGATTACCGTGAGGTGAAAACGCAGTTGAATGATCTGTTGCATGTTTTATAAAAATCACAGGAGGTACAAAGAATGAATCCCGCTTATGAAAAACTTGTAAACTGCTATGAGAGTATCCGGGAAAAGATCCCGATGATCCCGAAGGTTGCGCTGGTGCTCGGATCGGGACTCGGCGATTATGCGAATGATATCAAAGTGGTATCGACGCTGCCTTATCAGGAGATCGAGAATTTTCCGGTATCCACGGTTCCCGGGCATAAGGGACAGTTTATCTTCGGCTATGTGGATGAGGTTCCGGTGGTCTGCATGCAGGGGCGTGTGCATTTTTACGAAGGATATCCGATCACGGATGTGGTCCTTCCGATCCGGCTGATGAAGCTGATGGGCGCAAAGATCCTCTTTCTTACCAATGCGTCCGGCGGGATCAACCTGTCGTTTAAGGCCGGTGATTTTATGCTTTTGACCGATCATATTTCCACCTTTGCGCCGAATCCTTTGATCGGCGAGAATATTGACAAGCTCGGGACCAGGTTCCCGGACATGAGTCATGTTTATGATGAACGGCTGAACGGTGTGATCCGGGATGTGGCAAGAGAGAATGCCATCGATCTGAAAGAAGGCGTTTATGCGCAGCTGACGGGTCCGTCCTTTGAGTCACCCGCTGAGATCCGGATGCTGTCCAAACTCGGGATCGATGCGGTCGGCATGAGCACGGTCGTGGAAGCGATCGCCGCAAATCATATGGGAATGCGGATCTGCGCGATCTCGTGTGTCTGCAATCTGGCGGCAGGCCTTTCCAAGAATCCGCTGACGCATGAGGAAGTACAGGAAGCTGCCAATGCGGCGGCACCGAAATTCAAGAAACTGCTTACGGAATCGATCAAACGGTTTGCGTAAGTTTACAGAGGTTTACATGAAAAAGAGATCGATCATCATTTTACTGCTGCTTCTAAGCTTACTGCTCAGTGCATGCGGTGACAGCACGAAACCAAGGATCGCCCTGATCACCGATGTCGGGACCATAGAGGACGGGTCCTATAATCAGGGTGCATGGGAAGGGATCACGCAATACTGCGATGAGAATGAAGTGCCCTGCGCCTATTACATGCCCAAGGAAGCCTTAAAGGAATCCTATCTGGATACCATCGACGAGGCGATCGACAAAGGCGCAAAGCTGATCGTGTGTCCGGGGTATCTGCCCGAAGAAGCGGTCTATGAAGCACAAAAAGATCATAAAAGAACGCATTTCATCCTTCTGGACGGCATGGTGCACAATGCGGACAGGACGGACTTTACGATCGAAAAGAACGTGATGCAGATCGTATTCGCAGAGGAACAGGCCGGATTTCTTGCAGGCTATGCGGCCGTCAGGGAAGGATTTACGAGACTCGGATTTATCGGCGGGGAAGCGGAAGATGCCGTGATCCGGTTCGGTTACGGTTATGTACAGGGCGCGGATTATGCTGCGATCGAAATGGGACGGCAGGTGGAGATCAAATACTGCTATGCCGGTACGTATTTTGAAAGCGCGGATGTTGCGGAATATGCGGCAAACTGGTACGGCACGGGAACGGAAGTGATCTTTGCATGCGGCGGCGCGATGGGCAAATCCGTCATGCGCGCGGCGGAAGAGAACAACGGCAAGGTGATCGGTGTGGACGTGGATCAGTATGAAGAATCGCCGTCCGTGATCACTTCGGCTTTAAAAAACCTGTCTCACAGCGTATACAACGGCGTTTCCGATTTCGAAAACGAACGCTTCAAAGGCGGGATCACAACGACGATGAACGCTTCCAACGGCGGCATCGGACTTGCGATGGAACACGCGCAGTTTCAGAATTTTACGCAAGAGGATTACGATACGATCTATTCCAAACTGATCAATGCCCAGGTCGAACCCTATGCCGTAACGAACGACGGCACGACGGCGGATCTGCTTTTGGTCAATACGACGGTTCTGTATGAGGTATTTTCGAATCCCGGATCGGACGCAGAATAAGGGAACGGAGGATGAACCATGGAAGAACAACTGATCAGAGCTGCTTTTCATGCAAGACAGCATGCGTATACGCCCTATTCGCATTTCAGAGTCGGCGCAGCGCTACTTAGCGCGGACGGTACGATCATTGAAGGCTGCAACATCGAGAATGCGACATACGGCGCGACAAACTGCGCGGAGAGAACGGCATTTTTCAAAGCAGTCAGCGAAGGGATCCGGGAATTCCGGATGATCGCGATCGTCGGCGGCGTGGAACAGGGAAGTGACAGGGTTTCCGATTTCGCGTATCCCTGCGGGATCTGCAGACAGGTCATGAGAGAGTTCTGCGATCCGAAATCGTTCAAAGTCATTGTCGCAAAGTCCGTTGAAGATTATGAGGTTTATGCGCTCGAAGACCTTCTCCCGAACAGTTTCGGGCCTTCAAATCTTCTGATGTAAGGACCGTGCATACAGGGAACAAACAGATAAGAAGGAAGGATTTATAATATGAACATTAGATTTTACAATGCCAGGATCCTGACCATGCAGGATACCAAACTTGTGGAAGGCGAACTGCATGTCAAGGATGGAAAGATCAGCTATATCGGCAGTGAAAATGAGCCGGATGTAAAATGGGACCGGGAGATCGACTGCAAGAGAAATCTGCTGCTGCCGGGCTTCAAGAACGCGCATACGCATTCGGGCATGACCCTGATGCGGACTTATGCGGACGGACTTCCCCTGCAGGAATGGCTCGAAACCAAGATCTTTCCGCTGGAAGCGAAGATGAGCCCGTCCGATGTGGCGCTGCTTTCCAAACTGGCGATCCTGGAATATTTGACGAGCGGTGTGACCGCCGTATTCGACATGTATCTGACGCCGGAGTCCATTGCGGATGCGTTCATTGAATGCGGCATGCGTCTGGTACAGGTCAGCGGCATCAACAAGTTCGGGCCGACGCTCGAAGTACTGGAAGAGAGGTACAACAAATTGAACGGCGTCAATGACCTGACCTCCTTTAAGCTCGGATTTCATGCGGAATACACCTGCGACAGGGAACTGCTCGAAAAGATCTCGGAGCTTGCGCACAAATATCATGCGCCTGTTTATACGCACAATTCCGAGACGAGAAAAGAAGTCTTTGAGTGCAGACAGCGGTACGGCATGACACCGACCGTATTCTTAAATTCTCTTGGTATGTTTGACTATGGCGGCGGCGGTTATCACTGCGTGCATTTTTCCGATGAGGATATCGAAGTGTTTAAAAATCGCGGCCTTTCCGTTGTCACCAATCCCGGCTCCAACACCAAACTCGCAAGCGGCATCGCGCCGGTAAAACGATTCCTGCAGGAAGGGATCAACGTGGCGATCGGGACGGACGGCCCTTCGAGCAACAACTGCCTGGATATGTTCAAGGAGATGAGCCTGGTGTTCTCCCTTTCCAATATCCGTGAAGAGGATGCGTCTTCCGTGGACGGTGTTGACGTGCTGAAGATGGCGACCATCGGCGGTGCGAAGGCCATGGGGTTAAATGACTGCGATGTACTGTCCGTCGGCAAATGGGCGGATCTTATCATGATCGACATGCACCAGCCCAATATGCAGCCGGAAAACGATATCGTCAGAAACCTGGTCTATTCCGGATCCAAACAGAACGTGAAACTGACCATGGTTGCCGGTAAGATCCTTTATGAGGACGGGAAATTCAACATCGGAACCGATCCGGAAGTGATCTACAGGGAAGCAAACGACATTCTTCGCAGATTAACGTAACGGGTAAAAACCATGGAGCAATGGATCTTTCCCGGTGTGATCGTATTTCTGATCCTGGTATTTTATGTATCGGGCAGGATCAGCCGGATGAACAAGCTCAAAACGCTGAAACAGTTCCTGCAGGAAAACTACGGCACGCTTCCTGAAAATGAGATGCACGCATCCGACTTTGAACGGATCGGGAAGTATCATGAAAAGGTGGCCGGAAACGATCTGCAGGATTGTTTCGTGATCGATGATATTACGTGGAACGATCTCAACATGAATGAGATCTTTGCAATGTGTAACGCGACGCAGTCCTCCGTCGGTGAGGAGTTTCTGTATCATATGCTGCATTGCATGTCCTTAAAGGAGGACAATGGTTTTTACGAACTGATGGAGTATTTCCTTACACATGAAGAGGATCGCATCAGCATGCAGATGGAACTGCATGCGCTCGGAAAGATCAAAAACTTTTCGATCACGGACATCTTAGGATATGCGAAGGACCTGAAAGAAGAGAAGAACCTGAAGCATTATGTCATGGATGCGCTGCTCCTTCTAAGCATTGCGCTGATCTTTGTATGGCCGGGCATCGGCGTCCTGATGCTGGTCGTGATGATCGCATACAGTGTGATCTCGTATTATCAGGGGAAAGCAAAGATCACACCGTACTTTACGACCTTCTTCTACATTCACCGGATGCTTGGCGTTGCGGAAAAGATCAAAGCGCTTCATAATAAAGCAGGGCAGGAAGAACTTGATAAGCTGGATGAGATCATCAGATCATGCAGGGTCTTTAAGAAAAATATGTTCTTTCTTTCCGGAAATGTTCAGTTTTCCTCGAACATTTTTGATCTGCTGTTTGATTATATCAGGATCCTGTTTCATATCGACATCATCAAGTTCAACTCGATGCTTTCGTTCTTAAAGACGCATGATGAGGAGATCGAAACATTAAGAAGGATCCTCGGAAAATATGATGCGGCCATTGCCGTTGGAAACTTAAGAAAAGCGCTTCCGGAACTTACGAGACCGGAATTTGTATCCGAAAAAGTCATAGAAGTAAAGGAAGCGTTTCATCCGCTGCTTCATGATCCCGTGAAGAATTCGATCAGGGCAGACGGCGGGATACTGATCACCGGATCGAATGCTTCCGGAAAATCGACTTTTATCAAAACTGTTGCGATCTGCGCGCTGTTAGCGCAGACCGTTCAGCTGGTGCCTGCTTTATCATACAAGGCCTGCAGAGTCCGTCTGATGACGTCCATGGCGCTGACAGATCAGATCTTAAGAGGAGAAAGTTATTTTATTGTCGAGATCAGATCGTTAAAACGGATTTTAGACCAATCCGGTCTAAACGAAGCACCCGTGCTCTGCTTTATCGATGAAGTGCTTCGCGGGACCAACACGGTGGAGCGGATCGCGGCATCTTCGCGGATCTTGGCGGAACTTGACCAAAAGAATACCTTAACGTTTGCGGCAACGCACGACATTGAACTGACCAAGATCTTAAAAAACAGGTTTACAAATTATCATTTCGAAGAAGAGATCGATGAGAATGATGTCAGATTCAATTACCGTTTAATGGAAGGCCCTTCCGCCACAAAGAATGCGATCAGACTGCTTGCGCTGACAGGTTTTGGCGATGAGGTGATCCGGGAAGCGGAAGAAGCGGCCGCGGGCTTTTTAAGCACAAACCGGTGGAGAGTGATACCATGAAAGTAACCATTTATTCGGACGGATCCGCAAGAAGCAATCCGGAGGGACCCGGCGGATACGGCACGATCATTGAATATGTGGATCCGAAAGGAACCCTTCACGAGCGGACGTACAGCGCCGGTTATAAGAAAACGACGAATAACCGGATGGAACTGATGGGCGTGATCACAGGTCTTGAAGCGCTGATCAGACCCTGCGAAGTGGACGTGATCTCGGATTCCAAGTATGTGACGGAAGCGTTCAACAGTCACTGGATCGACAGCTGGATGAAAAACGGCTGGAAAAAGAGCGACAAAAAGCCGGTTTTAAATGTTGATCTGTGGAAACGGCTGCTGAAGGCCATGGAACCGCACAAGGTACACTTTATCTGGGTCAAGGGACATGACGGTCACGAGCAGAACGAACGCTGCGACAAGCTTGCGACCACAGCCGCGGATTCGGAGGACCTGCTTGACGATGAGATTACCGAAATGATATGATTTTGAACGAATAAGGAAGGAGTCTGTATCATGATTACAACTTACGTCTTATTAACGCTGATCAGCATTGCGATCATTGTGGTTGCCGTGATCCTCGGCAAAAAACTGCGTGATCTCAAAGACGCATCCGATGCCAAAAAGGCCGGAGAAAAGGAGAATTAAAGGATGCAGTATAAAAGTACGCGCAGCAGTGCGACACTGACTGCCTCACAGGCGATCATTAAAGGGCTTGCAGATGACGGCGGACTGTTTTTACCCGTGTCTGTTCCGAAACTCGCTATTCCGCTTGAGAAACTGCCTGCGCTTTCTTATTGTGAAACCGCATATCTTGTCATGAAGGATTTCCTGGATGATTTCACGGAAGAGGAACTGAAGGACTGCATCGGGAAAGCCTATGACGAAAAGTTCGATACGAAAGAGATCGCGCCCGTTCATCAGGCAAACGATCAGTATTTTCTGGAACTGTATCACGGAGCTACCATAGCGTTTAAAGATATGGCTTTATCCCTTCTGCCGCATTTACTGACCTGTGCCATGAAGAAAAATCATGTGGATAAGGAAGTCGTGATCTTAACGGCCACTTCCGGTGATACCGGAAAAGCGGCGCTTGCAGGGTTTGGCGGCGTAAAAGGCACAAGGATCATCGTGTTCTATCCCAAAGGCGGTGTCAGCCATATTCAGGAACTGCAGATGGTGACCACAAAGGAAAGCAATACGAAGGTGATCGCCGTAAAAGGGAACTTTGATGACTGCCAGAGCGGCGTGAAGAAGATCTTCAATGATGAGGCTTTCAAAAAGGAACTGGATGAGAAGGGGTTCTGCTTTTCCTCCGCAAATTCCATCAACATCGGACGTCTCATCCCGCAGATCGTTTATTATGTGTATGCGTACGGAAGAATGGTAGGAAACGGCGCGATCAAAGCGGGCGAAGAACTGAATTTCACGGTGCCGACAGGTAACTTCGGCAACATCCTGGCAGGGTTTTTAGCCAAAAAAATGGGACTTCCCGTCGGAAAGCTGATCTGCGCGAGCAACGAGAACAACGTGCTGTTTGACTTTTTCAAAACAGGCGTTTATGACAGGAACAGAAACTTTGTCCTGACCACGTCTCCGTCCATGGATATCCTGATCTCTTCCAATCTGGAAAGACTCATCTATTTATCCTGCGGGGAAGATGATGTTAAGAACAGGGAACTGATGGAGAGTCTTGCCAAGACCGGGAAATACGAGATCACGGAAGAAATGAAAGCCTATCTGCGTGATTTTTACGGCGTATGGGCAACGGAAGAGCAGGTAAAGGAGACGATCAGGTCGGTCTACGATGCCTGCGGCTATGTGATCGATCCGCATACGGCCGTTGCTGCATTTGCGGATAAAAAATGGAAAGAAGAGAGCGGCACTGTAGCAAAGAGCGTTGTCTTGTCCACCGCAAGTCCTTATAAGTTCAGCGAGAGCGTATTAAAAGCCATCGATAAAGAAAGTATTCCTGCGGATGATTTTGCTATGGCGGACAGGCTCTGCGAACTTTGGGGCGAAAAAATTCCGAATGCCGTCGAGGGCATCCGGAATGCTGAGATCCTTCATAAAGATGTCTGTGAGATCGCTGCCATGAAAGATGCCGTGGCAGGATATCTGCAGTAGTCTTACTCAGACTTCCAACTCACAGAGCAGAAAACGGATCGTACCGAAAGGAAACGTAACGGGGATGACGGTGATCTTGCCGGTTGCAGGCGAGGTCATCAGAAATGCCCCGTTTTGTTTTGGAACGGAGAGCGTGAGCTCGCAGATGTTGAGCTTGGACAGACGGACCACAAACAGCCCGTTGTGCAGGTTCAGAAAGTCCAGCAGACATTCTTTGGCAAGTACGTCATATTCTTTGATCTCCATTTTGGAATAAGCTTCCGAGAAGGAGACCAGCGTTTCTTCCGGCGCATCCATTGCGGAATAGGCGGCAGGAACGCCAACGATTTCCTGAGACAGTTCCTTGTTGGCGCTGTAATTTTCAACCAGTTCGATCTCTCCTACAGAAATGTCATCACTGACATACATCAGCAGATCCTGAATGAGCAATTCGATATATTCCTTGTTAAAATCCGATAAGTCAGAAGACAGTGTCTGATAATTGGAGCGATTCAGTACTTCGATCGCCTGTTCTTTCGTTTCCAAGATCGTGATTCCTCCCGTTTATTGATCAACCCATCACATGTTCCAGAACCTGCTCTAACAGGGTCTGGTCGATGGGCTTCTGGATGAAATCTTTTGCACCGGCTTTGATGGCCTCGCGCAGATTGGTCTGTGTTCCGACAGAGGACACGATGATGATCTTCGCCTTCGGATCATAAGCCATGATCTCCTTGGTCGCGGTGATCCCGTCTTTTACAGGCATCACGATGTCGAGAAGCGCAACCGTGGGATGTTCATGCATATAAACATTGACGGCGTCCTGTCCGTTGGAAACTTCAATGATGTTTTCGTAACCAAAAGATCTGAGAAGTGCGCTCAGATTCTTCCTTGCCAGGATCGAATCGTCGCAAATCAGAAATTTCGCATCTTTCATATCCATAGTGTAAACCTCCGATACCGGTATTTTACCACAAATACGGGTGAAAAGAAATCAGATTCTCTCTGACATCGGATGATAAACGGCGTCTTTGCAGACGGGTTTGTAGGCGGGACGGATGATCTTGCCGTTGTTGGAAAGCTCCTCGATCCTGTGGGCGCTCCAGCCGGCGATCCTTGCGACGGCAAAGATCGGCGTATAGAGCTCTTTGGGAAGATTCAGGCTCTTATAGACGAAGCCGGAATAGAAATCAACGTTACAGCAGACCCCTTTATAGATCTTGCGCTCTTTTGCGATGATCTCCGGTGCCAGGCGTTCGACGAGAGAATAGAGTTTGAATTCATCCTCCAGATTTTTTTCCTCTGCCAGCTTTTCGACAAAGGACTTAAAGATCTGTTCCCTCGGATCGGAAAGTGAATAGACGGCATGCCCCATTCCGTAGATCAGACCCTGCTTATCAAAGACTTCTTTATGCAGCAATGCCTTCAGATAAGCCGCAACTGCCTCTTCGTCCTTATGATCTTTCACGGTATTTTTCAGATCTTCCATCATTTCGACAACTTTGATGTTGGCGCCGCCGTGTCTTGGACCTTTTAAGGAACCGAGCGCTGCCGCGATCACCGAATAGGTATCCGTTCCGGAGGAAGAGACGACATGCGTGGTAAAGGCAGAGTTGTTGCCGCCGCCGTGTTCCATGTGAAGCACGAGCGCAACATCTAAGATCTTTGCCTCAAGAGGCGTATATTTTTTGTTGGGACGAAGCAGTCTTAAAATGTTTTCCGCCGTGGACAACTCCGGCTTGGGAGAGTGGATATAGAGACTCTTCCCATAATGATAATGCATGTAGGCCTGATAACCGTATACGGACAAAAGCGGGAACTGTCCGATCAGCTGCAGGCATTGTCTCAACACATTCGGGATCGAGATATCGTTCGGATTGTCGTCGTAGGGATAGAGCATCAGAACGGATCTTGCCAGCGTGTTCATCATGTCTTTGCTCGGTGCCTTCATGATCACATCGCGGACAAAATAAGTGGGCAGCGTCCTGTAAAAAGCGAGCAGTTCACAGAATTCTTTCAGTTCCGCAGGATTCGGTAATTTGTTAAAGAGCAGAAGATAGGTGATCTCCTCATAACCGAGGCGCCCGTCTTCCGTAAAACCTTTGATCAGATCCCTGACATTATAGCCGCGGTAGAACAGTTCGCCGTCGATGGGGATCAGTTTGTCATCTTTGATGATGTTGGCGCGCACATCGGAAATGTTGGTGAGTCCGGCAAGCACACCTTTGCCGCTCAGATCCCGAAGACCGCGTTTGACATCCATTTCGACATAGAGTTTCGGGTCGATCTGACAGGACTGTTCAGCGATGTCGGCGAGTCTTTTTAATTCGGGAGTGATCTCTGAATAGATATTATGTGTCATAAGCCCTCCAAAATATGTTTAGGGTTTTATTCTACATGAATCCCTACAATGTAACAAGTAAAAATCAACGATTTTTAGATTTTTTTCATACGTCGGGAGAAGCCTTCGGCTTTTCATGTCATCACATTTCGGCTATAATAGAGATGCTGTCCGTCATGGGAACATGATCGACAGGAATGCTTGAAAGATCAGGAGGATAAGCCATGACAAATCAGGAAATCTTAAACCGCTGCGATCATACTCTGCTGAAAGCGACTGCGACCTGGGAACAGATCAGGGAACTCTGTGATGATGCCGTAAAATACAGGACCGCATCTGTCTGCGTGCCGCCGTGCTATATCAAAAGGATCCGTGAAGCCTACCCTTCGCTCAATATCTGTACCGTTGTCGGCTTTCCGCTTGGATACTGTGTTAAAGGTGCCAAGGCTCTGGAAACAAAACAGGCCATAGAAGACGGTGTAAATGAAGTGGACATGGTCATCAATATTACCGATGTCAAGAACGGCGATTACGATAAAGTCACGGATGAGATACGTACGCTTAAGGAGATCTGCGGCAACAGGATCCTGAAAGTCATTATCGAGACCTGCTATCTGACAGAGGAAGAAAAGATCGCCATGTGTAAATGTGTGACAGACGGCGGCGCGGATTATATCAAGACATCGACCGGCTTCGGAACGGCGGGCGCTGACTTAAAAGATATCGAACTGTTTAAAAAACATATCGGAGAAGGTGTAAAGATCAAGGCGGCCGGCGGCATCCGGACGATCGAGGATCTGCATGCGTTTGCAAGTGCCGGATGCGACAGGATCGGTACCTCTTCGGCGGTATCACTGCTGAAAGATGCCCTTTAAGAATCATTATGGAGGAATCGTTTTGCAGGAAATAAGAGAAAGAATCCAAAAACTGCGGGAAGCCATGAAGGAAGAGGGGATTGACTGTTATCTGGTCTTTTCCTCCGATCCGCACCAGAGTGAATACCTGGATGAACATTATAAAACAAGAGCCTATCTGTCGGGTTTTACCGGATCGGCCGGGTATATGGCGATCACTTCCGAGCGCGCGATCCTCTGGACGGACGGCCGGTATCATGTGCAGGCCGAAAGGCAGCTGGAAGGAAGCGGGATCGAACTCTTTAAGCTGGGCCTTCCCGATACACAGACACTGCCGCAGTTTCTGGAAACATATCTGGAGAAAGGGATGTGCGCCGCCTGTGACGGCACCACGATCAGCCGGAAGGAATATACGGAATTCCTTGATTCGATCAGACCTGCGGGATTCAGGACAGATGTAGATCTGTTTGAGCAGATCTGGGATGACAGACCAAACGTTACACATAAACCCATCTATGAACTGCCGCTGTCCGTCTGCGGACAGATGCGAAGCGAAAAGATCGCAGATCTCAGGACAAAACTGAAACAGATGGATGCAGATTCCTGTCTGATCAGTGACCTTTCTTCCGTCATGTGGCTGTTTAACATCCGCGGAAAAGATGTCAGTTGTAATCCGGTCGCTTTTTCCTATGCCTATGTCAGCAGGAATGAAGCGATCCTGTTTGCCGAACCGTCGGCGGTTTCTGACGTATTAAGGGAAGCCCTCCGGATCGACGGTATTACCTGCCTGCCGTATGAGGAAATCCTGTCGTTTCTGACGAATCTGTGGGATATGCGCATTGCGCTCGATCCCATAACCTGTAACTGCAGGAATTATGCAGCGCTCTTTACACGTAATAAAATGGCGGAATTCAATGAATACGAGCTGATCCCGAAGCATGTCAAAAATGAGACGGAGATCGCCATGGCAAAAAAATACCATGAGGCGGATGCCGTCTCGATGATCCGTTTTATCAAATACATCAAATCTGCCTGTAAGACGGAAAAGATCACGGAATACCGGGCGGCGCAGTATGTAGACGGCCTTCGTGCCGGGACAGAGGGCTTTACGGATCTGTCCTTTGAAACCATCTGCGCCTATGGTCCAAACGGAGCGATCATTCACTATGCGCCGGAAAAAGAAAACAGTCTTGTCATAGAGCCGAAAGGCTTTCTGCTGCTGGATTCCGGCGGACAGTACATGGGAGCGACAACCGACGTGACCAGAACGATCGCTCTCGGTCCGCTGACAGATGAAGAAAAGACGCATTATACGGCAGTTCTTAAAGCGGTGATCGCGCTTGCCGGTGTCCGGTTTATGAAAGGCACGACAGGGCTTCACCTGGACATTCTGGCCAGATCCCCCATCTGGGAACTCGGGATTGACTACAGACACGGTACAGGCCACGGGATCGGCGCTTTTTTAAACGTGCATGAAGGTCCCCAGAATTTCCGCTTCAAAATGTCAAATGACAGCGAACCCGTAGAGATCGTACCGGGTATGATCACAAGCGATGAGCCGGGAATCTATATAGAAAACAGCCACGGGATCCGGATCGAGAACGAAATACTCTGCGTGGATGATGCGGAAAATGAATGGGGAACATTTTACCGGTTTGAAACGCTGACTTTGGTGCCTTTAGAAAAAGAGGCGATCGTGTTATCCATGCTGACAGAAAAAGAAAAGCAATGGATCAATGCATACCATAAAATGGTGTATGAGCGGATCTCGCCTTATCTTGAGGTCGCAGAAAAAGAATGGCTGAAACAGGCCACGGATCCGATCTGAACAAGTATTTTCATCACATTTTGCGGGAAAGTTGATACGCTCTGTGCCTTGATACATTGTGATAAAAGTGCTAGAATATTGCTAAAAGGGAACGCCCGGAACAACGAGCCCGCAAGCTTGTTTTCGGGTGTTTTTTATTTCAGATATTTCGTGGTTAAGCGAAGAAAGGAAGTCTCGGCATAGTCCGGACAGGCAGAGGGACGGAAGGAGAAGATATATGAGAAAGTTCAGGATTCTTGGGAGCAGAATGACAGCGATCATTTTGGCGGCGGTGATGGTCGTATGTTCCGCGCCGATGACGGCTTATGCTGAAGAGGCGGATAAAACGGAAGAAATGGAAACAGTTTCCGCTGAAGCAATCTCTGACGAAGCAGAAGTCATTGCGGAAGAGGATTTGCTTTCTGTAGAAGAAGAACCGCAGGAAGTGCCTGAAGTACTGTCTGAACCGGAAGAAACAGAAACGGATGAAGCAGAGACAGATGAGCCGGAAATGGAGGAGCCTGAACCAGATGAATCTTCATTCAACATAGAAATACTCTCAGCTTGGACAACTTATAGTGAAAATTTATGGCTTAATGGAAAATATTATTATATTTATGGCGTCAACGATGGCGTCCTTTATACGTTGGACGCAGACGGTTTATTATCCGTTACCGGAACGGGACCGATGATATCATATGACCACTTTACGAAATATCCCTGGTATAACGATTATAGAGATAAAGTGACTTCCGTTGTGATCGGAGAAGGGATAACATCGATTGGTCAATATGCATTTTATGATTGCTATAACCTCATAAGCGTGACAATCCCGGAAGGCGTGACAACAATAGATGGTTGTGCCTTCGATGGTTGTAGGAAACTTAAAAAAGTGACGCTCCCTGAAAGTCTGACGACGATCGGGGATTCTGCATTTTGCGACACCGGGCTTGAGAGTGTGGCAATCCCTGAAAGTGTTACATATATCGGATATTATGCATTTTTTAGACTCACAGATCTTAGAAGTGTGGATATACCTGAAGGCGCGACAATTGATAGTTTTGCATTTTCGGGCTGTGAAAATCTGGAAAAGGTAAAGATCGCACCTGGGGTTACGATCGACTATTATGCGTTTGATCGCTGTTACAATCTCAGATGCCTGATACTTGTGTCCGGTGATGCTGAGACAGTCATATGCGAACATGCCTTTGAAGATTGCTTTAATCTTTCGAGCCTGACAATTCCGGCGAATGTAAAGAGCGTTGGGGATAATGCCTTCGACGGGTGTTTTCAACTTGAAGAAGTAACGATTCAATCTGGAGATACGGAGTTTGGAAATGATGTGTTCGATGATTCCAATGCACATTTTTACTATGCAGGTACAGAGGAGCAGTGGGAGAATACCGGTATACAGGGTTATCATGAAGTTTCCTACTTCGATTTCAATCCGGATGATCCGCATGTTCACAATCTCAGATATCTGCAGATCGATCCGACACCAATATCTGAAGGAGCAGAAGGCTGCTGGATCTGCGATACATGTGGAAGGATGTTTCCCAATGCAGAAGGAGAGTGCGACGATGAGAACTGGACGCCAAACAAGATACCACATACGTTTGTTATTACACCCGAGTCTATTGATTTTGGCACTCTGATGGAGGGATACGAACCGGAATCGCAGATGGTCACTCTGCAGAATAATGGAACAGAGACTATTTTATTATATTTGTGGAATTATCCCGCTCATTTTACGATTGAAAACTATGCAGAAGAAACGACGATCGAACCCGGAGAAACCGTAATTTTAAGATTGAAACCCAATAAAGGGGAAAAGGCCGGACGATATAGTGAATTCTTAAAAATGTCTGTAGAAAAAGATGGTACATGGGGAAACGACTGGGATCTCTATATGAACCTGAAATACAAGGTTGTCAAACACAGCGATCAGCCTATAACGGTCACCTTCGATGCCAATGGCGGCACGCTTGAGGAAACCAGCGTTACCATCAATCCGGGAAGTAAACTGGAATCTTTACCCGTGCCAACGTATCGCAAAAAGAGATTTGTTGGCTGGTTCACTTCCCGAACGGGTGGAAGTCAGGTTACAGAGAATATGGTATTTTCTGCCAACACGACGATCTATGCGCATTGGGAAACCCCACAGCTCCATCTCGGCATAAGCCCGGGTAAGGTTGATTTCGGCCGGATGATGGAAGGATATGAATCACCGGAGGCCCGGACGGTCATTCTGCGAAATAAAGGGGAATCGAATCTCACATTCACGCAGCCGGAATCCGAACTCTTTACGATCGGAAATCTTACATCAACATCAATCGGATCAGGCCAGGAAACCAGTTTTACGGTAATACCTAAAACAGGAAAGCCTATAGGGGAATATGAAGAGAGTCTCCGCATACCATGCAGTGATGATGACTACGATTACACAGCTAAGGTAAATCTGAAATTCACAGTGATCGAATACAGCGAATTAATAGAGATCACCTTCGATCCTAACGGCGGTACGCTCCAGGAAACCAGTGTTTCTATCCACACGGGGAATAAACTGGAATCCTTACCGGTTCCGACGCATTCCACAAAGGATTTTGCCGGCTGGTTCACTTCTAAAACAGGCGGAGACCGGGTTACAGAGAATACGACATTTTCGGCTGATACGACGATCTATGCGCATTGGAAATCGCATGTCCATAATCTTATATATGTTGAACCCGAAGATGCGACGCCTGTCGCTAGTGGACATTCAGAGTACTGGATCTGTGAGGGATGCGGAAAGGCGTTTTGGGACGAAGAAGGAGAGGATGAGATGAATGATGTGTGGGACGCATGGTCTCCACCCACACTTATAATCACACCTGGTTCCATTGATTTTGGCGTTCTGAAGGAAGGATACGAACCGGAAACCCGGACGGTAACTCTAAAAAATGAGCATTGGGATGATCTCACATTCACACAGCCTGAATCCGAACTTTTTACGATCGGAGAACTGAGCACTATGATAGAAATTGGTGAACAAGCCGATTTTTCGGTGGCACCAAAGCGTGGGCAACCGGCAGGGGAATATAAAGAGATACTCAGAATACCTTGCAGTGATTTTTTTGGCGATTATACAGCAGAAGTAAATCTGAAATACAGCGTGATCGCTGACGGTCCGATCGTGATCACCTTCAATGCCAACGGCGGTACGGTGGATAAAACCAGCGTTATCATTGATCCCGGGAATAAACTGGAATCCTTACCGGAACCGACATATCCCGGAAAGAATTTTGCCGGCTGGTTCACAGCTATAACAGGCGGAGAACAGGTCACATTGGATAAGGTATATTTAGGTGCAACAACGCTTTATGCGCGGTGGGAAGATAAGGCGGATCTGGAGGTCAGCCCTGCCAGACTGGATTTTCCGATGTCATACGGCTTTGATTCGCCGCATACACTTACCGTCACCAATAAAGGAAACTTTGCTGTGGCGCTTGCAATGCCGCAGTCCGAAAACTTTGAGATCACAACAGAGGATGACCTGACAAACGTGGCTGCAGGAAGCAGTGTGCGCTTTACCATCAGACCCGTTGCGGGGCTGGAAGTGGGAGAGCATACAGAAACGCTGCAGATCAATACCGCTGGCAGGCTGACGGTTGATACATTTGAAGTAGCTCTTACCTGTAATGTAGGTTATTTCTTAACGGGAGAGATGGAGGCCGGCAGACTGACTTCGAATGCCACTTATGTCATGACCGGTGATACCATACTGCATATCGGGAAAAACACCGGAAAGACTATCCAGGAGATCAAGTTTGATGAGGGCAGTCCCTACAACCTGACGATCACGGGAGAAGAGTCCGGAAGACTGACCGTGAAATCAACGGTTGACCCGGGCAGAGATATCCGGATCGAAGGCGGAAACATCACGACAGGAGGGCTTAAAAGTGCGAGCGGTGGTATCACCGTAACAGGCGGAAAGTTGGAATACCGAAAACAATCCTTATCCACGCGTTACCCCCACCCCATGATCGCGGCGGGAACCGTTACGATCACGGGCGGAGAAGTGGATCTGAAAGTGCCTACATCTTCCTCCGGTTTGATAACTGCACCGGATTCGTGTATCAAAGCAGCGGATGTCATATTAGGCGGTGATGCGATCATCGACTGTACCGGTAAGGAAGCGATCCTACTGGAAAATTATGAGGGGCATTCCATAACGATCGAAGATACCCTCAACATGATCAAACCGGAAGGCGGTTAT
Source organism: uncultured Lachnospiraceae bacterium (assembly GCA_902779305.1). GTDB lineage: Bacteria > Bacillota > Clostridia > Lachnospirales > Lachnospiraceae > UBA2868. Next base: position 36,214 of record CACZBD010000006.1, on the reverse strand, counting down.
ATAGCTGACTCCGGCGAAAATGCCGGTCACATCGTGGATGCAAATGGAGATAAGGTGCAGACTGTGCGTTTCTATCCGCAGGTCCTGTCCTTTAATCCCGCTGTGGTTGACTTTGTTGCACCTTCCGATATGGTTCCGGAAACAAAGACCATAACGATCACCAACCGGGATGCAGATGGGATAAGGCTGCAGCCGGTCCAATCTGAATCCGGGTACTTTACAGTCAGCGGTTTCCAAAAAACAAGGCTTAGCAGCGGGGAAAGCACAACATTTACGATCGTGCCGGATGAGACAAAAACGGCAGAAGTCGGGGAATATAAGGATACGCTGACGATCAGGGCGCTGCATGATGGTGCTTTTGTGAGTGCTAATACAGATGATATATTTGCAACGCTCGAAGTATCTTATCAGAAAGTGGAAGTTGAGGACCAGATCTTTGTTGCCACGGTGGATCCTTATGCTTACACCGGAAGCGAGATCAAACCGGTCCCGGAAGTATACTATCACGGAAAGAAACTGACATCAGCGGACTACAGCATCAAGTATTCCGGCAATGTCAATGTAAAAAGAAACAAAGACGGCGAAGTTGTTGAGGGAGCCAAGATCACCGTTACGGGTAAAGGCGACTATGCAGGCAAGGCGGTCATTCCGTTTAAGATCCTTCCTGCAAGCATTGGGGACGGAACCACAAAACCTGCTGCAGGGATCAGCGTCGGAACGGTTGCTGTTGCCAAGAACAGTAAGGCCACGCCCATCCTTACATTTGGATCCTATAAACTTGCCGCAAAAGACTATACGGTTGAAAATGCGAACAAGAAATATACGGAAGACGGCGAGATGCTCGTATCCGGCAAAGGGAACTTCACAGGATCTTTGAAGATCCCTGTCCGGGTGGTCGAAAACAAAAAGAACCTGAAGACCTTCAAGATCGTAGCGGATACGAAGACTCCGATCGTATTTAATCCTTTCATGACGGATGATGATATGAAGGAACTCTTTGCTTCCCGCATCAAGGTATATGATTCCGCCGATAAAAGGAAGGAACATCCTCTTGATGCAGGGTTTACGATTACCTATCCTGCGAACCTGACAGTTGCCGGAACCAAGACCGTGCAGGTGGTAGGAACAGGTGAGTACACAGGAACGGTTGCCCAGAAACTGACCGTAAAACCGTTAGCTGTAAAGACAGCCGCGGACGGATCGTTCAAAACCAATGCGGCAGAACTCAAAGAGTTGGATACCTACATCTATGATCCGGCAGGCGTAACTGTTGGAGAGAAACTAAGTGTATATTATTCTGATGACGATTTTGCGCAGATCCGCCTGAAAGAAGGACGTGATTATACGATCGCCTATAAGGACAACAAAGCCGCAAGCACGGATACAAAGAAGGCAACCTATACCATCAACTTTATCGGAAACTTCAAGGGCACACCGGCGATCAAGAATGACAAACGAAAAGGCATTGAAGACTACATGTTCACGATCCGGCCGCTTACGATCGAAAAGAATGTGCATGAAGCGGCTGATAATGTGAAGGTCACGGTAAAGGATGTGGCTTATAAAAACAAAGCGGATCTGTACGCATCCTTACCGGCTGTGGAAGTAAACGGCGCGCTGCTTTCTGCAAAAGATTACACGGCCGAATACTTCAAGGACGAAACATACGCTGAAGATAAGAAGATCACGAAACAGAGTAAGCTGGAGATCCCGGAGGGAAAGGATTTTGCAACAGTATATGTAAGGATCACGGGAAAAGGGAATTATGGCGGCACTGTTGATACAAACTACAAGGTGCATAAGACAAAAGAAAATGTCTTTGATATCAGCAAGGCAAAGGTCACGATCTACGGACCGGGCTATGATCCTTTAAGCAATAAAAACAAGAAGCTGACAAGTGTTCCCTTCACCGGAGAACCAATAGAGTTCAGCGATCCGAAGACCGGGACCGTAGTGGTGGAATACAAGCTTGACGGGAAGAAGTATACGAAACTCGAATACGGAAAGGATTATACCCTGTCCTATGCCAACAATGTACATAAGGGGAAAGCGACCCTGATCGTAACGGGTGCCACGAGCGATACGCGAAAATTTATCGGTTCCACGAAGACGCAGTTCAGTATCGGGACCAAGAACATCGCAGACCTGTGGGATGCACTCAAACAAGCGATCGGGTTGTGATTTTCGGGAAGAGGCAGACTGCCCGCTATTGAATCGCTTTTCTGGAAGTGATCCCGAAACTGCCTGTTGGCTGATGAAAGGATTTATATTAGGAATATTGAGGAACCGTAGTCACATCTAAGGTGTGATTACGGTTTTTCTACTTGAAATTAGAACCGTTCGCATGTATCATAAATATGAAATAATAAATTTCAAAAATGTGAGGCGCGCTGGAATGCTATTTGATTACATTATCGAAAATTATAAAGACGGGGAACCAATTTTTTTATGCGAACTTCCGGGAGAGTCCAAAGATTACATCAGGCAGGAGATGAAAAAACTTGTGGATACCGGAAGATTAGAACGCCTATATAATGGCGTGTATTATCTATCCTATATGACAGTACTTGGAACAAAAGGAAAGATTTCCATGGATAAATATATAGAAAAGAAATATCTTACCGTGGAAGGAAAAGTTGCTGGTTATATTACGGGATTACAGCTTATAAATCATTACGGATTGTCAACACAAAACCCGTCATGCTATGAGATATGCAGTAATGAAGCTACCACGAAGCAACGAAAACAGGTAATTGACGGAAATACGATTGTGGTTTATAAACCGGTTACTGTTGTAACAAAAAAAAACAGATCGGCACTCCAGTTTTTGGATCTAATGACCATGATAGACAAGTACAGCGAGATATCAGGCACTGAACTCATTTCAAAACTCGAGAAATATGTATCGGAAGTCAAATTAGATTTTCAGACAGTGAAAGAGTATCTGCCGCTGTATCCGGATAAAGTTTATCGAAATATTTATGAAGGAGGGTTGATGCGTGAACTGGTATAACGACTAGAATGTAAATCAGATATGGTTATACGGTGTAACGCAGAGAATAAACTGTTTCTATATGATATAGTAACAATAAAAAAAGAAACGTAGTACCCCGCTTGAGCAAACGCTGTACGGCTCGGCGAAATCGCCAACCACATTTCTTTTTTCGTCATAATACTACTCCTATGCAGGATTATTGTCAATAAAAATCCCACTGCTTGATTTATAAAAATCATAGTGGAAGAAGCCATGTGCCATAAATACTATTACGAATACGACCTTGTTGTTAATTGAGCGGGTGATTTGCATTGGTTTTGGTACGAAAAAAAGCGTGACAAATCAAAAAGAATATGTATAATAGTCAATGGAACTTTTTTGTGTACTTATTTTAATACAAAGTGAGGTAAGGTAAATGGCAAACATCGATTTAAGCAAGTATGGCATCACAGGTGTCAGCGAGGTCGTCTACAATCCTTCTTACGAATTACTGTTCGATGAGGAAATGAAGAGCGATCTGACAGGTTTTGACAAGGGTACGCTCACGGAGCTGGATACCGTAAACGTTATGACGGGTATCTATACCGGCCGTTCCCCCAAAGACAAATATATCGTTATGGATGAAAAGTCCAAAGATACGGTATGGTGGACATCTGAGGAGTATAAGAACGACAACCATCCGATGGATGAGAAGACCTGGGAATATGTTCGTGATCTTGCCAAGAAGCAGCTTTCCGGCAAGAGACTGTTTGTTGTAGACGCATTCTGCGGCGCAAACAAGGATACGAGAATGGCAGTCCGCTTCATCATGGAAGTTGCATGGCAGGCACACTTCGTAAGAAACATGTTCATCAAGCCCACCGCAGAAGAAGAGGCTTCCTTTGAGCCGAACTTTGTAGTATATACAGCTTCCAAGGCAAAAGTTGAGAATTATAAGGAACTCGGCTTAAATTCCGAGACCTGTGTTGCATTTAACGTATCTTCCCGTGAGCAGGTGATCCTGAACACATGGTACGGCGGCGAAATGAAGAAGGGTATGTTCTCCATGATGAACTACTATCTGCCTCTGCAGGGGATCGCAGCAATGCACTGCTCCGCAAATACAGATATGAACGGAAAGAACACCGCGATCTTCTTCGGACTTTCCGGAACAGGTAAGACCACACTTTCCACAGATCCCAAGAGACTGCTCATCGGTGATGACGAGCACGGCTGGGATGACAACGGTGTCTTCAACTTTGAAGGCGGCTGCTATGCGAAAGTCATCAACCTGGATAAGGAATCCGAGCCGGATATCTACAATGCGATCAAGAGAAATGCTCTGTTAGAGAACGTTACCGTAGACGGCGCAGGCAAGATCGATTTTGCCGACAAGTCCGTTACGGAAAATACCCGTGTTTCCTATCCGATCGAGCACATTAAGAACATCGTTCTCAATGTAAACCCGACTTCTTCGGGCCCGGCTGCAGACAATGTGATCTTCTTATCCGCTGATGCGTTCGGCGTACTCCCTCCGGTTTCGATCTTAACACCGGAGCAGACACAGTATTACTTCCTGTCCGGATTTACCGCAAAGCTTGCAGGTACGGAGCGCGGCATCACAGAGCCCACACCTACCTTCAGTGCATGCTTCGGTCAGGCATTCTTAGAGCTGCATCCGACCAAGTACGGTGAGGAACTCGTTAAGAGAATGCAGAAGAGCGGTGCGAAGGCTTATCTGGTTAATACAGGCTGGAACGGCACAGGCAAGAGAATTTCCATCAAGGATACCAGAGGCATCATCGATGCGATCTTGAACGGTGACGTGCTGAAGGCTCCTACCAAGAAGATCCCTGTCTTTGATTTTGAAGTTCCGACAGAACTGCCGGGCGTTGATCCCGCGATCCTTGACCCGAGAGATACCTATGCAAACGCATCCGAATGGGATGAGAAGGCAAAGGATCTTGCAGGCAGATTCATCAAGAACTTTGCGAAGTACGAAGGAAATGCTGCAGGTAAGGCACTGGTTGCAGCAGGACCGAAGCTTTGATCTTATACTTCTGTTTATGAGGATTGATCAAAAGGCGGGCATTGCCCGCCTTTTATCTGTATGTTATACTAACTGACAGATTGTTTGAAATGAAAGGAAGAGAAGCAGGAATTCCTGCTTATGGGAGGAAAATCGTGAAGATCTATGACGAACTGGTTGCAAGAGGTCTGATCGCGCAGGTGACAGACGAAAAAGAGATCCGGGAACTGATCGACAACGGGAAAGCCGTGTTTTACATCGGTTTCGATCCGACTGCCGACAGTCTGCATGTCGGACATTTTATGGCGCTCTGCCTGATGAAAAGACTGCAGATGGCCGGGAATAAGCCCATCGCCCTGATCGGCGGCGGAACCGGCATGATCGGGGACCCGACCGGAAGGACCGATATGCGGCAGATGCTGACCAAGGAAACGATCGAGCACAACTGCGAATGCTTTAAGCAGCAGATGAGCCGCTTTATTGATTTTTCGGACGGGAAAGCCCTGATGGTCAACAACGCGGACTGGCTGCTGGATCTGAATTACATTGAATTGCTGCGGGAAGTCGGCGCCTGCTTTTCCGTCAACAACATGCTGCGGGCGGAATGCTACAAGCAGCGTATGGAAAAGGGATTATCCTTCCTGGAATTCAATTACATGATCATGCAGAGCTATGATTTTTATGCATTGTACCAGAAATACGGCTGTAACATGCAGTTCGGCGGGGACGACCAGTGGAGCAACATGCTCGGCGGAACGGAGCTGATCCGCAGGAAACTCGGCAAAGATGCTTATGCCATGACCATCACGTTGCTCCTTAATTCCGAGGGCAAGAAGATGGGCAAGACCGCCAGCGGTGCGGTATGGCTTGATCCCGCAAAAACCTCCCCGTATGATTTTTACCAGTACTGGAGAAACGTTTCAGATGATGATGTCTTAAAGTGCATCAGAATGCTGACATTCCTGCCGCTTGAGGAAATCGATGCGATGGACTCCTGGGAAGGTGCGCAGTTAAATACCGCAAAAGAGATCCTGGCATACGAGCTTACCAAACTCGTGCACGGCGAAGAGGAAGCAAAGAAAGCGCAGAGCGCAGCCAAGGCGATCTTTGTATCCGGAGATGATGCCGATATGCCAAAGGCCCAACTTCAGGATTCCGATTACAGGGACGGTGCCGTGGATATTCTGCAGATGCTTGTTGCAGCAGGACTTTGTCCGACGAGGTCCGATGCGAGAAGGAACGTGGAGCAGGGCGGCGTCAGCATAAACGGCGAGAAGGTAAGCGACATCCATTTCTCGATGACCAAAGATGAGATCGGGGACGGCGTGGTACTGAAAAAAGGCAAAAAGAGCTTCAAGAAGGTCACTGCTTAAAGAAAGGATTTGGATCGATGAGTTCCGAAAAGAAATTCGGCAAGCCTTTCGGCAACCTGAATTCCATGAAAAAGAATTTTTTTGAGGATAATGACGGCATGCTTGCGATGGCGGATGACATGGCAAAGGTGCTGTCCACACAGCCGAAACGTACGGTCTGCAAGATCTGCGGCCGCCCGCTTGGCAGGAAACTGTTCACATCACATTCTCTTGGTTACATCGTCTGTGAGCACTGCGGGCATCTGAATTCGGAATATGAGGATACGGATGTTTTTGCGAGCAAGGTTTATGTGGAGGATGATTATTCCAAAAACTACAGCGCAAGCGATCGGGAAGGCTATGAAAGGCGGCTGAATTCGATCTACGTGCCAAAAGCGGAGTTCCTGGCAAGTTCACTTGAAAAAGAAGGTTTAAGTCCGGTCAAGATCCTCGATATCGGCGCCGGCTGCGGCTATTTTGTGGCTGCCGCAAGAAAGTGCGGGATGCAGGCCACCGGAATCGAACTGTCGGAAAATCAGGTGAATTACGGGAATCTGATGGCCGGTGAAGAGATCTTAAAGCATGTGGGGCTGACCGATTCGATCGATGTGATCAAAAAGAGTGATGCCAACGTGATCTCTGCGATCGGTGTGCTCGAGCATCTGATCCATCTGGACGAAAATCTGACATCGATCCGTGAAAATCAAAACATCCGCTATGTTTATGCATCCGTTCCGATGTTTTCATTCTCGACGATCTTCGAAGCAGCCAACCAGCATTGCTATAACCGGCACACCGGCGGAACGCACACGCATCTGTTTTCCAACGAGTCCGTTGCTGTTATGGCTGAGCAGATGGGCTTTGAGATCGCTTATGAGTGGCGCTTCGGTTCCGATATCAATGACCTCTACCGGTTCCTGACGGTTTCCCTTACCAAGAACAATGAGGCGGAACTTGCCGCATTCTTTTCCGAGAAATTCGTGCCGCTGATGGACAAACTGCAGCTGATTCTCGATGAGAGCGAGTTCTCCAGCGAACTGCATTTTATCTTAAAACGAAAATAAACGGGATTTGGACAAAAGTTCTTGTGATTTCTTCGGAAATCCTGTATAATAAAGTTACCCGAAGTGCAGGGTTTCTTGTATTTTTGAACCTACATCACTTTAAACGGGATTCCTACATTGCCATGCGTATGTCAGGCCCCAGCAGCAACCGGGGGAAGGCAGAAAGATGGTTGCGGTTACCCACCTGGCAGACATTGCTAGGAGTCAAAAAACAAGAACTGCATTTTGGGACAAGTCCTGGTACGCCGGGGCTTTTTTTCGGTATATATCATGAAAGAAACATCAAAACGGCTGTTGCAGAAGTTTCGGGAAACGTTGGGTAATCTGTCGTCGTTTCAATTGGATGTATATTCCAGCGGAGCGGCGTTCTTTATTTTTATCTCGATGATCCCGTTTATCCTGATCATTCTGTATATCATTCCGTATATTTCATTTTCGCAGACGGAATTCATTACGCTGATCGTCAGGTTCATCCCCGATGATTTTCAGATGGCAACGGAAGTCCTGATCCGCGGACTCTACAGCAGGAGCAGGGCGATCCTTCCGATCTCGATCATTACACTGCTATGGTCCGCATCCCGCGGGATCCTTGCGATCACCAAGGGACTCAACCGGATCAATCATGTGGATGAGAACAGAAATTATTTCATTGTCCGAGGGATCTCGATCCTGTATACGGTGCTGATGATCGTTGTCGTGATGTTGCTGTTCATTCTCGGACTGTTCGGGAAGCGGATCTTTCGGCTGATCGAACAGAATTTTGAAAACCTTCACGGGATCGCGTCTTCGATCTATCATTATTCCGATCTGATCGTGATCGTATTCCTGTTTTTACTGTTTCTGTTCATGTATAAGTTTCTGCCTGCAAGACACATGATCCTGAAGGAACAGCTTCCGGGGGCGCTTTTGGCCTCCGTTGTCTGGTGGGGCTTTACGGAACTGTTTTCGTATTACATCCTACAGTATAATGCCTATTCCATGTACGGTTCGCTTGCGATGGTCGTGATGCTGCTGGTGTGGATCTATGCGGGGCTGTACTTCTTTTTCTTCGGAGCATGGCTCAACTTAAGGATCAGTTTAAAATAGTGATGCAGTTAGATTTAATATCATTTCCCGGTCGAGCGCTTGTGCTTGTGGCCGGGAAGTAAAGGAGACATTTATGAAAGAATTACTGGCAAGGATCAAAGAAGAGGCGCTTGAAAAGATCGCAAATTCCGATGCGCCCGACAAACTGAATGAAGTCAGGATCAATTATCTCGGAAAAAAGGGTGAGCTGACAACAGTCCTGAAAGGGATGAAGGATGTTTCCCCCGAGGACCGTCCCAAAGTGGGGCAGATGGTCAATGACACCAGAGAAGCGATCGAGAATGCGCTTGAAAATGCAAGAGTAAATCTGGAAAGAAAGCTTCGAGAGATCTCCATGAAGAAGGAAGTGATCGATGTCACGCTTCCCGCAAAAAAGATGCAGATGGGACACAGGCATCCGAACACGATCGTCATGGAAGAGGTGGAGCGGATCTTTGTCGGCATGGGATACGAAGTTGTGGAAGGCCCCGAGGTGGAGACCGATTATTATAATTTTGAAGCGCTGAACATCCCCGCAGATCATCCTGCCAAAGACGAGCAGGACACCTTCTATATCAATGGGGATATCCTTCTGCGTACTCAGACCAGCGGCACGCAGGTGCATGAGATGGAAAAAGGAAAACTGCCGATCCGTATGATCGCGCCCGGTAGGGTATTCCGTTCCGACGAAGTCGATGCGACGCATTCCCCTTCGTTCCACCAGATCGAGGGACTCGTGATCGACAAGCATATCACGTTTGCGGACTTAAAGGGGACGCTCGCGGAGTTTGCGAAGGAAATGTTCGGGGAAGATACCAAAGTCCGTTTCAGACCGCATCATTTTAATTTTACGGAACCTTCGGCGGAAGCCGATGTGTCCTGCTTCAAATGCGGCGGCAGCGGCTGCCGGTTCTGCAAGGGCACCGGCTGGATCGAGATCTTAGGCTGCGGCATGGTACATCCGAATGTTTTGAGGATGAGCAAGATCGATCCGGAGCAGTATTCCGGATTTGCGTTCGGCTTAGGGCTCGAGAGGATCGCGCTTTTGAAGTACGAGATCGACGATATGCGGCTGCTGTACGAAAATGATGTGAGATTCCTGAAGCAGTTTTAAATGAAACAATACAGAATAAAATACAAGGAGATTTGGTATGAATACTTCGATGTCATGGATCAAGGCTTATGTTCCGGACCTTGACTGCACGGATCAGGAATATCTGGACAAAATGACAATGACCGGCACAAAGGTGGAAACCTTTGAACGTATGGATAAGAATCTGAAGGACATTTATGTCGGACAGATCCTGTCGATCGAAAAGCATCCCGATGCTGACAAGCTGATCGTCTGCCAGGTGGATCTGGGCGACAAAAAGCTGCAGATCGTTACGGGAGCGCCGAATGTCAAAGTCGGCGATAAGGTTCCTGTGGTAATTGACGGCGGAAAGGTGGCCGGCGGACATGACGGCGGGCCGCTTCCCGAAGAGGGGATCGAGATCCACAACGGAAAACTCCGCGGCGTGGAATCTTTCGGCATGATGTGTTCGATCGAGGAACTCGGATCTTCGAGAGACATGTATCCGCTCGCGCCGGAAAACGGGATCTATATCTTCCCGGAAGATACAAAGGTGGGCGCGGATGCCGTTGAGGTATTGGGACTTCATGATTCCGTATTTGAATACGAGATCACATCAAACCGTGTGGACTGCTATTCGGTTCTTGGGATCGCAAGAGAAGCTGCGGCGACATTTGACAAGCCTTTTATGGCACCTAAAGTGAACGTCAAAGGCAGCGGCGATGATGTAGATCACTATGTGAAAGTTTCCGTGGAAGATAAGGATCTATGTTCGAGATATGTCGCAAGAGTCGTTAAGAACATCAAGATCGCGCCTTCGCCGGAATGGATGCAGAGGCGTCTTGCTTCCTGCGGGATCAGACCGATCAACAATCTGGTGGATATCACGAACTATGTGATGGCAGAATACGGACAGCCCATGCATGCGTTTGATCTGGATACGGTCGAAGGCGCGCAGATCATCGTGAAACGCGCAAAAGACGGGGAAAAGTTCATGACCCTTGACGGACAGGAGCGTGAGCTCGACAAGGATATGCTGATGATCAATGATGCCAAAAAAGCGATCGGCATCGCCGGGATCATGGGCGGAGAGAATTCCAAGATCACGGATCAGGTGAAGACCATGGTCTTTGAGTCCGCGACTTTTAACGGCGCAAATGTCAGAAAGAGCGCCAAGAGGCTGGGACTTCGTACGGACGCTTCCGGGATCTTTGAAAAAGGTCTGGATCCGCATAATGCGCTGCTTGCAATGAACAGGGCCTGCCAGCTCGTGGAAGAACTGGGCTGCGGCGACGTGGTTGACGGGATCATAGACATCCATGACAAGCTTCCGGAAGAAAAGCAGATCAAAATGGATGCCGACAGGATCAATGCGCTTTTGGGACTGGAGCTTCCCGAAAGCGAGATGCTTAAAATCTTTGAAAAACTTGAACTCCGTTTTGACAAGGCCTCCGGCATGCTGACGATCCCGACATTCAGACAGGATCTTGAGAATATTGCGGACCTTGCGGAAGAAGTGGCAAGATTCTACGGCTATGACAAGATCGGTGAGACCCTGCCGACCGGCGAAGCGACAACCGGAAAACTGCCGTTCAAGCTCCGCATCGAGCAGATGGCCAGAGATATCGCCGAATATTGCGGATTTTCACAGGGTATGTGCTATTCATTTGAAAGTCCGAAGATGTTTGATAAGCTTTTGCTGGATCAGGATGACGTGCTCCGAAAAACCGTAACGATCGCGAATCCGCTCGGCGAAGATTTTTCCGTGATGCGCACGATCTCCTTAAACGGCATGCTGACGAGCCTTGCGACGAATTATAACCGCAGAAACAAAGACGTGAAATTATATGAACTCGGAAACATCTATCTGCCCAAAGAGGTTCCCGTTACCGAACTTCCGGACGAGAGGATGCAGTTTACGCTCGGTTTCTACGGGGAGGGCGATTTTTACTCCATGAAAGGCGTGATCGAAGAGTTCTTCGCATACATCGGCATGCAGGATAAGATCACCTATGCGCCCGGGAAAGTACCTGAGGGCACCGTCAGGAACAGCGCGGTCTTAAGAGATGTTTATCCGTTCCTGCATCCGGGCAGACAGGCCAATATCGTTTACGATAAAGTTAATGTCGGCTTCCTCGGAGAAGTGCATCCGGAAGTTGTTGACAATTATGACATGAAGGGCCGCGTCTATGTGGCGGTTCTGGATATGCCTTCCGTGGAAGGGTTTGCGACTTTTGAGAGAAAATATGAAGGCATTGCCAAGTTCCCGTCCGTAAACCGCGACATCAGCATGGTCGTTCCCAAAGAGGTCCTTGTGGGCCAGATCGAGGCCATGATCGAACAGCGGGGCGGAAAAATCCTGGAGAACTATCATCTGTTCGACCTTTACGAAGGGGAACAGATCAAGGAAGGATTCAAATCCGTTGCGTATTCCATCAGTTTCCGGGCAAAAGACAGGACGCTCGATGACAATGATGTCAACGCGGCAATGAAGAAGATCTTAAACGGATTGGAGCAGCTTGGGATTGAACTCAGACAGTAAGACAGCCGGATTGAAGACTTCGGATTACAACTTTGATCTTCCTAAGGAACTGATCGCGCAGGATCCGCTTACGGACAGAAGCGCATCCAGGCTTCTTCTGATCAACAGATTCAGCGGGAAGACGGAAGATCATACGTTTCTGGACCTGGAACGGTATCTGGAACCCGGTGACTGTCTGGTGCTCAATGATACGCGTGTGATCCCGGCAAGGCTTCTCGGCGTGAAAGAGGATACCGGCGCAAAAGCGGAAGTGTTTCTGCTTAAAAGGCGTGAAAAGGATGTCTGGGAAACTCTCGTAAAGCCCGGCAAGAAACTGAAACCGGGTACGAAGGTGATCTTTGGGGACGGACTGTTAAAGGCGACGATCGAAGAGACCGTGGAGGATGGCAACAGGCTTGTGCGATTTTCCTATGACGGGATCTTTGAAGAGGTGCTCGATCAGCTCGGACAGATGCCGCTGCCGCCTTATATCACGCACGAACTGCAGGATAAGAACCGGTACCAGACGGTATATGCGAAATTTGACGGAAGCGCTGCCGCACCGACGGCCGGGCTGCATTTTACGAAGGAATTTCTGAACAGATTAGAGGCATCGGGGATCCGGCTTGCTTATGTGACTTTGCATGTGGGTCTCGGAACGTTCCGGCCGGTGAAGGTGGATGATGTCAGGGAACATCATATGCATTCGGAGATCTATCAGGTCACAAAGGAAGCGGCGGATACGATCAATGCCGCAAAAGCGGACGGTAAAAGGGTGATCTGTGTCGGCACCACAAGCCTTCGGACCATCGAAAGCGTGGCGGATGAGAACGGACACATGAGACCTGACAGCGGGGAAACGGATATCTTTATCTACCCGGGCTACCGATTTAAGGTTACGGACTGTCTGCTGACGAATTTCCATCTGCCGCAGTCAACGCTTTTGATGCTGGTCTCGGCGCTTGCGGGAAGAGAACACATCCTTCAGGCTTATGAACATGCTATACAGGAACGTTACAGATTCTTTTCGTTCGGGGATGCCTGCTTTATTACGGACCGGGACTTCTAAATTTACCTTGTATCTGCAGTGAAAATCATATATGATTAAAATATCGTAAAGGATGACCCGTTTATACCGTTTCTGCTATGGATCAAGGCGGGTTAAAATTGGGAGGGTAGATAATGGCTGAAAAGAGAAAAGCAAAACGTCTGGTGCTGGATGCGCATCTGGTCATGAACAGGATCGACAGCGGAAAGCATGATCTGATCCCGGTGGATATCGTTGACCTGTCCACAAACGGCATCGGATTCAAATGTCCGCAGGTTCTTGAGATCAATTCGGTGTATGAAGCGGAACTGACGATCTGGACAAAAGAAGTCATTCATACATTTTTAAATATCATCCGGTTTGACAACAGCGGGGATGACAATGTTTACGGGGCGACTTTTGTGGGGATGACCGAACAGGACTCCAACAAGATCGCGATCTACGATATGTTTGATGAAGCAAAGAAAGCCGGCTTGATTTAAGCCGGCCTTACTTTATGATTTTTCTGTAATGGGGTGAATGAAAATGGACAGTGCGGCAATTTCTAGGAAACCGACGGTCCTGATGATCCTTGACGGTGTCGGGATCAGATCGGAACGGGCGGGAAATGCCGTAAGAAATGCGAAAACACCGACTCTGGATTCTCTTAGGAAAGAGTATCCGTTTGCAAGATGTTTATCAAGCGGTATGGCGGTCGGACTTCCCAACGGCCAGATCGGGAATTCCGAGACCGGACATATGAATATCGGCGCGGGAAGGATCGTTTATCAGGAACTGACAAGGATCAACAAGGAGATCCAGGACGGTTCTTTCTTTACGAATGAAGTGCTGCAGGAAGCGATCGCGCATTGTAAACATAAGGATTCGAACCTGCATCTGATGGGACTTTTGTCGGATGGCGGGATCCATTCGCATATTTCGCATCTTTTTGCGCTGCTTTCGATGATCAAGCAGAACGAGCCGAAACATGTTTATATCCATTGTTTTATGGACGGACGGGATGTCGCCCCGATGTCTGCCAAGGATTATATCTACCGGCTGCAGAACAAAATGCGTGAACTCGGGATCGGAGAGATCGCATCCGTGCATGGCAGGTATTATGCCATGGACCGTGACAATAACTATGACAGGCTCAAACAGTCTTATGCCATCCTTACGAAAGGAGAGGGGATGAAGGCTGCAAATGCCGATGATGCGATCCGCATGGCCTATGAGCGCGGAGAATCGGACGAATTCATCAGACCTACCGTGATCGTAAACGGTGGTGTACCGGTAGGGACCATTGATGATGATGATGCCGTGATCTTTTATAATTTCCGCGCTGACAGGGCCAGAGAACTGACACACGCTTTTTGTGACGACGATTACCGGTTCTTTAAGCGGGAAAAACAGCCTGATGTGTTTTTTGCCTGCTTTTCGGATTATGATCCGCATATCGAGAACAAGGCGGTTGCGTTTGAAAAGACGGCGCTGCCCAACACGTTTCCGGAATGGCTGTCCAATAACGGGCTGAAATTCCTAAGGATCGCCGAAAGCGAGAAATATGCCCAAACGACTTATTTTTTCAACGGCGGGCCGGAAGAGATCAATGACACGGAAGACTGGATCATTTTAAAATCATCCAAAGTCGCCACATACGATCTGAAACCCGAAATGAACGCGTACGAACTGACGGACCAGCTGATCCGCGCGATCAAAACGGACCGGTATGACGTGATCATGATCAATTATGCAAATGCGGATATGCTGGGACACACCGGGATCGAAGCCGGTACGCAGAAAGCGATGGAAGTGCTTGATGAATGTGTCAAAAGAGCGCTTTCGGTGATCATGGAAAAGAACGGGGTGCTTCTGATCTGTTCCGACCACGGCAATGCGGAACAGCTTCTTACGGAAGACGGACAGCCTTATATGGCCAATACTTCCAATCCGGTGCCTGTCTGTCTGGTTAATTATGAACCGGGGTATATGCTTCGCGAGGGCGGCTGTCTTGCGGATATCATTCCGACGCTGATCGAAACGATGCATATGCAGAAGCCTTCGGAAATGACGGGAAAATCACTGCTGATGCCAAAAACGCAGTGAATGCAAGAACAGGGTCAGGCCGGAAACAGGCTCTTTAAGGTATCATAGAAGCCGGGATAGGAAATGTTGACACACTCGGAGCCGATGAGTTCTGTTTTGCCTGTCGCGCCGAGTGCAGCGATCGCAAAGGACATTGCGACCCTGTGATCATATTTGGTGCCGATGATCGCACCATGCAGAGGATGACCGCCTTCGATGACGATACTGTCACCGGTGGCGGTTATATTTGCACCCATTTTTCTTAAGTTTTCAGCAGTCACGTCGATCCGGCTGCTTTCCTTCAGACGAAGTTCGCCGTTATCCCTGATCACAGTGATTCCTTCCGCAAAGCAGGATAATACCATCAGGATCGGGATCTCGTCGAGTGTTCTCGGAATGATCTCCCCGGAAAGAGTAACGCCGTGCAGGGAAGAAGAGGTCACAATAAGGTCTGCGGTGGGTTCCAAGCCGCTTTTGACATTTAAGATCTCCACATCCGCGCCCATCGACAGGATCACATCGATAAAGCCGTTCCTGGTCGGATTCATGCCGACGCCGCGAAGCGTGATCTTCGAATCCTTTGTGATCAGCGCTGCCGTGATAAAATAAGCGGCGGAAGAGATGTCTCCGGGAACGGTCAGTTCGCATCCTGTCAACTGTCCGGCAGGTTTTATAACGATGCTGAGCGGCGTACAGTCAAGATGCGCGCCGAATGCTTCCAATAACAACTCCGTGTGATTCCTGGACTGATATGGTTCAATGATCGTCGTCGGAGAATCCGCATATAGCGCAGTGAACAGGATGGAGGATTTCACCTGTGCGGAAGCGATCGGACTGTCATAAAAAATGCCATGTATATCGGATGGAAGAATGACAAGCGGCGGACAGTTATTGTCCTGTTTGAAAGAGATAATGGCACCCATTTCCATTACGGGCGCAAGGAACTGATCCACGGGACGCCTTAAGAGCGAATTGTCGCCGCTGATCTCGGATACAAAGTTCTGTGCTGCAAGAATGCCCGGGAAAAGGCGGAGCGTGGTGCCGCTGTTCCCTACATCCAGAACACGGCCGGGTTCGGAAAGCCCGTATAAGCCTTTTCCGTGCACAATGATATCCTGTTCGTCTTCTTCAATGGAAATACCCAGGACCTGCAGACATTTGATGGTGTCGATACAGTCCTGCGCTTTGAGGAAATGATGAAGTCTGGTGTCTCCCTCAGCCAGTGCGCCTAAGATCAGCGCGCGGTGGGAGACGGACTTGTCCCCCGGGATATTCACCTCACCCCGAAGAGTATCGGTTTTTTCTATAAAAACAGACATAATGTCGTACCTTCTCCAAATCAGTGACCAAACGATTATAGCGGATTTATCTGTGAAAGTCAATCTTTATTACGGCGTTTTGGTAGCATGGTAAAGTGCTGAATTTTTTGTGATATTTGTATAATTCTATTGCAAAGAAATCATATTTTTATTACAATATCAACATATAAAAATTCAACCGGAGGAACTGAACATGAATGTTTACACAAGTGAAAAGATCCGCAATGTAGTGCTCCTTGGGCACGGAGGCTGTGGGAAGTCGACGTTGACGGAGGCTATGGCGTATCTTTCCGGTGTTACGACACGTATGGGCAAGATCAGTGACGGAAACACCATCAGCGATTACGATAAAGAGGAGCAGAAGAGGCAGTTCTCCATTTCCACTTCCGTAGTGCCGATCGAGTGGGAAGGCTGCAAGATCAATGTACTCGATACCCCGGGTTACTTTGATTTTATCGGAGAAGTGGAAGAAGCCGCATCCGCTGCTGCAGGCGCCGTGATCGTTGTATCCGGTAAGGCCGGTGTGGAAGTCGGCACGGAGAAAGCATGGGATCTGTGCGAGAAATACAAACTGCCGCGTATGTTCTTTGTAACCGATATGGACGTGGACAACGCAAGTTACAGGCAGGTAGTGGAAGACCTTGAGAGCAGATACGGCAAGAAGATCGCACCGTTCCATCTGCCGATCAGAGAAGATGAGAAGTTTGTCGGCTATGTCAATGTGGTCAGCGAGACAGGTAACCGCTGGACCAAGGACGGCAAAGTGGAAGAATGCCCGGTTCCCGATTATTCTCAGGAATATCTGGCTAAATACAAAGAGTCCCTGATGGAAGCCGTTGCGGAGACCAGCGAAGACTTTATGGAGCGTTATTTCGGCGGCGAGACATTCTCGGAAGCAGAGATCAGATCCGCGTTGCGCACCAACATCAATGACGGCTCCATCGTTCCCGTGACCATGGGCTCGAGCATCTTATGTCAGGGTGTTTACACACTGTTAGACGATATCATCAAATATTTCCAGAGCCCCGAAGACCGTAAGATCGCAGGTGTCAACCAGAAGACCAGCGAGATCTTCGAAGCGGATTATGATTTCAGCAAACCCAAGTCTGCATTCGTATGGAAGACCATCGTGGATCCGTTCATCGGTAAATATTCCCTGATCAAGGTCTGCTCGGGTGTTCTGAAATCCGATGATGTGCTGTTCAACTATGACAAGGACACAGAGGAGAAGATCTCCAAGCTGTACATCCTCCGCGGCAACAAGCCCATCGAAGTCAGCGAACTGCATGCCGGTGATATCGGTGCGATCCCGAAACTGACCAGCACCAAGACGGGCGATACCCTTTCCACAAAGGCCAATCCGATCATGTTCCCGAAGACGGATCTGAGCAAGCCTTACACCTGCATGCGTTATAAAGCCAAGAATAAAGGCGATATCGATAAGGTTTCCGGCGCGCTTGCCAAGATGATGGAAGAAGACCAGACCCTGCAGAATGTCAATGATGCCGAAAACAGACAGACGCTGTTGTACGGCATGGGCGATCAGCATTTAGAGATCGTTGCCAGCAAGTTGCAGAATGTTTACAAAGTCGAGATCGAGCTTGTAGAGCCCAAGGTTGCATTCCGCGAGACGATCAAGAAGAATTCCGATGTGGAATACAAATACAAGAAGCAGTCCGGCGGTCACGGCCAGTACGGTCATGTCAAGATGAAATTTGAGCCGCTTGGAACCATGGATAAAGCATACGAATTCGAACAGATCGTTGTCGGCGGCGCCGTTCCGAAGAATTACTTCCCGGCAGTCGAAAAAGGTCTTGTGGAATCCGTTGTGAAAGGGCCTTTGGCCGCATATCCGGTTGTCGGCGTCAAAGCGATCCTTTACGATGGATCCTACCATCCGGTTGACTCTTCGGAGCAGGCCTTCAAGATGGCGACGATCCAGGCCTTCAAGAAGGGCTTTATGGAAGCAGGTCCGGTTCTTTTGGAGCCGATCGCATCCTTAAAAGTTACCGTTCCCGATTCCTTTACCGGTGATGTCATGGGCGATCTGAATAAACGCCGCGGCAGAGTGCTTGGCATGAATCCCGCAGGTAACGGCAAGACTGTTGTGGAAGCGGAACTTCCGATGACAGGACTGTACGGGTACTGCACGGTTCTCCGTTCAATGACGGGCGGCAGAGGCGAATACGAATATGAATTCGTCCGCTATGAGCAGGCTCCTTCGGATGTTCAGGAGAAGGAAGTTGCCGCAAGGCAGAGCCAGCTTGCTGACGAGAACGCTGACGCTTAAGATCAGTAAATTATGTTTGAAGCCGCCATTCCCGTTTGTTCGGGGATGGCGGTCTTTATTGCATTTTTACATGATGAATAGTAAAATTATAATTGGTATTGATGAATTATGATACCTCCGGAGGCTGTCTGTGAGGCCGGTAAATCTGCCATAATGACAGTAGCAGGAGGTAAATATTGGGAAATGTTGACAATACGCCATATGATGACGTTTTCAGAACGCTGGTTAACGATCTTCCACGTGTGACGCTAAAACTGATAAATGAGATGTTTTCTTTAAGTTTATCAGAAAAATACAGCGGAAACGAGAAGGTTGAACAACTGTTAAATGAATCGTTTCTGGAACAACAGGATGGCGAACAAAACAAACGCATCACGGATACAAGGATCAGAGTATACGGACACGATATCAAACAATATCATATTGAGTGCCAGAGTATACCTGACGGTTCGATCACGGTCCGGATGTTTGAGTATGACAGCCAGATCGCACTTCAAGAATCGACCCGCTCAACGCAACAGCTTG
The DNA here is from genome assembly GCA_902779305.1 of uncultured Lachnospiraceae bacterium. Lineage (GTDB taxonomy): Bacteria > Bacillota > Clostridia > Lachnospirales > Lachnospiraceae > UBA2868. Next base: position 16,891 of record CACZBD010000006.1, on the reverse strand, counting down.
TAGTAAATTATCCAAATTCCGGCATCCTGTTTCTCAGATGGACAGATGAAACCCCGGATAGTATTCTCGTCACGATAAACACTCCGGGAGGAACCGTAAGTTACAGTATTCCATCGCTTAAGATAGGCGATTATACTGTGGAGGATGTTATCAAAAAAGAATTGTATTTTTTAATTCCGTTTTATCTGTTCAATTACGAAAAACTTATAAAAAGAGAATCTAACACTAAAACACGAGGAAAAAACAAAGCAGGACTGGAGAATATCAAAAGGGACTATATAAGGATAAAGGAATACCTGGTTGAATCTTGTTATAATGGCCTGATCGATGAGTATGAAATGCTCACGATCAGAGATATGGTTAAGAAAGTTCTTAACAATCTTTCAAAAAAGGCCGAAAGTGTAAAAAAGGAGGTTACGGATATTATGGGTGGAAAGATTCTTGAATATGAAGCTAAAACCATTTTAAACAAGGGTAAAGCCGAAGGCAAAGCCGAAGAGCATGACTCCATGAAAAAGAACATACGGCATAACCTCAGAAAAATGCATGCGGACTGGGATGATGCCAGACTGGACCTGGAGGTCGAAAACCTGATCAAAGCGTTTTAAACAATTGCATATTGATTTTTAGAGATCGTCAACTTGGCGGTCTCTTTTTGATTTTGACTTATTCTGATATGAAACACAATATGTAGAAAAAATATTTGATTTTCTATCGATATATAGTAAAATAAAGATAAGTATGTGCAGGTATGCACTTTTTTGGGGGATATGGGGTTATTTATCATGCGGACTGCGTTGTTTATCATGAATGATGAAAATCTGATGAACCGGATCAAGATCATGGTTCATGATGAAAACGCGCAGCTGTTTTTTGCCGATACGATCGATGATGCGGTATCTGTCATGGATGAACGGGAGATCGCCGTTGTTTTCATGCCTTACGGGATGGATGTACTTAGCGGCGATGAAATGCTCGAGATCATTTTCGATCATAATCCGAATGTACAGATCATCCTGCTGTTCCATGATGAGGATCTGCAGCAGGTCATCCGGTCGCATAACCGTTTCCATATCTGCAAACTGATCTCGCATTCCAACATGAAGCTGGAAGAGCTGGTGCACAAGCTGGATGCGGCATTTGACAGATACAACATGGATGACGAGATCAAGGAATTTGAGAAGGACTACCGTCTCAAAGAAGATAAATACAGAACCGCCCTGCAGGAGATCACATCTCTCTTAAACGACAGGATGAGCAGTTATGACAGTGTCCGTACGTTTTTTGTATCGATCCTTTCGCTTATTCTTTCGGATTGCGTTTCCGAAGAAGAAAAAGAGGCGGTGTCCGCATATGTGAATTCCATCCTGCAGGACTATGTTTCTCTGTTTATATTACAGGAAGCGGATGAAGCACTGCTTCTAAAAAAGTTGTCGGAAGATAACAATGATCCGAAAGAACACCGTTTTTTACAGCTTCCGCAGGATCTGTCCGTACTATCCGGAGAGAATAAGCTTCGCGCGCTGTTTGTGATCAAATGCATCTGCGGTTATTTTGCTTTCTTTTATGACAGATACCGCGGTAAGATCGAAACGGAAGAAACAGATACGGGCATAACGATGGATCTGATCTTTGAAAGTATAGTAAAACCTGCTTATGCTGCGATCGCACCGAAACTTCTGCCGCTGAACGAATCGCTCGTAAAGAGCATGTCGGACAGATCGGCTTTCGGTGCAAAGGAGAGGATCCTGCAGTATAAACTGATGTATATAAGGCACTGAAAATGTCAGGGAAAGAAAAAAAGAAGCTCTCAAGAAACGAGAAGATCCGGCGGATCGTGATGGCAGTTCTGATCGTGATCGCCGTAGGAAGTCTCGGGTACTTTGTATTTTATAATGGAGAGAGCGAATCCACCGAAAAAAAATTCAATAAATTATCCAAACTGAAAAACACGGATTTTGTGTTATTTGAGCCGAAAAAGGTCAAAGCGGACGATCCCGAAGCTCCGCCGGAAGTCCTGGAAGACTATGTCACATTGTATAATAAAAATAAAAGTCTAATCGGATGGCTCAAAATTGACGATACAATAATAGACTACCCGGTGATGCAGTCGCAGAACATGGAATATTACCTGGATCATAATTTCTCTCAGGAGAAAGACCGGAACGGATGTCTGTTTGCCGATAAGGAATGCAGCATCTGGCCGAGAAGCCAGAATATCATCATTTACGGTCATAATATGAAGTCCGGCAAGATGTTCGGGACGCTGACGAAGTATAAAAACGAGGATTATTACAAAAAGCATCCCTTCATCCGGTTCGATACGCTGTACGAAAAGGGAAATTATGCGGTCATGTATGTTTTTTCGGAAGTTGTGCATGAAGAAACAGAAGTGGCCTTTAAGTATTACCAGTTTGTCAATGCCAATTCCGCAGAGGAATACGATTCCTATATGCAGGATATGGCGGATATGTCGCTTTATGATACGGGCGTTACTTCCCATCTCGGAGACCAGCTGATCACGTTATCGACCTGCGATTACGTGAAAGGCGGCGAAAGATGGGTTGTCGTTGCGAAAAGAGTGGAGTAGATCAGGAATTATCATCCAGAGGGAAAACAGGAGCACAGAATGAAGAAAGTCACGGAAAAGAAGAAGTTCAGACTGAAAAAGAGTGCCAGACTGACGATTGCGGGGGCTTGCGCAGTAACGGCGCTTGTTGTGGCGGTGATCCCGACACGGGGCGTACAGGCGGATGATCCGTTTGATCCGCAAACGATGATCCCGAACACGGTGGATGATGCCATTGCCGTGGATCCTTTTGTTTCGTTGAATTCCAATGCTTACTACAGTTCCGTTGTTCCTTCCGATATCGACAGATTCTGGGCTTTCCCCGAGGGCGATACGATCGTCTGCGAAGGCCACACCTATTATACGATCAACCGGGCCGGCATGTTTTCCGATATGACGATCCCGGTCTTTGAGATCGCCACACAGACTTCCCCTACGACAACTTCGCGTCCGCAGTGTATCGCCAATTATGTCGGCGGTGATGCTTCCGGTTATACGCCCGAAGGCGGGATCTTAAAGCTTTCGCCGGCTGTCATCTATACGCTGGATTCCGATACACCGGAACCACCTTATGAGAAACTGGAAAAAGGGATCGAAGCAAATCATGATCCCTATACCTGGACCAGGTATACCGAGACCAAGATCGAAACTCCCAAAACACAGAGAATGATCGATGTTTACGGCGGAGATGAAGCAAGCACGCCGAAAGCATTTTATTTTGAGGTCAAGATCGAAAAATGGACAAGACCTTGGAGACATGATGATGCACTGCAGCCCGGAGATCCCGGCTACTGGATCGGACCGCCTGACAGCCCGATTGATGCCGGAGAGACACCTGACAGCGAGGAATCTTTTGTTGCCTGCAAACATTACGAGATCGTCCAGTCCATTGCGAACGGCGCATTTAAGGATGTCGCAAACTTTACGGAAATGGAACTGCTCAGTTCCAGTGATGGCGGTGGCAGTGCGGGTATCACGCAGATCGGTGACAGCGCTTTCGAAAACTGCACGAGATTACAGGCGATCAGCCTTGGCGAGAATATCAAAACGATCGGTACAAAGGCATTTAATAACTGTACGGGCCTGACTTCCATTGATTTTGGTACGACTAAATCCCTGGGGGACGGGGCTTTTGCTGATTGTACAATGTTGTCTTCGCTGACCCTGCCCGATACGCTGGAGCAGATCGGAACCGCTGCGTTTATGAACTGCAGATCCTTAACCGATTCCGTGCCGAACTATCCGAGTTATGTTTCCGAAGAAGACGATAACAGCAATTCTTTTCTTTTCGGGAATATAAACGTCAATACTTTTAAAGTCGGTTCCTATGCGTTCTGTAATTGTGAGAATCTGGAAACCACAAAGATGTGCCAGACGACAAACCCGATTGAAGGGACATACGGTCAATACGGGATGTATGCCGGCTGCACGAAATTAAGATATGTTGAACTTCCGCATTATCCGCCTTCTCAGTTCAAGGCGACACCTTCGATGTTTTTGGGGTGTCAGAATTTGGAGTGCGTACGTGGTAATAATGTGTCCGATAACTGTACGAATGAGCAGTTCATCAATTCGGTCAATGAATCCTATTTTCCGGGTAAAGAGAAGAATGTATCCGACAGCTTCGTGATCTGGGGTCCGAACCCGAATGAGAGCGGAAGCATCCAGATGTTAAGTTTTGCGGAGAAGAATTCCCTTCCGTACATGTACTGGGACAAATATGACAATAAGTTCAAATATATCATGACCCTTCAGGATTCCTACCGGTTTACCTTTACGGATGATTTTATCGTGGAATCCATCACGCAGCTGCCGGGTGCAACGGCGACAACGATCCGTGTGCCCGCTACGATCGGCGGACATCCGATCCAGGCGATCGCGGATGATGCCTGCGGCAAAGTCGTCGGAAGTCAGTATGTTTCCAACCTGACGCTTCCTACGAAGATCGAAATTGCCGATTCGATCGCAAGCATCGGAGAAAATGCGTTCCGTGCCTGCAAGAGTGTGGAAGAGGTTGACTTTATCCATATTCCGTTTACGACAAGCGCGGACAAGACATCTATCGGCGGAAGCTGCTTCAAAGACTGCTCGAAACTGGATGTCATCAAGTTCCGTGATGATAATTTTGAAGGAAACGGGTATTTTGATATCAATATCGATGCTTCCTCCGTCGGCGCGGATGCATTCCTTACTGAGAATCCGAACGGACTTCAGATGTACGGACGGATGGAGCAGGGCTACTGGCCGTATGAATATGCGCTGGACCCCGCAAATATCACCTGTTCGACCAAGGCAGATTCCTATATCACTTATAACAGCGGGAATCCGCAGAACCTGTCCTGCAAATACGCGAGACCGGATTCTTCCAAGCCCGGCTATGTGTCGCTGTTGACTTATCCGACCATGAATACGGTTGTCGGGGAAATCCCTGTCGAGGATCCTCCGGGGACCAAAGAAGTTACGATCGAAGATCTGATCAATGCATACTATAATTCGGAACCGCTTTCACCGAATCAGGAAGCGATCATCAACCAGTTTACCAGAAACGTGGCGGTTCCTTACGGCATCACAAGCATCATCAATGCCAAGAATGATCTTGGTACGGAAACATCTCCGGATACTTCGGACAATGATTACTTTATCCGGACAAATGACTATAAGACCGGACATGATTATCATCTGACCAACATCAGCTTTGATTCGCTCGAGAGTCTTCCGACAGTCACAGGCGATGAGAACAAGGTGTTCTCGGAATGCTTAGGCCTGCAGACCATCACGTTCAACGGCAACATGAAGAGCCTCGGGATCCTGCCGTTCTACAATGTGCCGGATGATCTGGTGACTTCTCCGCTTGCGACGCTGACCGCCGTAAACTTTAACGGAGAAAATGATAAAGAGACCGCGACCATCGACGATCCGTATTACTGGTATGATAACGGCATCATCTACAGTTACTATGTGGATGCGGACGGCAAAGGCGTTACGAGGATCGAAGAAGTGCTGCAGAGCAGAGGCGCAGGCGTCGGCAGCGCACTGATCAATGAAGAAAACGACCCCTGCCTTGCAGATATAACGGAGATCGCGGATGACGCATTTAAGAACTGTGATTTTATCACCTCCGTGGACTTTACAAGTTCGACGAACTTAAGATCGATCCCGGAGAACTGTTTCTATAACTGTAATCAGTTGAAATATGTGACTTTGCCTGAAAATGTCAGGGAAGTGCAGCCTGCCGCATTCCAGGAAAACGATAACCTCAAAGATATCACGATCTACGGCAAGGCGATCAATATCGACGAGGACGCGTTCAAGAACACGGAAAGCACAGTATTCCATGCTTATGAGGATTCCTCGATCCCGTCCTATGTCAAGATGGTCAACAAAAAAGACGGACGTTCCAAGGCCGATGAGCTGATCTACGAAGAGCTGCCGGATGACCCGCAGTATACGATCATCTTTATCGACGGTCTGGATTATTCCGAATTCTACAGGGAAACGGTACCGGCCGGCTGGAATGTCGCTTTGCCGACGCCGCCGACTCATCTGAACTATGATTTCCTTGAATGGTATTCGGAGATCCCGAACGCCTGGATCAATGTACAGCATAATGCGACGATCTATGCGAAGTATAAGCCGATCTCCACGACTTCGACGACTTCCACCTCTACATCGACCTCGACTTCTTCCAGTTCGAAGTCTTCAAGCGGTGGCGGCGGTGGCGGCGGATCTTCAAGCAGATCCTCTTCGGGATCGTCTTCGAGATCTTCGAGTATTTCCGGAACGACGGTACAGCCGATCATCGTCAGCGGCACGGGTAATCCGTACGGCGCGGGAGCTGTTCCTGCAGTCAATACGGCGACCGGTTCGCCGAATACGGGAAGCGGCAACGCCAAAACACCCAACAACGTGGGTAAGACAAAGCTGATCTCCACGACCGGCGGGATCACGGATACCAGCAAGATGAGCGCGACGGTCAACGGCTCGAGCGACAACTATGTGATCAAGATCACGGAAACGCAGGAAGCCAACGAAATGGCTGAAAAAGCGCTGACAGCAGCATTCGGATCCACGGATGCGATCCGTTATCTGCCGATCGATATCAGCCTTTATGACAGCACCGGCACGCAGAAGATCAGTCCGATCCCTGCGGGCGTATCGATCAACATCACGATGCCGATCCCGGATAATCTGGCCATCTACGGCGGTAATGCCAAGATTGCCTGCACCGAGGGCGGCGTGCTTGACAAGATCCAGCCGAAATTTACGGTGATCAACGGAGTTCCCTGCATGAACTATACGGTGACGCACTTATCGCCCTATGTGGTTTATGTGGATACCAACAATCTGACAGCTACCGGTACACTTGATGCAACGCCCAAGACAGGCGACCCGATCCATCCGAAGTGGTTCCTGGTGATCGGTCTTGCCGCTGTATCCGGCGTCATGTTCTTAATGAGAGAGCGCAAAGAGAATAAAGAAACCGCAGAGGCCGCATAATGATACTTAAGACCGTCAGAAATGTCATTGCCATATTGTTATGTGTGACAGGCATCATTCTGCTTGTTCTGCCAAGCCTCCCGTTCAATGCCATCGGAACGCAGCATGGTGATTTCGTCATGGACGGGGCCACGCTTGTGGAATATACCGGGCATGAAGCGGATCTGACTTTACCTGACATGATCTCGACCATCGGAAAAGATTCCTTTTCCGGTAATGTTTCTTTGCGCAACGTGGTGATCCCGGACAGTGTCCGCACCATTGATTTTGCTGCTTTTGAAAACTGCACAAACCTGCAGACGGTATACATCCCGGAAAGCGTCCGGATCATCGGGTCCAGCGCTTTTTCGGGGTGTTCTTCTTTATACAGTGTTTCGATCCCGAGAAAAGTCAATGAGATCGGCTCCGGCGCCTTTGCCGGCTGCACATCGTTATCCGGCATTCCCGTGGCAGACGACAATCCGAACTTTCTCTGTCAGGACGGGGTGTTGTATTCAGGTGACGGAAAGAGCATCGTGCAGTATCTTGCAGGACGGAGCGCCACCACCTATGCGATGCCGGCAAGTGTTGAAAAGATCAACGAATATGCTTTCTGGGGCGCGAAAGACTTAACCGGGGTCGCCATTTCCTCAAAAGTCAAAGAGATCCCGGAATACTCGTTTTCCAACTGCCCGTCCTTATCGACGATCGTGATCCCGAATTCCGTATCCAAGATCTTAGCTTATGCGTTTTCCGACTGTGTGAACTTAAGATCCGCGGTGATCCCGACTTCTGTCGGCTACATTGATGACCTTGCGTTTTACATGAGTAACGGTGTCAAGGTGCAGTTTGTGGATCCGTCCGACAAACTGGTTTCTCAGCCGACGGTAGCCGCCGTTTCCGGTGCCGGTCTTACGGGCACTGCAGATGCGTATGCCGACCAGACGGACGGAGCGGTGGACGGAACGGATCCTGATGCTAATGAACCTTCGGAAGCGGATGATTCCCTGACTTCCCCGGCACAGGTACAGATCGATTATGAAGAAAACATCCTGCCCGGCGAAATGGGTTCCACGAAAGTGGTCGGTTCCCAGGCAGTGCTTCTGATGTCTCCGGCCATGACCGTAAAGGGAAGTTACAACCTGAACAAGGCAGAACTGGAAGACGGCATCGCAAACAGTAACCTGAAAAACACTTCCAAAGAAGACACATTCTCCGTGATCCGCGGCGTTTTGGATGCGTATAACGGGGAAGATGCGAATGTGAATGTTCCTTCCGATATCACAAAGATCGGGAACCGCTGCTTTTATAAGAATGATAAGCTGGAACAGGTCACGATCCCGGATACGGTTTCCTCGATCGGTGATTTTGCGTTTGCAAGAAGCAACCTGCAGAATGTAGATATTCCGGATACGGTCACCGACATCGGCTATGCGGCATTCTATCATTGTGAATCGCTTGAACAAGTATCCGTTCCTGACAGCGTGGAAACGATCGAACTCGGTGCTTTTTCCGGAACGCCCTGGCTTGCTTCCTGGCAGGCAGAGCAGGACAATGACAACTATCTGATCGTCGGAGACCACATCCTGTTGTCCTATAAAGGCGAAGGCGGAAATGTGACGATCCCGGAAGGCGTGAAAAAGATCGCGCCCGGTTGTTTCCTTGGAAATACAAGCATTACCGGTGTTTCCGTTCCTCCTTCCGTAACGACGATCGGGGAGGATGCGTTTAACGGCTGTACCAATCTGAACACGGTATCCTTATCCGCAGGGTTAACGGATATTGAGGACCGCGCGTTTAAGAATACGAAACTGTCTTCCCTGTCCATTCCGCCATCGGTGGAATCGATCGGGCTAGGCGCTTTTGATCTGTTCGATGATGCGCCTTTGGAAACGGTCCTGCTCACCGGAACAAAGATCCCGGATGTTTCCTATAAACCTACGGCTTCAAGGCTTTCCGCAAAGGACCTTCGGACCCTTGCTTTTAACGGGATCGACAATGCGATCATACGCGACGGTACGGATCCGGATTCCGGTACCCTGTTTGATCCTCATTTCCTTGGATTCCGCGGCGCCGTTTATTCAATGAGCGCGGATCAGGTCGACGGTAAAAATACGCTGCATCTGCTGAAAGCGACCAGAGAGCCGGACGATACGGGCGTTGTGGACATTGATTCGCATGTAAAGATCGGAAATACGGAATATCTGATGTCGGGTGTTAAGGAGAGCGCATTTTCGCCTTATTCCGATTTTTCTTCCTGGAGTGATAAGCCGCTTAACGATATCAGGATCAACGGCAATACCTCTGACGATCTGGAAACATTACTGGATACCGTTGATAATGCGCCTTCCGTTACCTATACGGAAGCAGATGCCATTACGGTCAATGATTTGAGAAGCTCTTCGCTGCAGTCAGGGACGAAAGCCTCTGCCGTGATCCCCGGGAATACGGATCATTTTATCCTTACGATCAGCGATGAACATACATCTGATGAGGAATTTGCAGCGGCCTATCTGAACGCATTCGGAGACAGCGATCCTAAGAATCTGACGATGTTTGATATGTCCATGACCGATGCGACGGGAACGGTTCCCATCAAGAAACTGAACACCGACAAGATGGAGATCACGATGCCGCTTCCTTCGTATCTTGCAGGTTCCGATGACCTGAAGGTTGTGACTTTGAACGATAACGGCGCGCTGATGACGCTGTCCTGTGAAAAGACCGATGTTAACGGTGCCGACGGGATCCGTTTTGTAACCGGCCATTTTTCGCCCTTTGCCATCGCACATGCTTCTTCCATGTATTTCTATCAGGAGGAGGTGCTTGTCGAGACCGAAGAGCCTGCGGAAGAGGAGCTGATGGATGATGCAATGGATCTCTTCCAGATCGGTGCATCCTATAATACACTGACCAAAACAGGAAAAGTGGTTCCTGTCGGAAAAATCGTTTCCTTAAGCCTTCTTGGGCTCGGGGTTCTGCTGCTTTTATGGAATCTGAAGGATGTTTTCAAAAAAAAGCAGAAACCCGTTTCCTGATTGTTTGTTTTTTCACAAAAGACATAGTATAATAAGAAACTGCAAGTAAAAAAACCAAGCGGCGGCCGTCATTTGGTTTTTTTATGGTATCAATCAAGAGTACTACGAGGTGACTATGAGACACGACAGTGAAAACCGTGCGGTCCGCATGAATACGGTCAACAATCTTCTGGAACTGGAAGAGCATATGTATCCGCTCGTCAATGTGGAAACGCCGAATGTATTCCGGAACCTGTTCCCCTATGACGAAGTACCGAAGATCGCATTCAATGACAGGATCGTTCCGCATAACATGCCCAAGGAGATCTGGATCACGGACACAACGTTCCGCGACGGACAGCAGAGCAGAGCGCCGTATACGACCGAACAGATCGTGACGATCTTTGATTATCTGCACAAACTCGGCGGCCCGAACGGCATGATCCGTGCCAGCGAATTCTTCCTGTATTCCAAGAAGGACAGGGATGCCGTTTATAAATGCATGGAAAGAGGCTATCAGTTCCCGGAGATCACAAGCTGGATCCGTGCATCCAAGGAAGATTTCCAGCTTGTCAAGGACATCGGCATGCCCGAAACCGGAATTCTTGTCAGCTGCAGTGATTATCATATTTTCTACAAACTGAAGATGAACCGGAAACAGGCCATGGAGCATTACTTAAACATCGTAAAGGAATGCTTGGAGACCGGGATCAGCCCCAGATGTCATCTCGAAGACATCACCAGGGCGGATATCTACGGCTATGTGATCCCGTTCTGCGTTGAACTCATGAAACTGATGGATGAATATAAGATCCCGATCAAAGTCAGGGCCTGCGATACGATGGGATACGGCGTCAATTATCCCGGCGCGGTGATCCCCAGAAGCGTGCAGGGCATCATCTACGGTTTGAACAAACATGCAGGTGTCAGCCCGCATCTTCTGGAATGGCACGGGCATAATGATTTTTACAAAGCCGTTTCCAATTCCACGACAGCCTGGCTGTACGGCTGCGCGGGGATCAATGCTTCCCTGTTCGGCATCGGAGAGAGGACCGGAAATACGCCTCTGGAAGCCATGGTCTTTGAATATGCGCAGTTAAAGGGCGATCTGAACGGCATGGATACGACCGTGATCACGGAACTTGCCGAATATTATACCAAAGAGATCGGGTACCAGATCCCGCCGAGGACACCGTTTGTCGGAGAGAACTTTAATGTGACAAGAGCGGGGATCCATGCGGACGGTCTTCTGAAGAACGAAGAGATCTACAATATCTTCGATACCGAGAAATTCCTGAACAGGCCGGTGCTCTGCGCGGTCAGCAATACTTCCGGACTTGCCGGGATCGCGCACTGGATCAACACCTACTACAAACTGCCGAAAAACAAGCAGGTATCCAAGCAGTCATCGCTTGTCAAAAAGATCAAGGCGATCGTGGATAAAGAATATGATGAAGGCCGTGTGACGGTCATGACCAATCAGGAACTGGATACGATCATCCGTGAACAGTGCAAAGGAGAAGAACCATGGAAAAAATAAAGATGACCACACCGCTTGTGGAGATGGACGGCGATGAGATGACCAGGATCTTATGGCAGATGATCAAAGATGAACTGCTCACGCCCTATATCGAACTGAACACGGAGTATTACGATCTCGGGCTGGAACGCAGAAATGAGACCGACGATCAGGTGACGATCGATGCGGCCAATGCAACGGCCAAATACGGTGTTGCCATAAAATGTGCGACGATCACGCCGAACGCTGCCAGAATGAGCGAATATAACCTAAAGAAGATGTGGAAGAGCCCGAACGGAACGATCCGTTCCATCTTAAACGGCACGGTCTTCCGCACACCGATCATCGTCAAAGGGATCGAACCCAATGTCAAAAGCTGGAAAAAGCCCATCACCATTGCAAGACATGCATACGGGGATGTGTACAGCAACACGGAAATGCAGATCAAAGAGGCCGGAAAAGTTGAACTGGTCTTTACAGATGCTTCCGGGAACGAAAGAAGAGAACTCGTCCATGATTTTGATGAAAAGGGCGGTGTTGTACAAGGTTTACATAACTGCACTCCTTCGATCGAAAGTTTTGCAAGAAGCTGCTTTAACTATGCGCTGGACTTAAAACAGGATCTGTGGTTTGGCGCAAAGGACACGATCAGCAAGCAATATGATCATCATTTCAAGGATGTCTTTGAAGAGATCTATGAGAACGAATACAAAGAGAAATTCGAAGCCATCGGGATCACCTATTTCTATTCCCTGATCGATGATATCGTGGCGCGTGTCATGAAGTCGGAAGGTGGTATGATCTGGGCGTGCAAGAATTATGACGGGGATGTGATGAGCGACATGATCTCGTCGGCTTTCGGCTCTCTTGCGATGATGACCTCTGTTCTGGTGTCGCCCTCCGGTGTATATGAGTATGAGGCGGCGCACGGTACGGTGCAGAGGCATTATTACAGGCACTTAAAAGGGGAAGAGACCTCCACGAATTCCGTGGCGACGATCTTTGCATGGACCGGGGCGCTCAGAAAACGGGGAGAACTTGACGGAAATGAAGCGCTGATGAAGTTTGCCGACAAACTGGAGCGCGCGACCATCGAGACGATCGAATCCGGTAAGATGACCAAAGACCTGATCCAGATCACGACGCTTGAAGAAACGGTCGGATTGAACAGCCTTGATTTTATCAAAGCGATCAGAGCGACGTTGGAAACCTATCTTTGATTGCAGCTTGCGGAGGATAACCTGTGGAAGATAAAGGAATTTCAACCGTAGTCATTAAACGCCTGCCAAGATACTACAGATATCTTGGGGAACTTCGGGACAACGGGATCGAAAGGATCTCCTCAAGGGAACTTTCTAATCTTATGAAAGTCACGGCATCCCAGATCAGACAGGACTTAAACCATTTCGGCGGATTCGGACAGCAGGGCTACGGCTATAATGTCAATTTTCTCTATGATGAGATCGCAAAGATCTTAGGACTTGATCACAAACATCATATGATCCTGATCGGAGCGGGGAATCTCGGACAGGCTCTGGCAAATTACGAAAACTTTGAAAAACGCGGTTTTGTCATTGAAGGGATCTTTGATGTTGATAAGGAGGTCCTCGGCAAAGAGATCCGCGGCATCAAAGTGGCGCCGATGGAAGAGATCGAGCCGTTTATCCGCCGCCATAATGTGGACATTGCCGTGCTCGCCATTCCGAAAGCGAGCGCTGTCAAGGTCGCGGCGCTTTTGGTGGACTGCGGGATCAAAGCGATCTGGAATTTTGCGCATGTCGATCTGGATGTCCCGGGAAATGTGATCGTCGAGAATGTGCATCTTTCCGAAAGCCTGATGCGCCTTTCCTATAATCTGGTAAAGTAAATTGATTTTCACGTATGCATGTTTTCATCTGAGGTGATCCTATGGCAGAACATGAAGAACAATTTAAAAATGCACTGACCGGGAAAAAGATCCCGGTACTGATCTTAGATCCGAAGTGGCATAAGCTGTTTTCCAAGACCGGCACCACGGAAGAGATCAAGGAACTGGAAAAAAAGCTTCAGGAAGTCCTGAAGAGACAGGGCAAACTGAATAACGAAAACAAGGATCTGAAAAAGATCAAGAACAATCTGATGGATGAGATCGTTGTCAATATGGACGGCGTCGAGAATTCCTCGGATGAAGCAAAGGGCAGGAAACTAGAGGATAACAAACGGCTGATCAATGAAGTGAACGAAAAACTCGACCGCAACGAGGACGAACTGATGGAACTGCCCCGTGAGATCGACAGCATCAACCGTGAACTGATGATCCATACCATGGAACTGTGCTACGAGAAGCTTCGGGACAACACAAAAGAGATCGAAGAGATCGCGGCATGGATCCGTGAAGTCAGGGTCAGCCTGAAGAAAAATATCCTGAAAAAGCAGAACAAGGAAGTGAACAATGCGGAGCTCTATGCATATATGCACGATATCTTCGGGCATGATGTCATGGAACTGTTTGACATGAAATACGAGCCGACACTTCCTTCTCTGAAAAAATCGGAAAATGAAAAGACTACTGAACAGCCAAAGGATGAAACAACTTGACCGGCATACGATCGAAGACATCGGGATCCCTTCCCCTGTTTTGATGGAACGGGCTGCACTTGCAACCGTTTCAGAGATCCGTAAAGCCGGATATGATACAACGCATGCGGTTGTCGTCTGTGCAAAAGGAAACAACGGCGGAGACGGTGTCTGTATTGCAAGACTCCTGAAAGAAGAGCATTTTGATCCCGTTGTCTATATGCTTCAGGATCCGGAGGAAGGCTCCGAATGTGCAAGACAGGTAAGGATCGCGAACCGTTTAGGCGTTCGCATCGTAAACGGTTCTGTTGAAGCATGCGCGGATTTTCTGAAAAATACTCCCTGTACGATTTTGATCGATGCGATCTTCGGGATCGGGTTTCACGGAGAACCGGATCCTTCTTGTCATGCACTGATTCATTGCATCAATGCGCTTAAGGTTCCTGTTGTCAGCGTGGATATCCCGACGGGCGTGGATGCTTCAAGCGGAAAAGTTCCGGGCCCTGCCGTAAAGAGCGATCTTTGCGTGACGTTCGGAAGTTATAAGATTGGACAGTTCCTGTATCCGGGCTGTGAATATTGCAAAAAGCTTATCATGCATCCCATCGGGATCTTTCCCGGGGAAGCAGAAGAAGGCGATGTGTTTGCCGTGGAGAAGGATGATCTGAAAGAGATCAAAAGAAGCGCTTATTCCAATAAAGGCACTTTCGGGAAGGTGCTTTTGATCGCAGGGTCAAAAAGTACCGGAGGCGCAGCGGTTTTAAGCGCCACATCCGCCCTTCGATCCGGCGCCGGCATGGTCATGGTCTATACGCATGAAAAGAACCGGGATCTGCTATTAAACAGCATTCCGGAAGTCATGGTGAGGACTTATGACAGCGATCCGGGTGAGTTGTCCGGCTGTCTGCAGTGGGCAGATGTGATCGCGATCGGGCCGGGACTTGCTTCGGAAATGGCATACGAGCTTTTAAAGACCGTGATCCTCACATGTGAACTGCCACTTGTGTTGGATGCCGATGCACTGAATCTGCTTTCCGAACATGCTGAGCTTATGGATGCATTAGGCGAACAGGACAGGACCGTGATCATCACACCGCATCTTGGCGAGTTTTCAAGACTTGTGAAAAGAGATGTTTCCGATATCAGGAACGACCTGATCGCAAACTGTAAAGGTTATGCCAGGGAATACGGGCTGATCTGTGTGTTGAAGGATGCAAGGACCGTGATCTCGGACGGGGAGAAGATCTATCTGAATGTATCCGGCAATTCCGGCATGGCAACGGCCGGTTCCGGGGATGTGCTGACGGGACTGATCGCGTCATTACTCGGACAGGGGATTGAACCGCTGAAGGCTGCGGCTTACGGATGCTGTATCCATGGGCTTTCCGGAGACCTTGCCGCGAAGGAAAAAGGCATGTCTGGAATGATCGCTTCAGATATGATCCCACATTTCAGTGATTTTGTGATATGATAAGGACTGCGGGTTTTTCAAAAGCAACCGGATATTCGAAAAAACGCATACGGTAAAGAGGAAAAAATGGGCACAAACAGAATCTATGCAAAGATCGATCTGGATCATGTGGTTTATAATCTGGAGAGAATGCATGAACTATCAAGAAATGCAGGGATCATCGCCGTGATCAAAGCAAACGGATACGGGCACGGGGCCGTTCCGATCGCAAAACACACGGAACATCTTTCATATCTGCATGGCTTTGCCGTCGCAACGGCAGAGGAAGCGCTTGATCTTCGGACACACGGGATTGGGAAACCGATCCTGATCCTTGGCTATACGTTTGCGGAGGATTATGAGGCGCTGATCCAAAATGACATTTCGCTCTGCGTGTTTAAGGAAGAAACCGCAAAAGCACTAAGCGCCTGTGCATCCAAACTGCATAAGGACGTAAGGATCCATCTGAAAGTAGACACCGGAATGTCGAGGATCGGAGTAAGATGTGACAAAGCAGGCGTTGAGACTGCAAAACAGATCGTTTCCTATCCGCATATCGTTCCGGAAGGCATCATGACGCATTTTGCAAGAGCAGATGAAACGGATAAGGAACTGACGATCAGACAGCTTGACAGATTCCGGTCATTTATCGATGACTGCGAAGAGCAGGGACTGCACTTTACCTATAAACACTGTTCCAATTCCGCAGGGATCATGGATCTTCCGATCGCAAATCTGGATCTTGTCCGTTGCGGCGTCACGCTGTACGGCCTGATGCCGTCCGATGAGGTGCGAAAAGACATTCCGCTTAGACCCGTGATGTCCCTTTACAGCAGGATCGTGATGATCAAGGAACTGAATAAAGGTGTGCAGATCAGTTACGGCGGGACTTATACAACGGAACATGATCATACGTTAGTCGCAACGATCCCCGTAGGTTATGCGGACGGATATCCCAGATCCTTATCATCCAAAGGCTATGTACTGATCCGCGGGAAAAAGGCGCCGATCCTTGGACGTGTCTGCATGGACCAGATGATGGTCGATGTGACGGATATCCCGGAAGCAAGAGAATATGACGAAGTGGTGCTTCTCGGGGAACAGGGAGAACTTAAGATCAGCGCAGAGGAACTTGGAAACTGTTCCGGAAGGTTTAATTACGAACTGGTCTGTGATATTTCCGAACGCGTTCCACGAGTATTTGTGGGAGTAGGGTAAAGTTTTTGTAGGAAAATAAAATAAAGAGAAAGCACCTGGTCCTTGTGTTAGGATTGAGTTGACAGACAAAATCCAAAGGAGGGTGC